>JAFXCN010000010.1 GCA_017521465.1 Clostridia bacterium | reverse complement strand
AAATTATAACTATTTTTTGTATATACAACTTTAACTTCTACTGGATCTGTTGACATTGTTCCTGTTACTATTTCAACACTTGGTGTATATCCTTCTATTTCTGGTGATGCTACTTTATAATCCTTGTTGTATTCTACATCTGTTTCATATGGTTTAGCAGCTTCTGTTCCATCTTCATATTCATAATTAATTGTTAAGTCATAACTATTTACTTTATATGTTACTGTCACTTCTACATCATCTGCTGGCATTGTGCCACTTACCGTCAATTTATCTGCACTATAGCCTTTTATTGTTGGTGACTCAACATTATATGATTCTTCGTATTTTACAGTACCTGTATAAGTTGGAGCTGCTTCTGTTTTATCTTTATATACGTAATTAATTGTTAAATTATAACTATTTTTTGTATATACAACTTTAACTTCTACTGGATCTGTTGACATTGTTCCTGTTACTATTTCAACACTTGGTGTATATCCTTCTATTTCTGGTGATGTTACTTTATAATCCTTGTTGTATTCTACATCTGTTTCATATGGTTTAGCAGCTTCTGTTCCATCTTCATATTCATAATTTATTGTCAAATCATAGCTATTTACTTTATATGTTACTGTAACAATTACTGCTTCTGTTCCCATTGTTCCTTCTACTGTTGTTACATCAGCTGTGTAACCTTCGATTTGTGGTGAAGTTACACTATATGCTTCGTTATAATTTACTTTATCTGTAAATGTTTCTGCAGCTTCTTTTCCGTTTTCATATACATAGTTGATTGTTAAATCATAACTATTGATTGCATATGTTACTGTTACTTCTACTGGTTGTGTTCCCATTATTCCTTCTACTATTGTTATACCAGCTGTGTAACCTTCAATTTCTGGTGAAGTTACACTATATGCTTCATTATAGTTTACTTCATCTGTATATGTTGCTGCAGCTTCTTTTCCATCTTTATATACATAGTTAATTGTTAAATTGTAATTGTTGATTGTATATGTTACTGTTACTTCTACAGCTTGTGTTCCCATTGTACCTTCTACTGTCGTTACATCTGCTGTGTAACCTTCGATTTCTGGTGATGCTACACTGTATGCTTCGTTGTAGTTCACTTCATCTTCATAAGTTTCGGCAGCTTCTTTTCCGTTTTCATATACATAGTTGATTGTTAAATCATAACTATTAATTGTATATGTTACTGTTACTTCTACAGCTTGTGTTCCCATTGTACCTTCTACTGTCGTTACATCTGCTGTGTAACCTTCGATTTCTGGTGAAGTTACACTATATGCTTCGTTATAATTTACTTTATCTGTATATGTTGCTGCAGCTTCTTTTCCATCTTTATATACATAGTTAATTGTTAAATCATAACTATTAATTGTATATGTTACTGTTACTTCAACAGCTTCTGTTCCCATTGTACCTTCTACTGTCGTTACATCTGCTGTGTAACCTTCGATTTCTGGTGATGCTACACTGTATGCTTCGTTGTAATTCACTTCATCTGTATATGTTGCTGCAGCTTCTTTGCCATCTTCATATACATAGTTGATTGTTAAATCATAGCTATTAATTGTCCATGTTGCTGTATACTCAGCATCATCAATTACTTTTGCATCTGCTTCTGGTAATTCTGGATTCCAACCAGCAAATGAATATCCTTCATCTGGTGTTGTTGTTGGAACTATAATTTCTGAAAATTCAGTTCCATATTCAATATTTTCATATTTTAATGTACCTTCTATTTTTCCATGTTCTTCACTTTCAAATACTATTGTATGTTTTGTTTTTACTACTACTGGTTTTGGTTCTTCTGGAACTACAGGTGCATCTGGATTTATAGGATTTTCTGGTTCTGTTGGATTTTCAGGATCTACAGGGTCTTCAATATCATCCTTATCTTTTTCAATAACAATAATATATTCCTCTTCACCTTCAGTTATAGTTGGAGCTCCACTTTCTGGTAAAATTGAAACGTATTTATCAATATTTCCAGTAGTTTTATTTCCCGCATTGTCACTTGCCATAATTCCTAAATAGTATTCTCCTGGCTCTGCTGTTTCTGGTAGAACAACTTCATCTGGTAATTCTGTCCACTCACTCCATGTTGGTCTTACATATGATTCTTCTGATGAAACTGCATCTACAATTTTAATAAACCATGCATATTTTACACTTGCTTCATTAACACCACTTATATCTGTTGTTAATGTTGTTGGATCTATAACCTCTATTTTAGCTCCATTTTCTGTATTTTCGCCTTTTGCTATAGGTGCAATAGTGTCAACAATTACAGTCTTGCTATCTGCTTCCGCGCTTGGCTTACTTCCTTTTTTAGTAGCATTTGCTGTAATTTCATACTTGCCATCCGCCAAATCAAATTCTACAGTTGTTCCTTTTTCAACAACTGCATTTCTTGTTTCAACAACTTCTCCATTAACTTTTACGTTAATAACTGCATTGAATGTATCAGTATGAACTTGAACTGTTACTTTTCCATCTTCACCAGCTTCAACTTTGTTATACCATTCAACATCATTATTTTCTTCTACTACTGTTATTAGCGGTTTCTTTACAGTTGGTTTAGATGATCCGCCACCACCTGAAGGTCTATCTATTTCTATTTTTTGTTCTAATAAATTCAAAAGTTCTACTGTTTCTGCTCTTGTTACATTTTTCTTCAAACGAATTGTTTGATCTGGATAACCATTTATAAAATTATGAACAGAATAACTATGTACTGCTTTATATGCCCATTCATCTATATCGTCACCATCAGTATATTGAGCCATTCCATCTTTGTGATCTTTAGAATAAGTTTCATTATGAATATTTAATATTCTTGATAATATTACTGTTGCTTCTTGTCTTCTTATTGGGTTTTGTGGTTTAAAAGTACCGTCGTCATATCCTTCAATATAACCTCTTGATACTGCTTCAGCAACATATGGTGCAAACCATTCTGTTCCTTCTAAATCTGAAAATTCTAAAGCGTCAACATCTCCTTTAGAATATCCAAAGAAATTATTTACTATTTTTACGTATTCGGCTCTTGTAATAGTATCATCAGCTAAGAAGGTACCATCCTCATAACCATCAACATATCCTCTTTCGTAAAAATCCATAATTTTAGGATAGCACCAATGAGTAGGGTATAAATCTGAAAACTGTGCATTAACACTCTCCAATGGAGCTATTAATACAAGTCCTATGATTAATACTAGCGCTATCGCAATTTTTGAAATTCTTTTCATCTTTTTCAATCCTTTCTTTATTGTTTAATTTAATTTGTATACTAACTAATTACAACTTCAAGTTTTTTATCATTTGCACGTATATTTAAGTATTCAAATTTCATATCTTGTTCAAGTATTTTTATATATTTGCATTTTTACATTCTATATAGTATTTAAAACATCTAATATCGTTATTGCATTAAGTGGTATCTTTTTATTAACTCGAGCTGATTCGAGTTGTTTTGCTGTCTCATCGAATCTTGACATTATCATAACAAACTCAGCACGTGTCAACTTGTTTTTCATTTTTAATGTATTATCCGTGTATCCAACTATCTTTCCGTTTATAACCATTCTTTTAACCGCCTTTTCGGCCCAAATGGATACGTTTTTATAATCAGTGAAGCTTTCATATTTAGCAAATTCTAAAGTATTATCTATTGTAATATCAGTTATTCTTTCAAATATTACACAAGCTTCTTCTCTTGTTATTGTATCATCTGCACTTCCTATTGGCATGTACCCCTTTTCTATTCCTATCGCAAATTCTTTCTCCCAGTCTAAAGTAGTATTATTTGATTCACTATACTTCAATATTCTATTGACTGTAGCACAAAATTCTGCTTTCGTGAGCTGTTCATCTGGTGCAAATTTATTTTCTTCTTTTAAATCTATATATCCACTTTCATACATACTTTTAATTTCATTTTCGCACCAATGATTTTCTATATCTTCTATCACTGCATATGTGCACGAATTACAAAAAAATACATATGCAATTATCGTTAACATAATTAACAAAATTCCTCTTTTTATCAATCTCGCCACCCTTTCTCGTTGTAGTTTTCTTACGGCGACAATACCGCATGAATATATTATCATCAAATACCATTTTTTTCAATATTTTTTTCAATTTAAGTCATTTGAAGTTACATAATTTGTTAAGATGCATATATTATCAAACACTTATTTCCCCTATTGTTCAGGCATTTCTACACGTAATTTCTAACATTATGTATACAACACTCAAAAAAATTTTTTTCTATTTTTTTATTTTTTTTAAATTCCGCAAAAGCTTGTATTTCCGTAAGTTTAGAACTTTTTTATTTTTTTGCATTTTTCTATTGACTTGGTCGTTGTACTATAATATAATATTTACTTTTTTTGTTTTTGATGGTATAATTTATATATACAAAAGAAAAATATGAAGCTTTTATACAAAAGTTTTTAGCAAAGGAGTTGATTAAAATGAGAGGAACAATCAAAAAAGTATTAGTTGTTAGTTGTATATTTCTACTTCATGCAACAATTTCTTTCGCTGGAGAAAACGTTCCTTTCTTTTATAACGTTCTTCCAGTTGAAGAAAACAACTCTATAATTGATACTAATTATCAAACAACAATTTCATTTAATCTTTTTGAAAATGAAAATACTGTATATTACAATAATGAAATTGTAAATGTTACAAATAATAGTTTTGAAATTGATATTTCTAATCTATCAGGTAAACAAACTATTACCTTCACAAACGATAAAGATGAATATGCAACTTTTACATATTACTTCTCTGATAAAAAAGGTTTAGTTAATGATTATGCACTTGATAATGTTAAAAATGCTAAAACATATGTAAAAACAATTGATGATATAAAAGTGGTTTATACAAATAAAGATTCTAAAGCTATGAAAACAATCGAAAAAACTATTAACAACATTCCTAGTGAAATCAAATCTAACACTGAAGAAATTATATTATTACCATATAAAGCAGATCAAAAGAACGTTGCCGGAGTTACTAAATATGAAAAAATTTATTTATATAAAGTTTCTTCATATTCTTCAACAAAAATTAATCAAATCGTAACTCATGAAATCGCTCATACATGGGCTCAAAAATTAATGCAAGAAAAAGTATTAGATTTTTCTTATACAACTTATCAAGAGGTTGTAAATGCAGATAAAAAATCTGTAAGTGCATATAGTAAAAAATATATTGAAAAAGGAGATTATAGCGAAGACTTCGCAGACGGCATAGCTCTATATTTAGCTAATCAAAAATCATTTAGCAAAAAATTTCCAAACAGAACAGAATATTTTGAAAATCTAATTAAATAAATATAAAAAGACGAACTTTAAAGTTCGTCTTTTTCTTTTAATATCCAATTGCCTTTTTAAATTTAGGTAATATCCCTGTCGCTCCTTCTTCCATTCTTTCAGCAACTTGATAAATATCATGTCCTGGAAATTGGTTACCTTCTATCAATGTTACACCATCGCTTGTTATTGCAACATCCCAACCAACATATCTAACATTTCTACTCATTGATGCTGCTTCTTTCACCATGCTAAGAGCTTCGCTCCACATCGGTATTTGAAAACCTTTTATTGTTGTTCCTGTTATTGGATGTTTCTCATATAGTTTTCCTGATTTGTCTACCGCTTCTTCTAATATAACGCCTGTGTCTTCATCAACTTTAGCTGTCATTCCTCCACTGTTAAAGTTATCGACATGCTTTCCGTTTCCTATTCTTATAAATGTCGCAAGAACTGTTACTTCATTTTGTTCATTCATAGCAGTAACCATTCTAATTGTATTTACACTACTTGTGTTTAATCTATTCATGTCTTCGTGCTGAATGATAAGTTCTTCAACCAATTCTAATTCATTATCAACTAAATGATTATAAAGTTTTTCATAATTTTCCTTATAATCTTTTACAGATATTTTCTCTATACCTTTTCCGCATTGACCGTTGTTTGGTTTTGCCATAAACACTTCATGTTTTTTTAAAAATTCTATTGTTTCATTTTTATGCTTTGATATCGGATATATCCAATCTCGTGTAATGAATTTTGAAAATACATTGTTGAACTCATTTTTGTTATCAAATATGTGCCAATATTCTTTTTGATTTAGTTTCTTTACATACTTGTTATTAATACCTCTTGTAAGCATTGTCTCACGTTGTTTACTATTTAGTTTATAAAAACCTATAACATCATAATCAACATATCCAGCACCGTATTTTAAGCCGCACCATATCATATCGCAGTAAATAGCAAATTTATTCTTACCACTTTTTTTGCTAACTGACTCAGCTCGCTTAAAAAAGTTTTTATAATTCATTCCAAATAATCTTTTAATTATATAAATAGGATTAGCCATCTTTCGTTCCTCCTATCAGAATTTATATTCTAAAATTGGATTTTTTCTAATATATATTCTTCTACTTTGTCTATTGCAATTCTCTCTTGTTCCATTGTATCTCTATTTCTTATTGTTACACAATTATCTTCTAATGTATCGAAGTCAACTGTTATACAGAATGGTGTTCCAATTTCATCTTCTCTTCTATATCTTTTACCAATTGTTCCTGTTTCATCATAATCGCACATAAATTTTTTAGAAAGTTTTTCATATAATTCATTTGCTGGTTCTGATAACTTTTTAACAAGTGGTAATACAGCAACTTTATATGGAGCTATAGCTGGATTTAAGTGTAATACTGTTCTTGTATCTCCTTCAGCAATTTCTTCTTCATCATATGCTTCGCAAAGTACTGCAAGCACTGTTCTATCTACACCATATGTAGATTCAATTACATATGGAATAAATTTTTCGTTTGTTTCTGGATCTAAGTATTCTTGTTTTTGGCCTGAATATTCTTGATGTCTTGATAAGTCATAATTTGTTCTGTTGTGTGTTCCATTTACTTCACCCCAACCAAATGGGAATAAAAATTCAATGTCACATGCAGCTTTTGCATAGAATGCTAATTTTTCATGATCGTGGAATCTTAAATGTTCTTCTGGAATTCCTAAGTCCATGTAGAATTTCTTTCCATATTCTTTGAAGTATTCGTATAATTCTTCGTCTGTTCCTTCTTTACAGAATGTTTGGAATTCTGCTTGTTCAAATTCTATTGTTCTAAATGTAAAGTTACCTGGTGTGATTTCGTTTCTGAATGCTTTACCTATTTGTCCAATACTAAATGGTAATTTGCTTCTTGTTGTTCTTTGAACATTTGAGAAATTAACATACTCACCTTGTGCATTTTCTGGTCTTAAATAAATTATATTTTTGCTATCTTCTGTAACACCTCTGTATGTTTCAAACATTAAGTTGAATTCTCTTATTCCTGTATAATTTACTTTACCGCATTTTGGGCAAGGAATTTGATGTTCATTTATATATGCTACCATTTCTTCTTTTGTCATTCCATCAGCATTTGCACTTGCATCAAAATCATTTATTAAGTTGTCTGCTCTGTGTCTTGCTTTACATTCTTTACAATCTAATAGTGGGTCTGCAAAGCTTGCAACGTGTCCACTTGCTTCCCAAACTCTTGGATGCATTAATATTGCAGCATCTACTTCATAGCTATTTTTTCTTTCTTGGATGAATCTTTTTCTCCAAGCATCTTTTATATTGTTTTTTAATCTTGAGCCTAATGGACCATAATCCCAAGTGTTAGCAAGTCCACCATATATTTCTGATCCTGGGAATATAAATCCTCTTCCTTTACACAAACTTACGATTTTTTCCATTGTTTTTTCTGTCATTGTAATTTCCTCCTTTAATTATTCTTTAACGCAGTTCGTTTTCCCAGGCCGCCGCTGCGCGGGCGAAACCGTTTTTTCGGCCTGGAAAAATGTTTCCTTCGGAAACTAAAAAGTCCCTAGACATGAATTCTTCATGTCTAGGGACGAATATATTCTTTCCGCGGTTCCACCCTAGTTAGCAGTTGCCTGCTCACTCTTGAGATTTTATGACGCTCCAAAGCTCCCTTCACTAATTCATTTTACCTATATCACAGCTACATAGGCTCTCTTCAAAAACGATATTAGTTACTCTTCTTCTTCATTGCTATTTATATAAGGATAATATCATCTATTTTACCAAATGTCAATTATTAACCTTTTATCATATAGAAATTATAAAATACTACTGCAACTTCTGCTCTTGTAGCAACAGCTTTTGGCGAAAAATTATTTTCCGCATTTCCTTTCATCACATTATATGATTTTAATGTTTTTACTGCATCTACAGCCCATGAACTTATTTGGTCTTTATCATTATAATCAATTTCTTCTATTTCGCCATAATCTTTACCAGTATATTTTATATAATTTGCAAACATAACAGCAAGTTCTTCTCTTGTTATATTTCTATTTGGATTAAATTCTGTTTCTGAAACGCCATTAGCAATTCCATTTTCTACAGCCCAAACTACATATTCTTCATAATATGCACCTTTTACTACATCTGTGAATTCAGTTGTTCTTCCTTCAGCTTTTACACCTGCAACTCTTCCTAAAACAGTTACAACCATTGCTCTTGTCATTGGAGCATCTGGCGAAAATTTATCACTGCCTGTTCCATTGAATATTCCTTCTCTTGTAACATATTCTATTTTTTCTTTTGCCCAATGATTTACTGTATCTGAATACATATCTTGTTTTTGTGGTTTTGTATTAATTGGTTCACTTCCAGCAGGAATCCATTTTACAAATAGTACTAAATCTTTTTGAAGCCATGTTAGTTCATATTCTTTTTCAAAGTTTGCATCCAAATACCATCCTGCAAATGTATATCCTTCTCTTTTCAATTCTGGAAGTTCAGGTTTAACGCCTCTTCTTCCTTTTGATTCAGAAACAAGTTCTCCATTATTTATTGTAATAGTATAGTATACGTCTGTATTACTTCCCGGTATTGGTTCTGTTGTATTTACTTCAACATTACACGAAATCTTTATCTCTTCATTTTTTGAATTCAAATAAGTATAGCTTAATTTTGAAAGCCCTGTTCCTACTGCATCTAATGATTTACCGTTATTTGTAAATTTAATTACAGTCTCATCTTCAATAACAAAGTTATCATAATCTAATTCATGTCCATACACATCCATTATTCCTGAAATCGATTGTTTAGTCCCTAAACTCATAGTATATTTTTTAAATGCAAATCCAATTTTAGTTACTGCCAAAACAGATGCAACACTCATAACAAGCATTGTAGTAATTAGTAAATTAATTAAAAATTTGTTTCTCATTTTTTTCCTCCTAATTATTATGATATATGTTTTAAAATTTTTGTACTTTATATTCTTTTTCTAACTTTTCAGTTAAATATATTTGAGATAAAACTCTAAGCTCTTCTATTGATTCTGTCGGCACCTCAAATGAGAAAAGTTTTTTTGCATCGCATGAGAGTATATATATTAATGCTGAAAAAGATGTTTTGCTAAGTTCTATTGTACCTTTATCACTTTTCGCACACGGAGCACACTTTATTCCATCATCTTTTATACTAAAATAAAACTTTTCCATTTCATTTGTGATTTTTTGATCACATGAAACACATTTTGATATTTTAGGCAGAAAACCAATTAATGCAAGTAATCTTAGCTCAAATGTTAATAATATTAAATCTAAATTTTTATCTGTTTCTGATAACATATAAATAGTATTTAATAATAATTGTAAAACTTGTTCACTACTTTGATTTTCTTGTGTAACATCATAAATAATTTTAGTAATTGTAGAAACGTAAGACAATTTTTCAACATCAATTCTTACATTATAAAACAGCTCAATTATTTCCGCCGAGTTTAACGAATATGTATCATTTGGACTTTTAAAGATAATCATATCACTAAAAGCCAAATATTCTGTGCAATTTAACAAAGTATTCTTTGCCTTCTTAGCTCCTTTTGAAAAAACAGTTATTTTTCCCAAATCAGGAGTTAATACAGTTAATACTCTGTCATTATCTGAGGAATTAGCTACGCCAATTACTATTCCCTTCGTTTTTATTAATCCCATTTTTATCACCTAAACTGTTAAATGTTTTTTGGTCATTTGTGATTTGTTCACCATCCTCAAATTTTCGCATCATTAAATATGCATCTACATTGCCAGTTGTCTTAAATAACTCCCACGCGAAATCTTTATTCATTCGTACCTCCATTTTCTATCCTTTGAAAACTTGATTTAATTTACTGCTATTATCTCTCCATCCTTCTTTTACTTTAACCCATAATTGAAGATTTATACTACATTGCATCATTTCTTCTATATCTTCACGAGCTCTAGTCCCGATAACTTTAAGTTTTTCTCCATCTTTTCCTATTATTATGCCTTTATGAGATTTTCTTTCGCAATAAATTGTTGCTTCTATATCATATAATTTCTTACCTTTTCTTTTTTTCATAGACATTACTTCAACTGCAATTCCGTGTGGTATTTCATCATCTAAAACCTTTAATGCTTTTTCTCTTATTGTTTCTTCTATTATTTGTCTTTCTGTTTGATTTGTAAATTCTTCTCTATCATAATATAGCGGACCCTCTGGTAAAAGTTCAACAACTTTATCTACTAGAACATCAACACCATCATCTTCTTTAGCTGATATTGGTATTATTGCTTCAAAGTTATGTCTTTCGCTATACATTTTTATCAATTCTAATAAATTTTCTTTTTGCACTAAATCCACTTTCGTTATTACAAGTATTGTTTTAGTTTTATAATCAATTACTTTCTTTAATATATATTCATTAGCAGTTCCTATTCCTTTATCAGTTCCGTCAATTAAGTATAATATAACGTCTACACCTGAAGATGCATCATCGATTGTCTCTGCCATTTTTTCTCCTAATTTATTTTTGGGTTTGTGAATGCCTGGTGTATCAGTAAATATAATTTGTGCATCATCTCTATTTAATATTCCTGTAATTGCTGTTCTTGTTGTTTGTGGTTTGTTTGTTACAATCGCAATTTTTTGTCCTGCTAAACGATTTAATAATGTTGATTTTCCCACATTAGGTCTTCCAACTATTGTTACAAATCCTGATTTCATATTTTCCTCCTTGCCCCTTATAGCTCAAAACTTTCAGGTAATAGTTCTTTTAATTTAAATACTTTTTCTTTTAGTTCGTTGTCTTCCATATATCCCATAATTACTTCTAATTCAACTCCGAAGTCAGCTAAAAATTGTCTACATGCACCACAAGGTGTTGTATAAGTTAGTTCATCTTCTTTTCCACCAACTACAGCTATTTTTTCGAATTCCTTTTCACCATCATATAACGCTTTCACAAGTGCTACACGTTCTGCACATACTGTCATTCCATAACTTGAACATTCCATATTAGCACCTTGATATACTTTTCCTGATTTAGTAAGTAATGCTGCACCAACTTTAAAACGCGAATATGGCACATGTGCATTTTGTTTAGCTTCAATTGCTAATTTTATTAAATCTTTATTCTCCATAAAATTACCTCTTTATTTTATTTCTATCTTTCCTGTGATAGGAACTATTTGTACCCAAGTAATTCCATCGTTTACTTTTATTTCATTTCCGTTTAAATCTTTATAAACTGTTTTTCCAGATCTTGTTGTCTTTGTCCATTTTATAGGAATAGATTCACCATTAGTTATATAATATCCATCTCCTGAACCTATATTGTATAATTCTCTTCTTCCTTTATCTTCAACATCTGGAAGCAATTCGTCTCTTACATATATTGCAATTATATTTTTAGCATAAAACCTTTCACCTGTAAATCTGTCTTTATGCTCGTAATCTCTTTTCGTTCTTAAATATGTTTTGCTTTCTTCATCGTATGTATATGATGTACTTTGTAAGTTTGAATATTTAATATATACATTGTTTGCAACTTGTCCATTTTCTAATTCAGTATCTTTTTCATTGAATTGTAAAATGCAATCTTTATCAGAAGTTGTTCTGTATTTTTTATATCCAGCATATTTTAAAATATTTGCCATGCTAGTAAATGCATTGTGATATGAACTCTTTGGAGCTTCTCTCCAATAGAAATCATCATAAAGACCATTTATATTATTTATTTTTAATGATTTTATATCTTGTTGTGCCTTTGGACTCCATCCAAAATGCACATATATAGCATCATGTTCTAATGCATAGTCTAAGAAATAATGTCTTGAACTTCTAACTGGTCCTATTTTTTCTGGCATTGTTCCTTTGAAAAATGCCATGATTCTACTTTCTCCACCTTCAATTATAAATTCATACAACATGTATGCGTCATTTAATCCAGCATGACTTTTTACGGCTGTTTCGTTATCTATCATAACAGCAATTGGTCTATCGTCACCCGTAAAAATTTCAGGTCCTGTGTATGGTTCTTCTTCAACAGGTGGTTCTTCTGGCACTTCTGGAACAACATCTGTTGCACCTAGTACTTCAGATGGTTTTTCTTCGTTTTCTTTTTGCTTGTTATGTATTGAAATTCCAAAAAGCACGCCTGCTGCTATTATTGCTACTATTACAAAAGCTACAACAATATATAACCCACTTTTTTTCATATAATCTCACCCTTTATTATCTTGTAATATTTAATTTTTCTAAAATTTCTTCTTCTCTTTTTCTCATTTGTTCTTTTTCTTCATCTATCATATGATCATATCCAAGCAAATGTAACATTCCGTGAGTTGTTAAATACGCTAATTCTCTTTCAAATGAATGACCATATTCTTCTGCTTGCTCTTTTACTTTTGGAATGGATATTATGATATCTCCGAGAATTTCTTCTGCAAATATATTATCTTTTTTTCTAAGCATAGGAATTTCTTCTCTTTCATACATAGGAAAAGATAATACATCCGTTGGTCTATCAACATCTCTATACTGTTTATTAATTATATGTATTTCTTCATTATTAGTTAATGTAATATTTATGTATAATTCGTGAACAATTTTTTCTTCTTCTAAAACAGCTTGTACTACTTTTTTTATCATCACTTCCTCTCTATCCATTTTTTCTATTTTATTATAGTTTATTTCTATCATCGCTATTTCCTTCCAAAATTTATTTATTCTTCAGCTTGTCCTTCATCTGCATTTAATCTTCTTCTAGTTCTCCATACTCCGCTTCTTAATGCTGGATGTTTTTTTAATCTTCTCAAAGCATGCAATTGTACCATTCTTGTTTTATAATATTCTCTTACTTCATCATATTTTTTCTTACTATTTTTTATCATTTTTAAATCATATGTAATAAACAAAATTTCTCTTGCTTTTAGATATTCATCGTAATCAATTCTTGCTAGTTTTTTTATTTCTTGAAATTTAGCCCAGAATTTATCATAATCCTCTCTAACTATTGGCGAATCCCAATAAACTTTTTTTGATAAAACATTTTCATTATATTCTTCAATAATATCTAATAATACTTGATAAAGTTCATATTTATCAGCATCTAAAAATGCATTTGCTAAAGAATTCCTACATAATTTCATCAATTTTACATAGCATTGTTCTGCAGCAATCACAGGCAAACTATATACAAACAATTCCCTACTTAATCCTAGTAATACTAGTCTTTTTCTTAATTCATTACTATCTTTTTGAGCATATGTATCAATAGAAACTATATATTTTTTATAATCTTCTAAAATTTTATTATAAGTATCGTTGTTCTCCGCATAAGGTAGCACTTGCTTTATGTAACTTTCTATTAATTCATAAATTTTTTCGTATTTTTCAACACCTTCATTTTTTACATCTGTTAATAATACCGCATAGTGTCTCATGCTTGCTTTATATATTTCTTCCATAATATTTATATAAAACTCTTTATATTTTTGAAATACTTTTCCTGATTTTGTTGCTTGTATTGTATCCCAATCCATATCAAGAAGAAGAATTTGTCTTTTGTATTTATACTCAACATATTCATTACCTTTTAACGCGTTCACTTCATAAAATGTCGACATGATTCTTTCTTCTTTTATGTTACTAACTTTTTTCTGTACTTTATTATAAATATTTTCTTTTATATATTTTTCTAAACAATTTAAATAATTTTCATAAGCTTTTTCATATTTTGATGTAACTGTATTTCTTTTATTTTCATCAGGAATTTTAGTAAGTTCTTGATAATTACTATATGCTTTTAAAAGAGAATTTCTTTTTGCTCCAATTAGCAATCCGTATAATCCACCACCTGATGAATATACAGCTTTACCAAAATTATTTATTGCCCTACTCATAAATCCATTATCAGATCTTTTAACAACCTTCAACTGTAATTCTGCCATATGTTAACCTCCAATTCTTTTGTATATACCAGTTTTTTCTTCACATTGTATTAAAATTTCTGCTTCAATTCCATCTTTATTTTCAATAAGATTTACTTTTTCATCTACAATTTTTGCGTCTTTAGGTACTTTTCTCATAGCACTTTCTTTTGCGAGTTTTATCGCTAGTTGTTTTGCTTGTAATTTAGTATACGTAAGCTTCTCAATAGAGATTTCCTCGTATTGCCTAGTTGTAATTTCTATTGGAAAGTCTATTCTTCCGAATATACTAAATCTATTACACGAAATAATTGTATCATACTTTTCAAAATTTGTACCATTATTTAGTAAATTTATTTTACAATTGAATAACTTTAATGTAACGTCTCTATCCTTGTTTCCTGTTTTTGATATTATTTCTTTTTCATATGGAACTTTATATTTTTCTGTATACCATGTTTTTAAAGTAACTTCACCATCTGCAGGAACTAATCTTGTTTCTGAAAAATCACTTTTCATCTCTCCACTTATTAAAATCTGCCCTTTTTCTACAATCTCTCCTTTTCTTACAAGTGCAGTTCCTTGGGCCACATATATTTTCTCTACAATACCTTCTTTATCAGAAATAACATTTCCCGGATATGTATTTACATAATCTTTTCCATCTTTTACTTTTTCTATTATTTCAACAATTGCTTTATTTCCTTTTATTGAAACCCCTATCCACGCAATATCATTTCGTTTTAAAGTCATATTTATTTTTGCAGTTTCTGAATTAATGTTTTTCTTAAGCACTCCCACTTTTATATTTTCTTCTTCTAAATCACTTCGTATTTCCTCTATTGGAATTGTAAAATCTCCTATAACTTCTACTTTCCATACAAATAAATTTAATACTGTAATTACCGTACTAATAATTGCTATCAATGCTGCAAATATTTTTCTATGCCTATATTTATTTAAAACAAATGGAACTCCTTTTTTATTTTCAATTCGAACTTTACACTTTGATTTTCTTGATATGCTTTTTATTTTTGAAAATTCTCGCGCATATATTTTTGCTGTTATAACACCAACATTTTCTTGTCTTATGTCCCATATATCAATCCCACTATTCATCATTAAGTTTAAAAATCTTTCTACAAAGTATCCTTCTACTTTTATACAAACATAGCCTTTAATATTTTTAACGGTTTCCTTTAAGGGCATTTTTTCCTCCTTATTCAAATTCTACATTTGTTATTTCTCCAGTTATAAAAATTTCCTCATTGTTTATCTCCTCGACATTCATTTGATTTCCTAAAATATTAATATGACTTACAAGCCTTATTATATTTTCATCGTATTCAATTATTCCTTTATGATTTTCTATAAGCAGATTGTTGTTACCAATCAATGTTATTCTTGGCACATCGTTTAAAAGTTCGATTGGCAAATCCATAGCTGTTAGAAATTTTTGTTTGAGAGATTGAGAATTTTTCATAATTTTTCTCCTTGCAATAAAATAACGTAATTTATATATCTTTCTCAAAACAAAAATTGTTTATTCTCACTAAATCTGCACTTGCTACAATTTCTATCAAAAATAAAAGCTCGCTCCGTGATACGCAAGCGTTTAAAACTGCGCTCGCAATATTTTTGAAGAATTTGTACACTTCGCTCCGAAAATCGTTCGAACAAAAAATTTTTGCTTTGAGCTCCAAAGAAGTTACAAAAGACCTTGATAATATTTTATTATCAAGGTCTCGTATTTATTACTATTTATATATAAATTGTCGCGAATCAATTTTACGTCGGACACGAGCTGATGAAAATTTATTCTCTCTAATACACAAATTCATCTAGCGCACGTATTTCATATCCTCTATTTCTTATTTCGTCTATTACTTCACCTAATACTTCTGTGTTATCTTTTGATACTGCATGCAATAATATTACTGCGCCATTATGCAGATTGTTTAGTATCATTTTCTTTGCGTATTCTATTCCTTTTTGATTATTTACATCCCAATCATCATATGCTTGACTCCATAATACTGTTGTGTATCCTAGGTCTTTTGATATTGCCACTGTTCTTTCACTATATTCACCTTTTGGTGGTCTTAAGTATGCCATTTCATAATCAAAGTTTTCCTTTATATAGTCATGCAATCCCATAACCTCATTTTTTAATTTTTCATCGTCTGTTACAGATGGCATGCTTGGATGATTAACAGTATGGTTACCAACTATATGTCCTTCATCTATCATTCTTTGAACTAAATCTGCATTCTTTTTTACATATGGTGTTGTTACAAAGAACGTTGCAGGACAATCTTTTTCTTTTAGTGTATCTAATATAGCTGGAGTATATCCGTTTTCATAACCTTCATCAAATGTTAAATATACTACTTGTTCTTCTTTATTTCCAACATATATTCCTTTATAATCATTTAGAGATTTTGTATAAATCGCTGCAAACTCTGGTTGTACACCATCTTTTTTTCGAACAAATCCCCACGCGTTTGTTTTATTACTTAATGCAGTTGCATTAACACTTATCTCTGTAACATCATCTAGCTTTTTCTCTTCTTCAAACTTTATTACTTCTTCCTCTTTTGTCTCTTCTACTATTTTGTCATTTTCGTCATTCGAATTAATATTTGATGTTCCTTGCATTTCGTTCTCATCTGACTCAATTATCGCATTACTTGAATGATTCTCTAAATTTTTCACATCGTTATCAGTTTTTTCTGTGTTATTACATCCTACTAATAAACAAATTGAAAAAATCATAACTAAAATTTTTTTCATACGACACCCCCAATATTATTTATCTCATCAAATACGAAAATATTACTGAACTTAATTTTAAACTTTTGTGTGTTATTTTTCCTTCCTCTGTTGTTAGTAAATCTTCTTCAATCAATTCGTATTTTTTATCGAGCATGTTTTCTTTATCAATTCTTACTTGATCTTTTTGTTCTTCTGTTTCATATTTTTTTAGCATTGCTTCTTCTATTTGCGTAGTACTTGCAATTACAACATCTACTTCATCTTTTCCTATGTATTTTTCTATCGTATCAACATGATTGCTTACTCCAAAACCATCTGTTTCTCCTGGTTGTGTCATTGCATTACAGATGTACATCACCTTAGCTTCTGTCTCATTTATTGCTTTTACAATATCTTTACAAATTAAATGTGGCAATATGCTTGTATATAAACTTCCTATACTAATTATTATTAAATCCGCTTCTTTTATTTTTTCTATAACTTCTGGCAACACATGTGGTTCTTCTTTGTAATAAATTTCTTCATACTTCTTGCCTGTTTTTGTTATTTGTTCTTCACCTTCAACAATTTCGCCATCTGTTGTTCTTCCCATAAGTGTTAGGTTATCTTCCGACAAAGGCAATACTGTATGTTTTACATGTAATAATTTGCTATATCTTTCAATACTTGTTTTTAAACTATCTGTTGATTGTAAATATGCTGTTAAAATTAAATTTCCTATCGAATGCTTGTCTAAATCGCTATATGTAGACAGCCTATATTCCATTACTTCTTTTACTTCATCTGGCAATGTAGACAAGTTGCTCAATACTTTTCTAATATCCCCTACACCAGGAACCGTAAATTCTTCTCTTATTCTTCCTGTGCTTCCACCATTATCCGATACTGTAATTACTGCTGTTATATCTAATGGTAAATCTTTTAAACTCATCAAAACTCTTGACGAACCAGTTCCGCCTCCTAATATAACAACTTTTTTATTTCTTTCACTATCCATTTTTACCTCCACTTTTAATTTATACCTATTCTTATCAAATATTCCTTAAGCTCTTTTAAAGAAGTAAATTCTTTAATTTCTTCTATATTTAATTCTTTGTGTGAATTTTTACCATTAACTCTTTTTATTCTAAATACATTTTTTGCTTTTTTGGCATGTAACCCTTTTAAATCTCTTACGCTATCATCAATAAAGATACCTTCTTTATATTGTATCTCTAAATTATATTTTAACTTTTCTGTATATATTACTTCATCTACATACTTCTCTAATTTTGATGCTTTAACTTTTTCTTTTTGATATTCTTTTTCTCCCCACGTTAATATATAAAGTTTATGATTTTGTTGCTTTAAGTATTTTAAAAATTCAATTGAGTCATCATATATATACTTTTCACAATTATTATATAGTTCCTCTAACGGTTTTATGAAATTCTCTATCGGAATATTTTTTCTTTTGCTTAATTCTTTAAACTTTTCTCTAATATTTATAAGTTTATGATTTCCTTCTTCTATTGTTAACTTTAGCGCGTCACGATTACAGTTATTACTTTCTAAAATTTTATATAACTCATTTCTAAATTCATATGTATTAAATAATGTATAATCAAAATCCAAATAAAAATTCATTATTTATATCTCCTAAACCTACTTTTATTTTTCCATTTTATCACTATCGTTATAAATTTACAACTCGTGTCGAACTATGTCGAAAAACATAGTATTTCCCCGTCATACCAACATTCGACACCCTTGACAATATTATGCATTCGTTATATTATAAATTGATGTTTTAAAATATGTAAACTTCGGAGGGATTTTATGCTTAAAGTAGTGTTATGTGATGATAATGCTTCCTCATTAAGTACTCTTTCTACAATGTTAAAAAACATATTCATTCGAAATGATATAGAAGCAAACGTAGAAGAAACTTTTACAAATCCAAACGAGCTATTATCATACACAAAAAATAATGATGTTGACGTACTATTTCTTGATATTGACTTAAAAGCAGATATTAATGGTATTGAAGCTGCAAGTAAATTTAGAGAAACAAATAAAACCGCATATATAATTTTTTTAACTGCTCACTTCGAATATGCAATGCTTGCCTATAAAGTTAAAACATTTGATTATTTGTTAAAGCCTTTTTCAACTCAAAAATTAGAAGAAACTGTGTTAAGGCTTCACGACGACGCTTTAAAAAATAGACAAACATATGTAAAATTTGGTAATGGTAAATACATAATTAGGCAATCAGATATTTTTTACATTGAGAAAGACAGATCAAAATCTATTATTCATACAGCACAATCAGATATAGAGGTTTATGCCTCTTTTAATAATTTATCGGTTTGTCTGCCAGAAAACTTTGTAAGATGTCACAAGTCATATATTGTTAATACAAACAATATTTCAAAAATAGATACTAAAGATAATATTATTCAACTAAATACACAAAAGATACCATATAGCGAGAAATTTTTTGATTTTGAAAGGATGATTTTTAACAATGACACAAATTTTAGTTGACGCTTTAATATTATTTATTAATTTTTTCTGGCAAACTTATATGCAGGCCATAATAATAACAAAACTATTTAACATTGAATGTACACAAAAACACAATATACTTTATACATTAATTTTTAGCATATATGGAACCCTTGCCAAATTATTAATACCGATTAATTTATCATTTATAAATTCGATATTAACAATTATTTTAATTCCTATTGTTTTAAAATTTATATATTCTAAAACTTTTAAAGAAACTATTTTGTATACTTTAGTAATATTTTTTATTTCTATACCTACTGAAGCAGTCGCTGGATTAATAGTATTTAAAGTATTCAAATTTGAAACAAATGTTGAAAATGTAGTTGGTACTATACCTATATTATTAATGATTAATATTTGGTTTTCAATTATTGCTGGTATCATTTGCTTATTTAAAAATAAAGACACTCTTAAATTCTTTGCAGAACCTGAAATTGCAACAAAGAAATCTTTATATATTAATATATTATTAGTTATTTTAATAATTGCTCCTAACATAATGTTTTATGCCGCAAATCAATACAATTATCCGCTATATTTATTAGTTTTTAATATAATTATGAATATTTTATTAGTCGCGCTTAGTGTATATAACACATATAAAGGCGTTCAACTTGAAAAGAAAAAACATGAACTAAAACTTTCTGAACAACATAACAAAACATTAAATGCATTGGTTGATAGTATTAGAGCTTTTAAACATGATTATAGTAATATGGTACATTCACTTGGTGGTTATATAACTTTTGGTGATTTAGAAGGTTTAGAAAAATTTTACGAAGGTCTTTCGCGTGAAACTAAAAAAGCCGGTCAACTCGAATCAATCTCACCTATAAAAATCACTGAACCTTCTGTTTATACTCTATTTGCTACAAAACACGAAGATGCCCGTGCAAAAGACATTTTATTTTCTGTTGAAACAATGTGTGATTATAAAAAACTTAACATGCCAATCTTTGATTTTTGTAAAATATTGGGTATATTTTTAGATAACGCAATTGAAGCTGCTGAAGAAAGTAATGAAAGAGAAATAAATATTGTATTTCGTAGAAGTGCAGCAGATAAGGTTCAAATTTTTAGCATAGAAAATACATATAAAGACAAAGATATTGATACCGAAAAGATATTTGAAAAAGATTTTTCTACGAAAAATAGAAATTCTGGTATTGGATTATGGGAAGTTAAAAATATCGTAGATAGAAATGAAAATGTAACTTTGTTAACATCAAAAGATAAAAAGTTCTTTACTCAAAAATTAATAATTTCTGAAGAAATACCGGAAGAAAATATCAAAAAGTAGTACAAAAATAGCACTTCATAATGAAGTGCTATTTTGTTTCAATTTTATTATTTTAATAAAGAAGTTGGCATTTTTGGTTCATGGAAGTAATACACTAAACATTCACTTGTACTAAATTTTGCATATTTTTCTGCTAATTTTGCTAATAATTTTAACATATCTAAATTCCTCCTATTTTTTTATTTTTTACTCTCTATGTTTAAAAGGCCGGCCCTTTTTACATACTTTTCAAAATTTCGTTTCTTCGTTCTTCACCGCTCTTATTATCAAATAATTTATATGCAATTGGAGTTATCATAAAAGATTCAACTGTTAGCATATACATATTTAAACTTGCTATACTTTGGTCTTTTATTACAAATATGCTTAAGAAGTATATAAATATAATCATTATAATTGATTCTAATTTTTGTCTTTTTCTTTGAGATTCTTTCATAATCGGTCTATTTTCAGTATCTGCTGGCGCATATAAAAGTGCTAACATCAAATTAAGTATCATTAATACTGTATAGATTAAAAATGAATTTTCAAACAAAAAATTCTTTGCTAAGTAAGCGCTTCCAATAACTAAAAAAATACTAGTTAAAGCACACGAAATATGTGTTTTTAAATGCACACCTCCAGCAAATCCTCTATATATAAGTAATGTGATTGTCCCAATTAAAACTAATTTAAGAACCCCACATACCCATGCTACAAGCAAAATAAAAATTCCTTTTGGTAATTCTCCAATAATATTTTGTAGTCCATAATATATAATTTCAGACTTGTCCTCATCTATTGTTGAATCATTTGCCATAATTTTTTTTAGTAACCAGTCACATATTGAATCAACCAAATTACTCACCTCTTTTTCTTAAGTCCATCTTACAGATAATAATTTTGTTTTTCGGTGTTTCTTTCTGTATTCAACAAAATTCGATATAAAAAGTGCCAAATTTCATTTTCGTGTCGAAATTTGGCACTTTGATGTAATAAGTATTTTATCTGTCTATGAATAACAATATAAAAATTAAAATAAAGAAAAGAAATTTGCTGTTACAACAACAATTATCATTAGAATTACAGCAACATTCTTGTACTTCGCTGCATCCACAACCTCTTAAGTCATCATTCATAACATAGCCTCCTTTTTAGAATTCTACTTTATAGTATGCAAATAGGCTTTTTTGTGTTACAATTAACTAACAAATTACTTTAAAAGTTAGGTGAAATAATATGAATTCAAATGTAGAACTTCTTGCACCAGCTGGAACACACGAAGCTTTCATTGCTGCTGTTGAAAACGGCGCTGATGCAATATATCTAGGTGGAAAACTTTTTAATGCTAGAGCAAACGCTGCAAACTTTGAAATAAATGAACTAGCCGAAATGGTTAAATATGCTCACTTAAGAAATGCAAAAATATATTTAACCATGAATACTTTACTTAGCGATAAAGAACTGATTGAAGCATTAGATTTCGCATATGAAATATATAAAATTGGAATTGACGGAGTAATAGTTCAAGACTTAGGTCTTGCTAAAATATTACATGAGTATATTCCTGCATTACCACTTCATGCTAGCACCCAAATGACAATATATAATTTAGCTGGTATAAAAGAACTTGAAAAATTAGGTTTTACGAGAGCTGTTTTAGCTCGTGAGTTATCTTTAAAAGAAATTGAATATATTTGCAATAATACCGACATGGAAATAGAAATATTTGTACACGGTGCTCTCTGTGTGTCTTATTCTGGCCAATGTTTGATGAGTAGTATGATTGGTGACAGAAGTGGCAATCGTGGAAAATGCGCTCAACCTTGCAGACTACCATATAAATTGTTTGAAAATGAAAAAGAAATATCTTCTGGTTATTTGTTAAGTCCAAAAGATTTATCTACTCTTGAATTACTAAACAAATTTCCAAATATAAAATCTTTAAAAATTGAAGGCCGTATGAAATCTCCTGAATATGTTGCAACAGTTGTAAAAACATATAGAAAATATTTGGATATTGCAAACAACTCTTCTACCTACTCTGTTGAAAATGAAGATAAACAAAATTTAGCACAAGTGTTTAATCGTGGCGGATTTTCTACTGCTTATTTAGAAAATAAACAAGGTAAAGATAT
This sequence comes from Clostridia bacterium, assembly GCA_017521465.1. Classification (GTDB taxonomy): domain Bacteria; phylum Bacillota; class Clostridia; order TANB77; family UBA1234; genus RGIG6291. Next base: position 25,162 of record JAFXCN010000010.1, on the reverse strand, counting down.
GATGTGCTATGAAAAACCAAAGCATTGGGGACTGTACGTTGGTAAAGTTATTTCATATGATGGCAAAAGATATATAACTGTAAGCAATGCTGAAAAACTTCATATTGGTGATGGAATTGAAATATGGAACAAATCTAATAATAGCCCTTCTACTATCGTTAGTGAAATTAATGGAAACAAAATTGGAAGAATTACAGGTAATATAAGACCTGGCGATTTAGTATATAAAACTTCTGATAAAGAATTAAATATCAACGCAAAAGAAAGCTATAGCAGAGGATTTAAAAAGCGTACTAATATTGATGTAAAAATTTCTATTTTAGCAAACACACCAATATCATTAACAATAAATGATTATACTTATACTTCTGATATTGTTGCCGAAACAGCTAATAATAGCGCTATAACAAAAGAAACTATTACTGCTCAATTTTCTAAAACTGGAAATACTCCTTTTAGTATCAACAATATAAATGTTATTTTAGATGATAATTTATTTTTACCTGTAAGCGTGCTTAATAGTATTAGACGTGATGCATTAGAAGAATATTCAAACTATTTACTAAAAGATACTGCAAAAGAAATTGATAAAACTACTCTATCTTCTATAGCCTATGAAAAAGATGCTTTTAAAACTCAAGAGGTTTCTTTATTTATACAAAAATTAAAACAGGAGCACACAAAAATAACTGGCATAGATAATTTTTATTTTACATTTAGAGATGCTATTAAACAGTTAGAAGCTATAACAAAATTTAACGGAAATAAATTTATTGTTTTGCCTACTATAACAAAAAATAATTACGATAAACTTATTAAAACTAATATAAAGCAAATCGCTGAAAAAGTTGACGGATTTGTAGTTTCAAATATAGGACAATTAGAATATTTTAAAGATATTGAAACTACACTTCGTGCAAATTATACTTTTAATATTTTTAATTCATACACAATTAATTTATTAAAAGATTATAATTTTTCGCATGTTACTCTATCCCCTGAACTTTCAGCAAAACAAATAAATGAATTAAATAATTCACAACTTAAAACTGAATATATTGTATATGGAAAAACTTGTGTTATGACTTCTGAATATTGTCCTGTTGGAAGTATAATTGGCGGACTAACTAAAGATACTGCTTGCACAAAAGCCTGCACGTCAAACAATAAATATTTTCTTGAAGATCGTATGGGAATAAAATTCGAAGTAATTCCAGACAACATAGATTGCCAATCTACAATATATAATAGCAAAATAACATCTGTTGCCTCTAGCGAATTAAATGTAGCTTCAATTCGAATAGATATAATTGATGAAAATTTAGACGAAATACAAAACATCATATCAACTCACAAAGCTGGCAAAAAACTTTCTGGAAATGAATATACAAATGGACATTTTTCTAGACCTGTGTAATTAGATGAAGAGTTTTACTTTAACGGTAGAACTCTTCATTTTTTTGTATATTTTTCTGTTTTTCGGTAACATTAATTTTATACTTATTTAGGAGAAAATTATGAAAAATATTTTTAAATTTATTCCGCCGAAAAACAATACAGAATTTAATATAAAAAAAGATAAAAATATTCCGTTAGAATCATTTGATAAAGAAAAAGAAATTGTAAAAAATTTAGATGAAAACATTAAAATATTGAAAAAGCTAACACATTACGACCAAAACAGTGATATAGAAATAAGAGAATTTGAATCAAAAATTAATTGTAATAATTATAATACTGCTCTACTCTTTTATGATGGGCTTGTTAATTCAGAAATAATAGATGATTTTATTTTAAAGCCATTAATGAGCAATAAAAAATGTGATGAAAGCAAAAATATAAAAGAACTTGTAGTGAAAAATATTTTAGTTCAGAATCAACTTAGTTATGCAAAAACATATGGTGAAATTGTTGATAGCATACTTTCTGGTAATTGTGTATTACTTATTGATGAATTAGAAATTGCAATTTCATGTGATACAAAAAAACTTCCTCAACGTAGCATTTCAAAATCTGAAAATGAAATGTCTACAAGAGGACCAAACGAAAGTTTTGTTGAAGCATTAAGGCCAAATACCGGATTGATTAGAAAATACGTAAAAGATGAAAATTTAGTTTTTGAAGATGTTGAGGTTGGAAGAAAAGGAAAAACAATTTGCTCTATTGCATACATCTCTACAATTGCAAATGAATCGTTATTAGCCGAAGTAAAAAGACGTGTTGATAGTATTGATGTAGACTATTTATTAGATACAGGTCAACTTGAACAATTAATAGAAGATAAAACATATATATCTTCTCCGCTTATTTTAACTACCGAAAGACCTGACAAAGTAGCATCTCATTTATTTGAAGGTAGAATTGCAATATTAGTTGCAGGAAGCCCTAATGCACTTGTAGTACCTGCAACACTAACTGATTTTATGCATACTACTGAAGATATTTATAATAGATATCCATATTCTCTTTTTGTTAGATTTTTTAGAATACCTGCAATGTTTTTAGCTATTTTATTGCCTGGATTATATATTGCAACTGTACTTTTTCATCACGAAATGATTCCAACTGCACTTCTCTTCTCAATTGCAGCAGCTAGAGAAAAAGTTCCTTTTCCATTAGTTCTCGAACTTTTAATAATGGAACTCGCTTTTGAAATTATACGAGAAGCCAGTATACGAACACCAGCACCTATAGGTCCAACGCTTGGTATAGTTGGTACCCTTATTTTGGGACAAGCTATTGTTTCAGCAAGCGTTGTAAGTCCTATATTAATAATTGTTGTTGCATTAACTGGTATAAGTTCATTTGCCGTTGGAAACTTTTCACTTAATTATACTTTTAGAATTTTAAGATTTATGTATATATTTTTAGGTGCAATTGGTGGATATTTAGGAATATCAGTTGGGCTGTTTATACATTTATGTACAATATCAACCGCAACATCATTTGGTGTGCCATATTTAAGTCCATTTATACCAGTATCTAAAAAACTTTTCTCAAGCGATTTAATAGACGTGCCTATATGGAAACAAGAATTTAGGCCAAAGTTTTTGAAACCAAAAGTTTCTAGACGTCAACCAAAAATTTCAAGAAAATGGACTTCTAAATAAAAGGAGTATTTATGAAAAATATACGACTAACAACTTTTGAAGTTGTATCAACCTTATCAATAATTGGTCTTGGACCTATTTTACTATCATATCCACAAAACGCAGCAAAAGAATTTGGAAGTGCCACTGTACTGCATTATCTCTATATAACTGCTTTAGTTTTTCTTTTTGCTATTATTTTATACAAACTATATAAACCTTTTGAGGGCAAAAATATTTTTGATATATCAAATTTTCTTGGTGGCAAAGCATTAGAATCTATTTTTGGCACATTACTAGCCACCTATTTATTGATATTATCTGTATCAACTATTCACGAATTTGGACAAGATATAAAAAATATGATGTTTCCAAATTCATTAGTTAGTGAAATTAATTTGTTTTTAACAATAGGAATTCTTTTCGGAATATATACTGGAATTCGAGGGCTTTTTAGAACAGGTCGGAATAATATTTTCACTACTATTAACTGGCTTGATATTAATGTATGCAGCACTATATGACAAAATGGACTTTACAAATTTAACTCCTATTTTTGGTCATGGATATAAAAACGTATTTTTAAATGGTTCTTTAAGTGTAGGAATTTTTAACTCGTTAATTATATTGTTCTTTATATCTCCAAATGTAAAAGACATAAAAAAAACAGCCATATATTCTATAGTTATAAGTTCTATAACAATATTTTTAATACTACTTTTATTATTCACAATATTTCCTCACGAAGCACTTAGCCAAAATTCATTTGCTATATTTGAACTTACTCGCATAATAGGATTTGGAAGATTTTTTCAAAGATTGGAATCAATTTTTTCTTTATTGTGGATTATTGTAGCGTGCATCTTCCTTGGTGTAGCATTAAAATTCTCTATTGAAATATTTATGAGAATATTTAATTTAAAATATATTAATAGATTAATTCCTTGTATATGCATTCTTAATTTGAATCTTAGTATACTAATACCAGATTATATGACCTCAGTTATTATTAGACAAATTTTATATAATATAGTTTCTCCTATCCTATTTTTCGTATGTCCATTAATAATTGTTTTATTGGCTAAATTAAAATTATCGGGAGGGAAAAATGAATCGAATATTACTCAAAATTAGCGTTAGTATACTAATCATGCTATTATTATTCACTACATTAACTGGTTGTTATAATAGTAAAGAATTAGATGATTTGGCGTATATAATAGGTATAGCAATTGATAAAGGAACAGAAAAAAAATTTATGATTACACTACAGATAGCAGTTCCCGTAAAAATAGCAAGCGAAGGCAGCGAACCTGGCAAAGACTCTTCTACTTTAATTACTATAGAAGCAGATTCGTTAAGTAGTGCAATATCTTATGCAAGCACTAGAACAAGCAAAGAAATGAAACTATCGCATAATAAAATAATCGTATTTTCAGAAGAAATTGCCAAAACAGAACTTACAAATTGTGTTAATGCATTTATATCAAGTCAAGAGATAAGACCAAGAACTTCTATTGTCGTTTGTCCTGATGAAGCTAGAAAATTTTTAGAAAACGCATTCCCCGTTTTAGAAACTAATCCTGCAAGATATTATGATTTATTGTTAGCATCTGCAGAATATACTGGATATACAACAAAAACAGAACTAATTGATTTTTATTTAAACAACAAATCCAAATATATAAATCCTATTGCTATACACGGAAATATAACGACATATCAAGATCCAACTGGGCCTTCTGATCCAAATCCACCAAGTGCTGCATCTGATTCTTCTAGTGGTAATGACTCTCAAGGTAGCAGTAGCGAATCAGGTGGCAATTCAAATGGTGGCGGAGGCTCTAGCAATGATAGCAGTTCCAGTGGTGGCTCATCAAGTGGTAGTTCCTCTGGCGCTCAAGATTCTAATCAAGAACAAAACAAAGAAGACTTAACTCCTGAATTATATGGTATAGCTGTATTTGCGAACAACGTTATGGTTGGCACCCTAACTAATTATGAAGTGTTAGCACATTCCATTATGACAAACTCACTACAAGGAGTAAATTTTGATTTAGGTGAAACTACAGTTTCCATTTCACAAAGGAAAAGACCTCAAATAAAAGTAAATGTAGATGGTAATATTCCTCATATTGATATTACTGTTTTACTAGATGCACGACTTCTTTATAGCGGCGACAATCTTAATTATCTGCAAGGTAATAATAAAAAAGACTTGCAACAAAAATTAGAAGAAGAATTTAAAAACATTATAACTACCTATTTAGATAAAACAGCAAAAGAATTTAAAAGTGACATCGTAGGTTTCGGTAAAATTTTAAAAGCAAATTATTTAACTATAGAAGAATTAGATAAAATTAATTGGTTAAATATTTATAAAAATAGTGTTTTTGATTTAAAAGTAAAATTTAATGTTGATACTGCACAAATTTTCTCTTCAAATGAAGAGCTTAATACAAAATAAAGGAGAATTTTCAATGCTTTCTATTAATTTTTTTATAACAATAACCTCAATACTAACTGCTTTATATGCTATTCCATATGCAAATTGGGAATTTAAAAATTCAAACAAACCTGGCAGTATATTAATCTACATTTTTGTATTACTTTCATTTTCAACTAGTATCTATAATTTATTTAGTTAATTATAAAAGACATATCAACTTAAACTGATATGTCTTTTTGTTGTTCTTATGATATTTCAAAATCGATTCTTCTTAACATTTTATCTGCAGCAATTACTTTAATTCTTACTTTATCACCAATCTTTAAAACTCTCTTGCTATTTTTGCCTGTCATTATTACATTTTTCTCATCAAATATATAATAGTCATCTTTCATGTTTTCTACATGTACTAATCCTTCTATTGTGTTTTCAAGTTCAACAAAAACACCAAATGATGTTACACTCGAAATAATTCCATCAAACTCTTCATCTATGTGTTCACTCATATATTCACACATTTTTATCTTTTCTAATTCTCTCTCTGCTTCTTCTGCCTTCTTCTCTGCGTCTGATGACATGTCCGCAAATTTAATCGCTAGTTTTGCAAATTTAGCTTTCTTTTTATCATCAATTTTTTTATCAAGATAATTTGATATAACTCTGTGAATAAATAAGTCTGGATATCTTCTAATAGGCGAAGTAAAATGACAATAATCTTTTAATGCTAAACCAAAATGACCTATATTTTCGTTGCTATATTTTGCAAGTCGCATTGTTCTTAAAATTGTAGTTGAAACAACTTTTTCTTCTTCTTTACCTTTATATTTTTCTACAACTCTTTGTAAATCCTTTGGTGTAACTTCTTCTGCAAAATCTACAACATAATTTATATTATTTAAAAAGATTTTCAATTTATCTATTTTATCTTCATCTGGTGTTTCATGAATTCTGTATATAAACGGTATTTCTCTACTATGAAAGAATTCTGCAATACATTCATTAGCAAGCACCATGAATTGTTCTATAATTCTATTCGCAATAGTATTTTCTCTTGGTTTTATTTCTATTACTTTGTCATTTTCATCAAGTAAAATTTTAGCTTCTGGTATTTCAAAATCTATTGCGCCTTTACTCTTCCTCTTATCTATTAATATTAACGCTAACTCTTTCATAAGTAATAATGTATCTTTAAATTTTTCATATCCAACAGGCACTTCGTTTTCTTCAACAACTTTATATACATTATCATATGTCATTTGAATTTTTGAACAAATAACACTCTTATATATTTTTTTATTTACAACATTTCCGTTTTTATCTATCTCCATGTCAATAGAAAGCGCATATCTATCCACATTTGGATTAAGACTACATATGCCATTTGATAATTCTTTTGGAAGCATTGGTATTACAGTGTCTATAAGGTATACACTTGTACCTCTTTTGGATGCTTCTTTATCAAGAGGTGTATTTTCTCTAACATATGTGCTTACATCTGCAATATGAACACCTAATAAATAATTATCTCCATTTTTAGAAAGCGAAATAGCATCATCAATATCTTTAGTATCTGCACCATCTATCGTAAATATTTCTTTATCTCTTAAATCAACTCTACCATCAATTCCATGAATTACTTGTGGAATCTCTTTAACTTCAGTCTGAACTACCTTTGGAAAAGTTTGTTTCAAATCATACATACGTAAAACAGAAATCAAATCAACATTTGTATCATCTGCTTTTCCTAATATCTCAATAATTTTTCCTTCTGCACTTTTATTATTTTCAGGATACTTCACAATTTGCACTACAACTTTATCATTATTTTTTGCTTTACCCTTTAAATTTTTAGGAATATAAATATCTTCGATTTTAGAATCATCTACTACAACAAATCCAAAATTTTTACTTCTTTGATATGTGCCAACTACAACTTTTACATTTCTTTTTAAAACGTCAACAATTTTAGCTTCTGCACGCATTCCATCTCTTGCCGCTTCTATTATTCTAAACGAAACTATATCTCCATTCATAGCAGATTTAACATATTCTGGTGCAACAAAAACATCTTCAGTTTCTTCTTCTATCTCTATAAATCCAAAACCTTTTTCGTTAGCTATAAAAGTTCCTATTTGAAGTTTACTTTTAGTTCTATCACTTTTTTTCGTTTGTTTTTTCTTTTTCATTTTTTCTCCTTATATATAGTTATTATTAGTGTGCCACCAAATTAATAAAATTAATCACCGTTAATGGCAATTGCAAGTGCGTAAAATCAATTTTTATTCACTTGCAATAATCAACTCTCATACAACAAAAAAATGGCCTATTCCTAAGCCATTTTATCATAATTTATTGTACATTTATTAACATTACTGCAGATGATGCAATTGTTAACACTACAAAAGCAATCCCGAAAATTTTAGTTCCCCTTGCATATTTACCTTCTTGGCTCATTCCCATTGTAGAAGAATTTCCACCAGAAACCGCATTTCCACTTTCGTTATCAGATTGTAATAATACTAAAAGCATAACAATTACAGCAGATATTATTTGTAAACCTTGTAATATTCCTTGTAATATTCCCATTTTTTCTCCTCCTTGCTTAGTAACACGAATATATTAACATATATTGTAAAAGAATGCAATATGAAAAGTGAAAAAATTACATTCTTTTTACAAATATTGGAAACTTTCCGGACATTTGCGTCGGACGAAAAATTCCACCAGCTGTAACGCAGTTCGCTTTCGCAGACGGCCGCTACGCGGGTGGCAATTCGCCTTTTTCCGTCAGCGAAAGAGCTTACTTCGGAAGCTGTTGTTTTTCATTCAAATTTGTGGTATATTATTGATATCAAAAAGGAGATTGATTTTATGAAGATAAATGTTGTTTTAGTTGAGCCTGAAATTCCACAAAATACTGGTAATATTGCGAGAACTTGTGCCGCTACTGGTAGCAAATTACATCTTGTGCATCCTCTTGCTTTTAATATTTCTGATAAATATGTTAAAAGGGCTGGGCTTGATTATTGGGATAAATTAGATATTGAAGAACATGATTCTTTTGAGAAGTTTTTAGAAAAATATCCGCCACTTGATAATAATATGTTTTTCTTAACTACTAAAGGACAAAAAGTGTACAGCGAAGTGGATTATTCTGATATGGATGAAGTATTTTTGCTATTTGGTAAAGAAACAAAAGGGCTTCCTGAAGATATCCTTTTGAAATATATTGATAAAGCTATTAGAATACCTATGAGAGAGTCTCTTCGTTCACTTAATTTGTCAAACTCAGCTGCTATAGTTGTTTATGAGGTTTTAAGACAAACTAATTTTGACAACTTGCAAGAAGTTAGTGAATATTTTAAGTAAAAAAAAGCACTTTAAAAAGTGCTTTTTTTATACTATTTTTCCTCCACCTATCACAATATCTCCATCATAAAACACTGCTGATTGTCCTGGTGTTACTGACTTTTGTGGTTCATCAAATATTACTTTTATTTTATCTTCTTCGCGAGTTATAGTTGCCATTGCTATTGGCGCAGAATACCTAATTTTTACTCCTACTTTCATTTCACCATCAATATCGTCATGAAGTAATAGATTAACATCTCTCACATAAAATTCTTTTGTGTATAATTCTTTTTCTGTTCCAACAATTACTTGATTTTTGCTTGCATTAAATCCAACTACAAATAGTGGCACTTCGTATGATATTCCAAGCCCTTTTCTTTGTCCTATTGTATATTTGTATAATCCTTTATGCTTACCTAATACTGTTCCTTCTGTATTTACTATATCGCCTTCCGCTTCTCTTAAATCGGAATTCTTCTCTAAAAATTCCTTATAATCTCCATTTGGAATAAAGCAAATATCCTCACTGTCTGGCTTGTTTGCAACAGGCAAATCATATTTTATTGCGATATCTCTTATCTCTTGCTTACATGTAAAATCTGATAATGGAAATAATATGTGATCTAATAAATCTTTATTTATACTATACAAAACATAGCTTTGATCTTTTTTACCCGCTTCTGACATTTTCAAAACATTCTTTTGATACTTTTCATCAAATTCAATTTTAGCATAATGCCCTGTTGCTATATAATCGCATCCAAGCTCAAGGGCTTTTTGATACATTACACCAAACTTTAGATGTCTATTACATTCAATACATGGATTAGGTGTTCTACATGCCTTATATTCGCATATAAAGTCGTCTATAACGTATTCTTTGAACTCTTTCGAGAAATCTATCGTATAATGTGGAATATTCAAAAATTCACACATTTTTTTAGCATCTATTTCAACATTATTAACTTCATTAAAAAGCTTTAGCGTAACTCCAACAACATCGTAGCCTTGCTCTTTTAAAAGAACGGCTGCAACACTGCTATCAACGCCTCCACTCATTCCTAATAATACTTTTTTATTCATATATATTCTCCATTTTTATTAATATAAATTGCTATTTACAATTTAACATAATATTAGAGTTTTTTCAAGTATATTTCTAATTAACATTGACATTTATGTAAATCCGTTATATATTGTGCTTGAAAATGTACTTTTTACCCTCTCGACTAATTTAAAAGGAGGACTTCATATGAAAATCGATCCTTGTGAACAGCATGCTTACTCAAGAAATGATCAAATTATGTGTCCTGTTTGTTTAGGACGAGGATTTATTGGCAATTATAAAAATGTTAAACTGCGTGATCGAGAAAAATGCCCTCGTTGCAAAGGCGAAAAATTGATTCCTATGTTAGAAAGTTTTAAAGAAGAAGCTGCTGAAAAAGGTCTTATTGGCGAAGCTGCTAAAGAGTATGTAATGCAGTTTTTCCATGACTTGCAACCTTGGGATTTTGAATAAAAAAATAAAACAGCACTAGCCAATTGGCTAGTGCTGGGTTTCTTTTTGTATATAAAACAATTTCTATTACAAAGAAGGAAGAACAAAAAAACATCCACCTAGTGCAACTAAAAGTACTAAAATTACAATAGCATATTTTTTAAAAGCCGAATCATAAGCATTCCAAAAAATATTTTTCTTCAGATGTAACTTTTCTACTCTCATTACAATCCATATCAACAAATAAACAATAAATAAATAAATAGTTAATATCATTCCAATCAGAATTAACCAAGTTAAAATTGTTTTAAGAAATTTTTTTTCTTCTTTTATACATCTGTCAGTATATTCGTCAACATATTCCTCAATATTTTCTTCCTCAAAATCCTCTTCAAGAATTTCATTTTTCTTTTCTTCGTCCATAATAGTTCCTCCTTATTATTTTAAAAATATAGAGAGTTATTCCTAGTAAGCATATCACCTGATATATGCTTAAATATGCTATATTTTTTTCTGTTCCTCTTATAAATTCTATAAAAAATCTAAATATAAAGTAATATAACACTAATTCTTTAAATAAACTTCCTGGAAACAATTCTTTTTTTGTTTTTTGTTTGTAATATAAGTATATAAATAGTATCATGCAAAATATCATTTCAATTAATTGGGTGGGGTATCTCAAAGCACCATCACCAAAATCAACTCCTATAGGTAGTTTTGTTTCTATTCCATAGCAACATCCCGTTAAAAAGCATCCTATTCTTCCGATTCCCATTCCAAGCGCTATTGCTGGCGCAATTTCGTTTCCATATTTCTTATTTGAAATACCTTTAATTTTTTTAATAATCTTTATTGCAAGCCAGCCACCAATTATTCCACCAATAATTGATTTTCCTGTTAGCAAAAAATACTTTAAATTTTGGGGTTCTCGTATTAAAACTTCAAAATTTTCTATTATTACAGGAATCTTAGAACCTATTATTCCACCAATCAGTGCCGCCATCACAATTGAAAAAGTATGTTGTTTATCTTCTTTTTCTTTTTTTCTCATACTTAATAAATAAAATGCTATTGTAACGAAACAAGCTAATGCTACAAAAAATGTATATGTAGAAATTTCTATCCCTAACATATTAAAATTTCTAATTATTCCAAAATTATCTGGGGTGTAATGGTTATCTAACATCACATTTTCCCCCTCTTAATTTTTTTCCCAAATTACAACAATTCTTACCAAGTATTAAGCATTCATATAATTTTTGGGCAGAACAAAAACCAAATGCAGCTATAGTTTGTAATATAGTTAATAAACCTATAAATATATACCCGACTAAATTAATCTTAAATATATACAAAAATAATATTGCAATAAAACTAAAAGTAGCTCCAACAAAATGAGAAAATCTAATACTATTCACATTTAAGACTTCTGTTTCACCTTTTCCTTTTCTGTCAAAAAGTATTTTATAAAGTACAATTAGTGGAGCTCTTTTTACTGTGAGTATTCCAGATAATATCATTATTGTAAAAGGAATGAAAATCATCCATTTAATATTAAAAAACAATAATACAGATGTTGTCCAAAATAATATGCATATTGTCCATCTACAAAATGCAAATGCTTTTTTAGGTATTGTTGCCATTTTTACTTCAACCATTTTTTATCTCCTTTTCAATATTTTTGGAAAAAACATACCTACTCTCTTTTTGTAGTTTTTATATTCCTCAAATATTTTTTCTAATTCTTTCTCTTCCTGTTTTGCTCTATATGTCATAAAAGGTATGAATATAATTGTATTCAATATTATTACTAAATAATTTTTATAAAGAATACCTACTGCATATATCATCCAAATAATAGAAGCATATAGGGGATGTCTTACAACCTTATATACACCATCTGTTACTAAAGTATGATTTGTATATATTACAACATTATTTCCCCAATTTGCCCCTAAATATTTTCTTCCAAGTAAGTTAAAAACAGTTCCTATAATATATACAATTAATGCAAGTATATTTATATAGATATTACTAAAAGTAAAACTTCCCAAACCAGTTATAACAATTACATAACACAAAATAAAGAAACATGTCATACTAGTTGTTTCAACTACCGATTTAATTTCTTTTTTTCTCTGATCTTTTTGTAATTTTGCTTGTTTAAAATTTTTAAAAACTCTTAAATATATTAGAACAATTCCAAGTGTTACAATAAAACTAATTACAAACGTTTCAAGCCCAACTTTTTCTATTATATTCTTTAATATTTCATTCATTTGATCCCTCATTTCTATAGATCATATTATATGATGAAAATGGTATTCGCTTTAAATCTTTTGTAACAATATGTACACATTCTTTTTGCATCGACTTCATATCAAAATTATATTTATCTATAAATGATGTTATTGTTATTCTAAAAGTATTTTCACTTACATATTCACTTCTTTTATCCATAGGCCAGCTCATAAAATCGTTTGGAACAAACTTTTTAAAATCTTTTAGAAATTTTAAAGGATTACAACAACCACCAAACAATATATCTTTTCCATTTGTCAATGCATCTTCAATTTTAAAAGTAAATGTATTATTTATATATGGTAAATAATTCTTTATACTATTTGCTCTCGTAATTGGTATAAATCCTTCTTTAGTTTTATAAAGATATGTTAAAGAAACTTTTTCGACATTGCATGGTAAAGGCAAAAAATCTTCTTTTATTAACATCTTTTTTGTTTGTTCTTCTATTTTTTGAATAACATCTGTCATTGTTACTCTGTTTTTCCTATCCACATTCCCAATTTTTCTGCCAAAGTACGCAACTGGTTGAATATTTATCCCTCTTACACCTTTGGTTTCAAGTCCATATGAAATTACCTTTCCAATCTCATTGTCATTTATATCTCTTTCAACAGTCATTACAAGAGTTATTGGAATATTATATTTTATAAGGTTGTCTATAGCCTTTTGTTTTATCTCTTTTAAATTTCTTCCTCTTATTGTATTATACGTTTTATCTTCAAACGAATCAAACTGTAAATAAATTTCGAATTTTCCAACAAATTGACTTAACTCCTTCACAAAAGATTCATCTTCTGCAATTCTAATACCATTAGTATTTAGCATAACATATTGAAATTTTTCTCTCGCCATTTTTATTATATTTATAATATCTTTGTGAAGTGTTGGTTCGCCACCACTTATTTGCACAATTTCAGCTCTTCCGCCTTCTGCATCAACAGCGAAATCCATCATCTTTTCAATCAAAGACATCTCAAGATCTTCGCCTTTGCTACTGTTTGCATAACATGTATTACAACACATATTGCATCTATTTGTTATTTCTATCAAATTAATACAGCTGTGCTGATCATGATTAGGACACAAACCACAGTCGTAAGGGCAACCATTTTTTATTTCTGTTTGTGTTTTGGATATTGTACCAGATTTATCAAAATCTCTTTTGTGTTTATAATACTCTACATCATGTTCAATTAATTCTAGTTGTTCTCCATGTTCTGGGCAAAATTTTAATATATATACTTTATTATCTTTAAAAACAATTTTTGCAGGAATTACTTTCATGCATTCGTTACAAAGACTATTTGTATATTCATAATAAATATAATCTCTATCCATTTTTTCACTTCTCTTTATTTTCAAATTATTTATTCGTGATTATATACATTATAACCAGCGTTTTCTAATAGTGTACGCGCCTGTTCTATATCAACACCATGCCAATTATCTTCTTCACAGTGCACATCACGAGGAATAGCTCCTGTTTCAACCACCATAATATTAGCTCCACTTTGTATTGCTTCAGGTGTAGCCGGATGCACACAAATATCTTTAACTATATCTCCACCCGAAAGTCTAAGTACAGCTATAATTTGTGCAAGACGTTCATCTGAAATTCTTTCAATACTACCTAGTGGAGTGCCTGGAACAGGTACCCTTGCCATTGCGCCAGAAATTACAGCACCATGCTTAAGAATTTGCAAAAAATTATCTGCTATTTCTTCATTAGTATGTTCTATACCAATTGGTTCTACAAGACTTATTAATTTAAGTCCAGAACGATAAACATTGTTCATCGTATTTTTCCTCTCCCAAGGATCAAAAGGTGTATCTATCCCTTCTCTTAATCTACATGCATGATATATTCCATTTACTCCTGCTTCGGCCATTAAGTTTGCAATAGTCATATCAAACTCACCAGTATTAAATACAATTTCATAACTTCCTGATATTTGTTTTCTCATTTCTTTAGCTAGTTCTATCAATACAGGAATACTATAAAACTCTGTTGTTCTTAAAACAATAAATCTAGCACCTTTATTAACAAATTGTTTAGCACGATTTATAATTTGCTCCTTAGTATAATGAACTTGCTCTTTAATAATTCTCCATTCTTCTCCAAAAGAACAAAACTTACAATTCATTGGACAAGGTGCGTAATCAGCTCCTACTGCACTCCATATATAAGCGCAACCTTTTGTCTTATATAATGCTACTTCATGTGCAACTTTTCTTAGTTGTATATCTTCTTCGCTGCCTAAAGGTATTTCCAATAACGAAACTATTTCTTCTCTAGCCAACGCAATACCTTCTTTGGCTTTTTTTTCTACAATTTTTATTAATTCCATATTACAACATTTTCTCCAAAATTTCACACGCAATACAAACAACTTCAGGACATTTAGTTTGTAGTAACTTTTTTTCTTGAATCATTTGCATTTCCTCTGGAACAGATAAGTCATGTCCAAGTATTTCTCTGCATATACAACTATTAAATTTATCACAAAATTCTTTCTCGAATTCCGCTTTCTTTTGAAGCAAATTATTTTTACCGTCAGCATCTTTTGGAATAACAGTACCATATTTCAATCCAAGTGCAATTAATGCTCCTACTACACATCCACACGTTTCTCCATGCCACATACCGCCACCAAATGCTGCAGCAGTTTTCAATGCTTGTTCTTTAGTTATTCCCAATTTATCACAAACATTAGATAATACTACTTGTGAACAATCATATCCATCGGCAAACATATTAACAACAACTTCTTTTGTCAACTTTTTATCATATAAATTATTACTAATCATATTAGGCCTCCTAACATAATAATACTATCATTTTTATAGTTAATCATCAACATTAAAATAAAAATAAAAAAGCACTAGCCAATTGGCTAGTGCTGTGCTATTTTTCATATTATTGAAGACTATATATCTTCTTCCATTGGTATATGTGTACCCTCAAATTCTTTTTCATATATTGCTCCTATATTCGATTCACCGAAATAATTAATAGTAATTTCTTTTAGTCTATCAGCATAATTCATATACGGTTCGCTTATTGCCAAAAATCTTATCAAATAATTTCCAGACTGGATTACGATATATTAATTCTATTAAATTATTTATATCAATACCATTCAAAAAAACCAAACCAATTTAAAATTTGGTTTGGTTTTCTAAATCTTGCATGTTTGCTGTAATTTTCAATTTTATTATTAGGTAACTCCCGCAGGTGTAAAATGTATTATATAAGCTTCTTTGCCATCTTCACTTTCAAATATGATATGCCACCAACCTTCAGCCAAAAGCATTCTAACTTTTGTTCCTGCTTTTAATGTTATCTCATCACAGTCTACTTGTTCAGTTTCTATTATTCCTTCATTTACCTCATTTACTCGATACCATACTTTATCATATTTTGAAGAATCTACATAGCCTTCAAGCCACTCTCTTGGGCCATATTCTCCAATATATTTTTCTATTGAATAAAGTTTTACTTCATCTTTCAATGTAAAAACATATTTATTCATATCTACATTCTTACCATCTAAAGTTTTATTTACTAACTCAAATCCATGATTTGGAATAAATATGTAGTATCCATCTACAAAATTTTCATTAATATACTCTCCTAATATACAAAATCCAGAACCATAATAATTTAAAAGATAACTCCCCTCTTTCATATCTTCACTTGAAAAACCTTTTGCAAACAAATTCATATACCCATCTAGATTTTTGGTTAAATTCTGACCATCTAATATTTGTATATTTATAAATTTCTTCTCTCTATCTATATACAACAATTTTTCCTCAGAACTTATGTAAATAGCCCCACCTTCAAATGTACTAGATGCTATCGTAAATATGTACTCATTTGTTTCTATATCATTATCCAAATTATATTTAAATCCAATATTTTCTGCATATGCATCTAATATAGGAGTACAAGATACTAAAAATTCTATAATGTTTTCATAATGTTTTGGATATCTATCATTAACCTCATCAAATGCTTCTACATTAAAGAAATTAGGAATTCTTGTATTATTGATTACTAAATCACCATTATTATATATTTCTATATTATCTTCCATTAGCACTATTCGTTCTTCACTGTAAGAATTTGCCTTTTCTACTGGAATATAATATATTTCTCCTTCATATTTGTAATAATACTTATAATTATCATTCACCATGTAGATTTTTGAAGGAAGTAATTCTACATTAGAAATTTTAGAATCATTTAAAGGAACATTTATGGCATCTTCTACACTATCATATATTTTTGCATAATATTTTCCATCATTATCTTTTAATATTTCAGCAGTCTTATAATCTTCAATATTGGTTACATCTGGTTGTTTTAACTCATTAATATCTCTATACGCTGTTTTTCTACGTGCTATTTCTTCTTGAATTTTATTGATATTCTGTTGTTCTTGTTTTGTAAGATCTGTTACAGATACTTTTTTGCCGTCAACTTTTTGATACCATTTTTTTTGCATAAAGTAATCTTCTAGTCTTTGTGTAGCAAAATCATGCCCATATTTTGCAAAAATTTCATTTAATGCAATCTCTAATTCTTCATCTGTAAGAAAAATTAAATCTTCCTTTATTTCTTTATCACCAAAAATTTTAGAATTATTTTTTTCTTTTATAAGTACAGTTTGTGTTTCACTTTCCCAATCTATAAAAAGATTAAAAAGATTAGAAACTGCTCTTATTGGCAGATATGTTGTTCCATTATAAGATAAAGGATAAACTCTTGTTCCATTTACGTCTTTAAATGTTTGAATTTCGCCATTATAATATATTTTTATGTCTTCATTTCTAAGCATAGAAATTTTCATAAGTTCATTTGTTTTTTTATTTTTACTTTCATAATCTTCTTTTGCCGCACCGTGATCCTTTAAGCCCTGAGTTAAATAAATACTATTTGTTTTTTCATTCCATTCTATTGGTATATCCAATAAGCTTGAGATTGCTCGTACCGGTAAGTAAGTAGTTCCTTGATATGAAATTGGAAAAACCTCATTCTCATTTACATCATAGAATTTATAATTTTTAAAAGTATATTTAGACGCATGACAATATTCTTCATCCCCATATCTATTACCATTATATCTCTCATCTTCATATACATCTATACCATATTTAATCGTTATTTTCTTATTTATAAATGCCTCAATATATTCTGAACTTGCAAAACAAACATTACTTATTAATAAAAGAAATAATACAATACTAAATATTTTTTTCATATGTTTCCTCCCTCGAATAATCTCGGATAAATTATATCAATTATAAAAATTAATGTCAAAAAACCAAACCAATTTAAAATTTGGTTTGGTTTTCTAAATCTTGCATATCTGCTGATGTAAGATCATTTTCAATATTATCTCTTGCCAAGTCATTATCTATTACAGGATATACTAAAGATATTGGTCTTTCTTTTTTATATGCATTACTATTATTAAATCTCTTTGGCCATTCATTTTTAGATTTTTCTTCATAGTTCGCCATAAAATCACCTCAAAATTATTATTACAAATTAAAATATAGATATTCATTTATAAAATAAAAAAGCATCATTCTGATATAGAATGATGCTTTTTATATAAATTTACCTCCATCTGTCCATCCAATGACCAAACGCAATATCTCTGCCTTCATCTGGATTTTGCAGAATTCTATTAGCAAGCTCCTCTGTAATCACAATAGGAAACTGGTCCCCCGCTACAAGTAAGAAATAACACCAGCTCGGTTCTTTAGAAAGATATACTTCTGTTTTATATAAAGCAAAATTACGACTATTTCCTGAAATTTCACTAACCGCTTCTAAAAGTTTTACTACATCTCCGCAACAGGTACACTGTTCGACATCCCGGTTGATATTCATGGTTCTGTCCAGTTTCATTTTGGTTCCTCCTCTTGATAAAATTTATCTACAGGTATTTTTCAGACATTAATTCTAGTAACTTATATCATATTTTATGTAAGGTTGCAACATGTTGAGCCATATTTGCCAATTACATTTAATTTAAAAGTAATTTCTGGTAGTGGATTAAGTAATTTTTACTTTTACACTTAGCCTACTTTTGCTACCCGGGATGCCATCTAGGACGGACTCATTGGTATTTTACTTTTTACTTTTCACTATTCGTTATTCACTCCAAAATGCAAAGCCTTTTAGCTTCACCTGGGCGCTTCTACGAGCGCCCGGATAACCGGTGGTTGTGGGTTCAGAGCCAACAAAGGGATGCAAAAAAATGCAGATAGCTTTGCTATCTGCATTTTTTCGGCTCCTTGTGTTATATTTTATCACATATAAGGCTTCGTTTTAAGCCATTTTTTTGTCGCTGCACAGTAATTGTACAGTAACAAACTTTTATAATAATCTTTTTTATATTAAATTGACTTTAATTCGAACACTTAAAATTAAGAATTGTGTAACGAGCCAATATAATTGTTAATTTTTAAATAAAGTTCATCCCAAGATTTTACTCTCTCAATTTCCTCATCTTCAATTCTTTCATTCATCTTAGTAGTCATTAAGTACGTTTTTATGCCATTTAATTGTAATTCTTTACATGTATCATAACTATCTTCAATGAAAATATCTATATTCTTTTCTTTGCATATTTTTAATTTATCTGATTCAATTATTAGTTCGTCATATTTTATATCATTTAAAGTATTTTTAGTAATATCTACTGTATCACAATTATCGATTTTCATTAATCTTGCCGTAATAAAATATATATTGTTATTTTCTGTTTTTAAAGTATTTATCGAATCAACAGCATGAGGCATAATCTCACACTCTTCTAATATATTTTTATAATACAGATTAAAAAAATCTTGCTTTGTCTTATCATCCCACCCATATAACGTATTAAGATAATATCTATTAGTTATCAGCCCAAAATTGCCGTTGATTCCGGATTTTCCTAAAATATTTTTGTCATATAAATCTGCATATTTTATCATTGACTTAGAAGTAAAAGTTATTGTGTCGTCTATATCTATTCCTATATTCATATTATTCCCTCCAATCTAAGCTATTATATAAAAATTTGAAATTAATTACAAGTCCTCCAATAAAACTCTACTCCTATGTTGACTCATCGTTAAGTAAAATATAATTTGGAGTGCAGTTACCCGCACAGTAACGCCGAAAACTTTCAAACCTATCTACCTACATTTGAAAAACTCTGTTTTCTTTTAAAACACTGTTTTTACAAAATTTCTTTGCTTTTGCAAATCTATGTAATGCTAGCGTTTGAGACACCTCAAACTCGCTTCTTCGTCCACCGGACGCGCTCGTTTTCGGCGCAGTTAACAGCGGGCGTCTCTACGAGCGCCCTACTTTATTGCAGTTAGATATTAGATTTGATTTCTTCGAAGAAGAAACATAAAAAAATAACTAGTCTCGTTGAGACTAGTTATTTTTTTATGGCTCCCCTTGTAGGACTCGAACCTACGACCTACCGGTTAACAGCCGGGCGCTCTACCAACTGAGCTAAAGAGGAATATAAAGCATGGCGAATACCTATTTTCACAGGGGGCATCCCCCAACTATCTTCGGCTTTCCTGAGCTTAACTTCTGTGTTCGGTATGGGAACAGGTGTGACCTCAGTAACATCTTCACCACGTTTTATAGTATACTCGCTTTTAGAAACTTTGTCAATATAATTTTTAATATTTTTTAACATTTTTTTGTAGTTTCAAATCCCTTGCGGCACAAGTGTTTTGAACTTATAAAATCATATTTTTTACATAAAAAAGAGCAAATTTTCATTTGCTCTTTTCGGTTTATTTATATACCTAAACATTCACATAATTTGTTATATGCTGCTTCTAATTGACTATATGTTTTGCTTTCGCTAGCTTCATATACAGCTTTTGCCTCAGTTAATGCTGTTTGAAATTCAGCCCATGTTGAACTTCCAATCCATGCATCTTCTGCTTGTTTTTCCGCTAATGTAATAACACCTTCTAACTGACTAATTAAATTATCTCTTTTTAACACTTCTTCCAAAGCGTCTATAGCAGCTTTTAATGTTGATGTATGAGTTTTTATTTGTGTAGTAGTTAATGTTGTATAAACATCATCATATACCTCTAATTCATCTAATTCTTCTTGAACCTTTTTCCATGTTTTTTCTGTATATTTTGCTTTGTTTGTCTCTAAAGTTCTTGCTTCTGTAACTAAAGATTTTAATGCGCTAATAGCCTTAGCTTTTTCATCATCAGCTTTTGAAACTAATGCAACTAACGCTTCTTCAATATTTCTAGCAACATTATTAATTACAGCGGATCCATCTTTAGTATAATCTATGTCACTTGCAGCTTTAACTGCATCTTCTAAAACCTTATATGTTTCTTCTGTATAATCTTCTTTCTTTATTGCTGCAGCATCCGTTTTAGCTTTTTCTAATCTTGCTTTTGCAGTTGCCATATTTTCAGCAGTTGTATTTGTTACTAATAATTTTATCGCAGAATCTAGATTTGACGTAGCTGTCTCAACTTTTGCTACTGTTGTAGATGTAATAACAATCTTCTTTGCAGCTGTTAATGCAGTAGTAACTTTTGCATAAGATTCTGTTGTATAATCTTCCTTTTTCAATTCTTCTGCATCTTTGATCAAAGTTTGTAGGTTATTAAATTTTGTTCTTAAATTTTTATCAGCTGTTGTTACTGTTTTTAGATTTTTTACAGCATTATTTAATTTTTCAGCAGCAGTTTGCATTTTACTAGCTGTAGCTGTGCTTGTATTTATTTTATTTGCCTCATCCAATGCTGTTTTCAATTTAGCCCATGAAGCTATTGTATAATTAGCTTCTTTCTTTGCTTTAGCTGTTTTTATCGCACTATTTAATGCATTTTTTGCTTCTGTTTTTGTCATTGTATTATCATCATCGTCATCTTCTATTTCATCTAGACCATCAACAAATACAAAGACAAACGTTGTATCATTAATTTTTTGTACAAGCGCCGAATCATATTTTTCATAAATATCATCTAGCTCGCCTTCTTCAATGCTATCCTCATAATTTACCATAACGACAATATAATCATCAGATTTTGAGAATGTAACTTTATCTTTGCCTTTCAGTTTTATACTTGTAGAAGTCACTGATTCAATTTCAAGTCCATCATCATAATCAAAAGCTTTTCTTAATATAAGTTCATCATCTGAATTCAATGCATATACAATAACATCTCCTTCATATATTTTAGCTTTTGAATCATTTAATATATATTTTTCTTCGTCACCATTCATATGCTCTAATTCTATACCATCTTCATCATCAATTGTAACTGATGTATCTGTTACAAGACCTACATAAAGTGTCTCTGTTCCTTCTATTAACATTGCTTTAACTTTTGACCCGTCCATGACAATATATGCTTTTTCTGCATCGTTAATGTCAGATGTTCCTATTAGTTTGATATCATCTTCATCTGGAATTGTATATGATTTACTACCTATATATATTTTTCCACTACTAATTTTTGTTACAGTACCTGTTACTACAGTTTCATCATCATCTAATTCGATTGATAAAAATTCATCATTTTTCGTATCATATAATGCCGTTTCAATTGTTCTACCAAACATTTTTTTCAACGATGTTTCAGTCGCGTCTTCATAAAGAAATTCTTTAGTTTTGCCATCAATCTTTACAGTTATCATCATATCAATAAGATCAATATCAGTTATTACAGAATCTGTTATACTTGTATATTTATTTGGGAAAGATTTTTCTAACATTTTTTTACCATTCCCATATACATTTTTACCATCTGTATTAGTTGCTACAATTGTTCTTGTATATGCGTTCAATGTATTCCAAAGCATGTTTGAAATTTCTCCTCTTGTAGCATCGTCATTCGCGTTATCATATGTAACAGATTTTAATAATTTAACATCAGATGCTTTTTTCATATAACCATCTGGCCATGTTAAATCTTCTATTTCTTTATTATAGTTTAATGCTCTTAACATTAAAGCAACAGCTTCTACATATGAAACTTTATCATCTGGTGCAAATTTACCATTTGGATATCCTTTTATTAAATCTAATTGACTAGCTAATTCAATATATCCGGCTGCCCAATGGGTTTTTGCAACATCTGGAAAAGTTTGTGTTGTAACTGTTGTTTTTACGTCTGCTTGTTTTCCTAATGCTACAATTAATAATTTTGCCATCTCTGAACGTTTTATTTGATTGTTTGGCTTAAATGTATTATCCTCATATCCTGATATAACTTCTAAATCAGTAAGCATCTTAACAGAATCAGAATATTTTGTATTTTTTACATCTGAAAACTCTTTTGCAAATGCAACACTAGATATTGATAATGTTAAAATCAAAATACTTAATACCATAAAAAATTTTTTCACAATTATTTCCTCCTTTGAATATATAGATTATTACAATGTTATTAGAATTCTTTCATAAAAAATATGTTCCAATATTTCTAAAATATTTCTCTTTTAATTAGATTAATTACTTCATTTATTACATCATCAGGTGTAGATGCACCAGCTGTTATACCAATTTTAGAGCAATTAGATATTTTATTAATGTTTAATTCATTAACATTCTCAATAAAAATTGTATTTTTATTGATTTCTTTTGCAATTTCGTATAATCTATTTGAGTTTGCACTTTCCTTATCACCTATTACAACAACAATATCTTGCGTCTCTGCTAATTTTTTCGCATCGCTTTGTCTTATTGAAGTTGCTTCACATATAGTATTATATATTATCTGTTCATTAGACGCTAGTACTATTTTATCTATTATTCTTTGGGCATATTCTTTTGAAAAAGTTGTTTGCTCCACAATACAAACTTTATTATATTTTTTCACTTCATTTTCACTAGTAATAATTTCAACATTATCACCTGCATAACTTGCAATTCCTACTACTTCAGGATGAAATTTATCACCTATTATAATTACTTTATAATCACTGTTTGAATATTTTCGAACAATATCATGTATTTTTTTTACATTAGGACATGTCGCATCAATTATATTGCATTTCAACTGCTCATATTCTTTCAATTCTTCATTTGTTATTCCATGTGCCCTAATTAAAACATTTGAATTTGAAGCAAGCTCTGATACAGTAGAAAATCTTTTCAAACCCTTCTCTTCTAAATCATTCACAACATTTTTATTATTAACCACATTTCCTTTAGAATATAATTCATTATATTGTTGAAGAGCTTCATTTGTAAGGGTTACAGCTCTTTTTACTCCATAACAAAAGCCAGCACTTTTAGCTAATGTAACTTCAATCATATTTAACTCCTTTTCATAATGTTCATAAAATATCATATCCTATTATATAAAAAAACACAACAAAAAAGAGTTAAGTATTACACTTAACTCTCAATATTTTAGATATTAATTTTTATTAGCATAAATTTCATCAAGAACAGCCATAAAATTGTTATCATACTTTTCCTTATCGTGCAAATAAAAGAAATCAGACATAGTTTTGGCTTCTCCACTCTCATACATATCATTAAGTTTTTGAGAAGTCGTCACCTTATCAGTTGCATCCTTAAACGTAACCGATTCCTGTCTATCATAGATAATAGACATCAAGTCGCATTCGAGTTTATCACACTGATAAGCAAATCTTGCTTCAGGCGTAGCACGAGAATCAAACTCAATAATAAGATTAATTAATGTTGATGCACTTGCCAAAGGAGACAAAATTTTAACAATTGCCTCATGGCCCATTCGCATTTTTTCTTCTTCAGGAATTCCGTCAAAAGGCGTAATATCAGATATAACGGTCTCTTCAAGTTCATGAATTGCCATCATCATTACAACCTTTTTAATGTCAATATCATAATTAAATTCGGAAGCCATAGCAATAGCAAGCATACAGGTACCATAAACATGCTCTGCAACACTTTCAAGGCGCTCCTGCTTTACGTTCCACTGTTTCCAACCACTTCGGATAATTTGCTTCAAAACAACAGCAATCTTATAAAACTCAATCACATTAATAGCAGACCGCTGATTCGATGCAAAATTCAACATGGCAGATACCTCCTCTTTAATAAAAGTTCAGTCTCACACCCAAGTTTATTTGTGAAGGAAAGTATACCACACATTTTATGTATAGTCAATCAAATATCTGTTTTCCAGGCCAACAATACAATGTAAATAATATTGAATAAAGAATAATAAAAAAATCTTTATTCTCTATTCAATATTATTTATTCTTTTTTTGTTGTGTAATAAACTTTGTTACACAACAAAAAAGCAACCTCATGCGGTTGCTTTCTCCATTTAAATCCGGCGAATACCTATTTTCACAAGGGGCATCCCCTAACTATCTTCGGCTTTCCTGAGCTTAACTTCTGTGTTCGGTATGGGTACAGGTGTGTCCTCAGTAACATCTTCACCAGAAATCCTTTATGCATATTT
>JAFXCN010000009.1 GCA_017521465.1 Clostridia bacterium | reverse complement strand
TGCGCCGGGAAAGGAGAAGCGGATGGAGATTTTTGTAGTAAGACATGGACAAACAGAATGGAATGCATTAGAAAAAATGCAAGGACAGACCGATATCGAGTTAAATGAAATAGGAAGAGAGCAAGCACAGATCACAGGAGAACAAATCAAAAACGAAAACATCGATCTAATAATCACGTCTCCATTAAAAAGAGCAAAAGAAACAGCCAAAATAATCAACAAAAACTTCAACGCGCCAATCATCGAAGACAAAAGATTAATGGAAAGAGGTTATGGCGAACTAGAAGGAAAAACAAGAACCGAAAGAAAAATGCTAAAAGAAATCAGTGATGAAATAGATGAATTTTGGAACTATAACAAAAACTTAGATACATACAATGTAGAAAAAATACAACAATTCTGCAACAGAGTGTATGAAATTTTAGACGAAATAAAAGAAAAATACCAAAACAAAAAAATACTAATAGTAACACATGGCGGAACATCAGTCATAATCAAATGTTACTTCATGAACTATCCATTAGAAAACCTTATAGGAGATTATGACATAAAAGCATTGAAAAATTGTGAAGTAGCAAGGTTTGAGGTGTAGAAAAGAGAATAAATTTTCGTCGGCCCACAATAGGTAAAGCAAGTTTACCTAAGTTAATAGTGAAAAGTGAATAATGAATAGTAGCTTCTTATATCAATTTGGATAATCAAATACTATTCACCATTCACTATTAGTTATTCACTGTGGCAAGTGTGCTTGCCACTTTTGTGTCTGACGAAAAATGTTTCGAATGGGTTGTATGTCCGACATAAATTGTCGCAAATGGATATGTATGGATAAAGCAAAAGAAGGCATGAAAAGATATTCAAAAAAAGTTTTTTGCGATAAAATACTATAAAAGAAAAAATAGTAATTTATATAATAACAAAAGGAGAGAATACTATGGAAAAACAGAAAGAAAAAAATAGTAAAATACATTCATTTTTTAAATTTATATTTAAATTAAGTTTTTTATATTATATATTTTGGCTTATTGTATCGATAAAATATAGTATAACAGGTATAAGTTCTGAATATGTAGGAATACATATAGAATCTTTGTGTAATCATATTCATACAACATATTACGGTTTTGAAGGATTTTGTGCAGGCATTGAAAATTGTATTATATACACATTGTTTGTATATTGGTTTATTCCATTGTATCAAGTCGTATATATAATCATTAATATTGTTAATTCTATTATAAAAAAAGTGAAAAATGCAAAATAAAAAATTAACAACAAATTACAATTTATTGAGTTGATTATGTTTAACTTGCATAGAAGCAATATTTAAAAATACGATAAAAATGAAAAAGTATATCAATAAAAGATATACTTTTTTTGTATGGAAAAATTGTCTGGGGGACGAAAAGAGTTGTCGCTAGAGAATCAATTTCACGTCGGACACAGAGTGATTCGCCGAAGGAGAATCGAAATGTGTCTGCCGTAAATTGATTCGAACGGGTTGACTGGCAAACGAAAAATGTTTCGAACGATAAAGATAGATAAAGCAAAAGAATGTTGTCTATCAGACGAAGAAAGATAGAAAACTTGTCTAACAGTATACTTGTCTGCCAGACGAAGAATAAGGTGGTCGTCTAGCAGAATAATTCGTCTGTGAGACAAAGAATAGAAAGAATTTGTCTGACAGTATAATTTGTCGGGTGGACGAAGAGTGACTTAGAAGGACAGGGTGAATAGGAATTGTGGAGTTATATATTTGGGCTTGTATGCTTAGAAAGTGGCAGAGTTTGGGGCTTTCAGTCATTAAAAAAGGTGTGGAGTTTGAGGAGATTTTCAGTCTTTGGTTAGTCTTTTTGAGTGAAATGGTCGGAAGTCTTGGGAGTCAGTCGTTTGAAGATGAAAGAAGGTCTTTAAATTGATAATTTTTTGAGAGGTTTTTGGTGAGTTAGGGGGATCGAATAATGAGTGGCACGGAAGGTCGGATGCGGTAGCAAGGAAACGGAGAATTTGAGAGCGTTTTTACTTGGATTATGGAAAGCGATGGTCAGTAAAATGTCTTTTATATAGATTGTGTTTCTTATAGGATGAAAAATGAAGAAATATGGAGAAAAATTGTGCGAAAAATGAAATCATTATGGAATAAAATATTGTTATATGATAAAATTTAAGTGTTAGAAATGGAGGTATAAAATGAGTAATAAATTAGAATTAACTTGGGTTGGAAAAAATGAAAAAATTAATCCCGAGCCAAGGATTTTATTAGAAGATATAGAAAAATCATATGGAGATCCGCAAACTGAAAATAT
Source organism: Clostridia bacterium (assembly GCA_017521465.1). Classification (GTDB taxonomy): domain Bacteria; phylum Bacillota; class Clostridia; order TANB77; family UBA1234; genus RGIG6291. Next base: position 16,036 of record JAFXCN010000009.1, on the reverse strand, counting down.
GCTGATACATGGAGATAATTTATTAGCTTTAAAAGCTCTTGAGAGTAAATATTCAAATAAAATTAAGTGTATATACATAGATCCACCATATAATGCTAATGCGACCAATGTTCCGTTTGATGACAATATAGAACATTCGTTTTATTTATCGCTAATGAAATGTAGGTTAGAAATACTTGTCAAATTATTAAAAGAAGATGGTGTTTTGTGTATTCAGTGTGATTACAATGAAATGGCATATCTAAAAGTACTATGTGATGAAATTTTTGGAAGAAATAATTATGTAACGATGGTCACCGTTAAAACTTCATCAGAAAGTGGTGTTAAAGTTAATGCTAATAAACCTGCAAAAGTTTCGGAATATATTTTGATTTATGCAAAAAACAAAGATAAAATGGTATACAAACCAATACGTATTGTTACGGGTTATGACAAAAATTATAGTCAATACATAATTAATCCTGAAGATAATTATAATGAATGGCAATATGCTAATATAAAAGATATTTTGGCACAACAATTAAATAAAGCAAAAAAAGATTTAAAAGATGAAGAATTGAGAACCTTTCAAATAGATAATCGAGATAGAGTTTTTTCTGTCAGAGATATCAGTGATTCTTTAAAAAAATATATAAAAGACAATGGGATAGATAAAAATATTGCCTACGAATACACTACATCAACGGGAAAGAAAACATTGTTATATAAAAATGGTGAAATTGTATTTGTAAAAAATAAAGTATATGAAATAGATGGCAAATTGGAATTAACTAAAATTGCTAGTGATATTTGGTTGGATATACCATGGGATGGAATAGCAAACGAAGGTGGTGTAACATTAAAAAATAGTAAAAAGCCTGAAAAACTTATTCAGAGAATTTTTGAAGGTTTTACAGATGAAGAAGATTTAGTTTTAGATAGTTTTTTAGGAAGTGGAACAACATGTGCTGTTGCCATGAAAATGAACAGGAAATGCATAGGAATTGAATTGCGGAGAACAATGTTATTCTATGAGTAAAAAAAGATTAGATAGTGTTGTTGATGGTGAGCAAACGGGTATAAGTAAAGCAATTGGTTGGAAAGGTGGAAGTGGATATAAGTTTTATGAACTTGCACCGACGCTTATAAAAACAGATGATTTTGGACAACAAATTATAAATGAACAATATAATCCTGAAATGTTAGCAAGCGCAGTTGCCTTACATGAAGGCTTTGAATATAAGCCTTCTAAAGATTTGTTTTGGAAGCAATCTCAAGGAACAGAAAATAGTTATTTATATGTTACAACCAATCATATTACAGAAATGGGATTAGAATCGATTGTTAATATGATGAATGAAACCGAGTATTTGGTAATTGCCTGTACGTCGTTTGATAATAAATTAAAAAATAAATATAAAAATATATCAATAAAGAAAATACCTCAAGCTTTATTAAAAAATTGTGAGTACGGGAAAGATGATTATAGTCTTCAAATAATAACTCCACCAGAATACCAAGAAAGTGAGGATGATGAATAGTGAGAAATGCTAAATTCAGCCAATATGATACTGAGTATATAAGTGGTGTTATGTCTTTAAGAAAACCACAAAAGGAATCACTTGAATTATTAGAAAATATTTTTAAAGAGATAGAGTTAAAAGGTGAATATTCAGAAATTGATATAGATAAAATAAAATCAATTTGTCCTACATTTACTGATTTTGAAAGAGAGTTTATTTCATTAACATTTGCTTTAGCAACTGGAGTTGGAAAAACTCGTTTGATGGGAACGTTCATAACATACCTATATACAAATTATGGAATAAAAAATTTTTTAGTGATAGCACCTAATACTACAATTTATGACAAATTAAAAAAAGATTTTGCGGATTCTTCTAATCCTAAATACGTATTCAATGGAGTAGGGTGCTTTTCTAAACCACCTCAAGTTATTGCTGATGATGATTATAATCAAAAAAACATTTCGTTGTTTGACTCAGATATAAAAATATATATTTTTAACATAAGTAAATTAGATAGAGAAAATGTTAAAATTAAGGCGTTTAATGAAATGTTGGGATCATCTTTTTTTGAAAAATTAGCTGGGATAAAAGATCTTGTTATGATAATGGATGAATCTCATCACTACAGAGCAGATGCTGGCTTTAAGACATTAAATGAATTAAAACCGATTTTGGGACTTGAACTTACGGCGACTCCTTTTGTTAATACGAACAAGGGACAAGTACCTTTTAAAAATGTTGTATATGAATATCCTTTAGCTAAAGCAATCGCAGATGGATACACAAGGACTCCTTATGCAGTAACTCGTTCAAATGTTGATTTTTATAATTTTGGTGATGATCAAATAGATAAATTAATGCTTGAAGATGGGGTTATTTGCCATGAAAATATTAAGAAAAAATTATTTGAATATTCAGTAAATAATAAAAAAAGAATTGTTAAGCCTTTTATGATGGTTGTTTGTAAAGATGTTGAGCATGCTGAAAAAATATATAAATATATAATTTCAGATGATTTTCATAGTGGTTATTATAAGTATAGAACTATAATAGTTCATTCAAGTAATAAAGGGTCTGAACAAGAAGCTTATATGAGGAGTTTACTAGAAATAGAGCGAATAGAAAATAAGACGGAAATAGTGATACATGTAAATATGTTAAAAGAAGGATGGGATGTAAATAATTTATATACAATAGTTCCTTTAAGAACAGCTACTTCAAAAATATTGCGAGAGCAAATGGTAGGAAGAGGCTTGAGACTTCCATATGGAGAAAGAACTGGGGTTGAGGAAATAGATAGCGTTTATTTAACAGCACATGATAAATTTAAAGAGATATTAGAGGAAGCACAAAAAGGGGACTCGATTTTCAAAAAAGAGTACTTTATTAAAGCTGAAGATATTCCTCAAGATAATATAAAATTCACCCAAATTGCTATTGATATAAATAATACGGATGAAGAAATTGCTAAAATTCTTGATGAAAACAATATCGAAAAAAATGAAAATACTATAGAAATTATGAAGAAAGCACAAATGCAAGTTATTAGAGCAGTAGAAAGAGTTACAAGTGTTGTTGAGGATGATGGGAATATTAGAGAGATTACATCCGAAGAAAGACAAAGAATCATAGATAGCATAAGGAACAAGTTTACAGAAGATGAACAAGATTTAGCGAAAACATATATGGAAAATGAAATGCCTATTACAGCATGGATGAATAAAAAGATTGATAAAGTATATAAAGAAGTTGTACAGAAATACATACCTATACCACAAATAAGAGTTACTGAAGAAGGAATAACAAATTGTTATTTTGAAGATTTTAATTTGAACTGTAGTATTTTAAATTATGCACCTATAGAAAATGAATTATTAATACAAAATTTAACAGATACCTCGCAAAGAATTGTTATAGATGGAACTCATATAAACTATGAAGCATATAATCCTTCTAAAATGATTATGGAATTATTAAGAGATAAAGCAGAAATTGATTATTCAAAAATGTCAAAATTACTTCAAAAATTAATACTTCAATTTTGTACATATTTTACTGAAAAATATTCTGATAGTGGAATGAAAAATATAGTTATGATGAATAGAAGAGGTATTGCAGAAGATATCTATAAACAAATGATGCAACATTATAAAGTTGAAGAAGGATTTATAAAAGAAGAAGTTTTATCTACAAGAAAATCAAATAATAAGAGTGCTTATACATATAAAACGCAGAAAGGAATTTTTGAAACATATTCATCAGATGATGATGGTAATATTAAATCAGTTTTATTTACAGGAATAAAGAGAGGGGTTTTTGGAGAAGCAAAGTTTGACAGTATGGCAGAATTGATTCTTGCTAGAATTTTAGAGTCTGAAAGTGATTTTGTTTGTAATTGGTTAAGACCAGCGTCAACAGAATTTAATATTAGTTATAATTGTAATGGAATACATTCTTATGAGCCTGATTTTGTTGTTGAAACACCAGAAACTATTTTTCTTGTTGAGGTTAAACGTTCTGATTGGACAGACAATTCAGATGTAATCGCCAAAAAAGAAAGAGCTGTATCATATTGTAAAATAGCAACAGAATGGAATTTAGCAAATGGATATAAACCATGGAAACATGTATTTATTCCTGATGATGCAATAAAAATAACTTCTACTTTTGAACAACTTGCTAGAACTTTTTCTGTTTCTGAATAAAAATAAATATCTACAAAAGAAAAGCAAAGTGAGTATTTGATGAAAGTTATCAAAGACTTGTTTTGCTTTTTTATATGAAAGGAGAAACGATGTTTTTTAAGAAGAAAAATATAAAAACAGAAGATAAAAAACTTATTCCTATTTTTCCAATATATTTAGATACCATGAGAATTAGAGATACTATAGCGATATTGGAAGATGGCATAACAAGCATGCGTTCAGTAACAAAAGATATAACAAATGAGAAGGGAGATAATATAAATACTAAAATTTCAAGTTCATTATATAAGATATCTTTTGGAGCAGATTATATTAAAAACAATTCAAGTATCAATAAACATAATGAACAGTATGAAAAAATACACACAGATACATCTTTATTCAATAAAATATTAACAGAATTTATTGAAAATAATAGAATTAAAAATATAGTGAATAAGAAAGACTTACAAAATGTTAAAGAAGGAGACATTATTATATGCGAAGGTAAAATGTCTGGAAATGAAGTGGAAGCTATATTTAATAAATTATATGTGTTTTCAGAAGCAATGAGTGCTATGGGAAATAAAGAAGCAAAAACTTTAAAAAAACAATTGAGTGGCGTAGAAAATATTTTAACTAAAAGTGATAAAATAACAGATGAGGGTAATATGATTTGCCAATTAGATGATGGAACCGATTTATTAGTTGTGATTGAGAATAAATATTTGCTAAGAGATTCAGGCGTGGAATTAGTTAGAGGAAAATATAAAATTTTAGGAATTGTATATGAAAAAATTCCAGAGGGGAAAATAGCGAGTTTGACACGAGATACAATGTTGGGATTGCTTAATAAAAAAGATGTGGATAATTTATATAAATCGTTTAATGACACATTAAGCATGAAATTAGATATACCAGAAATTAGAACTTCGATAAAAGGACCATCTATTGGTATATTTCCTATTGGTATATATTTATAATAAAACGAAAGTAGTGATAATTATGAATGTAAGTGAAGAAGATAAGAAAAGAGCTTTGGGAAAAGTTGAATTAATGAAAGAATTTGTACTATATGATTTTCAATATAGAGAAGCAATCTACAAATTAATGAACAACTCAAGTCCACAAGAATACATATATCCTTTATTGGCTCTAATACATCAATTAATAGAGAATCAACTAAAAATGAGTCTTATAGAGTGTACAAACAATAGAAAAACATTAAAAGAATTAAAAGTGGAAAATACACATAATTTAAAAACAATAGTGGAAAGAGAAGAATTTTTTATATATTATGATGAAATTGAAAAGATAAGTACAATTTACAATGAATATAGAAAATATGTGATATATTTTTATGAAATTTTAGGCGAAGACACTTTTCTAAATAGTAGATATCCTATAGAAAGATTTGAAAATATAGCTACTGTAAAAAATAAAATAGATTATAAAAAATTATATGAAAATTGGACAAAATATTCGTTACTTTCTTATGAAATTGGTTTGATTAGAATTGCCTATTCATATTCAAATACAATATTCTATTTGCTAGAACATGGTTTGGAAAAGGAGAAAATAAAAGAAGAGATGAAAGGCATAATTATTGAAACATGTATGGGTGTAGAAGAAATGACAAAAAAAGTTTTAGAATATTTAGATTTGTATATAAAAAGAAATAAGCATATAGATTATGGATATGTGTGCTAAATATAAAGATTAATCTATACATGAAGAATTGAAAGTAATAGCAAAGACATATCTTAATAACAGAATAAACAAAATTTATGCCAATGACTCCGTTTCAATTGCCCGGTTTTTTCCAATGAGCCCGTCCTCGTTGACTTTTTTATCAATTGAAAAATATATATTTCTATGATATATTAATCTTGAAAAATATCACTATTGATGAGTTTGAAAGGAGTATTAGATATGAGTATTGGAAGACTAGAAGAAGTTGATATCAGAACTTTATGGAAGCATGAACAATATGATTTTTCGGAATGGTTATCAAAAAATGAAAATATAGAAATATTAAATGATATATTAGGTTTAACTTTAGTAGATATTAGCAAAGAAACTTATGTAGGTTCTTATAGATGTGATTTGTTTGCGAAAGATGAGACAACAGGAACTAAAGTTATTATAGAAAATCAACTTGAAACGTCAAATCATGACCATCTTGGAAAAATAATTACATATGCATCTGGCTTAGATGCGAAAGTTGTTGTGTGGATTGTTAAACAAGCAAGAGAAGAACATAGAAGTGCTATTGAATGGCTTAATAATAATACAAATAATAATGTTAATTTCTTCTTGATAGAATTGCATGCATATAAAATTGGAAATTCAGATCCTGCACCAATGTTCAAAGTTGTTGAGGAGCCAAATGATTTTATAAAAACAAATAAACCATCTGGTGGAAACGATACAATTAATAAGTCGCAAGCACAAAGATTAGAGTTTTGGGAACAATTCAACGAGGTTGTCATTGCAAGAGGCAAGCCGTTTAATCCAAGAAAACCTAGTACAGACCATTGGTATAATGTTGCGATTGGAACAAGTAAAGCATATATTGATATAATACTAGTAAATAAAGATTCATACATAGGAATAGAATTGTACATTTCAGATAACAAAGAGTTATTTGATAAATTATTTACAGAAAAAGAAAAGATCGAAAAAGAATTAGGATTTACTTTAGAGTGGAAACGATTGGAAGGTAGTAAAGCATCAAGAATAATGTATAAAATTGAAGGTTTAGATTTTGATGAACATGACAATTATAATGAATTAATGAACAAAACAATAGACCTTGTTGTTTTAATGAGAGATACATTTAAGAAGTATATATAAGGAAGGGATATAAAATGGAAATAAGAGAAATATTATATATAATAGCAACTAAGCAATACTATAATTTGGAAGAATTTTGTGATTATTATGGAAATCGTGAAAAAGTAGAAAAACTTTTAAAAGAGGGATATATAGAAGAAGCTTCAAATTTGAGAACAACACTAAAAGGTAATGATTTTTTAAAGAATAATGAAGATTAGTAGATAGTGATAAAAAAGCAGAGAATTTATTAAATTAAATTTTCTGCTTTTTTCTGCCAATGAGTCCGTCCCGCGTGACATTTGTTTTTTTATTTATCGTATCGGTAATATGTTTATTTTTGTTAACATATTAACAAACTCGGTAAACATAAAGAGTTGTAAATTGATACAATGGTTGGAAATACTGCAAAAGAACATAAAAATTTACACTTAATTTATGCGAAAATTTGTTTGTTTTTTGTTGAAAAAAGATAAAAAAAATGGTAGCATTTTATTGATGGCAAAAAGAAAGACTTATAACTGTTGCGAAGTTATAAGTCAAAAATATGTGTGTAAATATTCTTTGTGTGTAATTAATATTTACCACATTTCTATACAAAATTCAACAATAAAATTTGAAAGGATGATGGTAAATGGGAAAAAAGATAAGAGTAATAAAGGAAAGTGATACTGGCAGAAATGTTTTATTCGAAGATATGGATACGAATCGTAAGATGAGAAGAGCTGAGTTTGTAAGTCAAATTAAAAAAGGAAATTATGATGATTATTATACAAGAGACATAAATGGCATAGAAACGCCTGTTTCAAAGCCAGATGGAAGCAAAAAAAATAATTTAGGCTAGTAATTTGGATTTTTGCCATCGATAAAATACAAAGCCAATAAGCTGATAATACAGAGTTAAAGCTTATTGGCTTTTTTATAAAAGGAGAAATTATGAAAGACAAGAAATATGGAAAATGTCATCTGTGTGGTAATGTAACAGAATTAACTTTTGAACATTTGCCTCCAGAAAAAGCTCATAATGATAGAGCAGCACGTGTCATAACGGGAGATGTGTTATCAAAACATATTGCTGGAGTGAAAAAACCATGGGATTATAGTGGAGAAAGGTATAAAAACATGCAGAGAGGAATGGGGGGATATACGCTTTGTTCAAATTGTAATAACAATACGGGAGCATGGTATGCACAAGAATATGTAAAATTTGCAAATACAATAGGAATTATTTTAAATACAAAAGTAAATATTGAAAAATCGGATTGGTTGCAAGTTAGTTTAATAGATGCACATCCGTTAAGAATAATGAAACAAATACTATGTATGTTTGCTTCTACTATGCCTCCTGAATTTTTAGATGCTAATCCTGACTTAAGAGAATTTATATTAAATAAATATTCAAGAAATTTTGATGTAAAAAAATATAGAATAAGTATGTATTTTTTAAAAACACTATCTAATGGTTGGTCGGGGCTTACAGGGATGCTTCGTTCAAGCGAAACAAGATTGGTTGCGTATATGGATTTATATCCTTTGGGATTTGTACTTGAAATAGATCCCAAGGGAGAAAATTTTAAAAATACATTGGACATAACGAGTTTAGCTACAAATTGTGAGTATGATACAAAGTGTACATTAGAATTATGTTCCAATATACTGGAAAGAAATAACTTTTTTCCAGCTGATTTCAGAACAAAAGATGAAATCGAAATGTGTATTGAAAACAATAAAAAAGAAACCATGCAAAGCACAATCAAGGAAATGAAAATGTTAGAAATAGCAAAAGAAGAATACTATAATATTATAGAAGAATATAAGAATAACAAAATAAGCTGTGGAGAATTTACAATGCAAATTGAAGCGTTAAAGGCAAAAAAGAAAGGAGTTACCTCATGTTAGGCGCAATCATTGGTGATATTGTTGGTTCGAGATTTGAGTTTAGTAATATCAAGAGCAAAGATTTTGAGATGTTTTATGAGAAGTGCTTTTTTACAGATGATTCTGTAATGACACTTGCTATAGCTGAAGCTATTATTGAATCGGAAAATGATTTTACAGATTTGTCTGACAGGACAATTTGTTGCATGAAAGCGATTGGTAGAAATTATCCTGATTGTGGTTATGGCTTTATGTTTGGTAGATGGATTTATAGTAACATGTCAGAGCCATATAATAGTTATGGCAATGGCGCTGCAATGAGAGTTAGTGCATGCGGTTTTGTTGGAAAAACTTTGGATGAAGTTAAAGATTTATCTAGAAAAGTTACAGAGATAACACATAATCATCCAGAAGGATTAAAAGGTGCTGAAGCAACTGCTGTTGCAATATTTTTAGCTAGAACGGGAAGTTCGATTCAAGAGATAGAAGATTATATAGATAAAAATTATTATCCTATGAATTTTACTTTGGATGAGATTAGATCTAAATATGAATTTAACGAAACCTGCCAGGGGACAGTTCCACAAGCTATAAAAGCATTTCTGGAATCAACAAGTTTTGAAGATGCTATTAGAAATGCAATTTCAATCGGTGGGGATAGCGATACAATTGGAGCGATTACTGGTGGAATCGCCGAAGCATTTTATGGGATAGCAGAAGAAATGAAAGTCATAGCAAAGACATATCTTGATGGTAGATTAAAGAAAATTTGCGAGGATTTTGAAAAGGTATATCCAAGTGAGAAGTAATAAATGAATATTTTAAGTAAGTTTGGTTAATTTCAAAAGCAGAAGATTTATTAAATTAAATTTTCTGCTTTTTATTTTTGCCAATGTCAATAAACCAGTCTATAGTGGTAGCAGAACTATTCGAATGGTACTCAATGTTAGTCTTGTCCTCTTTGCTTAGAGTCGCAACGTCATTCGCACGTGCTTCAAAAATAATATCTAAAATATCCAAAATAAAACCACCTCCTAAAATTGTTGTGATGTTAACTTGGGGTGAGAAAAAATGCAAGAGGTTGTGGAAATAATTATTGAGAATGTACAAGTCGAAATATGTCGAATGTTGTCGCAAATGCCTGAAAACAGGCGTTTTGGATTGCGTAAGCTATAAAATTGTGATAAAATTTAAGAAAATTAGAAACGGGGTGAGGAAGTTTGTCGTTCTACGATGTGAAATTGTTTGACGTAGAAAATATAAAAAAAATTAGAGTTAAAGGACATACCTGGGAAATCTTATTATCAAATAAAAATATACTATATGAAGAAATATGTAATTTTTTATTGAATGAAGAAAACATGTTCTACTATGTTACACAAAAAGAAAGTACAAAAACGCTTACAGAAACAAAAAAATACGTTTCAAAACTGATAGAACAAAAAATAATAGATGACAGCATAGAAGATGTTTTAAAAGTTATAGGATGGGATAACGATGAATTAAATATTTCCAATACGACTTTTCAGGGTGATTTAGCTGAATATCTTATGTGCATATTAGTTGATCAAATTACAAAAATAGATACAATAATTTCTAAAACATCATTAAAAACTTCGCCTCGAATGCCTGCTCATGGAAATGATAATATTTTTTATGATTATGAAAATGATATATTATATTATGGTGAGTCAAAATTTTATAATAATATAGACACGGCATTAACCAGAGCACAAGACAGTTTAAATAAACATATGGGAGATTTTGAAATTAGTTTTATAAGGAGTCATACTGGAAGTTTTATTGCTAAAGACGGCGAAAAAAGAGAAAGAATTGTAGAAAAATTTGAAACAAAGACTGCGGAAGAGATAAATATTAAATCTTTATTTTTTATTGTAAATGATGATGTTTATGAAAGAAGTGATTACGAAGAAGCTATAATTAAAAAATTTGATAGTGTGGAGAATATAAATAATATCGGAGCTATTATGATATTTTTACCAATATTATCAAAAAGTGAGTTCCTTGAATATTTTAAGAAGAGGTTGAAAACAAATGAATGAAAAAATATACGAATATAGATATATGGATGAATCAATAAAAAAATTAAGAAACGATATATTAAAAAATTATCTGATTAATAATGAAATAAAAGAGGATGAAATGAAATTTGTAGATTTGAATATATATACTGAAGCTGATAATTTTTCTGAAAAAGTAAGGCGAGTTATATTTAAATCAAAAATAGATCCTAATATTTCTTTAAGTAAGTATCAAATTGAAATATTAAATATATTAACGGATAATAATTTGTTTTTAAGTGCACCGACTAGTTTTGGGAAAACATTTTTGATGCTTGAATATATCAAACGAAATGAAGCGACTTTGAAGAATATAATTTTTATTGTTCCAACTTTAGCTTTGATGAATGAACTCTTAAGGAAAATATATAATATGTTTGGAGAAGAGTATAATATTTGTATTAACAATAATGAAGAAATTAAGGAAAAAAATATATTTATATTTGTTCCTGAGAGAAGTGATCTTAACTTTATAAAGTCATTAAAAGATATTAGCATAGACTTTTTGGTATTTGATGAAATTTATAAATTACAAAAGAGTTCACGTAGAGGTGGCGGCGATGATAGAATAATACCAATGAATAAAGCTTATGTTGATTTAGTAAAAAAAGCTAACAAATTTGCTTTGTTAGGACCTTATATTAACAATGTTGAGTTTAACAATACTAAGTTAGATGTAGTGAAATTTTATACTAATTACATGCCAGTTTATAATGAAATAGTATTTATAGATAATGATAAATCTTGGACTGATTATATAAATGACGAAAGTAAATTAATATATTTTAAGAGTCCAAAGTCAATATATCAAAATATAAATATGTTATTAGAAAAAATAGAACCGTCAGATATATACAAGGAAATGTATTCAGAAGAAATAAAATTTCTTGAAAGTAATATTCGGAAAAGAGTGGTATGTTGTAGATTTGTTAAAGAGAGGCATTGGAATACACCATGGGAAAACTCCGATGTATTTAAGAAAATTTTTTGAAAATGAATACAATAAAAAGAATATAAAAACATTATTATGCACTAACACTTTGATGGAGGGAATTAATACTCCGACAGAAGAATTAATTATAGTTGATAATCCTAATACGCCTTTTGAATTAAACAATTTAATAGGGAGAGTAGGAAGATTAAATGTTAAAACTCCAACTATAGGAAAAGTAATATTATGCAATCAAGAAACTTTAAATAATCTGATTAATACGAATACATGGATGGATTTGAAAATATTAGCTGAGGAACAACTTGTAGGTTCAAATGATGAAGTTTTATATTTGAATAAAAAATATGAAGATGAAAAGAAAAAAGAAATATATAATTCAAAATTAAATATGCTAAAAGAGAATTATGAGATTACTGAAGAACTGATGATAGAAAAAATGGTGGAATTTGATAAATCAGTTAAATTTGCAGAAGAGGGTATAATACAACAATTCCTTGATGCAAAAAGAAAGTATGACTGTGTTGTTGCAACAATAAATTTGTTAGGAGGTCCATCATATAATTTTCAGAAAGATAAATATAATAATATAAAATTTGATGGGATTAAATTTCTACCTTATAAAGTATATATAACTAAACTGTTTATGAAGTATAGTTATAAAGAGTTGATAGAAGAATTTAATGAAACGTATAACGAAGAGCACGATTTAGAAAATATAAATATATTTATTGATTCTTTATATGATTTAAATAGTTATATAAAATTTAAATTTAGTAAAATAGTAAATTATATAGAGTTATTTGGAATAGAAGAATCATCACAAATTTTAAAAGAATTCAAAAATATTGTTTCTGCGTACAGTAATATGGACATAGCTTATAAAATATTAGAAGATCTAGGAATTGAAGAAATAGATATTGATAAAATAATAAAAAAAGTGTCTATTGATAATAATGTTTCGACATCTTCGGTTATTGAATTGTTAAGAAAGAATAAGGAACTTTTAATGAATTCAGATATAAGTCCTTTTTCGAAAAACAATATACAAAATTTATAGCTAATAAAAAATTATTATGTGTGAAGAAATTTCTGCTTTTTACTTCAATGCCAATGGGGACGGACTCATTGGCAGTTTTTTTATTGATTGAAAAAGAAATGGTTGTGTGATATATTGATTTTGAAATAGGGGGCTCGAAAGAATCTTGGGGAAGAAAGGAAATCAAATGCCAAGAAGAGCTAGAAGAGATTTAGAAAGCAGGAAGGATAAAATTTGTCTAACAGAAAAATAGCAGAAGTATTGAAGATTAATAGAAATAAAGTAAATCGTATAATGAAAGAATTGTGCCAATGAGTCCGTCCCCGTTGGCACGTTGGCAGATTGGAGGAGCAATGTCTTTAATTAGTGTAAATAATTTAACATTTGGTTATGATGGAAGTTACAATAATATATTTGAAAATGTATCATTTAATATCGACACAGACTGGAAATTGGGGTTAATTGGAAGAAACGGAAAAGGAAAAACTACTTTTTTAAAATTATTGGGAGGTAAATATGAATATAAAGGGACGATAACAAAAAAAGTTGAACTTGATTATTTTCCATATGAAGTTGCCAATAAAGAAAAAATATCGATAGAAATAGTAAATGAAATCGCTCCAAATGCGGAAGACTGGGAAATAATAAAAGAATTAAATTTATTAAAGGCGGACACAGAAATACTATATAGAAACTTTAATTTGTTAAGTGGCGGAGAGCAAGTAAAAATTCTTTTAATAAGTTTATTCCTAAAGGGTAATAATTTTTTACTTATAGACGAGCCAACAAACCATTTAGACATAGAAACACGAAACAATATTGTAAATTATTTAGAAAAGAAAAAAGGCTTCATATTAGTATCGCACGATAGAAATTTTTTAGACAAAGTTGTAAATCATATAATTGCCATAAATAATTCAAGTATAGAAATTGTGCAAGGCAATTTTTCAACGTGGAAAGAAAACAAAGACAGACAAGATAATTTTGAAATAATGCAAAATGAAAAATTACAAAAAGATATAAGTAGACTTGAAACTGCTGCAAAAAACACTGCAAAATGGTCAAATGAAGCTGAAAAAGGCAAGAGCCGAAAAAACAATCCGGAAGCTTTTATAGATAAGGGGTACATAGGACATAAAGCTGCTAAAATGATGAAAAGTTCAAAAGTAATTGAACAAAGAATTGAAAAAGCAATAGATGAAAAAAGTAATTTATTAAGAAATATTGATAGAAATGATAAATTAAAAATGGTTATTTTAGAGAGCGATAGAAATCCATTAATTTCAATAAGTAAATTGCAAATAAAATATAACGGAGAAGTAATATTTAAGCCAATATCATTTGAAGTGAATAGCGGTGATAAAATAGCAATTATAGGAAAAAATGGAGTTGGGAAAACAAGCGTATTAAAACTTATATTAGGAGAAAAATTAGAACATAATGGCGATATCAAAGTGCTTAAAGATTTAAAAATATCTCACGTATCACAAAGTACAGAAAATTTAAAAGGAAGTCTAAAATCATTTGCACAGGAAAACAAAATAGACGAAAGTATATTCAAGGCGATGCTAGTAAAAATGGGGTTATTACAAAAAGATTTTGATACCGTCATTCAAGACATGAGTGAAGGACAAAAGAAAAAAGTCTTGATAGCAAAGAGTATATCTGAGCAAGCGAATATTTACATATGGGATGAGCCTTTGAATTATATTGATATATTAACCAGAGAACAAATTGAAGAAATGATTTTGAATTATAAGGCTACTATGATTTTTGTGGAGCATGATGAAAGATTTATAGAAAAGATAGCGACGAAGGTGGTTGAGGTGGAGAAGGCTGGTTTAGAAGTGTGAGTGTTGTGTGCCAATGAGTCCGTTCCTGTTGGCAAATAATATTTTATAAAGTTTAGAGATAAACTTAGAATGGAGGTTTTTTGAAAAAATTATATTTAGGTAAATTAGATTCCGTAGTATTTTAAAATAATACTATTTTAAGAAATGAGGAATAAAAAATGAATATAAAAGATTATGGATTAAAAGAAAATTTAATAAAAAATATTGATGAAAGTAAGACTATTGCAAGAATTATTGCTACACATAAAGATAGATATGAAATTGTATGTAATAATGGACAAGGGTTTGCAAAAATAAAAAGAGGTTGTTATTATGATAATCCAAATAGTATTTATCCTACAACTGGAGATTTTGTTATTATTGAATGGAATTCAACTGGAGATAGTATGATTTGTGAAACATTAAAAAGAGAAAGTTCATTTTCAAGAACAGCATCTTCAAGTGATAGAAACCATGAACTTCACAATCAGCATGAACAATTAGTTGCAGCAAATTTTGATTATGTATTTATTATGCAGTCATTAAATAATAATTTTAATTTACATAGATTAGAAAGATATTTAAGTTTATCTTGGGAATCTGGAGCAATTCCAGTAATAATTCTAACTAAAAGTGATTTAGTGGAAAATATACAAGAATATATTGAGCAAGTAGAAAGTATTGCGTTTGGTGTAGATGTTTATGCTGTAAGTTGCATAACTGGATATGGATTAGATAGTATAAAAAAATATTTTTCTAAAGGAAATACTATCGTGTTTTTAGGTTCTTCAGGAGTTGGAAAATCAACATTAGTTAATACTTTATATGGTGATAATGTAATGAAAACTTCAGATATTAGAGAAGAAGATTCAAGAGGAAGACATACAACAACTTCAAGAAATCTGATAATGTTACCTAATGGTGCAATGATTATTGATACTCCAGGTATGAGAGAACTTGGAATGTGGAATGCAGAAAATGGAATAAATAAAACATTTCAAGATATTGAACAATATATGGGAATGTGTAAATTTTCTGATTGCACACATACTAATGAACCTGGTTGTAAAATACTTGAAGCAATAGTTAATGGAGAAATAGATCAAGAAAGATTTGAACAATATTTAAAATTACAAAAGGAATCAAGATATAATACTGATTCAAATCAATATTTACAAGAAAAGAAAAATAAATTTAAAGAAATATCAAAAATCAATAAACATAATAGAAAGA
>JAFXCN010000008.1 GCA_017521465.1 Clostridia bacterium | reverse complement strand
TAACACCGATAGATGCGTTGAACATATTAGTGAAACTGAAGTCTAAATTATAGAATACTTCCGTACGCATCAAAGCTTCCGAAGGAAGCACTTTCGCTGACGGAAGAAGGCGAATTGCCACCCGCGTAGCGGCCGTCTGCGAAAGCGAACTGCGTTACAGCAAGTGGACATTTGTGTCTGACGAAAAATGCTTCGATGCGTACGGATATTTGAGATAACAATACAAACGAAAGAGGGAATACAAATGAAACTAGCAGTAAACTACTTGCAAGAAGTACAAGAATTATTAGAAGAAGGAAAAATAAATTTTATAGATTATTTAAAATTATATAGCATAAATGGAGATTTGTCGCCTTTTGATTGGTGTACTAATCATTCTAATGTTTTGTTTCATGGTCTTGTAGGACATGGTTCTGATGTTGCAAGTGAAAATTTTTGGAAAAATAGAGATGTGGAATTACAAAAAGAATATTATGCCAAAGGAAAGACACCATACATTTCTTTACACATTAATACTAATGATGAAGAAATAAAATCAGAAGAAGAAACTTTAAAAATAATAGTTCAAAATGTAGAAAAAGTTAAAGAAACATTTGGAATGGAAGTACTTCTTGAAAATGTTCCTGCAAGATATGATGAAAGACAAAAAGACTTTCTTTCATCACCTGAATTTATTACAAAAGTTATTAATGAAACAGATTGTGGATTTTTATTTGACATAGGACATGCTAAGCAAGCAGTGGATATTTTGAAAATACCTTTCGAAGAATACGTAAGTAGATTACCGATGAATAGACTTGTAGAAATTCATTTGTCAGGAGTTAATGTTGCTGAAGATGGACTTGTTTGGGCATTACATAGAAAAATGAATGAAGAAGATTATAAATTTTTAGAAGATGCTATAAAAAAATATGATACGTTACAAACGATTACATTGGAATATGGTGCTTGGGCGTTAGACGAAGAAAATTGTGATTATCCAATTCCTAGATATGGCGTAGTAAATGAAGAGATAAAAGCAGAAGCATATGAACAACTAATGAGAATAAAAGAAATTATGAATAAATAAAGGAGATAAAATAATGGGTGATATTGTTCTATTAGATGATTTAACTATAAATAAAATTGCTGCAGGTGAAGTTATAGAAAGACCTGCAAATGTGGTTAAAGAACTTGTAGAAAATTCTATTGATGCAGGAGCAACTTCAATTACTGTTGATATTGAAAATGGTGGAATTACATATATAAGAATTACTGACAACGGAAAAGGAATAGCACCAGATGATGTAGAAATTGCATTTGAAAGACATGCTACTAGTAAAATAAGAAGCGCTAATGATTTGATTAAAGTTTCTACAATGGGTTTTAGAGGAGAAGCTTTAGCAAGTATCGCTGCAATTGCAAAAGTAGAATTGATTACAAAAACTAAAGATAACGATATTGGAACTAGAATCGTTGTTGAAGGCGGAAAAATATTAGTAAAAGAAGAATGCGGCGCACCAAATGGAACTACAATAACAATAAGAGAATTGTTTTTCAATACACCTGTTAGATATAAGTTTTTAAAGAAGGATTTTACAGAAGGTGGATATATTGAAGATGCTGTTTCAAGAATAGCATTAATTCATCCTGAGTTAGCATTTAAAATGACTAACAATAAAAAAGAAATTATAAGAACTAGTGGTAATGGCGATATGAAATCAGTTGTATATAGTATTTATGGAAAAGATATTGCCCAAAATTTAGTCGATGTAAATTTAGAGTATGAAGGGATAGAAGTAACTGGAGTAGCTGGCAAGCCAGAAGTTGCACGTTCTAATAGATCTAATCAACTATTTTATATAAATGGAAGATATATAAAAGATAAAATATTATCAGCAGCTACTGAAGAAGCATATAGAACGCTTATACCTCATGGCAAATTTGGTTTTTGTATAATAAATTTAGAAATGAATCCGGAGTTAGTAGATGTAAATGTACACCCTGCAAAACTAGAAGTTAGATTTTCAGAAGAAGGAAAAGTATTTAAAGCTGTAAATGCATCTATTAAGAACGCTTTGTTAAAACAGGATATTACTAAAGAGTCAAGTGTGGATGAAAAAGAAATTGAGGAAGAAAAGAAAAAAGAAGTTGTAGAAGAAAACAAGAAGTCGGGAGGACTTTTTGATATATTTAGAAGTAAATCCAATGTAGTCGATTTTCCTAAGAAAGAAGAAAAAGTAGACGAAGTACAAAAAATTGAAGATGTGAAAAAAGAAAATACACTTGCAGAAGATAAAGAAGAATATTTAGTAGATGACACTCAAAATACAATGATAATAGAAGTGAGAAATAATGGCGAACAAGAAAAAGAAATAATAAAAGAAGAAATTGTAGATGAAGATACTGGCGAAGTTATAGAAAGAAAAACTCAAGAAAATATATTTGAAAACATTGCTATAGTCGAAGAAAAAGCGGATATTCCAGAATATAAAATATTAGGTGTTGCATTTAAAACATACATATTACTAGAATTAGATGAAGATGTTTATATTTTAGATCAGCATGCGGCACATGAAAGAGTTCTATACGAAAAAGTAAAACAAAATTTCTATAAGGATGGTGGCAAAGATATTCAAATGCTTTTGTTACCAGATATAGTAGAGTTATCTAAAAGAGATATGCGAACAGTTAGAGATAATCTTGAATTGTTTGAACAATCTGGTTTTGCCTTAGAAGAATTTGGCGATAACACCATAAAAATAACAGGAGTTCCAATTATCTGTTTTGATATGGATACGAAAGAATTATTTATGGATATCATAGACGGAATAGATTTTACAAATAGAACAACAAAGCAAGACGTGGAAGAAAAGTTTATTGCAACGGTTGCGTGCAAAGCTGCTGTGAAGGCAAATATGGCGCTTGAAGAAAGTGAGATAAGAGGATTGTTAGATCAGTTGTTGTTATTGGATAATCCGTTTACTTGTCCTCATGGAAGACCAACTGCAATAAGAATCACAAAAACTGAAATTGAGAAAAAATTTGGAAGAAAATAATAGGGAGAGAAAATAATGAAACCTAAAGTAGTAGTTATAGTAGGACCAACAGCTTCTGGGAAAACAGCTGTATCTATAGAATTAGCAAAAATTTTAAATGGCGAAATAATTTCAGCTGATTCCATGCAAATATATAAAGAAATGAATATAGGTTCTGCAAAACCTACAGAAGAGGAAATGCAAGGAATATATCATCATATGATTGATGTAGTTGATCCAACAGAAAATTTTAATGTGGCAAAGTATAAAGAAATGGCAGAAGAATGTATAAAAAAAGTACTAGCAAAGGGTAAAGTTCCAATAATAGTTGGTGGTACAGGATTATATGTTAGCACGTTAACTAACGGAATAGAATTTTCAGAAATTGAAAGCGATATTGAATATAGAAAAGAACTTGAGAAGATAGCTGAACAAGAAAATGGCATAAACATTTTGTTTAATCAATTAAAAGAAATTGATCCTGAGGCCACAAACATTATAGATAAAAATAATGTAAGAAGAGTTATTAGAGCTTTAGAAATATTTAGGGTAACAGGAAAAACAAAAACTCAAGTAGATAAAGAATCTATAAAAGAATTGAAATATAATTATCTAATTTTTGGAATGCTATGGGACAGACAAGAGTTATATGATAGAATAGATCAAAGAGTAGACATTATGGTAGAGATGGGCTTAGTAGAAGAAGTTGAAAAATTATATAAAAAAGGTATATCTTCAACTGCGATACAAGGTCTTGGATATAAAGAAATAATTGAATATCTTGATGAAAAAATAACATTAGAAGAAGCGATAGAAAAAATAAAACAAGAAACTCGCAGATATGCCAAGAGGCAAATGACATGGTTTAAACGTGATAAAAATATAATATGGCTAAATGCTAAGAATAAGGAAGAAGTTGTTAAAGATATATGTCAAAGCATTAGGGAGGAATAATGGCTAATAAAAAAAGCAAGAAAAATCAAACTGCTATTCATGTCGTATTTTCAATTATATTAATAGTTTTAGTATATTCTTTTGTTCAATTAATACTATTTTTAAGACAACCGGCAAATTCAACTTTGGTAAGAAATGGAGAACTTGTTAATGCAGAGGAATTTGTTGGATATGTAATTAGAGATGAAGAAATAATAGATACTTCTTCATACCTAGGTGTTCCAAGTATAGTAGTTACTGATGAAAAAAGAGTTCCGAAAGGTGGAACGATTATTTCTTATGTTTCAAACGAGCAAGAGACATTAATAAATAAAATTAATGAATTAGATGCAAAAATTCAAGAGACTATGGAAAACAAACCAAGTGTATATTCGGCAGATGTTAAAAATTTGGAAGCAGATATACAGCTTAAATTATATAAATTACTAAACAGAAAATCAGATGTCTACGAGGTATATGAGTATAAAACGGCAATAAATGAATCAATTGAGAAAAAAGCTAAAATTGTAGGAGAATTAAGTCCAGCTGGTTCAAAAATAAAAGAACTTATAGCGGAAAGAATGAAGTATGAAATAGAACTTAATGAATCTAATCAAGAACTCAAAGCCGAAAAAGCTGGTTTGATTTCATATAGAGTAGATAACTATGAAAATATATTAACGCCTAATAGCTTTTCTTCACTGTCAATCGAAGAGTTAGAAAAAATAAAAATTAATATAGGACAAGTTATTCCGATAAATACGGCTAAGGTTAAAATTGTTAACAATTTTGAATGCTTCGTAGCAGTTCCGATGGATGCAGAAAAAACAGAAAATCTTAATTTGAATTCAGTTGTAAAATTAAGATTTAATAATATGGCTGAGGACTACGTGAAATCTACTGTAGAATATATTTCTGACGAAGAAAATAACAAAAAATTGGTAATATTTAAAGTACCAACAAATACAGAAGCATTAACAAAATATAGAAAGATTAACTTGGAAATTATTTGGTGGAGTGATAATGGATTAAAAGTTCCTAATGATGCAATAAAATATGTTACTGTAAAAAATGAGCAAACAGGTGAAGCAATAGCAACGATACCAACAATTACTATAATTGAATCTGCATATCACGAAACTGCTTGGATTAAAGTAATTAGAAGTACAGAAAAATTTTCTATTGTTGAAAATTATACAGACGAAGAGTTGCTAGATATGGGAATTGATGAAGGATTATTTAAAGAACGCATAAATATTAAAATGTACGATGAGGTGCTTGTGGATTAATATTACAGCAATATTACAAAGATATTAAAAAAATATTACAAGCCCTAAAGCGATTGACAATAGACGAAAAAAATATAAAATATAAGTAGGATTTTACCGAAGATGAAAACTATAGTTTTGGGGAGGTTTTTTGTAAATGGGAAATAAATTTATGAATAAAGTTTGGAATTTATTAGGTGTTGAAACGGATGACTACGATATGGAATATTCTGAATATGATATGCCAGAAATGATTCAAGAAGAAAAGGAATACGTAGCACCTATTAGTAATAAGAAAAACAAAGTTGTAGGTATGCCAGGAGTACAACAGGTTAAAGTTATAATTTCACAACCTAATACTTTTGAACAATCTGAAGAAATATGTGAGCATCTTAAAGAGAAAAAGTCTATAATTGTTAATTTAGAATACGTTAATAAAGATGTAGCAAGAAGAATAATAGATTTTATAAGCGGAGCAGTATATGCTTTAGATGGTAATATACAAAAAATTTCTAATTCTATATTCTTAGTAGCACCATTTAATTATGAAATAACAAATGAAGTGCTAAAAGAGGATATCAAAAGCAAACTAGCTGTGTCTTGGGTTAAATAGTAAGGAGAAAGTTGGGAGGTAGTAGTATGATAACTCCACTAGATATTGAAAATAAAACTTTTAGTAAACAAATAGTAAATGGATACAGTACTGAAGAAGTACATGAGTTTATGACTACTTTATTAAAAGATTATGAAAAAATATATAAAGAGAACATTGAGTATAAAGATAAAATTGCTGTTTTAAATCAAGGTATTCAACACTATAAATCAATAGAAGAAACATTACAAAATGCTTTGATAGTTGCGCAAGGAACTGCTGAAACAGTTAAGCAAAATGCCAAAGCTGAAGCTGATAACATAGTAAAAGAAGCTGAAATCAATGCTATAAAATCAGTTGATGAAATTAATCAAAAAGTTGTTGAAAAACAACTACAATTAGACGAAGCTAAAAAACAGTTTGATATATATAAAGCGAAGATGGAAGCATTATTAATATCACAACTTGAAATATTAAAAGAAATTAATAGAGGAGAAGATCAATAATTCTTTTATTGCAGAATAATAACACTTCGTATGTTGCACAGTGTGCATAAGCGAAGTGTTTTAATTTTAAGGAGGTTTTTGTGAATAAAAAGTTAGTAATATTAATAGGAGCAATTATTTCAATCGCTATTTTATTTGCTGGATGTTCAAACACGAAGGTGAACGATGAGAAAATTAATTCAAATCCAATTGCTACAATGACCATGGAAAATGGTGATGTGGTGAAAATGGAATTATATCCTGAAATAGCACCAGAAACAGTAAAGAATTTTATAACATTGGCTAATAGTGGCTTTTATGATGGATTGATATTCCATAGAGTTATTCCGGATTTTATGGCTCAAGGTGGTGATCCTGATGGAAATGGTACAGGAGGTCCAGGATATTCAATATTAGGAGAGTTTGCAGCGAATAATGTTGAGAATAATTTAAAACATGAAATAGGTGTAGTATCAATGGCTCGTTCAGAAGACTACAATACAGCAGGTTCGCAATTCTTTATTGTTACATCAGAAAAATATTCAGAACAATCATTAGATGGACAATATGCTGGATTTGGAAAAGTAATAGAAGGAATGGAACATGTATATACAATAGTAAATTCAGAAGTAATTAGAAGAGATGTTGATGAGGAAATTGCTACTCAAACATTTTCAGAATATTATACAACTGGACAAGTTTCAGAAGAAACATATGCAGAATATTATAGACAATCTATGGAAGTAGACAGACCTATAAATCCACCGGTAATAAAATCAATAACGGTAGAAACATTTGGAGTAGAATATGGGGAACCGACAAAATACTAATAAAAAACGTAGTAGCAGTTATGCTGCTACGTTTTTTATTAGTAGTGAATAATGAATAGTGAATGGTGAAAAGTGAATAGTTATCTGAGTTAAAGTCATAGGCTAACCATTAATTATTCACTATTAGTTATTCACTGTGGCAAGTAAACTTGCCACTTTTGCATGCCGGAGTTTTTTCT
>JAFXCN010000004.1 GCA_017521465.1 Clostridia bacterium | reverse complement strand
CGTAAAAATAGAATACAAATTAGTAGAAGAAAAAGGCCCAGACCACGCAAAAATATTTGTAGTTGAAGTATATTGCAACGACAAATTATTAGGAAAGGGAGAAGGAAGAAGCAAGAAGGAAGCGGAGATGCATGCTGCACAAACCGCATTGTAATTTCAAATATACAAACCAAAATTTTTTGTTCGAACGATTTGCGGAACGAAGTGTACAAATTCTTCAAAAATATTGCGAGCGCAGTTTTAAACGCTTGCGTATCACGGAGTGAGCTTATATTTTTGATAGAAATTGTAGCGAGTGCAGTTTTAGTGAGAATAAACAATTTTGGTTTTGAATACTGTAAATTAATGAATTGCATAACCTATAAAAACTACCCCACAGAATTCCTCTGCGGGGTATATTTTTTTAACGACGTTTCAATTGTTCAAACTTCTCGGGCGACATGCCGATGGGAAGTGTAGAATCAGAGGTAGGATACTCACTCAAGAGTTCAGCTGGGGTATCCTTTTCGCCTTTCTTCTTATAAAGTCTTACAACAGATACATGATAATGAGCATCAACCTCTTTTTTGAAGAGATTTAGATCGTCGCAAGTATCAGGTGAATAAATAATTTGGAAAGCAACAACTTCAGGCAGAAGTTCTTCTGGAATTTGAGAAATAATTTCTGCAACACTAGGCTTGAAGAAGCCATAAAAGCCATAGCGATGTAACATCTTAACATCAGCGAGAACAGAATAATCAGCAAGATTAACTTCTGTATCATAATCATTCATATCATTAAGCCATAGATACGAAACACCGGAAAGTTCATGCGGAGTAAGTTGTCTCATGAAAAAAGGTTTTCCACCAAACAAAACAATAGGCCGAATTCTTTCATACCACTTTTCAATTACCTGTTCATCCAGCATATTAAGCTTAATGGTTTCGCTCATTGAAGTCGCCTCCTTGAAGGTTTGGGTGTTATTATCAAAAATTAATTTAATAAAATAAAAATATACACTACTTAAGCGGGAGAAGTATATCACACGCTTGCGATTATGTCAAATAAATGTGACGCAGTTCAAGATAGTGAAGAGTGAATAACGAATAGTGAAAAGTACAAAAGCGGACTGAAATTTCATGCTCCTTTCTACTTTTCACTAGTCACTCTTATCTTTTCACTGTGGCAAGCTCACTTGCCACTTTTAAACTGCGTTATACTTCCTTGGAATGAAGAGCGAACATATAATTTAGTGAAATAACCACAAAAATCTGTGGTTATTTTCTTTATTCTTTTCTACATGTATGATACAATAATTTCCATAGGAGTGATGATATGAAAAACGTACTAATATCAGGGTATTATGGATTTAATAATACTGGTGATGAAGCGATGATAGAAACTATGTCTATATTGCTAGCAAAGAGAAATTACGGACTTATTGTCCTTTCTTCAAATCCAGAAAAGACGAAGGAATTATATAATGTTCAAGCATACGATAGAGCCAAGTTATCACAAGTAATAAAAGCTATAAAAAAGGCAGACATTGTAGTTAGCGGTGGTGGAACATTATTTCAAGATATAACAAGTAAAAAAAGTATCTGGTACTATTTAGGTATTGTTAAAATTGCACAACTTATGAGAAAAAAAGTATGTGTAGCATATCAAGGGATGGGACCAATTGATACTCCTTTATACAAAAAGATGACTAAAAATACTTTAAATAAAAAGAGTGTTAAATTAATTGCACTTAGAGATAATCATGCAATTGAATATGCAAAAGAAATGGGAATAAAAGAAGATAAGATGACATTTTCTTCTGATATGGTGTTTATGATGCAACCACCTGCGAAAGAAAGATGTTTGAAAATATTAAAAGATAATGTTCATAATTATGAAGAAGGGCAAAAACTAATTGGTTTTTCAGTGAGAGAATGGAAAGATAAAGATAGAACAGATTTGTTTGCAGAACTTGCAGATAAGTTAGTCGAAAAATACAATGCAAGAATAGTGTTCTTTCCATTTCATAAACCAAAAGATGCAGAAATTAGTAAAATAATAATGCATAAAATGAAGCACGAAGAAGCGGCAGTATTAATGCCTAATAGATATTTGCCTTCAGAAATTTTAGGAACTATGGGACTTATGGATGTAAATGTTGGTGTTAGATTACATTCACTTGTTTTTTCAGCTGTTATGAATGTACCAACGGTTGGAATATCTTATGATCCGAAGATAGATGGTTTTTTAGAAATGATAAACATGACTCCCGTATGTACTTATGAAGATATTGCAGTAGAAAAAATATTAGAACATGTACAAAATTTTATAGTTGGAGAAAAAGTAGATTACACAGATAAAATTGAAGAGTTTAAAAGAATTGGTACAGAAACATTGGATAGAATAATAACAGAGATAGAAAAATAGGAGTGAATATTTTGAAAAGCAAGGAAATAAAAAAATATATATTGGCAATACTTGGAGGAGTAATTGTTGGAATAGGAGTAGGGTTAATTTTACTTCCACTAAAACTTTCTACAGGTGGGCTTAGTGGTGTGTCGACATTATTATATTATTTGCTAGATATAAATGCAGGTATTACAACATTAATTCTTAATATACCACTTTTTATAATAGCAATTAAAATGTTTGGTGTTAACTATAGCGTAAGAACTTTGTGTAGTATGGGAGCATTATCAATAGCATTAATGTTTATGGAAAATATAACACCTTTAACGTCAGACTTGTTTTTAGCTTCTATCTTTGGTGGTGGAATAACAGGTATCGGACTAGCATTTGCAGTTATGGGGGAAGCCACAACGGGTGGAACAGATTTGATAGCAAAAATTATTCAAACTAAAAGGCAACATTTGAATATGGGAGAAATATTGTTAATAATAGATGGAATTATAATTGCTGTTTCTGCTTTTACTTTTGAAAGTATTGAAGTAGCATTATATTCAGCAATAGCAGTTTTTACAATGACAAAGATTATGGATGTTATATTAGAAGGTCGCTCATATTCAAAAGCTTTATATATAATTACAGATAAAGCTGATGAAATTTCAGATTATATAATAACTGAAGTTGGAAGAGGAGCGACAAAACTTAAAGGAACTGGTGCTTATTCTGGAGAAGAAAAAGGCATTTTACTTTGCGTAGCAAGTAAAAATGAAATACCACATATAAAAAATAAAGTAAGAGAAATAGACAAAAAATGTTTTATGATTGTAACTAATGTTGCAGAAGCAATAGGTGAAGGTTTTATAACCGAGGAAGGAGTGTAAAATGGAATTAAAGGAGATTTCAAAAGAAGTAAGAAAAAATATTTTGTTACAAATTTATTCAGCCCAATCTGGACATCCAGGTGGAGCGCTTTCGTGTGCTGATATTTTAACAACAATATATTTTAAAACAATGAATGATGGAGACAAATTTGTATTATCAAAAGGTCATGCATCAGCTGCGTTATATGCTGTGCTTGCAGAAAAAGGAATTATCGCAAAAGAAGAATTAACTTCATTTAGAAAATTAAATAGTAAATTGCAAGGGCATCCATCATTATTAAAATTAAATGGTGTAGATGTTTCAAGTGGCTCATTGGGTCAAGGTTTATCTGTTGCAAATGGAATGGCACTTGCATTTAAATTAGATAAAAAAGAAAATAATGTGTATGTAATCTTGGGTGATGGAGAAATTCAAGAAGGACAAGTTTGGGAAGCAATGATGACAGCAGCACATTATAATTTAAATAATGTTATAGCATTTTTAGATTATAATAAATTACAAATTGATGGCTCAAATGATGAAGTTATGAAAGTAGCGCCTGTAAAAGAAAAATTTGAATCATTCGGCTGGTATGTTCAAGAAATTGATGGACATAATTTTGATGAAATAAATACAGCAATTGAAAATGCAAAGAAACAAGAGAGACCAAGCATGATAGTAGCAAACACAATTAAAGGAAAAGGTGTTTCATTTATGGAAAACCAATGCGGTTGGCACGGAAAAGCACCGAATGCGGAGCAATACGAGCAAGCAATGAAAGAATTGATATAACGCAGTACGGTACGTTTATACTGTTGTAAAACGAACTGCGTTACAGCAGTTGGGAAGAGAAGCGATTTTCGTCGGCCCACAGGGTGTTGCGCGAATGCGAAACGCAATGTGTCCGACGTAAAATTGATTCGACCGAGAAAATCGAAATTTAGTGAAACGTGAATAGTGAATAATACAGCACATTCGTGCTGAGTGAATAGTACAACGCTTGCGCGTTGAGAAGGAGGAATATTTATGATAGCGACTCGTGAAAGCTATGGTAAAGCATTAGCTGAACTTGGAGAAAAATATAAAGATGTTGTTGTGCTTGATGCTGATTTAGCAACTGCAACTAAAACGATTGATTTTAAAAAGAAATTTCCAGAAAGATTTTTTGATATTGGAATAGCAGAGCAAGATTTGATGGGGACAGCAGCAGGACTTGCGCTTGGAGGAAAAATTCCATTTGCAAGTACATTTGCAATTTTTGCTTCTGGAAGAGCATATGATCAAGTAAGAAATACGATTGCATATTCAAAACTTAATGTGAAAATTGCAGCTACACATGCTGGAATTACAGTTGGAGAAGATGGTGCTTCGCATCAAGCATTAGAAGATATTTCACTTATGAGAAGTGTTCCTAATATGGTTGTTGTATCTCCTGCAGATGATAAATCTACAAAGTGGATTATAGAAGAAGCGATTAATTATAATGGACCAATGTATATAAGACTTGCAAGACCAGCAACAGAAGAGATATACGATGAAAATACAAAATTTGAATTAGGAAAAGGAATACAACATGGTGACGGAGAAGATGCAACAGTTATTGCAACAGGTGTTACAGTTGCAGAAGCATTAAAAGCAAAAGAAGAACTTGCTAAAGATGGTATTAATATAAGAGTTGTAGATATTCATACAATAAAACCAATAGACAAAGATTTAATTGTAAAATGTGCAAAAGAAACTAAAAAGGTAATTACAGTTGAGGACCATAGCATCATTGGTGGACTTGGTACAGCAGTTTGTGAGGTTTTATCTGAAGAATATCCAACGAAAGTTATAAGAATGGGAATAAAAGATGAGTTTGGTCAATCTGGTAAGTGGAATGAACTTATGGAACATTATGGAATAACAAGTAAAAATATTCAAGAAATAGTAAGAAACTAAAAGATACAAGAGAAAAAAAGCACAAATTTTGTGCTTTTTTTGTGTTTTTACGGTAAAGTAAACTTGATTTTGATATATTTTATTGGTAGAATTAACTTGAAACTTTAGAATGGGAGCGAAGCGAGTTATGATAAGATTTGAAAACGTATATAAAACGTATGCAACTGGTGTAGAAGCTGTAAAAAACGCTAACCTAGAAATTGACAAAGGAGAATTTGCTTTTATCGTTGGAAGTAGTGGGAGTGGAAAATCTACAATGATAAAAATGCTTTTAAAAGAACTTGAACCAAATTCGGGAAGAATATATATAAATGGAGCAGATATAACAAAATTACCAAAAAATAAAGTACCAAATTTACGTAGAAGCATGGGAGTTGTTTTCCAAGATTTTAGGTTGTTAGAAGATAAAAATGTTTATGAAAATGTTGCATATGCAATGAGAGTAATTGGTGCAGGAAAGAGAGCAATAAAAAGACAAGTACCAAACGTACTTTCATTAGTAGGACTTTTAAATAAAGCAAAAGCATATCCGAATGAATTATCAGGAGGAGAGCAACAAAGAGTTGCAGTAGCAAGAGCAATAGTAAATAATCCTGTTATACTTATTGCAGATGAGCCTACTGGAAACTTAGATGCAGAAAATGCATGGGAAATAATGTCTTTACTAAATGATATCAATAGAAGAGGTACAACCGTTGTTGTTGTGACACACGCTAAGGATATCGTTGATAAAATGGAAAAAAGAGTTATAGCAATAGATAAAGGTGTTATTTATAGCGATATAAAGAGAGGTGGGTACATCAATGAGCATAAGTACAATTAGTTACTGGTTTTATGATGCTATAAATAGCATGAAGAAAAATAAAAAGAATATTATAATTTCAGTTGGAACTATGGTTACAACAATGGTTATTATTGCGATAACATTTGCAGTTATAAAAAATGCAAGTTATATAATTGAACAAAGAAGAGGTATGGAATCTAGAATATTAGCATGTGCAGTTGAAGGGGCTACAGAGGAACAAATTGCTAATATTAAAAGTCAATTAGATAATATGGAAGAAGTGGCAAGTTATACATATCAATCTTCGGCAGATGGATTAAAATATGCCTTAGAAAAAGATCCAATTTTAGTTGAAGGTTTGCCAGAAGAAATGTTAGCAGATTTATTTCCAGCTAGATTTTCAATTTCATTTTCTGAAATAGAACATGAAGATATAATAATTGAAAAATTAAGAACTATGCCTGAAATAGGAAAAGGTAAGAATGATATAGTTGCTGCAGAATCTGCAAAAGAAGCAATAAGACAAGCGAAAATTTATCAAATACTTTGTACAGTATTGTTAATGTTTATTATTGAATTATCGGTAGTTCTAATAATAAATTCAACAAAATTAATGCTTTATGCAAAACGTAAAGAAATTTCAATTATGAAATATGTTGGAGCAACAGACGGATTTATAAAAGTACCATTTATAATTGAAAGTGTAATAATATCAATAATTGCAGTTATAATTACTTTGATATTATTCTCAGCAGTATATACACCAATAATAGAAACAATTAAAACTGACATGTCTTTCTTAAACTGTGATGGAATTTTAGGAAGTTTAACGATGATGTTACTAGCTATTGGAATTGGTGTTGGAGTTGTTGGAAGTTCAGTTTCAATGAATAAATATTTGGATGTATAGAATATAAATACAAAGGAGGAAAAAATGAAAAAAATAATTTCAATTTTTATACTTTTGATGATGCTTACAACAACAGTTTTTGCTACATCAACGCAGCAAAAATTAAATAATACTAACAGTCAATTAAAAGATAAAAAGAGTGAACTTTCTACTATAAAAACGCAAAAGAATAATACACTTGCTCAAATTAACAGTTTGGATACTTCTATAAATTCTGCAGAAAATCAAATAGATAGTATCGAATCAGAAATAAAAAGATTAGAAAACGGAATATTAATTGCTCAAGAAAATATAAAATTTATGGAAGAACAATACGAAGAAAAAATTGAGCTTAGAAAAGATAGAGTTGTTGCATATTATAAAAGAGGCTCTACCTCTTTAGATGCAATAGTTAGTTCAGTTGAAGATCCAACTGATCGTATCTATTTGGAAAGAGCAATTGAGAAAATTGCAGAATATGATAAAAATTTATTAGAAGAAATTAAAGTGGATCAAGAAAATTTAGAAGAAGAAAAGAAAGTTTTAGAGGCAGATGTTACAAGATGTGCAGAATTAAAAACTGATTTAGAAGTTAAAATAGCTGAGTTATCTGAAACTAAAGAAGTGAAAACACAATATCTTGCAGAATTGAAAAAGGATGAGAGTGAATTGGAAAAATCAATTGATGCCTTGAATGCAGAAGCTAAAGCTTTAGAAGCAGAACTTGCAAAAGCAAATAAAAGCAATTCTACATATACTGGTGGGAAAATGGCATGGCCATTACCGGGTCATTATGTGATAACATCACAATTTGGAAATAGATTGCATCCAGTATTAAAAGTATATAAACTACATACTGGTGTTGATATAGCAGGTTCTGGTTGTAATGGAGACCCAGTAGTTGCAGCAAATGACGGAACAGTAATAAAGGCTACATATAGTACTGCATATGGAAACTATATAATAATAGATCATGGTGGCGGAATCACTACACTTTATGCTCACTCAAGCAAGTTGCTTGTAAAAGCTGGAGATAAAGTAAAAAGAGGTCAAGAAATTATGAAAGTAGGTACAACAGGATATTCAACAGGACCACATTTACACTTTGAAGTAAGAGAAAATGGAAAATACGTAAACCCATTAAACGGTTATATTAAGAAATAGAATAAAAAGAAAACTAGGATTTTTCCTAGTTTTCTTTTTTATTTAATTCCTTTTTTGTTTTCTTAACTTCTTTTAAAAATCTAGGTAAAACCATCATTCTTGGAAGACGACTTGGTTGTTTTAAAAGTCTCCAGAACCATTCTAAATGTAGTTTTATAAATAGTTTTGGTGCTCTTTTTACTGTACCAGAAAGTACATCTATTGAGCCACCACAACCAATTCCTATTTTAAAAATTTGTTGGTCTTTTAATTCATTAATTATTTTCTCTTGTTTTGGAGCGCCAGTTCCAACTAATAAAACATCTGGTTTAGCAACTTTTATACGTTCTACAATTTCAGCTTTTTTATTATCATCAAAATATCCATCGTCAACACCAACTATTTTTATATTTGGATATTTTTCTTCCATCTTTTGTTTAGCTATTTCAGCAACGCCAGGTTTACTACCCCAAAAGTAAAAAGATATGCTTCCGTCTTTACCAAGCTCTAATAAATTACAAATCAAATCGTATCCAGCCACTCTCTCTTTAAGTGGAGTTTCTAAAATATTTGCGCCTTTTATAATTCCAATTCCATCGGGAATTACTAAAGCGGCATTGTTTATTATATTTTTAAATTCCTCGTCATCTTTAGCTCTCATAACAATTTCAGGATTAGGTGTAACAATTAAATTGCCATTTTCACCTTTTAAAAAATCTTTACATCTATCTACAGCTTCATTCATATTAACATTATCAAAATTAATACCTAAAACATTTATTTTATCCATAAAAATACCTCCTACAAGAATTATATATTATTTGTAGGGGATGTGCAAATTAAATGAAATGCATTTTTATGCCCTGGGCGAAAAGGCGAAGCCACGGCTTCACATCGAAGATGTGAGACGGACGGCCTGGGCAAAAAATGCAGAAAAAATGCATAAAAACCGCGGGACTCGAATGAGTCCCGCGGTCGCGGTCAGTTTGGTTTCACTTGATGGCCCCAAAGACCTGTTCAGCGAGTTCTTTGGGGAACATTAGGGTACCTTCCACCACAATGAGTTCATCTTCCATGATTTTGGTGAACACCTTACAGGTGTGGCCAATGTCGCTGATGGATACCACCAGTTCAAGCTGGTGGTTATGTTCCTGTTCCGGTTCAACGAGAACACTGGCATTTTCTATTGTGATCTCGAAATTTTCGAGACCGAGCTTTTTAAGCTCAGCGGTGAGCCAGAAGATACTGACCCACGTTTTACCACCGTTGGTGTCGACATTTTCAGTCTCATTCCACGTAATCATGTGGGGCTGAGTGGGGCAAGATTCCGCCATCGCGGCGGTGCAGGTCAGCAGGGTGATGGTCAGGGCGATGGTCAGGGCGATGGTCAGGGCGATGGTCCGGACGATGTTCTTCATGTTGTGTACCTCCTGAGAATGGTATTTTCTCCACTGAACGCGATTCGGCTATACAGAACAAACCTGTAATTGCCATGGATATATAAGAAGTGTGTCAGTGTACACACAACTCTACCCATTGTACCAACTCATGTCGATACAAGAATAGTATACCATAAAACGAGAATTATGTCAAAAGACATCGGATTACCGTGAGTCTCGAAGACTCCGAAGGAGTCTTTTTCGCTGACGGAAGAGGGCGAATTGCCGCCCGCGCAGCGGCCGTCTGCGAAAACGAACTGCGTTACACTAATTTGCTATGATACTCATTTTTCCGTTTGTTGGCTTCCGTCAAGAAGCTGTGATACCCACAGAAATAGCTGCTTATTTTATTCTGTCAATTACTTGTAAAATTCGTATTTTGTGATATAATATGTGAGCAGAAAAATGTCGATTTTAGGAGGTTTTTATGGTTGATATAATGTTTGTCTGTACAGGTAATATTTGTAGAAGTGCTATGGCTGATTGTATTTTAAAAGATAAGATACAAAAAAATGGCTATTTAGATAGAGTTAGAGTATGTTCTTCAGGAGTTAGTGCATATACAGGAGATATTCCGACAGATGAGGCAATTTCTGTTATGGAAGATGAATATAATCTAGATTTAACAACACATAGAGCTACAAACATAGAAGATTCTAATGTTACACATATGGATTTGATACTTGCTATGACTGTTAGACATAAATTTTTCTTGATTTCGATGTATCCTCAGTTAAAAGATAAGATTTTTACATTACGAGAATATGTTGGTGCATCAGAAAATGATATGAATATTGATGACCCATATGGATATGGCAAAAATGTTTATAGCGACTGTGCAAAACAAATAAATGATTGTATTGATGAATTATTGGTTAAACTAGAAAAAGAAGGAAGAATATAGTTTAAAGGAGGTCTATTATGATAGCAATTGGAAGTGATCATGGTGGTTTTAAACTAAAAGAAAAACTAAAAGAAGTATATACAAATTTAGAATTTAAAGATTTTGGAACATTTTCAGAAGATTCTATGGATTTTCCAGATGTTGGAATACCACTTGCTGAAAGTGTTTCGTGTGGAGAATGTGAAAAAGGCATATTAATTTGCCGCACTGGTGTTGGTATGTCAATTGCAGCAAATAAGGTGCCAGGTATTAGATGTGCACTTTGCTATAGTGAAACATCATCAAGACTTGCAAAACAGCACAATGATGTAAATGTTATTGCTATAGGTGCTGATGAATTAGAATTTGAAGATATACAAAAGATAATAGATGCATGGCTTAATAGTGAGTTTCTAGGTGGAAAATATGCAGTGAGAGTTGAAAAAATTAGAAAGTATGAAGAAAGTAAGAGGTAGTTTGAAATGGTTTTAAATATGGTAATGGCTTTTGTAATTGCCTGCGTTGCTGCAGCAATTATTACACCGTTTACGATAAGACTTGCATTTAGAGTAGGAGCAATAGATGTTCCAAAAGATGACAGAAAAATACATTCAAAGGCAATGCCAAGAATTGGCGGGCTTGCACTTATCGCGGGTTTTGCAATTTCAACGTTTGTAATGTTTGTATGTTGTGAAATAGACAAGACTATAAACTTTGTTGATGTTAATTTGCTAGGATTTTTTGCAGGTGCTTTTGTAATTGTAGTAACAGGATTGTTAGATGACATAAAAGGAATAAAGCCGATTTTTAAACTTGCTGGACAAATGCTTGCAGCTATTTGTGTTGTTTTAAGTGGTATAAGAATTGGTTATATAGAAATACCATTTTTAGAGATGTATGGATTAAGTGAACTATTATCTATAATAGTTACGATTGGTTGGATTGTTGGTGTAACAAATGCAATTAACTTAATTGATGGCTTAGATGGACTTGCAACAGGAGTTTCGGCGATATCAGTAGTTTCACTTTTAGCAATATTCTTGCTAAATGGTGCGGCAGATATTCCATTAATTTTAATAGCAGCATTATTAGGTAGCTTGATAGGATTTTTACCATATAACTTTAACCCTGCAAAAACTTTTATGGGTGATGTTGGGTCAAACTTTTTAGGATATACATTAGCAACAATATCAATGCTTGGAATGGCAAAAACATATACAGCAATGGCAATTGTTTTGCCAGTAATTGTGCTTGCTTTACCAATATTTGATACATTATTTGCAATTGCTAGAAGAATTTTATCAGGAAAATCAATTATGCAAGCCGATAGAGGCCATTTGCATCATAGACTTTTAGATTTAGGATTATCTCAAAGACAAGCTGTACTTGTTCTATATGCAATTACTGCTTTGTTTGGTGTTTTTGCAATAGTTTTAATGAAGAGCAGTATATGGAAGATAATTGCATTTGTAGGAATAATTGCAATTCTTATGATGCTTGAAACTAGAAATGTTGCAATTAGTAAGAGAAAAACACTTAATGCTCCTGAAGTAAAGAATTTATCTAATGGTGGAAAACTAAGAATAATGCTTGTGTTTGGAACAAGACCAGAAGCAATAAAAATGTGTCCACTAGCGATTGAATTAAAGAAACGTGAAGATATTGAAACCATAGTTTGTGTAACAGCACAACATAGACAAATGCTAGATCAAGTATTAGAAGCTTTTAATATAGTTCCAGATTATGATTTAAATATCATGAAAGATAAACAAACACTTAGTCATATAACATCAACTGTATTAGAAAAATTATATGAAGTAATTCAAAAAGAAAAACCAGATATGGTATTAGTTCATGGTGATACAACAACTACTTTAGCAGCAGCACAAGCAGCATTTTACTGTCAAGTAAAGGTAGGACATGTTGAAGCTGGACTTAGAACATACGACAAATATTCACCATATCCAGAAGAGATGAATAGAAAATTAGTTACATCTATTGCTGACTTGTATTTTGCTCCAACTAATAACAACAAGAATAATTTGTTAAAAGAAATGGTAAAAGAAGACGAAATATATATAACGGGTAATACTGTAATAGATGCATTAAAAACAACAGTAAGATCAGAATATGAGTTTACACATCCAGTGCTTTCAAAAATAGATTTTAATAAAAAGATAATCTTTATGACAGCACATAGAAGAGAAAATTTAGGAAAACCATTAGAAGATATTTGTGAGGCAGTAAAACAAATTGCAATGGAAAACGAGGATGTTGAAGTTATTTATCCAGTACACCTAAATCCTAGAGTTCAAGAAACGGCAAAAGGAGTTTTAGGAGATGTTCCAAATGTACATTTGATAGAACCATTAGATGTAATAACTACTCATAACTTGATTAATAAATCAACATTAGTTCTTACAGATTCAGGTGGAATTCAAGAAGAAGCTCCATCACTTGGAAAACCAGTATTAGTATTAAGAAATGAAACAGAAAGACCAGAAGCGGTAGAAGCTGGTACTGTTAAAATTGTAGGAACAAACAAAGCAAAAATAATCGAAGAAACAACAAAACTATTAACAGATAGTTATGAGTACAACAAGATGAGTAAGTCTGCAAATCCTTATGGAGATGGAATGGCTTGCGAAAGAATAATCGAAGCAATAAAATATTACTTTGGATTAACAAAGAAGAAAGTAAAAGATATGAAATAAAAAGTAGGGTACGCAATGCGTACCCTAGAATTTATATGGCAAAAAGAGAAACGATTTATGTCCGACACAGAATGTACACCCGAAGGGTGAACAGAGTGTGTCCGACATAACTTGTTGCGAATGATTAGAATGAAAAATAATATAAATGCATATTGAAAAGTAAAAATTATTTATTTGAACGATTATGAAGCGAAGTATACAGTTTCTTTGAAAATTGAGGTTACATTCTTTTGAAAAAATTTATGGTGCGTAGCCTATACCAAAATTTTTTCCTAAAGAATGTCGTCAATAATTTCTTAGAAACTGTTACAAGCTGAGGTCTAGTGAAAATAAATAAATTTTACATTAAGGCAGTTATACGAGATTATTACAAAAGAGGTGCTAAATATGAGTGCAAGAGATCTTGCAATAAATGTATTATATAAAATCGAAGTAGGCGAAGCATATTCAAATACAACGCTAAATAAAGAACTAGAAAAAAGTGGTTTAAATAGTTTGGATAAAGGGTTAGCTTCTGAACTAGTTTATGGGGTAATGACATGGAAGTTGACGTTAGATGAAATAATAGCAAGATATTCAAGTATTAAGTTAAAAAAGATTTCTCCATGGATAATAAACATTTTAAGAATTGGAATATATCAAATTGCTTTTTTGGATAAAATCCCTGTAAGTGCAGCTGTAAATGAAAGTGTTAATTTGGCAAAACGATACGGGCACGAAGCATCTGCTAGATTTGTAAATGCTGTGCTTAGAAAAATAGAAAAAAATGAAATCGATAAACTAATTGATTATATAGGAACAAAGCCTAAAATGGATGATGAAATAATTTCAATATTAACATCACATCCATTGTGGATGGTTAATGAACTTTTGAAAGAGTATGATAAAAAATTTGTTACTGAATTGTTAAATGCTAATAATATAACACCTGATATAACAATAAGAGTTAATACACTTCGAACAACTCGCGAAGAATTGAAAAAATTATTAGAACTTAAAAACATTGATTGTAAATTAGGTAAATTGCCAGATAGTATTCTTGCGAAAAAAATGAATAACTTTGAAGGGCAATTGTATGTTGTGCAAGATGAAGCGGCGCAACTTGCTTGCTTAAAGTTAGATCCGCAAGAAGGTGATTATATATTAGATGCATGTGCAGCACCAGGTGGAAAGACAACATATTTAGCACAGCTTATGAAAAATAATGGAAAAATAGATGCTTGGGATATACATGAAAATAGAGTTAGACTTATAAAAGAAGCAAGTGACAAATTAGGTATATCAATTATAAATGAAAGAATGAGAGATGCATCATTATACTACACAGAACTTGCAGATAAATATGATAGAATTTTACTTGATGTTCCTTGTACAGGCATTGGTGTTATTAGAAAGAAGCCTGATATAAAGTGGACAAGACAGCCAGAAGATATAGAAGAAATAGTTAATATTCAATACAGAATTTTAGATAATTGTTCAAGATATTTAAAAGCAGGTGGTACTTTAGTTTATAGTACATGTACAATTTTAGACAGAGAAAATGGTGGACAAGTAAGAAAATTTTTAGAAGAACATAATGATTTTGAATTGCTAGAGGAAACGAAATTATATCCGCATATTGATAATACAGATGGCTTTTATATAGCTAAGTTAATTAGAAAATAATTGGAGGAATTATAATGGTAAACATTCGTGATCTATATCTTGAAGAAATAGAAAATGATTTGTTAGAAATGGGAGAAAAGAAATATCGTGCTAAACAGATTTTTGCGTGGTTATTTAAAGGCGTAGAATCTTTTGATGAAATGACAGACTTGTCAAAAGATTTAATAGAAAAATTGAAACAAAAATATGAAATAAAATGCACGAGTATTATTAATCATCAAGAATCAAAAGACGGAACTAAAAAGTATTTAATAGAGTTGAATGATGGGCATGCAGTTGAAGGCGTCCTTATGAAATATAAATACGGAAATACAGTGTGCATTTCTAATCAAATTGGTTGCAAAATGGGATGTAATTTTTGTGCATCAGCTAAAATTGGATTTGTAAGAAATTTAACTCCAGGAGAAATTGTTTCACAAATAATTGATATTGAAAAACACA
The DNA here is from genome assembly GCA_017521465.1 of Clostridia bacterium. Lineage (GTDB taxonomy): Bacteria > Bacillota > Clostridia > TANB77 > UBA1234 > RGIG6291. The sequence goes on along the minus strand of JAFXCN010000004.1, from coordinate 48,833 downwards.
GTGGAGAAAAAATATCAAACATAGTATTCATGGGGATTGGTGAACCATTAGATAATTATGATAATGTAATTAAAGCTATAAGATTAATAAATGATCCTAAAGGATTAAATATTGGTGCTAGGCACATAAGCATATCTACATGTGGATTAGTGCATAATATAAAGAGATTAGCAGATGAAAACATTCAATGCAATCTATGTATTTCACTACATAGTAGTAGAGATGATGTTAGAACATCTATGATGCCAATTAATAAAACATATAACATTTCTGAGGTAATAGATGCTTGCAATGATTATATTGAAAAGACGAATAGAAGGATAACTTTTGAATATGCTTTAGTAGATGGAGTTAATGATTCAAAAGAGGATGCAATTCATCTGGCTAAATTATTAAAAGGAATATTATGCCATGTAAATTTAATACCAATTAATAAAATAAAAGATGGAATATATGAAAAGAGTAGTGTAGAAAAAATACTAGCTTTTCGTGATACGTTAAATGAAAAAGGAATTGTAGCAACAGTTAGGAGAGAGCTTGGTTCAGACATAAGTGCTGCGTGTGGACAATTAGTAAGATCAAGACAGGAAGAAGAGAAAATAAGTTAACGTAGGCGAGAGATTTTCCTAAAATTTATGGACATAAAAATTTATTATATGTATAATGTAAATAGGATTTTTGTCTAGTTATGAGGTGATTTTAAATGCGTTTTTATGGTATTACTGATGTAGGAAAAGAACGAAGTAAAAATGAAGATATTATATTAATACCAGAGAATTCAGATGATGTACAATTATTTGTTTTAGCTGATGGAATGGGCGGAGCCACTGCAGGTGAAGTTGCAAGTAAGTTAGCCGTAGATGCATGCAAAGAATATTTTGAAAGCAATATAGAAAGAGCTCAAAATGACCCATATGAAATTCGTGAAGTAATGAGAGAGGCAATATTAGCAGCAAATGATAAAGTATTAGAAATGTCTATAAACAATGAAAAATATTATGGCATGGGAACTACTCTTATTGCTTTATACGTATGTAAAAATAAAATTTATATCGGGCATATTGGTGATAGTAGAGTATATAGAATTAGAAAGAATATAATTAGACAATTAACAAAGGATCATTCTTTTGTACAAGAATTAGTAAATAGCGGTACTATAACAAAACAAGAAGCAAAAAATCATCCACGAAAAAACGTACTAACAAAAGTAATCGGTTATGAAGAAAATATACAACCAGATATAATAACAAAAGGCTTTTTAAAAGACGATGTTATATTGATGTGTTCTGATGGGTTATCAAACATGGTTGAAGATAAAGAAATTTATGAAATAATAGTAAAAAATACATCAGATGTTTATAATATGACAAAAACATTAGTAGATGAAGCTAATCAAGCTGGTGGTTTAGATAATATAAGTGTAATAACAATTTCTAATGATTAACTGGAGGGTATACAATGGATTTAGTAGGTAAAATATTGGGGAATAGATATGAAGTTCTAGAAATGATAGGGAGCGGAGGAATGGCAACTGTGTATGAAGCAAGATGCAAATTGCTTAACAGAAAAGTTGCTATAAAGGTATTAAAAGATGAATTTTCGAATGATGCTGAATTTATAAAAAGATTTCAAGTTGAAGCGCAATCGGCTGCAAGTTTATCGCATCCTAATATTGTTTCAATATATGATGTAGGAAATGAAGATGGGTTACATTATATAGTTATGGAGCTTATTAAAGGTAAAACATTAAAAGAGGTTATAAATGAAGATGGAAAATTGAAATGGGATATTGCAACTAATATAGCATCTCAAATTGCTTCTGGTTTGGAACAAGCGCATAAAAATCATATTGTACATAGAGATATAAAACCACATAATATTATAATTACAAAAGATGGGATTGCTAAAGTTACAGATTTTGGAATTGCAAAGGCGGTTTCAAATTCTACAATAAATGCATATGGAACAACAGTAGGTTCGGTTCATTATTTTTCTCCAGAACATGCAAGAGGTGGATATACAGACGAAAAATCTGACATCTATTCATTAGGTGTGGTGCTATATGAAATGGTAACGGGTAAACTTCCGTTTAATGCTGATACGCCTGTATCAGTCGCATTAAAACATATACAAGAAACACCGGCCGAGCCAATCACCATAGATTCTAGCATACCGCAAGCATTAAATGATGTAATTATCAAAGCGATGCAAAAGGAAGTAAATGATAGATATGCTTCTGCAAGTATGATGAATGCAGATTTGCAAAAAGTTTTGAGAACACCAAACGCTGGAATTGCGACTCAGGATAAAAATTTATTTGTTACACAAAAAGTTCCGATAGTTGGGGTAACTGACAGAATGGAAACTAGAAATGTAATGACAAGCGATATAAAAATAAAAAATGGTGGAGAAGAAGAAATGAAAAAAAGTAAAAAAATAACTAAAAAACAGGCTGTTGTTAGATTGTTACTTTATATATTATTGGCAATCGCAATAGTGTTCATATCTATGGCAGCTACTATAAAAATTATGGATGGAATGGATTCATCAAATGTTGTTGTTAAGAAAATTGTTGGAATGCATAAAGATGAAGCACAAGCTGTTTTAGAAGATTTAGGTTTAGTAATGGAAATACAAGCAACTGTTGAAAGTAGTCAATATCCAAAAGATTATATTACATATCAAGAATATGCAGAAGGTCGTGAACTAAAAGCAGGGGCCACTGTTGGCGTAAGAGTTAGCAAAGGAGCAAAAACAGTTTTTGTACCAGATGTTACAACAATGTCAATTGAAGCGGCAAAAATAAAAATAGAAGAAAACAAGTTAGTATTTAAGCAAGAGACGATTCAAAGTTCAGAAGTTCCAGAAGGTGAAATTGTTAGTCAATCACCAATATTTAATACGGAAGTTGAAGAAGGAACAGAAGTAATAGTATTTGTTAGCGCTGGTGTTACAGATGGAATGGTAGTTGTTCCAAATGTAGTAGATAAAACAGAAGCAGAAGCGAGACAAATATTAGATACAGCAAAACTTATAATAACTGTTAATTATATAAATGAAGCTAGTAAGCCAGATGGAAAAGTTATTAATCAAGATATAGAAGAAGGTACTATGGTTTCAGAATTAACAGAAATTGTTATAACTGTAAATAATGTAAATGGTAAGGTAGAAAATCCAAATGCAGGAAACGATTCTGAACCTAAACCAAATACTGGAACAACTAAACCAGAAGAAGAAGGCGAAACAATATCGATAGACGTATCTAAAAAAGGAGTAAGAGACGTATTTACATTAAAGGTAGAAGTTCAAAGTAGTTCTGTTGGTAAAAAGATAATATATGAAGGGGTTCATTCAAGAAATGATAAAACAGTAAATGTTACAATTCCAAAAGGATTATCAGGAATGCTAAGAGTATATATTGATGATAAATTGGATTCAGAAATGGTATTTTAATGTGTAAAAAATAAGGAGATGGCGAAAATTAAAGGGTTAGTTACAAAAGTATATTCGGATAAATATACAGTTTCTATAAATGGAGAAAAAGTTGATTGTATTGCAAGAGGCTTGTTTAAACTAAAAAAAAGTAAGCCACTGGTTGGTGATATAGTAGAGATAAAAGATAATGTTATAGAAAAAATATATCCAAGAAAAAATGAATTTATAAGACCACCAATTGCAAATGTGGAACAACTTGTAATTGTTATAGCAACAACTAATCCTGCTCCAGATTTGTTATTATTAGATAAACAATTAATAATGGCTAAGAAAAATGATGTAGACCCAATTATTTGTGTTAATAAAATTGATTTAAAGGATGACTATGATGAAATTGTAGATGTATACCAAGATCTTGGTTATCAAGTAATAACTACAAACGCAAAAGAAGGTATAGGAGTTGAAAAACTTGCAATAATATTGCAAAACAAAATAACTGCATTTACGGGCAATTCAGGAGTTGGAAAATCAGCTTTAACAAATAGTATTTTTAAAGATGAAATTTCAGAAGAAGGTGAAACTTCTAAAAAGTTAGAAAAAGGAAAGCATACAACGAAATTTGTTGAACTTTATGAAATAGCTCCAAATAGTTATATTGCTGATACTCCAGGTTTTTCAACATATGAATTAAAAGATATAAATTATAGAGAATTGGATAGATATTTTTCAGAATTTGTACCTCATATTCAAGATTGTAAATATAGGGGATGTACTCATGTTAAAGAAGAAAAATGTGCAATAAAAAAAGCAGTAGAGAGAAGACTTATTAGTAAAGGAAGATATGAAAGATATTGTACTCTTTATGAAAAATTAAAAGGAGAGAATAAATGGTAAAAATAGCACCATCAATTTTGGATGTCAATATGGATGACTTAGAAAATGAGATAAAAGATGTTGTTGTAGCAGGAGCAGATTATATTCATATAGATGTTATGGATGGAAAATTTGTTCCTAATGAAACACAAGGCTTAAAGATGTTAAAAGTGGCGAAAAAAGCTACTGACATTACATTAGATGTTCATTTTATGGTTGAAAATCCTAAAGAATATATGCAGGAATTTATAGAAAATTCAGATATCATTACATTTCATGTGGAAGCGGCTGATGAAAATACAAGAGAAGAAATAATACAACTTTTAAGAAGTAAAGGTAAAAAAATTGGAATGTCAATTAAGCCAAATACGTCAATAGAGGTGTTAATACCATATTTAAATAAAATAGATATGGTGTTAGTTATGACGGTAGAACCAGGATTTGGGCTTCAGAAGTTAATTCCAGAAACAATCGAAAAAATAAAAGAACTTAGAAAATTAAAACCAGAATTAGATATAGAAGTAGATGGTGGAATTAATATAGAAACAGCTAAATTAGTAAAAGAAGCTGGTGCTAATATATTAGTAGCAGGAACAGCAGTATTTAAAAGCGAAAATAGAAAACAAGCAATAGAAGAATTGAGAAAATAGATGCATGTAAAAAACCTCTGTACTTTTATGTAAACATATGCTATAATAATAAATGGTTAAAAAAGCCATTTAATGTAGTATGTATTTGTTTATAGGAAATAAGTAGCGAGGATGCGCTATTGTCGAATAAATTGTCTTAGCCTTAAAACAGATAGCATATTTGTTTTAAGGCTATTTTGCGCCCAAAATAAGAGTTTTAAAAGGTAGGTATTTATGGAAAACAAAAAATTAAAATTTAGTGAAACAATTTTGTCAGAAGAAATTAAAAGAGCATTAGATGAAAATGGGTATGTAGAGGCAACTCCTATTCAAAGTAAGACATTAGAACATTTATTAGATGGAAAAGATGTTATTGGACAATCTCAAACGGGTACAGGTAAAACAGCAGCATATGGACTTCCAATAATTAATTCAATCGACAAAAATAATAACAAGGTTCAAGCACTTATTCTATGTCCAACAAGGGAACTTGCACTTCAAGTAGTAGGTGAATTAAGAAAATTTGCTAAATATGAAGAAGGTGTTAAATCACTTGCAGTGTACGGTGGAGAAGGAATTGAAAAACAAATCATGGCATTAAAAAAAGGTGTAAAAATTATAGTTGGAACTCCCGGAAGAATAATGGATCACATGAGAAGAAAAACTATAAAGCTAGCTAATATAAAAACAGTAGTTTTAGATGAAGCTGATGAAATGCTTAGCATGGGATTTGAAGAAGATATAGAAACAATATTAAAAGAGACTCCAGAAGAACGCCAAACAGTGCTATTTTCAGCAACATTAGATGCAAGAATTAGAGCAATAGCAAAAAAATATTTAAATGAACCAGTAGAAGTAAAAATAAAAGCAAAAGAATTAACAGTTGATAAAATAGAACAAATTGCAATAGAAGTAAAACAATCAATGAAAGACGAAGCATTATCAAGAATAATTGATGTAAATAATCCTAAAAAAGCAGTAATATTCTGTAATACAAAAAGAAAAGTGGATGACTTAATAGAAACATTAAGACAAAGAGGATATAGTGCAGAAAGTCTTCATGGAGATATAAAACAAATACAAAGAGAAAGAATAATGAAAAGATTTAAAGGCGGAGAATTCCAAATATTAATTGCGACAGATGTAGTTGCAAGAGGAATTGATGTTGATGAATTAAATTTAGTAGTAAATTATGATTTGCCACAAGAAGAAGAATACTATGTACATAGAATAGGAAGAACAGGAAGAAACGGAGCAGAAGGAAAAGCATATACATTTGTGGTTGGAAAAGAAAGAAGAAAGCTTGAAAGTATTGAAAAATACGCACATACAAAAGTTGCATTTGGTCAAATTCCAACAGATAGCGAAATGAAAGAAATCAAAAATAATAAATTAATTACAGAAATACAAAATGTAATTGATGAAAATGAATTTGAAAACAACAAAATTATAGATGATGTATATAAAAAATTATCAGAATCAAATGATAAAGAAAAAATGGTAAAAGCATTATTAAAAATAGCATTTGGTGAACAAACAGAAGTAGAAAAAATGGTGTTTGATAATGTTAAAAAACCATCAAAGGTAAAAGCTGAAAAAGGAAACACAAGATTTTTCTTAAGCGTAGGAAAAAAAGATAATATAAAAGCAAAAGATATATTAGGAAGCATAACATCAAATGTGCCAATATCAGGAAGTGCAGTTGGAAAAATAAATGTATTAGACAAATTTAGTTTCGTAGAAATACCAATACAATATGCAAGTGATGTGTTGTATTGTATGAAAGGAAAGCAAATCAAGGGAAAAGATGTGCGCGTAGAGATTTCGTGTTAATATTACAATTTAGCCCGGCCACTTTTGGTAAGATTTTCTTACCAAAAGTGGCCGGGCTAAAACATATATTATTTACATTTATCGCAATATCCTTCAAGTTCTAAATTGTGTGACGTTATTTTAAAGCCGGTAGAATTTGATATATTTTTTTCTAATTCTTTCAATGGACATTCTGGTAAATCCACTTTTTTTCTACAATTTTTACATATTAAATAGTGAGTGTGATTTTCGCGTTTTAATTCATAGCAGTATTCTTTTTCTTCTATTCTATATCTTATTATTAAATCATTTTCGTATAACATTTCTAAGTTTCTATATATTGTTGTTAATGCCATGTTAGGTTGAAGTTTTGTAGCTCTAGCATAAATATCGCTTGCAGATAACGGCTTTTTTGCTTTTTGTAATATTTCTAATATTATAGATCTTTGTTTTGTGTTTTTCATACTAATACACCTCATAAACATTATATCTTGAATTTACAATGTTTGCAAATGTATTCTTGACAGTAAAAAAACGTTATTGTAATATTAAATTATATATAAAAAAGAAAGGGGGATAAATATGGCAGTTGCATCATTAGTTTTAGGAATAATTTCTATCATAATTGCGTGGATACCATTTTGTAATTATATAGTAGCAATTCCTGCATTAGTAGGGTTGATTTTAGGTATTATTGCATTAGTAAAAGCTAATAAAGAAGGTGGAAAAAAAGGAATGTCTATAGCAGGTATAATTATGTCTGTTCTTGCTATTGCATTTATAATTTATTATACTTTTATTATTGCTGACGTAGCAACAGAGTTTGGAGAAGAGTTTGGAGAAGAATTTGTTACTGAATTTGAAAACCAGCTTCAAGAAGAAATTGAAAATGGCAATATTATAATTAATGAAGATGGTGAATATGAGCTTAGCGAAGATGCTAAAAATTCGCTATTGGAAGAAATTCAAACAGAAAATGTTGAAAATGAAGTAGTTGAAAACGTTGACAATCAAGAACCAGTAATAGAGGAAGAATTGTAAAATTATGATTAATTTTATTAAAAAAAACTATAATTATATAAATATAACAATTATTTCTCTGTGTGGTTATGCGATAATTTATGTTTTTGGTATATCTAGAATACTTGAAAAATATCTTCCGAAATTTGTTAAATGTGCATATTTACAATATACAGGAAAACCTTGTCCGTTATGTGGTGGTACAAGGTATATAAGAAATATTTCAGAAGCCTTTAATGATATATCTTATTTGTTTAACTTTTTTGGATTTATTGTGCTTGTGTTTGTTTTTGAGTTAGTATTTAGAATAATACTTTTAACAAACAGAAAAGAGAAGAGTAAAAAAATAGTAGTTACAGATATATTAATTCATAGCATGATTTTTGTAGTATATTTCATATATATAGTTATGTTTTTTATTTGTAATTAACAAGGTTAAAATTGTTTGTTTTAACCTTGTTTTTTTATGTGAAAATTGACTTTTACATAAAATCATGATATAATTGCAAATGACTTGCAATTAGAAAAGGAATGAAATTAATGAAAAGAATAATCATAATGTTATTAATGTTAATAAGTTTAGTTGCTTGTGCACATAAAAGTGAAATAGATTGTAACGAATTACAAATAGTTACATCATTTTATCCAATGTATATTGCAACATTAAATATCGTTGATGGTGCTGAAAATGTTTCGGTAACTAATCTTACGAGTACAGATGTAGGATGTTTACATGATTATCAATTAACAACAGCGAACATGCTAATGTTAAACGAAGCGGATGTACTTGTAATAAATGGTGGAGGAATGGAGAATTTTGTTCAAAAAGCGATAGATAATTGCGAAAATTTAAAAATAGTCAATGCAAGTGAAGGAATTCTTGAATTGCATAATGAAGAGCATGAACATGATCACGAAGAACACGAGCATAACCATGGAGAAAATGCACATATATGGGTTAGTATTTCCCTATATATAGAGCAAATTAAAAATATACGAAATGAATTATGCAAGATTAATCCAGAAAATGCGGAAATATATAATAAAAATGCTGACGAATATATAAATAAATTAGAGAAATTAAAATTAGAAATGCATAACGAATTAGACAATATTACAAATAAAGATATAGTAACTTTTCATGAAGCTTTTGAATTTTTTGCGGAAGAATTTGGATTAAATATTGTTGCTGTTATTGAAAGAGAACCTGGTACATATCCAAGTGCAGGAGAACTGGTAGATATAATAAAAACAGTTGAAAAAACAGATGCAAAAGCTGTTTTCACTGAACCACAATATTTTAAAAATGCAGCAAATATAATTGCAAATGAAACGGGAAGAAAACTTTATGAGTTAGATCCAATTGTTAGTGGTGAACTTACTAAAGAAGCATATGAAGAAACAATGAGAGAAAATTTAAACACATTGATTAAAGCATTAAAATAGGAGGGAAAAATGGGACTACATTGTGGATTTTGTTGTACGAAAATTAGAAATATAAGTGTACAAATTGGTAAAAAAGAAATTTTAAAAGATGTTAATATTCATATACATTGTGGTCATATGACAGTCATTATTGGGAAAAACGGTGCAGGTAAATCAACACTATTAAAAGCTATTTTAGGAGAGGTTAAACATACAGGAGAAATTCGTTTTAAAAATAAAGATGCGGATGGCCAAAAGATACGAATTGGTTATGTTCCACAAAAATTAAATGTTGAAAATTCGCCAATGACTGTGTATGACATGATTTCGGGGTATACATCTAATAGACCCGTTTTCTTGTTCAAGAGTAAAAAGAATTATAATGAAATAAAAAGACATTTAAAAGATTTTGGAGCAGAAGAATTAATTGATAGTAAAGTTAATAGACTTTCTGGTGGCGAATTGCAAAGAGTATTATTAGCTCTTGCTACAATGCCATATCCTGATTTGTTAATTTTAGATGAACCGGTTTCGGGAATAGATAAAAATGGTAAGGAACAATTTTATAAGAAAATTGATGAATTAAAAAAGAATCGTGATCTAGCCATCATAATGGTTTCGCATGATTTCGAATACATAAAACAATACGCAGATGATGTAATAATGTTAGATGGCAAAGTAATAGAAAAAGGCAAGCCAAATGATGTATTTAGCAGCAAGAATTTTAAAGATACATTTGGAGGTGAGGCAATATGCTAGAATATGAATTTATGCGAAATGCTTTATTTGCAATACTTACTGTTACACCTCTATTTGGATTGGTTGGAACTATGATTGTTAATAATAAGATGGCATTCTTTTCTGACTCTCTTGGACATTCTGCAATTACTGGCATTGCGATAGGTGCTCTTCTTGGAGTTACGAATCCGACAATTTCTATGATTATATTTGCTGTGATTTTTGCAATACTTTTAAATAAAATTAATGATTCAAAAACTTCTTCAAGTGACACAATCATTAGTGTTTTTTCTTCCACAGCAATTGCAATTGGATTAGTAATATTATCAAAGAATGGCAATTTTACAAAATTTTCAAATTATTTAATAGGTGATATATTAAGTATAGTACCAAGTGAAGTTATTACAATTTTTGTTGTTGCTATAATAGTATTATTGTTTTGGTTATTATTCTTTAATAAATTGTTAGCTATGAGTGTTAATACCACTTTAGCTAAAAGTAAGAATATTAAAGTAAAATTATTAGAAAATATGTTTATTATATTAGTTGCAGTAATAGTAATGTTATCAATAAAATGGGTAGGTGTGCTTATAATAAACGCATTACTTATTTTACCAGCAGCTTCTAGTAGAAATATTTCAAAAAATATGAGGCAATATCACTTGTGGTCGGTATTGTTTTCAGTAATATCTGGAATTTTGGGATTAATAATATCATATTATCAAAGAATAGCCACAGGTCCAACAATAGTAATAATTGCTAGTATTATTTTCTTTGCAACATATTTTTTGCGTAAAGCATCAGAGGATTGATAAAAATACTTGAATTTACAAAAAAAGCATGTTAAAATACGCCTGTAGAAGGTGTTTCGTCAAAACCTGAGCTGAATAATTTCAAGGAGGTATTGCTATGCGGAATTTCAGAGCTCTTGCAGATGTAGCCCGGTATTTGTATAGTAATCTTAATACGGTTTGGGATGATTATGATTTTACAGAGACTTCGCCACTGGTGGAAAAGCGTGTTCCACAGCTGAAGTTTAATGTTGATGTTACGGTTATGGTTGATGATGTCTATCATAACGTCCGTGGTGAAACTGAAGAATTTGTGAGAATGCAGCAGATTAAATATGCGAATGAAGTGTACATTTTTGCTATTTCTACTCATCTCAATGCTGGAACGGTAGCGCGGTATTCCATGAACATTTATACCCCTGCTGGTGATGGTAAGGGTGGATATTATCTGCTTTATCAGATTAATTCGATTCAGTAATACATTGAAATGTAACATGTACAAAAACAGGGCCAACGATGTTGGCCCTGTTTTTTTGTTGGCATGAATAGTGTCTGTAGTATTATTATGTATATCAAAGCTTGCGAAAAATATGAAGCAAGAGGGCCACTAAAGATAGTGAGAAGCGAATAAATAATAGTGAAAAGTAATAATTAATTCATAACCGAAATGAAGTTTTACTGAAAAAATGAATTATGTAATCAAAGATTGAAATATCTTAAAAAATGTAATATAATAAGTCGAAATGACCAAAGAAAGGTGGGACGAAGTTATTATGTACAGACTAAACAATATTAAAATACGTGAAAATATTTCTAATGATGAAATCCTACTAAGGGCGTTAAAAAAGTTTAATATACCGAGAAATAGTGTAGATTATTGGCGAATTTACAAAAAATCAATAGATGCAAGAGATAAAAATGACGTACATTTTGTTTATACAATTGATATAGAATGTAATGACAAAAAATTATGTGCTAAATTGACTAAAGTTACTGAAATTGATTCGGCAAATATTGAAGTTGATTGCAAAAGCAATTTTATAGACAGACCAGTAGTTATTGGAGCTGGACCTGCAGGATTATTTGCTACATATACTTTAGCTAAAAATGGTCATAACCCAATTTTAATAGAACAAGGAAAAACAGTAGAAGAAAGACAAAAAGATGTAGAGCTTTTTAAACAAGAAGGAAAGATAAATACACTTTCTAATGTTCAATTTGGAGAAGGAGGAGCTGGAACTTTTTCAGATGGTAAATTAACAACTGGTGTTAATGATCCATATTGTAAAAAAGTATTAGAAATATTTTATGAATTTGGAGCTCCAGAACAAATACTTTATATAAATAAACCACATATTGGTACAGATAATTTAGTGAATATTGTTAGAAATATGAGAAAACAAATTATATCATTAGGCGGTGAAGTTTGGTTTGAAACTAAATTTATTGATTTTGATATTAATGATAATAGTATAAAAAGTATTACATTAAAAAATATAAAAACAGGCGAATTAAATCAAATAACTACTCATAATATTATTTTGGCAATAGGACATAGTGCAAGAGATACGTTTGAAAAATTATATGAAAAGAAAGTTGAAATGAGAAGAAAAAATTTCTCTGTAGGGGTTAGAATAGAACACAAGCAAAAAATGATAGATAAATCTCAATATGGTGAAAAAACAAAATTAGATTTACCAGCAGCAGAATATAAACTTGCGTATCATGGAGAAAATCGTTCGTGCTATACATTTTGTATGTGTCCTGGCGGAGAAGTAGTAGCATCGTCAAGTGAAGAAGGAACAATAGTAACAAATGGTATGAGCAAATTTGCAAGAGATGGAGAAAATGCAAATAGCGCGTTGCTTGTAAATGTTGTACCAGAAGATTTTGAAGGTGATTCGCCACTTGCGGGAATATATTTCCAAAAAGAACTAGAAGAAAAAGCTTTCGTAGTTGGCGGAAAAAATTATTATGCTCCAATACAAAGAGTAGAAGATTTTTTAAATAATAAAAAGAGCGAATATATTGGAGAAATAAAACCAAGCTATAAACCAGGTGTAACGCTTTCAAATTTGAATGATTTGTTGCCTAACTTTGTATCGGAGACATTGAGAGAAGGAATAAAATATTTTGATACAAAAATAAAAGGATTTGCAAATCCAGATGCGATATTAACAGGAGTTGAAACAAGAAGTTCATCACCAGTTACGATAGTTAGAAATGATGATGGAATTGCTAATATAAAAGGCATATATCCATGCGGTGAAGGTGCAGGATATGCAGGAGGAATAATGACAGCTGCAGTAGATGGAATAAAATGTGCAATAAAAATGATGGAAAATAATAAGATAGATTAGGGGGAATACAAGTGAGTGATAAAAAGAAAATATTAACTGGATTACAGCCAACAGGCAGTATAACTTTAGGGAATTATATAGGTGCAATAAAACAAGTAGTAAAATATCAAGAAATGTACGATTCGTATATATTTATTGCAGATTTACATGCTATAACAATACCTCAAGATCCAGTTCAATTAAAAGAAAATATTAGAAGTTTATTAAACATATATGTAGCATGTGGAATTGATCCAAACAAAAATAAAATATTTGTGCAATCAGACAATGAATATCATTGCAATATTTCATGGTTGTTAGAGTGTAATACATACTATGGTGAATTAAGTAGAATGACACAATTTAAAGATAAAAGTAAAAAGAATCAAAACTTTACATCGGGACTATTAACATATCCAGTTTTAATGGCAGCAGATATTTTGACATATGATGTAGATTATGTACCAGTTGGCGGAGACCAAAAACAACATGTAGAATTGGCAAGAGATATAGCAGAAAGATTTAACAATAAATTTGGCGAAACATTTAAAATGTCAGAACCACTTATATCAAAAGAAGGTACAAAAATAATGGATTTACAGGATCCAACAAAGAAAATGAGTAAATCTGCAGAAAACAAAAAGGGAGTAATACTTTTATTAGACGATGTAGAAGTAATCAGAAAGAAAATAATGTCTGCAACAACAGATTCAGAAATGTCAGTAAAATACGATCCGGAAAACAAACCTGGAATATCAAACTTATTAAATATATACATATCATTAACAGGAAAAACAATTGAAGAAGCAGAAGAGCAATTTGCAGGTAGCAACTATGGCGAATTCAAAAAGGAAGTAGCAAATGTAGTAATAAAAGAAGTAAGCAAAATACAAGCAAAATATAATGAATTAGTACAAACAAATGCAATAGAAGAAATACTAAATAATGGTAGAGACTATGTAGTACCAATAGCAAAACAAAAATATGAATTAATGAAACAAAAAATGGGATTAGGAAGATAACGAAAGTGGCAAGCATGTGCTTGCCACTTTTGTATTATTCTTTATTCACTATTCTTTATATTTTTGCCCCGCCACTTTTCACCGGATTTTCCGGCATTTTTGCCCCGCCACTTTTCACCGGTTTTTCTGGTGGAAAGTGGCGGGGCAAAAGTGTAACATTTGTGTACATGTTAGCATAAGTTATATTGTAATTACTTTTACAAGGAGGTTTTTATGTACACGAGATATAGAGGCTCTAGATGCAATAACTGCCAATGTAGTCGTTGCAGACAGTGCAAAAAAATACCAGTGATGCCTGACAATCCAAGACTTGCTAATAGTTATGTGCCTTATCAATATTTGGATGATTTTTTTGATCCATGTGAAGCATTAGAGAATGGGACTGCTTTTCCTGAATTGGTTAGTCCTTATGTTCCAAATCAATCTCAATGTATGATTAGGTATTTGGAAGGAACTAAAACATGCGAGGAGGTTGATTTAGATGGAAACTAGAGCATGTATGCTTAAGAAAGTAATGGAGTATGATTTTGCACTATATGATTTAGTTTTATATTTAGATACTCATCCTTTTGATGAAGATGCTTTGTGTTTGTATAAGGAACTTTTAGAAGAGGCGAAAGAAGCGAAAGCTAATTATGAAAAAATGTATGGACCACTTACTGTAAAAAATGGTGCTACAGAATGTGAATGGAAATGGATTAATAATCCATGGCCATGGGAAAGGATGGTGTAATATATGTGGGGTTATGAGAAGAAATTACAGTATCCTGTAAATATTAAAAATCCTGATCCTAAAATGGCAAAATTTATTATAAGTCAATATGGCGGTCCTGATGGAGAGTTAGCTGCATCTTTAAGATATTTAAGCCAAAGATTTAGCATGCCAACAGAGATTACAAAGGCTACACTTAACGACATAGGAACAGAAGAGCTTGGTCATTTAGAGATGGTAGGTGCTTTAGTTCATCAACTAACTAAAGGTGTTAGTCCAGAAGTTTTAAAAAGAGAAGGATTAGGTGCATATTATACAGACCATGGAATATCAGTTTATCCTCAAGCTGCTGCTGGATTCCCATTTACAGCTTCTGTTTTACAAGTTAAAGGAGATCCTATAACTGATTTAACTGAAGACCTAGCTGCAGAACAAAAGGCAAGAAGCACTTATGAATATTTGATTGATTTAGCTGATGACCCAGATGTAATAGATGTATTACGTTTCTTAAGAGAAAGAGAAGTAGTGCATTTCCAAAGATTTGGAGAAGCTTTAAGAACTGTTCAAGAAAAGCTTGCTGAAAAGAAATATTATATGAATAATATGCAAGGGGTGTTAGGAACAATGAACAATAATATGCCATGTGGTTGCGACGATAAAAAGAAAAATGATTGCGGATGTGACAATAAAAAGAATAATGACTGTGGATGTGACAGAAGATAGGTAAAGAAAAGGCACTATTAACTTAGTGCCTTTTTCATTTGTTTGACAATATTAATTTACGGTGTTATAATCTCGGTGTTCGAGTGACTGGCTAGTAATCAAATAAATGTACGATTACACAATCAAAAAGGAGGCAAGCATATGCTTAAACTTAGCAGAGATCCTATCAAGACTGGTATTCGGTTTGTATTGAGAGAAAGTTGGCACGAAAAAATAGTTGAGTTTTGTAGAATTCAGAATTTGCCATATGAATATATTTTGATTGATTCTACTCAAAATGCTAATGAAACATATTATATTTTTCAAAGTGAAGAAAGTATTAAAGGAAAGAAAATCCGCATTGCTGCACAAGAATTTGTTGTAAGATATTTTTTCGCCCAAGAAGTTCCTGATTCTAATGTGGGTTTCTCTTTTAAAGAATATCTTCCTGTTGAAAACACACAGATTTTGATTACGAATAATCGTAATCCTAATGAAGTAATTCCTGCAATTTTACGAATTGAACATCAACTTGTTCAGACGGATGATGTAACTGTTATGCCTGCACTGACCCTTCGACTTTTTTATATGAATGGTACTGGTTTTTCTGATGTAAAATATTATACTGAAGGTGCAAGAAAGTCTACATGGAAGTTTTTGCTTCATGAGGATGAATCTTATATGACTGATTATGAAAAGATGTTCAGAGACACTGTAATTCATAAGGAATATGTGAAAAAGAGTGCTGAAAAATTGATTCGTTACCTTACTAAAGAGGGCGCAACGAATCATGCTACTCTTTTGAGGCAACGGGCGCAGGTTCATGACGATAGTAAAATGAGTTTTACTGATGAAATGCATGCACTTTCTAGGATTATTAATGACAAGACTACATTGAAAGATGCATCTGCTCAACTTAGTCCGATCAAGAAAGATGCGATTGCACTTCATTGGAAGCACAACTCTCATCATCCGGAGCATTATGATTCTGTTATTGATATGACAAAGGTTGATATCATGGAAATGTGTTGTGACTGGCATGCGCGGTCTACTCAGTATAAGACTGACTTGCTTGAATTTGTTAAAAAGCAGCAAGAAGAAAGATTCCATTTCCCTGAGTGGATGTTTGCTGAAATTTGGCATTACTGCAATGTTTTGACTTGGGATATTTAATTATAAAATTAATACCGATAGAAGTAGATTTTTTAGTCTATTCTATCGGTATTTTTTTATGTAAAAAATATACAGAAAGCGTTGACATAAAACAAAAAAGATGATATAATGTCCCCGTTGAAATATCTAATATATACTTATAACCGAATTGGAGGAAAGTAATTTATGAAAATGTAATATTTAGCTTAACGAGTATAAACAAAAAATTTGAAAACCAAAAAAGAGGAGGATTACCCAACATGAAGAAGACCAGGCTTTCAAAGATCTTTACGATGTGTGCATTGCTCGTGTGCCTTACGCTGCTGTTTACTGGCTGCAGTAGCACCACTACAAGTGGCAGTCCTGTAGCAAAGAATAGCGGTCTTGGCATGAGTCCTGATAATCCTGTTGTGATTATTATTGATGAGTGGATTGGTTATCAGAATGCGGCAGATGCTAATAGTGGTCTGATTACAGCACTTGACAGTATCAATGCAAAGCATGGTATTTACGTTAAATATGTTGTTATGAACGATTCTAACGAATCTTCGAATGCACTGATCAACGGTCAGGCTGTTGGCGCTGGTTATACCGTTAACCGGTTTGCTTTCCTGCAGGACAAGTTTGATAAGGCTGGCGTAGAAGTCGTGATGCCTATCATCACCAACTATAGTAATGGTGGTGACGGTATTATTGCTAAGAGTGATATCCTTTCTGTTGAAGACCTGGTTGGCAAGAAGATTGGTGTACCGCGTTATACCGAGGCACAGGTGCTTGTTGAGTGGCTGCTGAACAATTCTAGTCTTTCTAAGGCTCAGCAGGATAAGATTCGTGGTGACATGGTTTACTTTGACACTCCTGACGATGCAGCTATGGCTTTCTTTGCTGGCACGGTTGATGCTGCTGCTACTTGGGAGCCGTATCTGACTCAGGCTGCTAGCTCTACTGATTCGAGAATTCTCTTCGATACCAGCATGAGTACGAATCTGATTCTTAGTGGTATTGTCTTCCGTCAGGATTTCCTTGAGAATAATTCTGAGTTTATGATGCATTACATTGATGCGCTGTTTGAAGCTGCTCCTATGTATAAGCATGAGTTTGATTATATTCGTCAGCTGCCTATGTTCGAGCTGATGACTGATGCAGAAATTATTGACATGGCGAATGGTGCTGATCTTACTAATTGGACTCAGAACTATGAGCTGCTTAATGATGGTGCTGTTGTGATGTATGCAGAGGCTGCTAATGTTTGGAAGAGCATTGGTGAAAATGCATATCCTGAAAAGGCCAAGACGGCACTTACTGATAAGTATATTCTGATGCTTCGTGACAAGTATGAGGGCAAGGAAACGAGTACTGCTCCGAGCTCTTTTGATGCTTCTGACAAGGCGCTGATTATTGAATCTCCGGAAGCTTTGCTTTCGTATAGTGCAGATATTAAGTTTGACCTGAATTCTTATACTATTCGTGCAGAATCTTATTCTACTCTTGATGAGTTCGTTAGGGTTGCTAAGATTCTGAATGGTGTTTATATTCAGATTGAAGGTAACGCTTCTCAGCGTGCTGAAGGCGTAACTGAAGCTCAGATTGTAGAGTTCTCTACTCAGCGAGCACAATCTATTGCGAATTATTTTATTCAGCAGGGGATTCCGGAGGAAAGAATTATTATTGTGGGTAATGGTGATTCTAATCCTCTAAATAGCGAAAATCCTGCTGCTGCCGAGAATCGCCGAACAGAAATCTTCTTCAAGACGAAGATGGGCTATTAATTAAAGCATAAATGGAGGGGCTGGGCAAAACCAGCCCCTTTTTTCAACTCAAGCGACCTTGAAAGGAGAAGCATATCAATGAAAAAGCTGCTAAAAGGGTTGGCATATATTGCGTGTCTTTTGATTCTTTATGAAATCGGAAGTACAATTGTAAATAAAAGCTTGTTTATGCCTCACTTAGGTGAAATCTGGGATATGATTATTGAGTTTTTTGAAAAGGATGTTTTCTTTAAGCATCTTGGAAGTAGTTTCCTTCGTGTTACTGCTGGCGTTGCAATTGCTGCTGCGATTTCCATTCCGCTTGGAATGTGTATTGCATGGTACAAACCTGTAGCAATGATTTTTAAGCCGATTGTGGATTCTTTTAGAAATATTCCTCCAACTTGTTTTTCGCCTATGTTGGTTTTGATTCTTGGCATTGATGAAACTATGAAAGTCGCATATGTTGCACTTGCTGTACTGTTTGCTTTCTTACCATCTGTGATTCAGATGTGTATGGAACCAGCAGACAAGCTGAAAGAAACTGCGTATACGATGGGATTTAGTTATAACCGGATGCTGTGGCATTGTTTTATTCCATACATTGCGCCTTCGCTGCTTAAATCTATCATCCTTTCATATAGTGTTGGTTGGACGTATGTGATTTTGGCAGAGATTAACAATACGCAGTATGGTTTGGGCCATCTTCTGTACATTGGTAAGGCAAGAGGTCAGATGGCAATGGTGTTTGCAGCCATTGTTATTATCATTGTTGTCGGCATCGTATTTGATAAGATTGCAAACAAAATTGTGAACAAAGCATTTGCATGGAGGTTTAGCGATGAAAAATCTGTTGCAGGTTAAAAACTTCAACAAGGCATTTGGTGAAAACGTTCTTTTCACCAATTTTGGATATGACTTCACACCTGGTATCTATGTGCTTTCTGGACCGTCTGGTGTAGGCAAGAGTACGCTTATGCGTATTATTGCCGGGCTTGAAAAAGGGTATACTGGTGATATCATTCTGAATGGAGAAAAGCTTACGAGTACTTCTCCGTTGGTGCATATGATGCATCAGCACTATATGAGTTTTCCGTGGCTTAATATTCTGAAAAATACTTTGATGGTATACAAGGGCCATAAGATTACTCCTACTGATGCTGATGTTGAAGAAGCAAAGGCTGTTTTGGGAAAACTTGGCCTTAGTGAGCATCTTGATAATTTGCCTGGTCAGATTTCTGGTGGTCAAGACCAGAGACTTAGTCTTGCTAGTGCACTTATTAATAAGTGGAGTCCTGTTATTATGTACGATGAACCGACTTCTGCCCTTGATAATGTGAATGACGAGTTGGTCGTTGAACTTATCAAAGAGCATCAAAAAAAGTATGGTACAATCGAAATCGTTATTACTCATGAAGAGCATGTAGTAAAAGGACTTAATGCTACTGTGCTTGAACTTACTCCTGAGTTTAGACTTAGGCCCGGTGATGGCACTGTGAGTGTGAAAGAACCTGAAAAGGTAAATTGGCTTGAACAGCTTTTCGCAAATATTAAGATAAAGATTGCTGAAAAGAAAGCAAAAGCTGCTGAAAAAGAAGAGTCAAAGATTACAGCTGAAGTTAAGGAAGACGTTGTTCTTTCTGATGACGAACAGCCGATGTTTATTGAAATTGATGATGAAGTTGATAACGAACCTATTGTACTTGAACTTAATGGTTCGGATACGAAGCGTAATGAAGTAATTGCTGTTCAGTCTTGCGAACAGATTGAAGGAAAGACCAGTACGAATGTAACAGCAACTGTGACAGAAGTACCTGAAGCAGTAAAACAAGAGTAAAAGAGAGGAGAACGACTATGAAAAGAAAGCCTTTGCTCCACATTGTTGATAGCGCCATTCTTTTGGGTAATATTTTCTTCTTTGCCAATTATGATTTTTCTTTTTCGCCTGCAAGATTCGGTAATTTCTTGGTCACGATTCTGGTAGTAGGCGCTAGTGCCGTAGCGCACTATCTTGCTTATACCAAAATCCCTGATGAAAATGCTGATACGGTTGCACAGCTGAACAGTATTCTTCAGAGTGAAGACTCTCAGTTTGATACGTATATGTCTCAGCTTAAAGGCATCAAGAAGACTAATCCTGAGTATGCACGTGTGATTGATTACTTCATTTATCAGATTGATTCGTTTTTTAAGAAGGAAGAAGCTCTTATGCGGTTGATTTCTCTTAATAATGGTAAGGCGCAGGAGTTCCTTATTTCTCGCAATAACGATGTACAGATTTTCCTTATGAAGAACCTCAAAAAGCTTGTTAAGCGGTTGATTGCACATAGTGCTAAGACTGCTAAGAATCGTTCTGGTAGTATTGATGAAGATAGTGGTATTACCGAGATTCTTGATAACAATACTGAATTGATTGACCGTTATGATCAGCTTCTTGATGAAGTTGCTAGAATGGGTGATGATTTCAATATTGAAGATCCCGGTCTGCAGAGTGTTATCGAAAGTCTTCAGGCGCTTCGCGTTGGTGCCGAGGATGAAACTGATGACGAAGAGATTGAGCTTTTTGTCACGCCTAGTCAGAGTTCGACTGCAAAGTAATTTGTAGTAACCTAAGAACCGAATCTACAAGGAGGAAGCTTTCATGAGGAAGAACAAAAAGAACATGTTCCAAATGCTTGTAAGTGGCATTTTGGTTGTTGTACTTGTTTTTGTCGGTGTCAATGTTATCAATTTGCTTAAACCGGATGATGGAAAGCAGGAATATGTTAATCCTGATGCGATTAAGGTGCGAATTTCCATGGATGAATTTGCTGGCTACAACGGTTTGGTTTATGCAAATGGTGGCCTTAAGACTACTGCAGATAGTATTAATGCACGGAATGGTATTTACATCGAATATGTCGTTATGAATGACGCAAACGATTCTTCTGATGCTCTTATTTCTGGTGATATTGTGGGTGCAGGCTATACGATTAATCGTTATGCATTCCTGCAGTCTAAGTTTGACGAAGCGGGTGTTGGCGTGATTATGCCGTATATCAGTAACTATTCTAATGGCGGCGACGGTATCATTGCAAATTCTGACATTTTGTCAGTTGAAGACCTTGTCGGCAAGCGAATTGCGGTGCCTCGCTATTCTGAAGCTCAAACTCTTGTTGAATGGCTGATTCGAAATTCTTCTCTTACTACTGAACAGATTAATCAGATTCGTAGTAATATGGTGTATTTTGATACTGCTGATGATGCTGCTGTGGCATACTTTTCTGGTAGTGTAGATGCCGCCGCTACTTGGGAGCCGTATTTGACTCAGGCAGCAAGTTCTACCGATTCCAGAATTCTGTTCGATACCAGTATGGGTACTAATCTTATTTTGAGTGGTATTGTTTTCAGAAGCGATTTTGCTGAAGAACATCCTGACTTCATCGTGAAGTTTATGCAGGGTGCTTTTGAGGCAAATAGCATGTATCTGAGAGATTTTAATGCTATTCGCGAAATGCCTATGTTCGGCCTTATGACTGATGACGAAATCGCTGAAATGTGCAGTGGGGCAGCGGTAACTACTTGGGCTGACAATTTTAATCTTCTTACTAATACTGCTGTTGACATGTATAAAGAAATGGCAAATATTTGGATTAGTATTGGCGAAGTTGCTAATCCGAAGAAAGCAGAAACTGCTTTTACTAATAAGTTTGTAAATCAGCTTATGGGACAGTATCCGTCTAATGATGTAACCTCTTTTAGTTTTACTAGTGAAGGTAGGCAGCAGGCAACTCAAATTTCTAATAATGCTGCTTTGCTTAGTGTTACCCTAAATATTGAATTTGAAGTTGATTCGTATCAGATTTCACGAGATTCTTATGATGAGTTGAATGAATTTGCCAAGACTGCCAAAATTTTGAATGGTGTATACATTCAGATTGAAGGCAATACCGCTAAGGTACAAGGCGATGATGGTGTCGATTTTTCTTATAAGCGTGCACTCAGTGTTGCAAAATATTTGCAGGCACTTGGACTTGATCCGGCTCGATTTGTAATCATTGGCAATGGTGATACTAATCCTATTGATACCAATGATACCGAAGAGGGTCGAGCGCGTAATCGGCGCACGGAAGTTTTCTTTAAGGTAATTGGCTACTAAAAGGAGGAAACAAAATGAGCAAGTTCAAACGGCTGCTGTGTACAGTAATTGTTGTGTCTTTAGTATTTGTTCTTTGTGCTTGTGATATTGTTCAGGTTTACGAACCCAACACTGTAACGAAGGAAAATGCCTATTCTTATATGGAAAAGTTCAATATTGATGTAAGAGATTCTAAACTTATTAAAGGCGAAATTCCGGTACAGGCACCTCATGATGAGGTGCCTGACCAATCTATGTTTATGTATGAATTGCCGGATGTGGCCAATTATGATTTGGATGTGAAGGGTAATGGTGACATTGATGTAGAGATTTTCGTTCCTATTGAAAACAACGGCAGTTCCTTGCGTGATGTAGTAATTGATGCTGCCAAAAAGTTTAATGCTGAAGCCATTACTCTTGAAGATACTAGCAAAACTGTATCTGTTTCAATCAGATGCCTTGAATCAAGTCTTGCAGAAGAGTATATTCTCAATGGAACATATTATCCTAAAGGATATATTGCTGCGAATGAGCTTTATGGTATTTTGATGAATGAAAATGGTATTAACATTTCACTTGTTCAGAATAAGACTATTGGTAATGTGATGGGAATTGTAATTGAGAAGAGTAAGTATGAAGCTCTTGTGACTAAGTATGGTGAAGTAAATGTCAATACAATTGTTAAGGCGAATGAAGCAGGAGATGTATCGGTTGGATATACTAATCCTACCAACAATCCTACTGGTCTTAACTTTGTAATCTCTATGCTTAGCTATTTTGATTCTAACAATCCTATGAGTATGGAAGCAACTACTGACTTTTCGAATTTCCAAAATACTGTTTCGGCGGTTTCTTATTCTACTCAGCAGATGAAGCAGTCTGTTGAGAAAGGTGCAATTGATGCCTTTGTGATTGAGCGTCAGGCATATGAAAATGATGAAAGTTTGAAGCAGAAATTCGTGTTTGTGCCTTTCGGAGTTCGTCACGACAATCCTTTGTATTCCGTTGGTGAAGTATCCGAAGAAGAACTTCAGGCACTTAAATTTTTTGGAACGTATTTGACAAATGATTCTGTACAGAATTATGCAACGTCCCTTGGCTTCAACAAGGACGAAACTTACGAAAGTACGGTTGCTAACTATTCTGGCGGAATGATTAGTGAAATCCTTGAATTCTGGAAGCAAGGGAAAGCTTCTGGCAAGAAGATTGTAGCAGTCTTTGTTGCTGATAAGTCGGGAAGTATGTCTGGCCGAAAAATGACTGCTCTTAAGGATTCTCTTAAGAATGCAATGCAGTATGTCGGAGAAGACAATAAGGTTGGACTGTTAAGCTATAATTCGTATGTTTATATTGATTTGCCTATTAGTGAATTTACAGTTGAACAACAAGAATATTTTGTTGGTGCCATCGACAGCTGGAAGGCTGATGGTGGTACGGCAACTAACGATGCTTTGCTTATTGCTCTTAAATTGATTGAAGAAGAACGCCAAAAAGACTCTTCTATTAAGCCTATTATCATTCTTTTGAGTGATGGGTATACGGGGAGTGGATACTCTCTTAGTAGTATGAGAGAATTGATTGACGTTTGTGATGTTCCTATTTATACAATTGGCTATGAAGCTGATGTAAAGGAACTTGAGCGTATTGCAGAAATTAATCAGGGTGCGTTTATTAATGCAACCAGCGATGATGTTGCGTACATTTTGAAGACGTTGTTTGATGCAGAGATGTAAAAAAAAGAGGACCGAAAGGTCCTCTTTTTTTTACATCTCTCTATCAAAGAAAAAAGGTGTGTAAATTGGAGGTGAAACGAAATAGATTTTTATATCTATTTCGTCGCACTTCCAATTTGCATACCGTGTGTATGAGTATAAAAATCCCCCCTAGAAAAATCTAGGGGGGAAAGTTTTATCCATTCAGCAATTTCTGCTTCAGGTTGTCTTCCAGCAACTTAAGTTCGGCTTCAGCATTTTGGCGCTGCTCGCGACCTTCGACCTGAATCTGCTGAACTTCAGTGATGGTATCAATGAGCATCTGATTAGTATGAACCAGAGTTTCAATATCGATAATACCGCGCTCGGATTCGCGTGCAATTTCAACAGTACTTGTCTTAAGCTTTTCAGCATTAGAACGAAGCAGACTATTAGTCATATTAGTGACAGAACGTTGAGCTCTCATAGCATTAGTAGCATTAGCAAGACCAAGAGCAACAACCATCTGACTCTTCCAAAGCGGAATGGTATTCACAATAGTAGACTGAATCTTATCTACCAGAATAGAGTCGTTATTTTGCAGCAAACGAATCTGTGCAGCGAACTGCATAGCAACAGTTCGAGAGAGCAGAAGATCATGCAACTTCTTTTCAAAGCGATCACAAGCATCAGCATAGTCCTTGTAAGCTTGAGCAGCCTGAGGATCAGAGGTACTTTGTGCTACTTTATGCAGTTCCTGCAGACGTGTTGCACGAAGGTGTTCAAGTCTCTGTTTACCAGCTTTAATATACATAGAAAGTTCCTTGAAGTAAAGCTGATTGCGATCATAAAGGCCAATGAGAACCTTAATATCATTCATCAGAGTGAGCTGATGCTCCTCCAGATGATCAACAATACTATCGACATTAGTAGAAACTTTGGAATACTGCGTCTTAAGCTTAGAAATCATCCGACGAATTCTCCAGGCACCTTTGCCGGCGAAATTCGTATTTTCAGTAGAGAAGCCTTTGAGCTCACCGATAAGATCGGTGAGCATGTCACCAACAAAACCACTATCCTTAGTCCGAACACGTTCAAGAGTAGCGTCAGAGAATGCTGCAATTTTCTTTTGAGCACCTGCACCATATTGAAGTACAAGTTCAGGATTAGTAATATCAATTTTTTCAGAAAAAGATTGAATTTGAGCAAGCTCCTGTTCAGAGAAAGCGGGTTCAATCGATGGAGTCACGGTTTCTGTAGTATCAGTAGTATCTTGCATACTATTCATAGACGATGAGGTATCAGTAAGCTCAAGAGTTACAGTAGGGGCGGGAGTGGGAGCGAAATCGATACCAGGCATGGAAAAACCTCCTTAATGATAATTTTACGTTGACAATATATCACAAAAAATAAATTATGTCAAGTTAATACGTGAATTTGTTGAATGTTGATAAATATAGTTAAATAGTGTATTCTAATATCATATAAGCTTTAATATGAAAGAGGGATATTATGTTTGAAAGATTGGGAGTTAGAAATAATTTAATAAGATTAGTAAAATCTAATTTTTCATTATATAGGATTTTTTTAATTTTATTAGTAATACTTTATGAACTTGATTCAGAATTCGAATGGGATTTTGATTATGATTTGGAAGAGTGGTTACCAATAGCAATTAAGAATTTTACATTCTTTGTAATAATTCCGTTATTATTTTCTATAACTACATTAATAATTTTTTGGATAAAAGATAAAAGAGAGAGTAAAAATATAGGAAATGAATATTATAGAGAAATAATTGAAAATATTAGTCCAGTTGAACTTTCATATTTGGATGACAAAAATATCGAATATAAAAAAGATATTATTGCAACATTATTAGAATTAAATTTGAAGAAAAAAATAGAAATTACTAATGATAAAATAAAAATAATAGATGAAAGTGACAAAAATTTAATTTTACACGAAGGACAAGTTTTAAAAGAGCTAGGGAAAAAGAAGAAAAATTTTGAGAGTAAAATTTTTTTGAAAAAGTTTGAAAAAAATTTATATAATGATTTGAAAAAATCAGAACTTATACTGCCAGAAAAAAATATATCCAAAAGTATTGAAGAGAAATATTTAAGAAACAAAAAAATATATACGATATTTGCTTTTGGAGTATTGCTAGCATTAGTTTTGTTTAGAGATGCTGCGATAATTACAGGGATTTTGGTACATGCAATCTTTATACCGTTAAGTATAAAGATTGTTATTTCTAAATTTGGTGTATATGAACCAGGAGAAAAAAACGGAAAAGATGTAGCAAGAGCACTTATATTATGCGGCGGAACTTTTATTCCAATGTTTATTACGGCACTTATGATGATATATTTTTATGAAGAAGTAACAATATTTTTTAAATATTTTTTCTTAATAGTTATAATTGCTTTTATAATTGCTGATTCGTATTTTATTTTGAATATTAATTGGTTGTCAGCTAAAGGTAAGAAAATAAAAGCACAATTATGTGGATTAAAATTATTCTTAAATGATTTTAGTACAATGAAATCTAAAGATATAAATGAAATCGGATTATGGGATGAATATGTAATTTATTCTGTTATTTTAAATGAAAATAAGAAAATAACTAGAAATGTTTGGAAAATGTTTAAAAATACATTTGGAAATAATTGACAAATTAGTTTACATATCATTGACAAAAGAGCGGATAGATGATATAATGCAAAAGCTAGAATATGTTACAAAGGGAGGAAGGGTAACTATGGTGCGGATCCTTGAGCAAACTTCTTTCGGTTGGATGATTAAAGATACAGAGATTGGAAAGATTACATTTATTTGTATTAATGGTGAAGAACAGATTATTAAGTTTATGAAAGGTGAAGAGATTCCTTTTGATGCTGATGTAATGAAAGATGCTGTTGTATTCCTTGCGAATGGAGAAGAGTATGACGGTATTGCAGGCCGTGTTGAGTCTCTTGACCTGGTGCGGTACATTTTGGAAAATGAAGAACCCAGGACGGACACGTTTACAGCACGTAATTGTACTGTTATTGCGGTGCCGGAGATTCTCCGTATTTATCGCGATATCATCGAAAATCGTATTAGCAAAATTGGTGATAATAGATTTTGGAAGCTTATGAATGACACATTTACACCTGTTGCTAAGTTTGTAAAGAAAGTGAGTGTGCATGATTTGCCGCCGCTTCGATATGCCCTTATTAATGGACTCAATACTAATTTTTAAAATAAAAGAGCTGCTGAATTTTTAATTCAGCAGCTCTTTGTTTTAAATTACATATATTCCACCTAAAGTTTTTTTAGACTTAAATCCATATTTATCATGAGAATCACTACCACCAATTACTACAGTATCTCCATCTTTAACAAATCCATATTCTTTAGCTTTGTTTATACCTTCTATAATCATATCTTCTGAATTAGAAGAATAATCTACAAGTATAGGAGTAACTCCCCAAACTAAATTTAATTGTGATGCAGTCCTTATGTCACTTGTAATTGCATAAACAGGACATTCTGGTTTGAATGATGATAATGCGATTGGAGTATTTCCGTGTGATGATAATGAAAATATAGCTTTTGCATGCATTCTCATTGCAACTTCGCAAAGTGAGTGTCCAACTATAAGATTTGGTCTATTACTTATTAAATAATTAGTATTTAATTTTAAGAAACGTTCCCAATAATGAGTATTATTTTCTATAGATTCTGCAATTGTGCCCATTGTTTTTACACATTGAACAGGGAAATTACCCATTGCTGTTTCGGCAGATAACATTATAGCAGATGTGCCGTCTAAAATAGCATTTGCAATATCACTAACTTCAGCTCTAGTTGGCCTTGGATTATTTACCATCGACTCTAACATTTGAGTTGCTATTATAACTATTTTTCCATGTGCATTACATTTTGAAACAAATTCTTTTTGAAGTATAGGAACATGTTCTATAGGAATTTCCACTCCTAAATCACCACGTGCAACCATTATGCCATCAACTACATCAAGTATCTTATCAAAGTTGTCGACACCTTCATGATTTTCTATTTTTGCAATTATTTTAATATGTTCAGCATGATATTTCTTCAATATTTCTCTAATAGCTAAAATATCTTCTGGTTTTCTTACAAAAGATGCAGCTATTATATCAAAACCATTTTCGATGCCAAATATAATATCTTCTTCATCTTTTTTTGTAAGTAAAGGTAAGTTTAAAACTAATCCAGGAATATTTACACTTTTTCTATCGGTTAGATTTCCTCCGTGAATAATTTTACACTTTACATCTTTATCAATAATTTCTATTACTTCTAATTCGATAAGACCATCATTAATTAATATTCTTGTTCCAATATGAACATCAGAAGAAAGTAGAGGGTAATTTACATACACTCTATGAGAATCACCTTCACATTCATCGTGTGCTAAAGTAAATTCTTCACCGTCAATAAGTGCAGCTACTTTGCTTTTAAATGTACCAATTCTTATTTCGGGTCCTTTAGTGTCAAGCATCATAGGAATATATAAATTTAATTCGCTACGAACTGCTTTGAACACTTCGATTCTTTTACCTTGTTGTTCATAATCTCCATGAGAAAAATTAAAACGAGCAACATTCATTCCAGAAGCACAAAGTCTAGCTAAAACTTTATAATCATCTACAGCTGGTCCTAATGTACAAACAATTTTTGTTTTACGCATTTAATCACCTCTATTAATTAAGACTCTAACCATTTTACTAAAGACATATCATGTTTGTTTATAAGCATATCATGATTTGGTACAACTCTGAATGTATATCCATAATTACCACCGTTATCGATTGTTATCGAAGTTTTGTATTCGTATGTAGAATTTTCTAAATTGTTAGCTAATTCCATTGTTTTAAATGCACTGCTTAACAGTTTTTCATTATTTACAAATCTACCATAATATACTTCAACTGTAACGCTTTCAGGTGGAATGTTTCCAAGTGAAACAGTGCAAGATAAATCTAAAGAGTTTCCAGCGCTAATCGATACTTCACTGTTTATTGATGGAGAAGAAATAGTAACGTTATTCCAGTTCGAAAGTATATTGTTTTTCCAATTACTAAATTCTTCAACTTTTTCTTTGTTAGCATAATCTGCAACAGCAAGGCGTACTTGAGGTATATAAAGGTCGTTTGAATAGTCACATAACATTCTGCTTGTGTTATAATTTCCACCTACTGTTTTAATAGAATTCTTCATCATTTGAACCCATTTTGTACTATAACCTTTAGAGTTTTTGTTGTAGTATGTTGGTATAACTTCAGATTCTAAAACGTTATAAATACTTTGACTATCAGCGTTATCTTGTAATTCGTAATTTGTATATTCAGTGTCATCACCGATTGCCCAACCATTTGTTTTGTCGAAGCCTTCATACCACCAACCATCAAGAATACTAAAGTTTATTACTCCATTTAATCCAGCTTTTTCTCCACTAGTACCACTTGCTTCAAGAGGTCTTCTAGGATTATTAAGCCACACATCAACACCACTGATTAAATATCTTGCAACATGCATATTATAATTTTCTAAAATTACAACTTTGTTTTTAAATTGTGGCATTTTTGAAATATTATAAATTTTCTTAACTAAATCTTGACCTTGAATATCTGCTGGATGAGGTTTGCCGGCGAAGATTAATTGTACAGGTCTTTGAGGATCATTTAATAATTTTGTAATATGTTCAATATCTCTAAATATTAAATCTGCACGTTTGTATGTAGCAAATCTTCTTGCAAAACCAATTGTAAGTGCGTTTGGATCAAGAAGTTTATTTATATCATTAATTTCTTCTACGGAATCACCATTTCTATTTTTTTGATTTCTAACATTTTCTCTAACCATATCAATTAATTTTTGTTTTTGTTCTTGATGTGTTTTCCATAGTTCTTCATCAGGGATATTATCAATATCATTCCATGTTTCTATTTCATGAATTTTTTCTTGCCAGAATGGTCTCATATATGCGTTATATAGTTGTTTTAAATTAGGGGCAAGCCATGTACATGTATGAACACCGTTTGTTACATGAGTTATTGGAACTTCGTCAACAGCTGTATTTGGCCATAAGTTTCCAAACAATTTTCTAGAAACTTCACCATGTAATTTGCTAACACCATTTTTCTTACCTGCAACTTTTAATGCAAGAACCGCCATGTCAAATCCATTTGAAGGAATATTATTATCACGAGAACCCATACTTAGAAAATCGTTTCTAGAAATTCCAAGTTGTGCAGAATAAGCTGCAAAATATCTATCCATTAATTCTATAGGGAAGATATCATTACCAGCAGGAACTGGAGTATGTGTTGTAAATATTGTGCATGCTGAAGCCATTTCTCTAGCAATTTTAAAAGAAACATTTCTTTCTTTCATAAAACGTTTTATAACTTCAAGTACTACAAAAGAAGAGTGTCCTTCATTCATATGATAAACGGTAGGTGTTATGTGTAAAGCTTCTAAAAGCTTCATTCCACCGATACCTAATATTATTTCTTGTGATATTCTCGTTTCTTGGTTTCCACCATAAAGTTTCAAAGTTAATTGTTTATCCATTTCATTATTAATATCAATGTCACTGTCTAATAAGTAAAGTGATATTCTACCAACATTGATTTTCCATACTTTTAGATAAATTATACGACCAGGAAAATCTACGCCAATAACAAGTTCGTTTCCGTTATCATCATAAACAGGAAGAATTGGCAAATCTTCAACATTAGCTTCTGAATAAAGAAATGTTTCAGAACCATCTTTGTTGATTAATTGATTAAAATATCCATGTTTATATAATAAACCGATAGGAACAAATGGAATTCCTAAATCGCTTGCAGATTTGCAATGGTCACCAGATAATATTCCAAGACCACCTGCATATATTGGCAATATTTCGTCGATACCATATTCAGCTGAGAAGTAAGCAATTACATTATTTTTTTCGTTTGGAAAAGTTTTTGCATAATATGTATCGGCTTGGTTAAGATAACCATTAAAATTTTCCATTACCATATCATATTCTTTTAAAAATTCTTGATCATTAGAAACTTCAACCAATCTTGATTGATTAATGTGAGATAAAAATTTAACTGGATTTTTATTAACTTTTTTGAAAAGATCACAGTCTATGTAATCATACAATCTCAATGCGTATGAATTCCATGACCACCATAAATTAGAAGATAATGCTGACAAACCAGAAATTCTTTCAGGTAGTTGAGGCATTACATTTATTTTACCAAATAAATACACTTTATTTTCCTCCTTTGTAAAACTTGAATAATACTAACAATATTATCTATTAATAGACTTAATTTGTCAATGAAATAAGTTTTGATTTGATAAAATAAGTTCTACGGATGTGCTTAATATATATTCTAATGTTTCGTGATAACGTGGTGTACTAAAATTAATAAAACTATCTATGAAAATATGATTTTGTTTTTGAAAATTATTTAATAATTCATGCAATAAAATTTCCCTTCTAAACAAATATAATTCATTATTTGAATAATCTGGTAAATTGTCTGATAGCACTAATGATGAAAGATTTGTTAGTTGATTTATAATTACTTTTGGAAAATAAAAATATTGAGAATTTATAAATCTTTTTGCAATTTGAAATTCATATAAATTTATTAGAAGTTCAGATAATATAATCGAAATGCTTGAATAAAGAAAAATGTAGTTTCCGTATATGCTTTTAGAAGTTGGTAAAGATAAAAACGAATAATAATCATTACATTTTATAGTTAAATTATAAATACCATTTATTTTTTTTGAAAAAAATTTTATTTTAGGTGATTCATTAAGTTCGTTTAATAGCAGCGTGTACATGCTTTTTGAACGCGTTTTTATTAAAATAGATTTTGCAGACATTTTTCCTCCTTAATAATATTTTCGATATAGTTTTTGCATTTTTGTTTTCTTTATGCTAAAACATATTATTCCGTAAAATTTTAAAAGGAGAATGTCCAAAATATTATAATCAAAAATATTGAAAAAAATAACATGTAGTGTATAATATAATTAGTATTTATACGAGGTGAGAAAATGATATTCGAAGCACTAAAGAATAAATTGGTTGAACTTGGATACGCAGAAAGTTTTGTTGAACCAAAATTAAGAGAATTTAATATGTCAATATTAGAGAACAAACCTGATACAAATGACGTGATAAAAGTTAGTGTTTTTAATAAACCTAACGTTCATGTGTTAAGGTTTTTTCTTGATGTTGAACAGAGATTAATAAACAAATTTGTTTTTGAAGGTGAAATTGAGTTAAAAACAGTTGCGACTCAAATAGGCGCTCAAATGACTGTTCCAGATTATTTTTTGGATAGAAAACTTTGTCTTATTGGAATAACTGAACATTTGGAGCTGGAGATTATAATTTATAATCCTGATAGAGACGTACAAATAAAATATAATTCAAAAACATATGAAGAAATTTTTGGAAACGAGAGAAAACTTGTTGTTTCTGATTATTTTGATGCATTAACTGCTGGAAATAGATTAAATAATATTAAAGCTCAAGATATCATTTACATTTTAATGACGGAATTTGTAATAGATGCAATTATGATAGATAATTTGAATCCAAAAATTAAATTGTATGAGAATGCTTCTAAATTTGCAGATGCAATTACAAATTATGATTTGAAATATATAAATAGAAAAGTTAATAAAATAGAAACTGCACAAAAAGAAATAAAAGGAAGATATATAGGGAACGGAGTAAAAATTGGAAGTATATCTAACGATCCGTATTTGAAAGTTAATGAATTAAATACATATCCGAATTTTTATTTAAACAAGCCTTCGTATGTATGGTTAAGTGATAATGGAAGACGCCAAGAAGAAATTGCAATTTATACGGCAGTTGATTCTTATATGGAATCTAGCTATGCTGAATTAATAAAAAATTCAGATGAGAAAATTATAAAAATCTCAAAAGAATTAGCAATGCAATTTTCGAATCAAGTAGGATATGATGTTTCGGAAGAATATGTTAGAGAAGTAATAAGTAAATTGAATATAGAATTGATTTTACCATCTGTAAATTTGATAAAAATGTATGCTACAGGAAATACAGATAATATTGAACCAATTAAATATAGATTTAAATTAACAATGGAACCAGATGATTTTGAGCAGCTATTATACAATTCAATAGAGGATAATTTAGGTAGAAAGTATAGGTATAGATTCGTAGAAAATTTTGAAAACGATTTGACTACCGTTGGAAACAAATTAAATTATACTGATGTTTCTGGAAACAAGGTGGTAAAGCAATCAATTGCCGATTTTAATGTAAGTACAAATGCTGTAATAATAAAAAGAGAAACAATAATTGATATAGCGAGCATTCCACAACTTTTAGGATATATGTATGAGGATGTCGAAGATTTAGGAACGTCATTATTACCAGTTCCGAGTATAGAAGTAAATTTCTATTTTCCTAAATTAATTGTACTAAATCAAGGTGTAAGAATGTACAATGGTACTGCTGTTGAAGATGTTATTAATGATTTGGCTACTTCGAATAAATTTTATAGCATTCCAAGCGAAGCCTTTGGTAGCGGTAATGCTTTTTCAAATGCAGATGATGAAAGAAGCGTAACTGTTAGATATTTAAGTTCTGAAGGTGATGTGCTAAAAGAAAACGTTGTTTATGGTCAAAAAATTAATTCGATATATGTTCCTGAAATAATTCCGGTTATTAATGATAAACAAGGCAAAGAATGGATATGTGATAATAGTCAAAAATTAAATATAAGTGTTTCGGCAATTAATGAAAACGTTATTGAAGTTAGATATATAAGAAAACTATCTCGCGTTAAAATAAATTACATTAATAAGCAAGGCCAGCCATTGAAACAAGAAGTTGTTAAAGAAATGCAAGTTGGAGAATTGTACAATTCGTCAGATGATGGAGTGATATTAGATGATGAAGATATGCAATGGACTCTATATCAAGTAAGACCGAACAAGTTGATTGTTTCTGAAGACGAATCTAGAAATATAATCACATTAGTTTATGACATGAAAAAAGCAGAAGTAAAAATAAATTATATTACTAAAGCTGGAGATAAAGTAAAAGAATCTACTACTATGATGGTGCAAGCTAATAGAAAATACGTTGCTGATATACAAGAAAGAATAATAGATGATAACAATTTAGTGTGGATGTATTTAGAGGAATCTAACCCTTCTGTTTATGTCGAAGAAAACAAAGAAAATGTAATAAACATGTTGTACGATGCTGTAAGGGTAAAAGTATTAGTTACAACACATAGTGAAGAAGGAACTAAAGTAAAAGATGATTTTATAGAATTTGTGCAGATAGGAAAAGAATTTAGTTATAGCGCAGAACAAAGTATAGTCGATATCTATGGAAAATGGTGGGAGCTTGATTCGCCAGAACATTATAGAATACTTGCTCAAGAAGATGAAAGAAATAATGTCATAACAATAAAATACAAAAAGACCCTTGCGAATATTAGAATTTTATTTAAAGACACTTCGGGAAGAATGATAAAAGATGTTCTAACTCAAAAAGCACAAATAGGAGCAGAGTATACGCCACAAATTGTAGGTGAGATTACAGATGTCAAAGGTTTGTTGTGGAAAGGTACAGATGATAATATTATTTTTAAAGTAAGTGCGGATGAAACTCAAAATAATATTTCATATATATACGAACCGTTTATGACAAAAATTACTACCAAGTATATTGATGTTGAAGGGAACGACCTTCTAGAAGATAGGATATCTACTGTGCAGGTAGGAAGTAAAGTGATTCCAGAAAAGATATCTATACTTGAAGGAAAAGACGGAAGAATATGGTGTGTTTCTGAGAATAATGCTAGTGAGTTCATAGCTAAAAAATATGAACAAGAAAACATTATCAAGATTAATTATGAGCCAAAACTTGTAGATGTAATTATTTCGTTTAAGAGTGTTAACGGATTAGTATTGAAGAATGAAGAGCATATAAAATTGCAATTGGGATCAGAATATGCTAATTATAATGAATACTATAAAGTTACGGCTGATAATGGCGAAAGATGGTCTGTTATAAGAACAGAGCCTGCAAAAATGTATGTAAAAGAAGGCAGCAGATTTACCTTAGTATATGATGAAATACAAGCACGTGTTCTAGTAAAATGTGTTAATATAGAAGATTCAAAATCAATCATAGACGATGTTGTTATAAATACAAAACTTGGTGGGGTATTTGCTCCAAATATTCAACAAAGATTATTAGATAAAACAAAACGTAAATGGAAATATATTGGCGACACTGGCATGAGTATTATTGCTAAAGAAAACGAGCAAGAGAATATTGTCATATTAAATTATGAGCCAGAAAGAGTTAAAGTTGTTGTTGAGTATCTAAATGATATTGGACAAAAGATAAGAAATGATTATGTGAAAGAAGAACAAATTGGTAATGAAGTAGCAATAAAGCAACTTGAAAAAATAGATGATTTTGCTGGTTTAGGTTGGAAATTAAAAAATATGACAACAACCATGTTAAAAGTAGATGATGACGAAAACAATAATAAGATAACATGTGTTTATGAAAAATTACTTGCGAAAGTTGTAATTAAATATACAGATAAAAATGGTAATGAGATTATAAAATCAAGATCAGAAATGGTTCAAGTTGGTGAAGAATATACTGCTGAAATAATAGATAAAGTTACAGATTTTAATAACAAAGTTTGGTTATATTCTAAAGAAGAAAATGTTGCTATAAAAATAAATGAGGAATCAAATGAAGTTGTTTTACATTACGTTCCTTATAAAGTAAAAGTAACTCAAAAATATGTTGATTTAGAAAACAATGCAATAAATGACGAAAATGTAATGATGATTCAAGTTGGTAGTATTTTTATTGCATCAAAGATTGAAGAAGTAAAAGATAATGAAGGAAAAGCTTGGATATATAGTAAGATCAATAATGAAAGAATAGATGTTTCTGAAAATATCGAAAAAAATATTATAACACATATTTTTGATAAAAAGATGATTAAAGCAATTGTTGAATACGAAAGTGTAGAAGGCAATCCTTTAAGAAAAGATGATGAATTTACTTTGCAAGTTGGTAGTGTGTTTAAAATAGAACCACCAAATAATATTAAAGATAAAGATGGATTTGGATGGGTGCTAAGTGAAAACAATTTAGAAGTAAATATTTCAGAACATGTTGAAGATAACAATTTTAAAATTACGTATGATAAGCATATTGTAAAAGTGTACGATAGATTTGTGACAAAAGATGATAAAGAAATAATAGAGCCGAAAGTTACACAATTGCAAGTAGGAACTAAATATGTTGCAACGGTTGAAGAAGCTATTAAAGACAAAAACGGTGCGCATTGGGTACAATCTGCGAAGAGTGATATTAAAATATTTGCATCTTCTTATAAGGTAGAACCTATTGTTGTTTCGGAAAATGAAAATGAGAACAACGTATATATAAAATATAAACCAGAACTTATTGATGTGGTTATAAAATATCAAAACACATTAGGCGAAATAATCAAAAAAGAAGATGTAGTACAGGCTCAAATAGGTTGTGAATATACAGCAGAAGCATTAGACAGAATAGTTGGAAATGCTGGAAATAAGTGGATGTATAATACCAATAGTAAAAATACAATTATGGTATCTGAAGATAAGAATGAGAATGTTATCATGCTATCGTATGAAGAACAAAAAGCTTCTGTTACATTTAGATATCAGGATGAATATGGAACAAGACTTAAAAAACCTAATCGAAAACTTGTGCAGATAGGAAGTACTTATATTCCACAATTTGAAAACGTAATAGAAGATGAACAAAAAAGAGTTTGGGAGTATAAAGAGCGTGATGTTGAAAAACTAGAGGTAAAAGATGCTGAACAAGACAATATTATTACTTTGATATATGTACCGTTGAGAATTGATGTAACTTTAAAAATAATGGATAAACAGGGAAATAAAATTTGCGAAGACATGATTGTAAAGGCTCAAATTGGAAGTGAGTTTACACCAAATATAAATGAGAAAATAGCTGATGATAATTCAAAAATGTATAAATTTGTTAGTGCATCACCAGAAAGTGTTATAGTTAGGGAAACACCTATTGGTTCATCAGAAAATCTTAATGTTATTAATTTAACATATACAGAAGTTTATAGTAATGTAACAGTTAAATACCAAGATTTTGATGGTAATACATTGAGAAATGATGAGACAATTCAACTACAAGTAGGTGAAGAATATAGTGCTAATCCAATTCAATATATTAAAGACAGAAAAGAAAATCAGTGGGAATTGGTAAATAATAAGGTAGAGACAATAAGAGTTATGGAAAATCCAAAAGATAACATCATTAAATTTGTATATGAAGTTGCCAAAGCTAGCGTTCTTATACGTTATAGAAATGTTGATGGTGAACAAATAAAAGACGATGAAGAATATACAGAGCAAGTAGGAATTGAATTTATACCTGAAATTGAGAAAGTTGTAAATGGTGTGGATAATAGAAAATGGAGTTTCTTTAGCGCTGAACCTATAAAATTAAAAGTAGGAAGTATTAACAATATAATAACTTTGACTTATCAAGAAGCAAAAGCAAATGTTGTTATAAAATATGAAGATGATACAGGAAGAAAAATAAAAGAAACAGACAGAGTGCTTGCTCAAATTGGTAGTAGATTTAAACCAAAAGCCACATTAAAAGTAATATATGAAGATAATGATATTTGGCGTTTAGATCATTTTGTTCCAAATGAAATAATTGTATCAGAAACGGCAGAAGAAAATGTTATAACACAAGTCTTTACTAATAGAAAAATTTCGACGAGTAATGTGGATGAAAAATTTGAAAAGATGAAACAAAATAATCTTTCGAATGAACCTGCTGCTGTAGAGGAAAATGATAAGCAACAAAAAGTTGAACAAGAAACTCCGGACGAAAAATCAATTTTTACTGATGAACATTTGTTAAAACTAGAAAAACTAATAGAATTAACTGAAGAAGAAAAAAATGCAATTCAAGAACTAAACTCTTACAATACAAAAATCGTAGAAGTGTTACACGAAAGTGTAAATGCATATTTAAGTAACAGTGAGTTTGAACCTAAAACTATAAATGAGTATATTCTCAAAGAAAAAGAATTGATACAAGAAAAACTTGTTGCGCTAATTAGTAATGATAAAGGCGGAAGTAAGCTATTAAAGATCTTTGAACATATTACTGCTTCAGAAAATAATGATGCTATATTTAGTTCCCTTCAACAAAGAAAAGCAATATTAATAACGGATTATTTTATGAATAAACCAATCTCTGTAGCAGAACAAGCAATGTATATATGCGAAAGAGGAAAAACAGAAAAAGAATATGAATTAATCTCGCAAAAAATTAATAATGTAAAAAACAAAGCAAAAGAATTAGCTGAATATGCAGAAGCGAAAAGTAGAATAATGTATGAAATAATCATGCTAGATAATTATTATAAGGCAAGAAGTTTGCCAAAAGATAATTATTTTAAAGATAATACAAGTAAGCTTTCACTGCAACCTGAAATAATTGAAATGGTAGGTAAACTATTAGTAAAACAAGCATTTAATTTATTGCAGAAAAACCAATCGTTAACTATTATGCAACAAAATGAATTAGAAGCAATAACATCATTATTAACTAAAGAACAATTAGAAAGTTTAGAACAACAATTAGAAAAAATATTTGACAATAAGCAAAAAAAGGTTGCTCAAAAGATGTTAAAAGATATTTTAAAAAATTCTAAATAAAATTAAAAGAAGGTGCAAAGCACCTTCTTTTAATTTGTAGAAAAAATAGAGTAATCTATATTTGGAAATATTTTATCTTTAAATTCTATGTTTTCTAAATAATCTTCGTTAATTTCTTTTTTGTCTATCATATCAGCTAAAGCGTTAAAACGGCCAATATGATCTTTAACTCTTTTATGAGCGTATTCAACCATTGTATTCATAGTTATTATAAAAGGCCAATCACTGCTTTGTGCAAGAAGTAGTTCTCTAGCGCATTGGTTTAATGCACGACGTTCTGTTTCGGTAGGTTCTTTTAGTATATTAGCCAAATATGTCATTCTTTCGGCAGCGTGATGAAGATGACGATATATATAATCATTTCCTGGATTAATCCATACTTCGTTGTATCCATGTGCGCCCCATGTAGAAATTGCAGGTTTGCATTCTTGAATATTAGGATACGTAGATAAATATTCACTTGGTGTTATTAATTTAAATGTATCTTGGTTATAATGAATCTTTTTAAACAAAACATATAACCAGTATGGACCTTCAAACCACCAGTGGCCATATAGTTCAGCGTCGTAAGGACAAGTAACAACAGGAGGAATGACCATATTCGTTGCCGCTGAATTAATTTGTTCAATTCTTGAAGAGATAAAATGATCTGCTTGCATCTCAGCAACAGCCTTTGCATTATCTGGTTTATAATATTCTTTATCGTTTGTTTTGCCAGTAATTTTATGATATTTAATTCCGGTATCTACACGATGACCGCTTTTGGAAACGAAAGGTTTTATATATTCCCATTCAGATTCGTATCCAATATCTTTATAGAATTCTCTATAATTTGGATCGCCGGGATATCCGCAAATTGAACTCCAAACCTGTTTTGAACTTTCTAAATCTCTACCGAAAGCGGCTACTCCGTTTGGAGAAATGATTGGGGATAAAGTTCCGTAAACAGGAGTAGGAACAGCATTTGTAATTCCGTGTGTTTCTAATATTATATATTTTATTCCAAATTCGTTAAGCGCACTTTCGACTTCGGGAATGTATGCGCATTCTGAAAGCCACATTCCATTTGGTTGTCTGCCAAAAGCTTCTTTATATACTTGAACTCCATTTGAAATTTGTGCTCGTACAGCATTTGGAGTAACATTTAGAAGTGGTAAAAAACCGTGAGTAGCAGGACAAGCGATGATTTCTAATACACCGATATCTTGAAAGTACTTAAATGCATTTACTAAATCGCAGTTATATTCTCTTTTATATACTCTATAAAAATCTTTGAATTGATAGAAATAAAATTGTGCTAAATCGTTGACGTCTTTGTTTGTATTTTTGGTGCGATACATTTCTTTTCTAGCAAGCCAGATTCTTTCTACTAAATATCTCAAATAACGTTTTTGAAGTAAATCATCTTTTAACATCGTGATGAGTGGAGGAGAAATGTTCATTGTTAATCTGAATTGAACATTTTCTTCTACCAGCTTTTTAAAATAAATTAAAAGAGGAATATATGTTTCAGAAATAGCTTCAAATAGCCATCTTTCCTCAATATATTCCTCGCTCTCAGGATGCCTAACGTAAGGCAAATGAGCATGTAATACTAAATTTAAATAACCTTTAAATGCCATATTAACCTCCAATAGGTTTTGGTATATCACTAGAAGTAATATTTTCAAAGTCTGTGTGTGTTTGATTTTGAAAATATTTTCTGCTTTCTTTATTTGTATATACCTTTATTTTCTTTTTATCTGCAATACATAAATAATTTCCAAATAGTACTTCGTCAGAATCAGCAAAACCATTTGCGTTATCATTAGTTCTAGAGAAGATAGGCATTGTTATATTGTTCGATGTATATATGTTCAAAAAATTATTATCTTTAGTTCTTCCAAGTTCTATTTTATAATCGCAACCAGTATCTTCAACATCTATATAGTAGTTATTAGCAAAAGGATCAACTGGTATAACATATGAATAATTTTTTGTTATATTAGTAATCTTTAAAGCAGGAACGCAGTCAGAATAATTGTGAAAATTATTAGAAAAATATTTCATAGTATCATCAGATACTTCCCAATATGCGTACATGCGAGTTGGTGATTGGACTAATAATCTGATTAAAGTTTGATCGTATTTAATTGGTAAATCGTAATACTCAGATTTTAACAAATGCACTACAATATGCCTCCTTAAAATTTTTATCTTTCGAATACACATTATTTCACTACTATAATAAAATATTCTATACTATAAAAAAATAAATATCAATAAAAAATGACAAAAAGATATTATTTTTTTTAAAACTATTTACAAAAAAATAAAGTTTGTATACAATTAATTTACTAATAAGTTAAGTGCGGTAAAATACTTATTTCCGTAAGGAAGTAAACGTAAGATAAAGTTTTAAGGAGGAAACATTTTATGAGAATTATGATGCTATCATGGGAGTACCCGCCAAGAATAGTTGGAGGGATTGCGAGGGTTGTGCATGATTTATCACACAGCTTTGCAAAGCAAGGTCATGAAGTACATGTAATAACATATCAAGAAGGTGAGACAAAAGAGTTTGAAAGAGATGGAGACGTATATGTACATAGAGTTACAAACTATCCAATAAATGCAAACAATCTGATTGATTGGGTAATGCAACTTAACTTCTGCATGATTGAAAAAGCTGCAGATGTAATAAAAGAATTTGGTAAGTTTGATGTGTTACATGCGCATGATTGGCTTGTTGCTTACGCTGCCAGAGCATTGAAAAGAACATATAAATTGCCATTGGTTGCAACAATTCATGCAACTGAAAGTGGAAGAAATAAGGGGATACATGATAAATCACAAGGATATGTTAATGATGTTGAATGGTTATTAACATATGAAGCTGGAAATGTTATATGTAATAGTAACTTTATGAAGAATGAAATAAGCAATCTTTTTGGAAAGCCAATAGAAAACATTCATGTTGTATCAAATGGAATTAATATAAACAAATTTGATAACCAAGAAAGAGATATGGAATTTAGAAGAAACTATGCTGCAGACCATGAAAAAATAGTTTTCTTTGCAGGTAGAATAGTTAATGAAAAAGGAATTCAAATATTATTCCAAGCTGCTCCAAAGATTTTAGCTAATTATCCAAATGTTAAATTTGTAATAGCTGGTCGTGGTCCATTTATGGATGAACTAAAAGGCTTAGCTGAACATTTGGGAATTTCTCAAAAAGTGTATTTCACAGGATATTTAAATGATGTACAAATAACAAAAATGTATAAAGCTATAGATGTTGCAACTTTCCCAAGTTTATATGAACCATTTGGAATAGTTGCACTTGAAGGAATGCTTGCTGGGGCTGCAACAGTAGTATCAGATGCAGGTGGATTAAATGAAATAGTTTCTCATGGAATTGATGGAATGAAATCATATGCGGGAAATCCAAATTCTCTTGCAGACTCAATATTAGAAGTTTTATTTAATGAACAACTATGTACTCAAATAGCTAAAAATGCTAGAGAAAAAGTTGTAAAAGAATTTAATTGGGAAACAATTTCAAAGAATACTATGAAAGTATATAAAGACACAATAAAACAAGCAAAAGCATCGGCTGAAAAAGTTAAATTTGCAAAATTAGCAGAATCAGAAAGTTTAGGAACTGCAACTATGGTTGATGGAAAGGATACTACAATTACAACTTATACAACTGATACGGAAATTAATGTTTTACAAAATCCAATGAAAAGAAAAATAAAAGGAACAATATAGAAAAAAAGACTAAGATTTTTAAATCTTAGTCTTTTTTTGTAATAAAAAACTAATCCCTCTAATATATATTACTAAACGATAAGTGTACAAACACATATTAAAGGAGGGTAATTTGATGGAAAATTACAATATATACCAAGATATTGCGGGAAGAACTGGAGGAGATATTTATATAGGTGTTGTTGGACCAGTGCGCACAGGAAAATCTACATTTATTAAAAAGTTTATGGAAGTAGCTGTTATACCAAATATTAACGAAGAATATAAGAAAGAAAGAGCTGTAGATGAATTGCCTCAAAGTTCAAACGGAAGAACTATAATGACGACAGAACCTAAATTTATACCAAATGAAGCTGTTGAAATTACAGTAGGTGAAAATATAAAATTTAGAACAAGAATGGTTGATTGTGTAGGATATTTAATTAAAAATGCATTAGGATATATGGAAGGTGATCTCCCTCGTATGGTTCGTACACCTTGGTTTAATGAAGAGATTCCGTTTGAAGATGCAGCAGAGATTGGTACAAAGAAAGTTATTAATGAGCACTCTACCATAGGTCTTTTAATTACTACGGATGGAAGTGTAACTGATATTCCGAGAGAGGAATATATAGACGCTGAAGAAAGAGTTGTAAAAGAATTAAAATTACAAGGCAAACCTTTTGTAATAATTTTGAACACGAGCAAGCCAAATTCAAACGAAAGTATAATACTTGCAAAAGAATTGAAGAAAAAATATGATGTTCCGGTTGTTGCTATTGATTGTGCAAATTTAAGAGATATTGATATAGAAACAATACTAGAAAAGATATTACTTGAATTTCCAATAAATGAAATATTAGTAAATATGCCAAGCTGGACAGATATTTTAAATGAAGAACATTGGTTAAAAAAATCAATTTTAGATATATTAAAGAATCAATTTAAAGATGTAAATAATTTAAGGCAAGCAGATAATGTTTTAAAAAAACTTGCAGAGAATGAGATAATAAGTAGGACAATAATAAGAGAGATAAAACTTGATACTGGAAGAATTGTATTAGAATTAGATTTAGATAAAGATTTGTTTTATAAAGTTTTAACAGAAATATCTGGTATAGAAGTAAAAGAAGAGGGGGATTTATTTAAAATAGTTGCAGAACTTGCACAAAGCAAAAAAAGTTATGACAAAATAGCACTTGCTTTAAATGATGTAAAACGAAAAGGATATGGAATAGTTACTCCTAATATGGATGAATTATCTTTAGAAGAACCAGAGATAATAAAACAAGGTTCAAAATTTG
Source organism: Clostridia bacterium (assembly GCA_017521465.1). GTDB lineage: Bacteria > Bacillota > Clostridia > TANB77 > UBA1234 > RGIG6291. The sequence goes on along the minus strand of JAFXCN010000004.1, from coordinate 4,738 downwards.
GAGTAAGACTTCGCGCGCACGCACCAAGCTTGCACATCGTGAAAGCAGATATAGAAACAGAAATTTCTCCAATAGTTGGAAGTGAAAAACAATCAGAAGAATTAGTTAATTATTTAATGAAAGAATTTGAAGAAGACCCAACTCAAATATGGAAATCTAATATATTTGGAAAGTCTTTACATGAATTAGTAAATGAAGGATTGCAAAATAAATTATATAAAATGCCGGAAGATGCACAATGTAAATTGCAAGAGACTTTAGAAAAGATAATAAATGAGGGAAGCGGTGGATTAATCTGTATAATATTGTAATAGATGGCGGCGTTCTTTCGAAATAAACATTGAAAGTATACATAAAATATGATATAATTAATGTGGATTGAATTTGTAGGAGGTAGGTATATATGTGGCTGTTGGCACTTGTTTTGCTGGTTAGCGGCTCATCATATTGGTGGATTCCTTTGCTTTTTGGGAATCGCGATCGGCGTCGTGGCTGTGGCTGCTTAACCTTTGTGATTGGAGCTATTGTCGGTGGTTTGATTATCATAGGACTTGTCTTTGAAGGAGGCATGATTTACTAATGGAGCGCTTTTTTTCTGGAGTAGTTGAATTCTTTGAGGATGTGATTGCAAATCCTGGACCGTACGTACTAATCGCATTGTGGATTGTAATCTCGTGGCTTCTGTCTCGGGACGAAGGAAAAAGCTTTATCGGTATGCTCTTCAAAACTTTTTTCTTCTTTCTTGGTCTCGTGGCATTCCATGCCGTAGCGCCGGTAATTTTCTGGATTGTGCTAGGGCTGAGTGTCGTAATTTCGGCAATCATGGCAATTAAGGGAGGGTAACCTCCCTTTTTTGCGTAAAAAAGGGAGAATTGTCGTAATTTGCGACGAGTTTTTGTTGCCAAATTATTCCAATGAGAAATATAATAAACAAGTCACTAAAGAAAAAAGAATGGGGGAGTTTTTAAAAATGAATAAGCAACAAACAGAAGAAGCTGTCAAGATGGATGACTTTAAATTGTCGTATTCTTTGACAGAAGCAGAAATTGAATTAGAAGGAGGAAAATATATTACATATGGAATAGAGGTTGAAAAACGATCCCTGTCTCGAGTAGAAAAAAGTAAAGTTGAAGACATAACAACTGATAGAAACAAAGCAGAAGAGATTTTAGAGATAATGAAAAATAATGAAGTAACGCCTGTCCATCTATATGATGTTATGGAAAACTTCTTATAAATATAAGATTACAAAAAGTGTTGCCAAATTTATGTAGATAGGCTAAAATATGTAACGAAGCATATTATATGCTAATATATACATAAGGAGAAAATAAATGTCTGATTATTTAGTTATAGTTGAGTCGCCTGCTAAAGCATCTACTATAAAGAAGATATTAGGAAGTAAGTATCATGTTGAAGCTTCAATGGGACACATTAGAGATTTGCCTAAATCACAATTAGGTGTTGATATAGATAATAATTTTGAACCTAAATATATAAATATAAGGGGAAAAGCTGAATTAATAAAGAAACTAAAAAAAGAAGCACAAAGTGCTAAAAAAGTATATTTAGCTACCGACCCTGATCGTGAGGGAGAAGCAATTGCATGGCATTTAGCTTATATATTAGGAATAGACGAAAAAGCTGAATGCAGAATTGCATTTAATGAAATTACAAAGCAAGGAATACAAGGTGCAATTAAAAAACCTAGAGCGCTTGATATGAAATTAATTGATGCACAACAAGCTCGTAGAGTATTAGATAGAATAGTGGGATATAAAATAAGTCCACTTTTATGGAAAAAAGTAAAAAAAGGATTGTCTGCTGGAAGAGTACAGTCAGTTACGGTTAGACTTGTAGTTGATAGAGAAGAAGAAATTGAAAAATTTATTCCAGAAGAGTACTGGTCTTTGGATGCTAAGCTAAAAGACAATGTAAATAAAAAAGTTTTTTCAGCAAGACTTCAATTGTTCAAGGATAAAAAAATTGAGATACATTCTCAAGAAGAAATGGACAATATTTTAAACAATATTGAAAATAAAGACTATATCGTGAAAGAAATAAAATATGGTGAAAAGAAGAGAAATCCAGCACCACCATTTACAACAAGTACAATGCAACAAGAAGCTTCTAGAAAGCTTGGTTTTGCAATTAAGAAAACAATGTCAGTTGCACAAACATTATATGAAAGCGGATTAATAACATACATGAGAACTGACTCAACAAGAATTTCAGAAGAAGCACGAGCTATGGCTAAAGAAGTTATAGTTTCACAATATGGTAGTGAATATTACGAAAACAGATATTATAAAACTAAAAAAGATGCACAAGATGCACATGAAGCAATAAGACCTACATATTTAGATAAAACACCAAATGAAATAAAAGAAAAATATTCTGCAGATCAATATAAGTTATATAAATTGATATATGAAAGAATGTTAGCTTCTCAAATGACTGCAGCTATATTTGATACAATGACAGTTGATATAGATGTAAATGATTATACATTTAGGGCAAACGGTTCAAAAATAAGATTTTCAGGTTTTATGACATTATATGTTGAAGGAAATGATGAAAATCTTGAGGAAAAAGATGTAATATTACCAGATTTGAAAGAAGGACAAAAACTTGGATTGAATGAATTAATGCCAGAACAACATTTTACAGAACCACCAGCAAGATATACAGAAGCAAGTTTGGTAAAAGCATTAGAGGAAAGAGGAATAGGACGTCCAAGTACATATGCTCCAACGATTACGACAATATTAGATAGAAGATATATTGAAAAAGAGAAAAAAGCATTATGCCCTACAGAACTTGGAAGAATTGTTGATACATTGTTAAAAGAAAATTTCAAAGATATAGTCGATGTGGATTTCACAGCTCAAATGGAAGAGAAACTAGACGAAGTTGGCGAAGGTGAAATGGAATGGAAAAAAGTAATCAAAGAATTCTATGAACCATTTAATAAAAACCTAGAGGAAGTTGAAGAAAAAATAGGAAAAGTAGAATTAAAAGATGAAGAAACTGATGTACCATGTGAGAAATGTGGAAGAATGATGGTAATCAAATTAGGAAGATATGGTAAATTTATGGCGTGCCCTGGATTCCCAGAATGTAGAAATATAAAACCTATCGTACAAAAAATCGATGTGCCATGTCCTAAATGTGGTGGAGAAATTCATGTAAGAAAGAGCAAAAGAGGAAAGAAATATTATATATGTGAGCACAATCCAGAAAAATGTGATTTTATAGCATGGAATGGACCCGATAAAAATGGAGTAATAACTCCAGCAAACTTGGAAGAAACAAAAGCAAAGAAAACAACAAGAAAAACAACGAAGAAGACAACGACGAAGAAAAAAAACAGAAAAACATCGGCGAAGAAATAGATGCATGTAAAACAGGAGGTGCAACAAAATCGATTTTTATATCGATTTTGTTGCACTTCCTTTTTATATGCGACCGTATTATAAACCGAAAATGTGAGTATCATAGCAAATGGGTGTAACGCAGTTCAAAAGCGGCAAACAAGTTTGCCACAGTGAAAAGATAAGAGTGAATAGTGAAAAGTAGAAATATGTGTACTGTTTTAACCCGTTTTTGTACTCTTCACTTTTCATTATTCGTTATTCACTATCTTGATTCGCCTTTTTCCGTCAGCGAAAATGCTTCCTTCGGAAGCTTCGATACGTACGGAACTAAGGAGACAAAATTGCTTTTTTCGAAACAATGTGATAAAATCACTCATATAATATTTCAGGGAGGAATATATATGAAAGCATTGATTGCTGCTGGTGGAACAGGAGGACATATTAATCCAGGAATTGCTATTGCCAATATGTTAAAAGAAAAAGGATACGAAATTATATTTGTTGGTACAGAAAGAGGATTAGAAACTGACTTAGTTCCGAAAGCAGGGTATGATATAAAATTAATTCATGCAGCGGGTTTGAAAAGAAGATTTACATTAGAAAATATAAAAGTATTATTTACTATGAAAAAAGGAATAGATGAATGTAAAAAAATAATAGAGGAAGAAAAACCAGACATAGTAATAGGCACAGGTGGATATGTAACCGCACCTCTTATGAGTGCGGCACTAAAGAAAAAGATACCTACATTAATCCATGAAAGTAATGCATTACCTGGAAAAACAACAAAATTATTTGCTAATAAAGTTGATTGTGTAGCCGTTGGTTTTGAAGAAGCAATAAAAAGATTACCAAATTGCAAAAATCCAGTTTGCACTGGAAATCCAACACGAATGAAATCAGATTGCGACAAAAAAACTATAAAAGAAAAATTAGGGATTCAAAAACCACTATTATTAGTTTTTGGTGGAAGTCAAGGTGCACAAAAATTAAATGAAGTAATGGTAGAACTTATAAATAATAATATGTTCGGAAATTATGAAGTTATATATGCAACTGGTCAAAAACATTATGATGAAATAATGAGTAAGATTACTAAAGTTCCTGAAAATGTGAAAGTCGAAAAATACATATACAATATGGAAGAAGTAATGAATGCAAGTGATTTGGTTCTTTGTAGAAGTGGTGCGTTAACAGTTAGCGAATTATCAGTAATAGGCGTTGCGTCAATACTTATACCATTTCCTCATGCTGCAGAAAATCATCAATACTATAATGCTAAAACATTAGAGAATATAGAAGCGGGAATTATAATTGAAGAAAAAGACTTAACAACAGAAATACTTATAAATAAAATAAAT
>JAFXCN010000007.1 GCA_017521465.1 Clostridia bacterium | reverse complement strand
GTATCATTTCTCCATTTGAAGGAATATATATTTCTGTAAGTTTCACTTTCTTTTTTTCTGACAATACAATTGTATCTCGTAAGTGTAATGTTCCACTGTAAAGACGCAAATAAACTAATCTTTGCTTATGGTCTGTATATTCAATTTTAAAAACTCTTCCACATAGTTCTGAATAATTCTTATTCATTTCAGGACAAAAAAGATTTGAAATAGCTTCAATGAGTTGTTGAGTTCCTATATTATTTTTAGCACTTCCATGGTATATAGGAAACAACGAACCTTTTTTAACACACCTATATTCTTCCTGCGTTAATTCCTGTATAGTCAATTTTTCTCCTGCAATATATTTTTTTAAAAGTTTATCATTTTTGGAAATTACAGGATCCCATTCATCTAAATCAATGATATTTTTAATTGATATTTCTGGAGTTAATGTTACATTTTGCATAACAATAATATCATTTGAAAGTTTTTCTTTGATATTTTGATAAATATTATTTAAGTTAATTCCATACTGATCTATTTTATTTATAAAAATAATTGTTGGTATATTCATTTTTTGAAGTGCATGGAATAGTATTCGGGTTTGTGCTTGTACACCATCTTTAGCAGAAATTACTAAAATAGCTCCATCAAGAACAGATAAGGAACGATACACTTCTGTTATAAAATCTGTATGTCCAGGAGTATCTACAATATTGATTTTGTAGTCATTCCAATTAAAAGAAGTAACTGCTGCCTGAATTGTGATTCCACGCTGACGTTCTAAAAACATAGTATCTGTCCTTGTTGTTCCCTTATCTACACTGCCTAATTCTAAAATCGCTCCACTTGTATAAAGCAGACTTTCCGTTAAAGTCGTCTTTCCTGCATCTACATGAGCAAGAATACCAATGTTGATTATTTTCATGTAATTTCCCTCCCTACAAATTTATCTTTTAACTTAAAATCAATATTTGCTAATTTTGTCCTTTTAAACTATTCTCAAAATCAATTATCCACTTTTCTAATGTTTCTACTAATGCTAATTGTTGTTTGAACATTTGTTTTCCAACATTAGGAATATGTTGTCTATGAGATTGTCTTTCATTTAGCAATTCTTTTAATTCTAATATCTTTGATTTTATATTAGAAACAAGAATCTTTTTTTGTTCATCATCTACTAAATCTAAATTCGTAATAATAATATTAAAATCCAAATATAGACTAACATCATAATTTGAAATATCATTCATAAGTCTATTAAAATAATCATTACCTTTGTCAGTAATAGTATATACTGCTTTATCTGGCATATTTCCCTCTTTCTCTTTATGGCTAACAATATATTCTTTTGATTCTAATTGTAATACTTTCTTATAAATAGACTGTTCACTAATTTTTACCCATCTTGGTATATTACGATATTCTATATTTTTTTTAATATCATAAGCACTTTGTGATTTTTGCTTAATAAGTCCTAATAATACCAAATCTATATTTGACATAATCTCTACTCCTTACTTAATATAATCTGTAACGCCAAGTCTATTTCCAAATGGATCTTCAAACTCGACTGCATTACCAGTTCCAATTTTAAAAGGCTCACTCAAAAACTTTATACCATTGTTCAACATTTCTTTATAGAAGATTGCAACATCTTCTACTTCAAACCATATTGTAGGCTTTAAATTCTCAAATTTATTTTTGTCTTTTAAAATTATTGCAGGTTCTTCATTTCCAATATTATAAGCAACCATTCCCTTATTAGAGAAATCAAATTTCTTTTTAACCCCAATATTTCCTCATAATATCTTTTTGCTTCTTCCATATTATCTACAGGAAGAAAATAGTTGTCATAATTTTTCATATATTTAAGCCCTTCTTTCTACTACAAACTATACTACTATATTTTATAGTAGTTATAATTAAATGTCAATAAATAATAAAAAAATAATTGCATTTAATTCGTTTATAATTCTTATAAAAAATAGATTAGTTGCACTGAACTAATCTATTTGTATAACTGCTTGTCGTACAAAAAAGACTGTCATTACTGACAATCTTTTCGGTAAATTACTATAAATCAATAACTATAAAATTGTAATTTCTTATTCTAATTCTTTTTTATGATTTAAGTGTATTCCTATATGTCCTATTCCTAATACTATTGTTGATATAATAAGAAATATATTTCTACCATATATACCTAGTAACAGAAATGCAACTACTGGCAAAGTAGCTCCTGCAACTGGTATTCCTAACAAGCTACTATACATATCTTTCATTGTTTTATTACTTTTAAAATATCTTATCCAATATATTTCGTATAAAATCATTATAATAAAGGCAATTAACAATATACTAGACCAGTTTGATATTTTATTTATATTAAAATCACTAAATATCAATGACAGACAGGTTACTAGCATTTCTCCAAGCCACTCCAATAGTAGTAATACTTTATTTTCATTTTTTACATATTTATCATAGCCTTTAGGCTTATTTTTACTCCATATAATATTTGGTAACATCAACATTAGTAAAAATATTAAACCTATATATGAAAATCCAAAGTGAATATTCATTAACTCATCTCACTTCCATATTGTAATTTGTTATTTAATCGGAATATAGATCTCAATAACAGAATCTTCTCTATTCCAATGAAATTTATAATCATATTTTTCAAAATAAACAAATTGCCTATTTTCTACTAAAATATTATTTTTAGGTATTATTTCTTTATAAACATAATTGATAGTATCTTTTAGTTTATTCATATTACCAATATGTTCTACCCTTAAATATTTACTTTTCAAAATTATCTTTTCTGTAAAATCATTTGGTACAAAATCTTTTTTAGGAATAGATATATAATAAAATATCTTATTTTCTATTTTTTCAATAAAAGCATATTTACACCAATTACTTCCTAAATATAACTTATTATTTCTTAATTTACTATTAAATATTTTCCAATGGTTTTGTGCTAATTTTACATTATTACTTAATGATTTTGATAATTCATACCTTATTCCTATTACATTAAATTCTTCTAATTCTATTATTTGATAATCCATCTATTTTACCTCTTTAATTTGTGTGCTGTTATAATTGTATAACTATATGAATTGATTGTTATTTTTATATTATCAATTTCACAATACCAATTTTTACCCTGTTTATAGATGTTACAATTTTTATCTAAAACTTTATTCTTACAATACTCAACAACATCATCAGTATCTAATTTAAGATTTTTCTTAATTCTATCAATACCCATTTCGGTAGTGTGAACTTTATCTATATTATTAAATAATACTTGTTTATCTTCCATAAATATCTCCTCTACAAATTACTATTTATCTATTTGTTTTATTATAACAAAAAAAGACTAGCTTACACTAGTCTTTTCCTTTATTACTTATTGTTGATTGCAGCTTGCGCAGCAGCTAATCTTGCGATAGGTACTCTGAATGGAGAGCATGATACATATGTTAATCCTGCTTTATGACAGAATTCAACACTTGCTGGATCTCCTCCGTGTTCACCACAGATTCCTAATTTGATATTAGGTCTTGTAGCTTTACCTTTTTCTGCAGCCATTTGAACTAATTGTCCAACACCAGTTTGGTCTAATTTAGCAAATGGATCTTGTTCATAAATTTTATTTTCATAGTATGAATTTAAGAACTTACCAGCGTCATCTCTTGAGAATCCGAAAGTCATTTGTGTTAAATCGTTTGTTCCGAATGAGAAGAATTCAGCTTCTTCAGCAATCTTATCTGCAGTTAATGCCGCTCTTGGAATTTCAATCATTGTACCGATATGGTATTCAATGTTAGAGTTCTTTTCAGCTTTTACTAATTCTGCAGTTTCAACAACTACGTCTTTAACGAATTTTAATTCTTTAACTTCTCCTACAAGTGGGATCATAATTTCAGGAACGATTTCGAATCCTTCTTCTTCTGATACTTCAATTGCAGCTTCGATTAAAGCGCGAGTTTGCATTCTAGCGATTTCTGGGTAAGTAACTGCTAAACGGCATCCTCTGTGTCCCATCATTGGGTTGAATTCATGTAATTCATTACATACTGTTTGAACTTTTTCTACAGTAATTCCCATTGCATCAGCTAATTGTTTCATTTCAGCTTCTGTTTTTGGAATGAATTCATGTAGTGGTGGGTCGATATAACGTACTGTCATTGGACGACCTTGTAATTCTTTGTACATTTCTTTGAAATCACCTTTTTGATAAGGGATTAATAAGTTTAAGTATTTTTCTCTATCTTCTACTGTTTCAGATAGGATCATTTTTCTTAAGTTGAAGATTCTTTCTTCATCGAAGAACATGTGTTCTGTACGGCAAAGACCAATTCCTTCAGCTCCTAATTCAATAGCTTTTGCAGTATCTTTTGGAGTATCAGCGTTTGTTCTAACACCTAATGTTCTGTATTTGTCAGCCCATTCCATAACACGTCCAAATTCACCAGCGATTGTAGCATCTACAGTTGGGATTGCTCCGTCATAAATGTTACCAGTTGTACCATCGATTGAGATAATATCTCCTTCATGATATGTTTTTCCAGCTAATGTGAATTCTTTCTTTTCTTCGTTCATTACGATTTCACCGCATCCAGAAACGCAGCAAGTTCCCATACCACGAGCAACAACTGCAGCGTGAGATGTCATACCACCACGAACTGTTAAGATACCTTGAGCAGCTTTCATACCAGTGATATCTTCTGGAGATGTTTCAAGTCTTACTAATACAACTTTTTCTCCTTTTCCACCAATACCTTGGATAGCAGCATCTTCAGCAGTGAATACTACTTTACCGCAAGCAGCTCCAGGAGATGCTCCTAAACCTTTTCCTGCTGGTGTAGCTTTCTTTAATGCATCTACATCGAATTGTGGGTGTAATAATGTATCTAAATTTCTTGGGTCGATCATTAATACAGCTTCTTCTTCTGTACGCATTCCTTCATCTACTAAGTCACAAGCAATTTTTAATGCAGCTTGTGCAGTTCTCTTACCATTTCTAGTTTGTAACATATATAATTTACCATGTTCAACAGTAAATTCCATATCTTGCATATCTCTATAATGATTTTCTAATGTTTTGCATACTTCTTTGAATTGTTCAAAAGCTTCTGGGAATTTTTCTTCCATTTCATTAATATGCATTGGAGTACGAACACCTGCAACAACGTCTTCACCTTGTGCATTTGTTAAGAATTCTCCAAATAAACCTTTTTCTCCAGTTGCTGGATCACGTGTAAATGCAACACCTGTACCACAGTCTTCTCCCATGTTACCGAATGCCATTGATTGTACGTTTACAGCAGTTCCCCATGAATATGGAATGTCGTTATCTCTTCTGTATACGTGAGCTCTTGGGTTATCCCATGAACGGAATACAGCTTTAACAGCTCCCATTAATTGTTCTTTTGGATCACTTGGGAAATCAGTTCCGATTTTTGCTTTATATTCAGCTTTGAATTGATTAGCTAAGTCTTTTAAATCTTCAGCAGTTAATTCAACGTCTAAAGTAACTCCTTTTTCTTCCTTCATCTTATCG
>JAFXCN010000006.1 GCA_017521465.1 Clostridia bacterium | reverse complement strand
GAGAAATAGATCAAGAAAGATTTGAACAATATTTAAAATTACAAAAGGAATCAAGATATAATACTGATTCAAATCAATATTTACAAGAAAAGAAAAATAAATTTAAAGAAATATCAAAAATCAATAAACATAATAGAAAGATGTAGTTATGCCAATGAGTCCGTCCCGGGTGGCAGAACATTTTAATACGAAAGTGGGTAATAATATGAAAATAGTGTTTTTTAATATACCTGCACATGGACATACTAATCCAACATTAGGCATTGTAAAAGAATTACTAAAAAATAATCATGAAGTTTATTATTATTCTTATGAAATTATGCGAGAAAAGATTGAAAGCTCTGGAGCACATTTTATTTCTTGTGATAAGTTTGATTCTCAAACTAAACTAAGTAATGAAGATAAAGAAAAAATTTCAAAAGATTTAGTGTTTTCTACTAATCTAATTGTAGATATGACTTTAAGATTAGATGATGAAATATTAAAAGAAATGCAAAAATTAAAACCAGATGTTATTATTGCTGATTCAATGGCTTTTTGGGGTAAATTAATTGCCAAAAAATTAAATATTCCTTTTATATCCTCAACAACAACTTTTGCTTTTAACAAATATTCGGCTAGAATTATGAAACAAGATGGACCAAGTTTATTTCAATTAATAAAAAGCATTCCAAAAATTAATAAAAGTTTAGATAAACTACGTGAAAAAGGTTATAAGGTAAAAAGTATGTTAGACATCATTTCTAATGATGAAAATACTTCAACAATAGTGTATACATCAAAATATTTCCAACCTTATGCAGAAACATTCAACGACAATTATGTTTTTGTAGGTCCTATTTTAAGAGAAAGCAATGAAAAGATGGAAAAAACGGAAATTCCTACAGTATATATTTCACTTGGTACGGTAAACAACAATAATAGAGTTTTTTATCAAAATTGTTTTGATGCTTTAAAAGATGAAAATTTAAGAGTTATAATGTCTGTTGGTGAAGATACTGATATTGAATCGTTAGGTAAAATACCAGATAATTTTATTGTAAAAAAACAAGTTGACCAAATTTCTGTTTTAGAAGTCTCAGATGTTTTTATTACTCATTGTGGTATGAATAGTACAAGCGAAGGTTTATATTATGGAATACCTTTGATACTTTTCCCACAAACAACAGAACAAAAAGGTGTAGCTAACAGAGTTAAAGAATTAGGTGCTGGTAAACTTTTAGAAAAAATAAATGATCCTGAAAATATAAAAAATACTGTTCTGGAAGTTTTGAAAGATAAAAATCTTAGAGAAAACGCAAAGAAGATTAGCAATTCTTTTAAAGCTTGTGGAAATACATTAGAAGCAGTAAGATTTATAGAAAATAAAATTTAAAATAATTACTGCCAATGGGGACTGCCAATGGGGACGGACTCATTGGCAGTTTTTATTGATTGAAAATGAATTGGTTGTGTGATATATTGATTTTGAAATAGGGGCTCGAAAGGGATTTGGGGAGAGAAAGAAAGTCAAATGCTAAGAAAAGCTAGAAACGAATTGGAAAGAATTTGCCTAATAGAAAAATTGTAGAAATACTAAAGATTAATAGAAAAAAAGCAAATTGAATAATAAATGAATGATATCAATGAGTTTGGCACTACTTGTAGTGATTATATGCATACGGAAATTAATATTTATAAATAAAGTGAGATGAATCATGGACATAGAAAGATATTTAATAATACTTAATGGCGAAGATAAAACGGATAAAGTAAAAGAATATAATTTTACAGATAGTTGGAAAGTAAATGTACAGTTTTGGGGATCAGATAAAATATATGGTTATAGCAAAAAGAATATACAGATTTATTCAAATCCAATAGAAATTAATATAGATGAAAATTCTAAAACTTTAGTAACGGGAGATATTTTTAATGTTAAGAAAATACTAAAGTTTGATTCATATTGTAAAATTATTTTTAATGATGATTCTTATAAAACTGTTCCAGCAGGTAATTTGAAATTGACTGAAAAAATAGGACAAGTTTCGGAAGATAAATTTAATTATTTTAAAGAGATTTCTAAGATTGTAAGTGTAAAAACAGATGATGGAACAGCATTATTAACGAAAGAATATGAAAAAGTTAATTTTGTTGAGAATGATACTGCTTTATACCAATATTTAAATTCACAGAATAATGAAATTAAGGAAAAAGTAAATACACCATTAATATTTCCATTTGGTTCCAATAAATCTCAATATAAAGCTGTTGAGAATGCAATGAAAAATCAAATGAGTGTTATTGAAGGACCGCCTGGTACCGGAAAGACTCAAACCATTTTAAATATAATATCAAATATAATTATTAGAGGAAAAACAGTTGCTGTGGTATCGAATAATAATGAGGCAACGGCTAACGTATTTGAAAAATTAAAAGAAAAGGGTTATAAATTTATTTGTGCTACATTAGGTAAGAAAGAGAATAAAGAACATTTTATAGAAAACCAAATGACGATGTATCCTACTATAGAAATTGAAAAGCCTGTTGATATAAAAGAAATTGCAACATTAAATAAGAAATTGGATGAGATATTTGAAATTAAAAACAAGAGAGCTGTTGCAAAAGAACTGTTAGAAGAAACAAAGATTCAACATAAATATTTTAATGAAAATGAAACAGTTGCAGATATTTTTAAAGTTAAAAGTGTTTTAAGACTAAAATCAAAAGAAATGACAAAGTTACAAGTTGAACTTGAAGATATGGAAAGAAGCAATAATAAAATAAAATTTTGGTTTAAATTAAAAGCTATTATTGTATTTGGGATTGGAGATTTCAAATTTTATAAATTGCCTATATCTAAAATAATAAAAGTTTTTAGTAAGATATATTTTTTGACTAAAGAAAATGAGTTGCAAAATTTTATAAACAATTCTACAAAAAAACTAGAAATGCTAGAGGCTGATGAACTTCTAAAAAAATTAGAAAAACAATCTAACACATATTTTTTAACTTATTTAAAAGAAAGGTATATAGGAAAAAACTATAGAAGAAAGTATGAATTGGGAGAATTATATATCCATTCAGATGAATTTATAAAAGATTATCCTATTATTTTTAGTACGACACATTCTATAAAAGAATGTTTGAATCCAAGTTTTAAATATGATTACATTATAATGGATGAAGCATCTCAAGTTGATTTGATTACAGGAACATTAGCACTTTCTTGTGCTAAAAATGCAATTATTGTTGGTGATAGAAAGCAATTACCTAATGTTGTTACACCGTATAATAGAAGAGAAATAGAAGAACTAACGAAGAAATATAAAATTAGTAATAATTATAATTTTTTAAAGGAATGTTTTTTGACTTCTGTAATGAATTCTATACCTGAAGTACCAAATGTTTTGCTAAAAGAACACTATAGATGCCATCCTAAAATTATTCAATTTTCAAATAAAAAGTTCTATAATGATGAACTTATAATTTTAACCGAGGATAAGAATGAAAAAGATGTTATGAAAGCATTTGTTACTGTAGAGGGAAATCACGCTAGAGGACATTTTAATCAAAGACAAATAGAAGTTATACGAGATGAAGTGCTACCGGAGCTGAATAGCATAGTAGAATCAAATCAGATTGGTATAGTTTCTCCATATAATGACCAAAAAGATGGGTTAATAGATTTGAAATTAGATGAAGAAATAAAAATTGATACTGTACATAAATATCAAGGAAGAGAAAAAGATGCGATAGTTATTACTACAGTAGATAATCAAATAAGCGAATTTGTTGATGATCCGAAATTATTAAATGTTGCAGTGACACGTGCAAAGAAATTTTTGAGACTTGTAGCGTCAAAAGATATAAGTGAAGGAAAAGGAAATTTAAGTGATTTAATAAAGTACATTCAATATAATAATTTTGAATTAGTTGAAAGTAAATTAAAATCTATATATGATTTATTATATAAATCTCAAAGAGAGGAAAGACTAAAGTATTTAAAAGGTAAAAAAAGAATATCTGATTATGATTCGGAAAATATTACGTATAATTTCATAAAAGAAATAATTCAAAAAAATGAATGGAATAACTTAGATATTGAATCGCATATACCTTTAAATGACTTGCTGAAAGACTTAGAATTGTTAAATGAAGAAGAAAAGAAATATGCTTCAAATGATTGGACACACATAGATTTTGTTATTTATAACAAAATGGATAAGAAAATGGTAATGGCTATTGAGGTTGATGGATATTATTTTCATAATAAAGGAACAAAACAAAAAGAAAGAGACAAGTTAAAAGATAGTATACTACAAAAATATGATGTTCCATTGATAAGGTTGAAGACGACAGGAAGTGGAGAAGAAAAAATATTAGAAGGTAGTATGAGAGAATTTTTTGAAGAAAAAGAAAATGGTGTTTATTCGTAAAAAAAGTGTCGATTTAAAATCCAATGGTATACCTGCCATTGGATTTTCTAATTTGCATCTCCATTTCTTTTATGCTACACTAATCTTGAATTTGAGAATAGAATGTGAGGTGTTTGTATGGCAGAGTTAAGAGATTTATATGATATTAATAGCAACAAAACGGATAAGACATATAGAAAAGGAGAGCCGATTCCTGAAGGATATTATCCAATGGTAGTTATGGTTGTGATAAGAAATTCTAAAGGTGAATTTCTTATGCAGAAAAGAGTAGAATCTAAAGGTGGAGATTGGGGTGTGACAGGTGGACATCCAAAATCAGGTGAGACACCATTAGAAGGAATTGTTACTGAAGTAAAAGAAGAGTTGGGATTGGATTTTTCAAATGAAACTTTTATTGAATATGATTCAGGTTGTGACGGAAAAGACTGCTATAAGATGTACTTTGTAAATAAAGATGTTGATATAAAGGAAATGAAAATACAAGAAGAAGAGCTGTCAGAAGTAAGATGGTTTAGCATGGATGAATTAAAACATATGGTTGAGATTAACGAATTAAACAATGATCAAATTGCATGTTTTGTTAAAGTTTGTAATTTCTTAAAGAATGAAAAAATAGATTACAATAATAATTAGAATGGAGAAGAGTATGTTAGTAAAACAAATAGTATATTTTTTGTGCCAATGTAGCTTTTTGATTAGTATTATAATGTTAATATGTGCTATAAAGAATAAAAAAAGAAATGTATGTAAATACATAATTGTATCATCAATTATATATATAATCTTTTTAATTTTAGACATAGGACTTTTACCAGGATATTTAAATTTAAGTGTTGGATTGGAAATATTATTTTTTAGAGCTTTTTCATTTGTTGCAAGTATTTTATTTATCATTTCAATTGTTATATCTAATAAAAAATTAAAGAAAATAGAAGTTGTTGAAGAATCAAAAAAAGGTAAAATAATTTTATTACTTTTAATTATATTTCCAATAATTATATTTAGTTTTTCATACATTAGAGAAATGTATTATATTAATAACAGCGAATTGATATTAGTATGTTCTTCTGGTGAAAATTTTAGTAAAGAATATTTTGCATATGCTATAAATGATAATTATTGCAAAGTAATAAGTATTGGAACTGATTTTAGTGGTTATAAAATGGAAAGACATTTGCCAAAAGAATTTGCCGAACTTAACTATACTTGGTCAACAGATAAAGTAGAAATTGATGATAATAAAATCGTTATTTATAGAAATGAAGAAGTAATTTATGAAGGAATTTTAAAGAATACAATTTCAAATTATAGTTTGGAAGAAATATTTTATAAATAAATAGAAAAATTTACTGCTAATGAGTCCGTCCCCGTTGGCACCGTTGGCAGTATCCCCGTTGGTAGAAAAAGAGGTGTAATATGGTTAGAGGTTCATTAAAAAGCAAAGTCAAAAAAATGCAAAGTTTTACTACAGAAGATGTTTTGAAAATGATAGAGAGCATAGTAAAAGAACAGAATGGCGAAAGAGATTTTTCTATTTTTACAAAGGATTCGAATAAATATTTCAAAGAAAATTTTGCTAGTATTCTTTGTTTAATTCCAGATAAAGATCTTAGAGATGTCATGCTTTTAGTTTCGCGTGATGAAGAAAAAGAAAATATATTTAATTCACTTATTAATGATAATATAGAGGCTTTGGCTACAAAAATTAATAATTATTCAAAAGATGAAGTATATGCATTATCGGACTGCATGTCTTATAGAGGTAGACATTTGGATAAGATGTTAGAAGGGAAATTGCTAGATTTTTATCAATTGCTAAATAGTAACGATAAACAACGGATTTGATCTTGTTTCAGTCCTTGAAGGATGGGAGGAGATAAATAAGAGAGATGGTTTGATTGATGAAAATTCTGAATTTTATATTGAAAAAGAAAATTTATATAAAGAATTGATTGAACGTAAAATAGCAAGACCTCAAGATGTATTAAATATAGTAAAAAGCATGATGATACATGGAAAAATGGATTTTATAAAAGAAAATATATCAAACATTGCAGAATTAACTTCTTCGCCGATTGAAACATTGCAGCTTTTGAATATGGGGAAAATAGATACTACTGTATATAAGGAGATAATAAATACAAGAAAAGATGCTGTTGTTATGGAAATGCTAACCCAAACTGTTAGTGGTATTGACTGTGAAAAAAGTGAAGAAACAGTTGAATTAATTACAATGATGATTGACGAAGTTGTAAAAAATGAAAATCTTAATTTCTATGATATAAAACCTATAACTAGAGGCGGATATAGTATGGTTTTTAGGGTAGGAGAAAAGGTTGTTAAAATTGGTAAATTGCCAGAAAAATATCAAATACCAAGGAATTCAAAAAGATTTTTGCAACCAATTACAAGATATAAATTTAATGCAATGACGGATAAACATCCGGTAGATTTTGGTTTTGAAATTGCAGAGCGTTGTGAAACTAATTGCGAATTTTCGCTAGATGAAATTTATCAAGTATATAAAGATATTAGGGAGCAAGGAATGGTATGGACGGATTGTAAGCCTGCAAATTTAGGAAAGTTAAAAAAAGATAACATAGTACATTTGCCAAGTTTTAAAGGAGTGAAAAAAACACATCATTCAAGAGTAGGTTTTGAGGAAGATAATGATGTTGATATACTGCCAGCTGGTGAGACGGTATTACTTGACTTGGATTATGTGTTTAACGCAAATGATCCTAACATGATAGTCCCATTAAACTCTTTATATGATTCATTAGAAAAAAGATATAAAAATGAACAAAGAGAGATGAAAAAAGAAATGGCTAGTCATAAAAAAAGTGAATATGATAAATAGAAAATGCCAATGCCAATGGGGACTGCCAATGAGTCCGTCCCCGTTGGCATAAAATGATAAAATTTTATAAAAGAAAAAATAACACATTAAAATTCACAAGGAGGCTAATTAATGAAAATATATGTTGTGAGACATGGTCAAACTGAATGGAATCTTGAAAAAAAAATTCAAGGTAGAGTTGATAAACCACTTAATGAACAAGGTAAATTACAAGCAATTGAAACAAGGAAAAATATTTTAAATAAAAAAATTGATTTAATTATTTGTTCGCCACTTTTACGAGCAATTGAAACAGCTAATATAATTAATGAAGGTAGAAATATTCCAATAAAATATGATACTAGAATTATTGAAAGAAGTTTTGGAGAATTAGAAGGTTGTCTAATAAAAGATGTTGATTTTAATAGTTTTTGGGATTATTATAAAAATTTAGAATATAAAAATGTTGAAACTATGTATGAGCTTTTTGAAAGAGTATACTCTTTTTTAAGAGATATGAAAAGTCAATATGAAGATAAAGATATTTTAATTGTTTCACATGGTGGTGTAGGCATGCCTATAGATTGTTTTTTTAGTAATAATATACCACAAGGTTCTTTAATAGAAGCAGGATTGCAATTGAAGAATTGTGAAGTAAAAGAATATGAATTTTAATTTTAATATAATAAGGAGATTAAGTGGCATGGTTAGAATTGTAATTTTGAATGATAATAGATGTGATAATAGTAATTTTGAATTTGAACATGGTATATCACTTTTTATTGAATGCTATGGAAAAAAAGTATTATTTGATTGTGGATAAACTGACATTTTTATGAAAAATTCTGGTAAATTGAATATAAATCTACATGCCAATGGGGACGGACTCATTGGCAGTTTTTATATGCGATAGTTGTCTAACAGTATGAAAATTAGATAAAGCGAAACAATTTTCTGCATTTCTTTCCTATATAATATCCCTCCTTTCGCAAAAACTAATACAAATAAACATTTTGGAGGTAGAAAATTAAAGCTTTGATATATAATGCAACACAACGAGTTGACATAAACTTGCGGTGGTGATATAATCTACACGATTTATATCCATGTTAAATTATTACAATAATTTGTTATGAAGATTTTTCGTAGAATGCAATATTTAACTTCATATAAAACAGCGAAGGAGCGAAAAAAATGGCTGAACAGAAAAAGTCCAAAGGTCGTTGTAGCAAAAAGAAAGTAGTAGCTACTATTGGTAGGTTTATGCCGATCCATAATGGTCATAAAAACTTTCTTGTCAAACTTGCAAGAGAATATGACAAAGTTATTGTAATGATCGGTTCTGCTTACGAGGGTGAAAGTATTAGATATTGCATTACTGCTACTGAAAGAGAAAAGATGATTTCTGCAATTTTTAAAGCGGAAGGCATTCCTAAGAATAAAGTTGTGATTCTTCCTATGGAAGATAAGCCTACTTTTGAGGAATGGCTGGATGACGTTCTTGAGATTTGTGACAGATATAGAGTTACACATTTTTGTACTGGTAATCAAGAAGATATTTTGGATGTTCTTGATAAGAAGGGAATTAAGCTTAATATGGATTTTATTAATCCAGAAGCTGATACAACGTTCCCATATCATGCAACCGATATTAGAAATATGATTATTAGTGGCGAATATGATAAGCTAGAAAATCTTATTCCAAACGAGACGAAGCCAATTCTTTTTAGGTATACCTTTAAAGAAATTCTTGCAGCGAGCGAGAATAGAGGAATTAGCTTTGTTAAGGGTCGGCAAACTGTTGATTTGATTCTTATGGTTAAAGATATTAATGATGGCAATATTTATGTATTGCTTGGCAGACGGCCGCATAACAAAAAAGATTTCCCAGGTGCTTTGGCTCTTCCTGGAGGAAGTATTAGAAAGTATGAGACTGCAATCAATGCGGCCATCAGAAACTTCTTTGTTGAAACCGGCATTAAGATTTATATGATTGATAATTCTCTTGAGCCTGCAATTGTGAGATTTTCAAATGTTCCGAATACTAACCTTGAACAACTTCATATGGTAGGAATCTATGGAAGTCACGATGAAAGTCTGAATGGTTCTAGAGGCGGTTCTTCTCAATGTTTCGCTTTACTGGTAGAAGATGATATTAATAAATTTAAGAAGATCATTTCTCCTAGTGCAGGACTTAAGAATGTACAATTCTATTGTCTCAACAAAATTGATAGTCAGTATATTAAAATTAATGGTTCTGAATATGTCAAACTTGCTTTTCAACATGCAGATATGTTGCAAAAGGCTATGTGGATGCTGAATGCAACTCCAAAGCTTGATTGAATTGTTGGAAAAATATAAATGCCAATGAGGTAATTCTCATTGGCATATATTTTTTATTGCTGCTAATGGTGACTGCCAATG
>JAFXCN010000003.1 GCA_017521465.1 Clostridia bacterium | reverse complement strand
GGTTCGATTCCCGCTACCCGCTCCAAACAAAAAAAGAATCTAATGCAAAGCATTAGATTCTTTTTTTGTACTATTCACTTTTCACTATTCACTATTAGTTATTCGCTAAACTTTTAAATCCTGCCAATGAGTCCGTCCTCATTAGCAAAAT
The DNA here is from genome assembly GCA_017521465.1 of Clostridia bacterium. Classification (GTDB taxonomy): domain Bacteria; phylum Bacillota; class Clostridia; order TANB77; family UBA1234; genus RGIG6291. Next base: position 19,554 of record JAFXCN010000003.1, on the reverse strand, counting down.
TATCTGATTTAATTAACGCAAAAGAGCAAGACAAAATGTCTTGCTCTTTTATTTGATATTTTACTTTATAAAGATTACGCACGCGATGATTACCACAACAATCAAAGATACTCTTACAATGTTAAAAATCGTCTCAGGTTCCATCTTTTTGCGCTCTTCTTGCATAACGGTCTCTCCTCTCTGTATCACAGGTTGTCTTCGTATATATTTTTCTAGGATTTTCATTATAGCACAGCATTTCCGGTTATGTCAACCCGTTTTTTACTTCACTTCTTTATTTTTTATATAATCTCCATTAAATTCATCAGATAAAATTTGCATATAAATTCTGTCATAGTATTTTCCATTCAAAAATCTACATTCTTTAATTCTGCCAGCTTCTTTAAAGCCTGCCTTTTCATAGCATCTTTTTGCCCTGTCATTAGCAGATAATAATGTTAGTGTAATATTATGCAGATTTAAATAATTGAAACCAAAATCTAGCAAAAGTTTTATAGCTTCTGTTCCATATCCTTTACTTCTATTTTTGTTTTCACCTATCATTATTCCAAGTTCAGCATAACGATTTAGATGATCAATCTTGTGAAAACCAATGTTACCAATCAATTCATCATTTTCTTTTTTAATAATTGACAAGATACATTCGTTATTCTTTTGTGTCCCTTCATACCATACTAATTCCGCATCATCAGTAACAATCGCTTGGCTCCTTCCAACATAGTCCGTTACACTAAAATCATTCATCCAGACTGTAAATTGTGCTAGATGATCTCTTGACAACGGTGCCAAATATACATTTTCTCCTATTAACTTTTTGTAGTTACTCATGGTAACACCTCCCTAATTTTTATTTTGATAGATAACAAAAAACTCGTGAAAGAATCTTTTTATAAGACTCCTCCACGAGTAAATCGCTTCTGTGTAAGCACTTCCGTGCTCTGTATCGCTCTGTTTAACACATTAGATACACTCCTATCATGCAAATATAATAGCATAATTACTGCTAATTGTCAATATTTCCAGTTTTGTACATATTAATTTTACTCTTCCCCAACTACTAATACTTCATTATTCTCATTAACTTTTAAATTGAATGTGATTTCTTTTGCTGGTTCTTTGTCTGTTTCCCAAGGACGAACATATTTAAAGGTTATTGTTGTTTCTCCTTTCGAAATTCCAGAAAGTCTATATGTGTGTTCTCCACCAACTCCTGTCCAACCTTCAGGTGCTTGATTTTGAACATATTCATCATCTTCTACCACCGCAATGTTTTCATCTGCAACTGTATATTGCCAACCATATCCTGTTGTTGGATTTTCTTCTAATCTGATAAATTGGAATATAGCATAATTATTAACTTCATCAACTGAATAAAATTTTTCTTCTTCACCATTTTCAACAAAATTTTCTCCGTTTTCTACTATATCTTGATTGTTAGGCAACTCATTATTCTCTATATCATTTTTATTATTATCACATGCAACTAATAAAAACATCACTGCAAAAATCGCTAATAAACTTAAAACTTTTTTCATAAAATATTACTCCTATCTATTATCCATTCTTCAATAAAACTTCTTCAATGCGATCTGCTATATTTTCGCACGCATCAAAACAATCTTCTACAACACTGTACACACTAGTCCACTTTATAACTTTAATCGGATCTTGTTCGTCTTTATATAAATTTCTTATTGAAGCTTCATATAGTCTATCCGCGCTTTCTTCTAATCTGTTTACTTCCATAACTTTTTGACTTATCATTTTGATATTTTTCAAATCTTTCATTGAGACAACTAAATCATATGTTTTTTCAACAGTCAACATCAGCAAATCAATTGAATATTCCATATCTTTTCTTATATCGTCAATTGAAAAAATACATATATTTATAGCTAATTCATCTATATCATCAACCAAGTCATCAATTTTATGCGCTATTGCAACTATATCTTCTCTATCGATTGGAGGCAAAAAATCTCTTAATAAGAAAGCTTTTATATCATGTAACTTTTTATCTGCTGCATTTTCTATTTCGTGTATTTTTTTCATCTCTACTTCTGTCACATTACTTTTGAAATTGTATACAAATCTTTTTAGTTCTTTTATAGCGTCTTTCGCTAAACTTGCTGATTTTGCAAATTCATCAAAATAATTAAATTCATTTTTCTTCTTCATAACAAACCATCCTTTACACTAAAATATTTTCATAAAAACAAAAGTTGATAACATTCCTAAAAGTCCACAACCTGGGAATGTTAATACCCATGCAAGCACCATATCTTTTACCACTTTCCAATTTACATTTGATAATCTTTTTGCGCTTCCTACTCCCATTATTGCTGTTGTTTTTGTATGTGTTGTACTAACCGGTATACCAAATGTTGTTGATAAGAATAAACAACATGCACCTGCTAAATCAGCAGCAGTTCCTTCGTATGCTTCCATTTTTACCATTCCTGTACCTACTGTTTTTATTATTCTATATCCTCCTATTGAAGTTCCAAGTGTCATTACAGCAGAACAAAGAATTATAAGCCATAGCGGAATTGTAAATGTTGTTATTCCCGCAGCACCATTTGCCAAGCAAATTCCAAGCAAAAATATTCCCATGAATTTTTGACCATCTTGAGCGCCATGCATAAACGCCATTGATGCTCCACCAAATATTTGTGCTCCCTTAAAAAATTTAGTTGCTTTTTGTCTTTGAATATTCTTGCAAATTTTTCTTATTAATTTTGTAATAACAAATCCAAATGTAAAACCTAAAACTGTTGATATTACTAATCCATAAATTACTTTAATCCATTCAGCTCCATTAATTCCTGCAAATCCTTTTTGGATTGCAATTGCTGCGCCAGATATTCCTGCAATCAACGCATGACTTTCACTAGTTGGTATTCCAAACCACCATGCCGCAACTGCCCAAATTACAATTGAACACATTGCAGCTGCAAGTGCAATTAAAGCCTGCTCTGAATTATCCCCAAAATCAACCATGTTGTATATTGTTTGCACGACTGTTGCATTAAGCATTGTCATTACAAATACTCCTAAGAAATTAAATATTGCTGCCATAATTATTGATTTTTTTGGTGATAAAGATCTTGTCGCAACACATGTTGCAATTGCATTTGGAGCATCTGTCCAGCCATTTACCAGAATAACACCTAATGTTAAAAGTGTTATTACTAACAATGCTGGATTACTAATAAGCTGACTTAAAAATGCTAAGAACGAAATTTCCATTTTTCTTACCTCCATTCTTCAAGATAAATTTTATCATAATCTAATCAAAAAACAAAATAAATTTATACATAAAAAAAAGAGCTTATTCAGCTCTTTTTCTCATCTTTCTTGCCAATCATAAGTGCCCAGGCAGTTATTGAATCAACACTATGTTTTTCATTCTGAATTTTTCGAAGTCCAGCTTTTACTTCTTCAACACAAATTTCATTTTTAAAAGCATAATTAGAAATCCACATGACTGCATACTTACTACCAGAATTTAAAATTCCAGATACAATTTCTTTCACATTCGTTGCTGTATCAATATATGCTAACATTCCCATAAGCTTTTTAGCAATTCTACTCCGCTTATTATAATTCTTAGTAGCCAAACACGCATTGTGTTCATCTGCAAGTTTTACAAACAATTCGACAAACTGTACTACAGTTTTGTTACCCACATTTTGTCCTCCATTTCTCTTTATATAGCTTGAGATATTCGAAAACCTTTATTATTCATGTGCATTCTATCACGTTTTTAAAATTATGTCAACACATTGTCTTTCAATTAATGAATAACAGAAAGGAAGCTAATTCTCTCAGCTTCCTCTTTATAATAATTCTATGTTCTATTTCCGATCACCATTGTTACATCTACAATTTCTCCATTTGCTCTTTGTACTTTCGCATCTCCCCAGAAAAGATCTTTAATTTCAAGTATTTTTATCTTCTCTCCAACCTCTAACATTTTATAACCTGTCGAACTGGTTGCGTCTTCTTCTAAATCCCAAATGTATACCGGAACTGCCACAGTATATTCATTTTTGCTTAATTCAGAAAAATCACCCTCATGCTCCCAATCCGTTACTGATACTCTACCATCTTCAAATTTACACACATGAACTAATTTATTATCCACTATTTCATAATAATTAGTCAAAACTTTTTCTTCTATGAAACCTATATATGAGTCAGTAGAACATATTCTATTCTTTTCTTTATCAAAATTTATTAATTCACCACTAATATATCCCATATGTATAAACTCATTTTTTCCAATTCTATAGCATGCTGAATATACATTCATTTCTATATAATCGTCATTTTCATTTAAGTCCATTAGTAATATAGCTTCTTTCCAATTAAATGCATTAGGCTCTTTATCTTCATCCTCATACGTTGCTACTATTTCATTATTGTATTCTATAAAATACACTGTATGTTTATCTCCACGTTCTTCATAAATTCCTTCTGAACGTCCAAAATATATTGGTCCATTTAGCATTTCATGTTCCAATGAATATTCAATAATTTTTTTTGATTTATTAAAATAATGATACTCATATTCAAAATTTTCTTCAACTATATTTTCCTCTTTTAATTCAAAAGGAATTTTTAATTCTTCTGCTATTTTTACACCCGTTTCACTTTGCTCTAAATTTTCATCATTATTTTCACCAGATATAATTATTTCGTTATTATTTTCCACATCTGTTTGATTTTTATCATTATTTCCACAACCAATCAAAGTAAAAGCCATAATTAATGATAACACTCCAACAACTATCTTTGTTTTTTTCATATTTTTCTTCCTTTCTTTTTCTAATTTGCTTACCATTTAATGCTAACAAATTTAATAACGGCTGTCAATTTTACACATGAAAAATCCTCCCACGTATTCACATGGGAGGCCTACCTTATTTACTTTAGTTTATTTTTTTCTATTATATTAAAAATTTAAAGAATTATCTTTATACTTTTTTCTTTGGTGATTCTTTTGGAAGTTCTGGAGCTGGTGCTGCTGGAGCTTCTGGTGCTACTTGATTATTTACTAATAATCCTTTAGCAGGTCCTGCAACACTTCCTACGATACCACTTAATTCTTCATTAAATGTTCTTCCGTTTAAAGCTTTGTTTTCAACATCTAATTTTTTCATTAATTCTGGAACTCCTGCTAATGTATCTAATAATACATTACCTGTTCCACCTACTGGTGAACCACCGTTAATATTAACGAACTCAGCGTTTCTACCAATATCAGCCATAATTTGGGCTGTCTTTGTTGCGATTTCGATACGAGCACTTGTTTCAATTTTTAAACGTTCGATTTCGAAGTTAACTTTTTCATTTGATGCACGGGCATCAGCAAGTGCTTTTTCACCTTCAGCCATAGCAAGTAATTTAACACGTTCTGCTTCAGCTTCGGCAATACCTTTTTCTTTAACAACTTCAGCTTCTGCTAAACCTTTTTGTTTAACAACTTCAGCTTCGGCAAAACCTTCAATTTTTTGGACTTCGGCTACTGCTTCACCTTCTTTTTTTACTTTTGCAGCTTCTGCGTCCGCTTTAATTTTAATTGCAGATGCTTCTCTTTCTGCTACTTCAACAAGGTTATCAGCATTAATCTTGTTAACGTGAGCATCAGCTTCAGCATCAATTTTTGCTTTTTCCATTTGAGCATTTGCTTCTGTAAGCAATACTTCTTTACGTTTTTGAGCAGCTCTATTTGCTTGCTCTTGTCTAACAACTTCTACTTGACCTTCTTCTTCAGCAATATCTCTCATACGAATTGTTGTTTGAAGTTGTCCAGCGATTTCTGCATCGGCAAGTGCCTTATCAGTTTCAGCTTTATATCCAGCTTTTTTCAAGTTATTATCTCTTTGTTTTTCAGCAATAGCAAGTTCTGAATCTAATTCAGCGTGAGATGCTTCTTTTTCAGATTCAGCTCTTTGTTTACGAACTGCTTGTCCTACCATTGCTCTCTTGTTTTCAGCTTCACGACGTTTATCTTCCATGTCGATGGCAGCAATGTTATCGTAGTATCCATTTCTATCTGAGATATCTTGGATATTTAATGATACAAGTTCCATTCCCATGTTAATCATTTCATCATTAACTGTGTTTCTAACTTTTTGAGCAAATTCTACTTTGTCTCTTAATACTGCTTCTGGTGTCATTGATGCAACGATATCACGAACTGCACCAGTTAGTGTTAATTTAACGTCTTGAATGATACCATCTTGTCCTCTTTCTTTAAATGACACAATTGCTTTTTTCAAATTATCAATATTTGATGTGTCAGGTCTGATTTGTGCTGTCCAGTCTGTAATAATTGGAACAGATGTTACAGTACGAATTTCGTCTTTGTCAGCTCGAACTGTTAACATACACAAATCAAAATATGTAGCTTTTCTAAATATAGGAATTACAAAGCTACCACCAGATACTACTATCTTTGGTTTCTTACCACCAGTGATGATAAGAGCTTTATCAATATCTGCTACACGATAAATCGAGCATAAGAAAATGATAAAGGCAACCACTGCGACAATTATACCTATTGGTTCCATACTTTTCTCCTCTCCTTTTTTGTTTTTTCTTTGGTATTGTTTTTACTTTCTATTCAATATCCACAATAACATTTTACTATACAAAAAACTTTCGTCAATACTTTTTTTGCAGGAAATCCTTGGCGCTGTTGGGTTTGATTGTCTGTGAAGCCACTTTTTAACTTACGGAAAATAAGGATTTACGGTTAGCCACCTCATCAAAAATTTTTTTTAAAAAATTTTTTCATGCCATTTTCGTTTCCATATTTTAACAAAATCTTCTTGCCTCGCCATTTCCCTAGCCTTTCACATCAAATCTTAAATTAAAATCCAATTTAAAATTTAATTACTATTCACTCTTCACTATTCACTATTCACTATAAAAAATCCGCCTGTCCCTAGTGTTTCCACTTAAGAACAGGCGTCTATCATCTTATTATTTCACTTACAAAAAATTGCTCTTGGAAGTCTGTTTTACTTCTAATCTCGTCGTCCGTATAGTTTTGACCATTTTTTACTACAATTAGCTTATCATCATCATTAATTCTATAAATCACTGCTATACATTCCCCTTCAAATTCTTCTATAGGTTCATCAATTCCTAATACATAACACTCTAATTCTTCTCCATCACCACTAACTGTATTTTCTATATAACCATAATTTACTGGATATTTAAAACCATGTTTTGGATGATTACTATTTAATGGTCTATCTATTTTTACTTTAACTGTTTTTCCAATATAGTCATAACTTTCTCTCTTTTTCATATTTATAGCATTTCTATAATCTTCTTCGGTAAAGTTTATAGTAGGCATTACTTCTTTTTTCTTCACCATTTCTAAATATTCTTCTATAGAAACCCATTTTGCCGCTATTGTTTCTCCATCTGGAAATGTAATATCTTTCAAATCTACATCTTTTCTAAATAGCCAAAAATCTTGAAAGTCCAAAGGTACCTCTTCACTTTTTAGACATTTTAAAAATGCAGCTTCGCGTTTACAAACTTCAATTCCTAGCTCTTCTTTTAATTCTCTAATAATACCCTCTAAACTAGTTTCACCTTTTAAAATTGATCCTCCATTCATTTCCCACATCAATCCAAACTTTTTATGTGGTGCTCTTTTACTTATTAAAATTTGATTTTTAGAGTTAATAATAACCCCTTGTACAACTATGTGGTAATTACCATCACTAAGAAGTATATCCACACCACGCTCTGCTATCTTTCCTGTTTTTCTTTTGTTAGAATCATAAACATCCCATAATTCTCCCATAGAACACCTCCAAAAAAATTACTTTATTTTTATTGAATTAACAAGTTTCCCATCTAATGTTTTTAGTGTTATTGTTTCTTCATCAATTATAATATAACATCTTAAATCAACACCTCTTGGTTTCGTAACAGAACCAGGATTTGCTAAAATTACATTTTTAGATTTTTGAAGCATCGGCACATGTGTGTGACCTTGAATAAATATTTCACCGCAATAACTTGGCAAGTCATAACAATTATAATTATGTCCATGTGTTATAGTTACAAATATCCCATTCATATAAAGATTATCCATGTTTAGCAAATTTAATTCTAGCAATTCTTCAAAATCTGTTGTATCGCAATTTCCTCTAATTAGCTGTACTTTATCTTTTATTTTATTTAAAATTTCTGCTATTTGCTCATTGCTAGTCCTATCCATTTGCGAACCAGTATCACCAAGAAAAACAAGTTTATCAGCATTTTCTACTTCAAATATTTTAATGCATTCTTCTAATCGCTCCACACTTCCATGCACATCAGAAACAAACATACATTTCAAGCAAATCACCTCTTTGGTTTTAATAAAAATATCCTATCACATTTGTATGATTTTGCATATGAAAAATATTTACTTACTTTATATTTATATGGTACACTAAAAAAGACATATTTTATAATGTTTTCTATTGAAAATCGCTTACTCATTTTGAGTAATATTGATAATTCATTTGTAAACATTAAAAATCTTATCTAGGAGGTAATAAATATGAAAAAAACTATGTCATTATTATTTATGTTAGTACTTCTTTGTGCTACTCTTACTGGCTGTATGGGTACAATTTTTGAAGTTAATATTAACGAGGATTGCAGCGGTACACTAGTTTTATCTACTGGACTTACTGAGCAAGGTATTGCAACATTAGAGCAAATGTCTGACGGACAAAAATTTGAATACGAAACATCTTTTAACTATAACGGTAAAACATATTATGGCGAAGTGCAAACTCAAGAATTTGAAACTATTAATGAATTAACGAAGCTTTTAAGTGATAATTCTGAAATGGATACAGAATCTAGCAATTTTATTATTGAAAAAGATTCAGAGGGCAATTTTATCTTTACAATCTCTAACGCAAAAGAAACAATAAATGCAGAAGCTATGCTACCTACAGATTCTGAATCACAAAATGAAATGACTGAAGAAGACATGAAAGCATTTTTAGAACAATTTGCAATTGTTTTAAAATTTAGTTTCCCATACGATGTTATTCAACTTTCTGGGCCAACTGACGGAATTACTATAGAAAATAATCTTCTTACAATTGAAGCATTAAAAATGAGTACAGATGTTAATCCAGATACAGTTTTCAAATTTAAAGCTACAAAATCTGCCGGAAGTTCTTCTGTTACAGAAGATGAAGAAACTCCTGTAACTCCAGTTGTAACAGCACCTACTTTCACTGATGTACCAGAAGATAAATGGTATCACAAAGCTGTAACAGCTTTAGCACAAGGGGGATTAGTAGCAGGTGTTGGCGATAACAAATTTAATCCAGAAGGAACATTAACAATCGCTCAATTTTGTCAAATTTTAGCTCGTGCTAAAAATCGTGCAACTGGTACTGATGAAAATGGATATTGGGCTGGAATTGCTATTTATGAATGTGTTGATATGGGATATATAATCTCAAATGGAGATATTACTCCTGAAAATTATAATGTACCTATAACAAGAGAAGCTGCTGTAGCAGCAATGTATCTTGCATCACAAGCAAACTTCTTAAATGCTACACCTAAAGGAATTAAATTAGAGGATATTCCAGATAACGCTCAAATTTCAGAAGTATATAAAGAACATATTGTTGATGCATACAACTTTGGAATAACAAATGGAAATGATGATAAACTTACATTTAATCCACAAGGATCACTTACAAGAGCTCAAGTTTGTCAATTATTCTACAACTTAGATTGGGTAAGACCAGCAGAAATATAACTTGGCAAATCATGAGCTTTTAGCAGTACTTAAGCTATAATACTAATTGATAGCATAATTGTTGCTAAAAGCGACCATATATATTCAGAGATATGTTTACCACATATCTCTTTTTTATTTTTAAAAACAAAAACAGGTGTAAGTTTTCACTTACACCTGCAAATTTAAATTAGCAAAAATTATTTTACCTTAATACCATAAAGTTCAAGAATTTTAATACCGATTTCTTGCTGCTGTTCAAAAGGAACATCATTGTACGCAAGCCAATCTCTGAAGGACATATCTGTACCAGGAACTTTCCGGCTATAATAACCAGAAATTTTTCTGTGAGTCGCTTCATCGATAGGAATCATATTATTACCATTATTAATCATAGAACTATCGAAACCACTCTTATTAATCTGACTTTGTTCAACAATATGATGCCATTCCATACCTTCGCCGGCGGGGCCATGAGCTTTTTTGAAGGCATCAAAATTCTTGTATGCATCCGACGTAGAATCCGATGCTCTTGCGATATCGCGGAAGCTTTCAGCAGCTTTTTCGCCATCACGCAGATTAATTTTTGCAGCATGCTCAATGAAATCATCAACTTTGTTACCTGCACCAGCAATTTCATCGGTATACTTAATCTTGTCAGCATTCTTTACAGTAACGCCAACTTCATCACTATATTTAAAGAAACCACCAAACGGCAAGAACGCAACAGCATTAATCAAAAGATCAGTGAGTGATTTACTGCCCAGCAAATCTCGAACATCAGCAACAAAACCGATGATAGGAAGTTCACCTACCAGAATTTGTCCGCCGGTGCCTGCAATATTTACATCATCAGAGAAATCACCAAATATAATTTGATCAACCGCAACTTCGATATAACCTTTACTATTATATCCACACTTAGTACACTTCTTATCAGTAAATTTATGATTTTCATAAGTATAAATGATGTTGCCATCTTCCGTCGGCATAAATTCACCACACGAACAGAAGTGACCACCGGTGACAGTAATCTTAACATGCTGTTCTTCATCTGCATATGCATACCGAGTACCCTTATTTGCACTAGCCACAGCGCTATGAATATGTTCGGGTTCTTTACAGAAAATACAAAATCCTTCGACAAAAAGATGTTCTTCAATAGAAGTAACTTTCTTACCTTCAGAAACAACATAGTCACAACTACAAATATGACTTTCAGAAACATTAATACATTTATGATAATTGTGGTCAACCTTTTCATAATACGTCCGCGGCGGTCCAGACTTTACCGCCTGATGAACGTGACTACGTTCATAGCCACAATCCGTACATTTGTCACGAACGAACATATGCGGTCTTACAACACGATTAACATCAACATACCCAATCATCTCTCCGCAACTACAAATCTCCTCGTTTGCAGTATACAGAGTGTGAGTATTGGCATTGAGGTCTTCGTATCGAACAATTGCCTGACCACATGCTACACCTTTATGCTGATGATTACGTTTATATCCACAATCACTACAAACATCACCATTGAAATTATGATTTTTAGTTACTCGATTTTCATCGATGTAACCAATCATCTCTCCACAACTACAAATATTTTCGTTTGCGATATACAGTGTATGAGTGCTACCATTTATATCTTCGTATCGGCTAATTGCTTTGCCACTTGCAACACCTTGATGCACATGTTCGCGCTCATATCCACACTTAGTACACTTATCATCGCTAAAAGCATGCTCACTTTTAGTAAGCTTTTCATCGATATAACCAAGTTTTTCACCACAGCTACAAAGTTCTTCATTTGCAGTATACAAGGTGTGAGTCATTTCAGTAATGTTCTGATACCAGCTCACAGCTTTACCACACGCAACACCCTTATGCACATGCTCACGCTGATATCCGCAATCACTACAAATATCACCACTGAAGTTATGATTTTGTGCTACACGATTTTCATCAATGTAGCCAATCATCTCTCCGCAACTGCAAATATTTTCATTTGCGGTATACAGCGTATGAGTCTTACTATTGATGTCTTCATAACGACGAATCGCTTGGCCACATGCTACACCCTGATGCACATGTTCACGCTCATATCCACACTTAGTACACTTATCATTACTAAAAGCATGTTCACTTTTAGTAAGCTTTTCATCAATATAGCCGACCTTTTCACCACAACTACAAAGATTTTCATTTGCAGTATACAAAGTGTGAGTCGTTTCAGTGATGTTCTGATACCAGCTCACAGACTTACCACACGCTACGCCTTGGTGCACGTGCTCGCGCTGGTAACCACAATCACTGCAGATATCTCCGCTGAAGTTATGATTTTGTGCTACACGATTTTCATCGATGTAACCAATCATCGCTCCGCAACTGCAGAGATTTTCGTTTGCAGTATAAAGCGTATGAGTTTTACTATTAATATCTTCATAGCGACGAATTGCCTGACCACATGCTATGCCCTGATGCACATGCTCACGCTTGTAGCCACACTTAGTGCACTCATCATTACTAAAATCATGTTCATTTTTAGTAAGCTTTTCATCAATGTAGCCAATCATTTCTCCACAGCTACAAAGATTTTCATTTGCAGTATACAATGTATGCGTGGTTTCAGTAATGTTCTGATACCAACTTACTGCTTTACCACACATTACACCTTGGTGTACATGTTCACGCTTGTAACTGCAACCACTGCAAATATCCCCACTCAAGAAGTTATGATTCTCTACTACACGATTTTCATCGATATAACCAATCATTGCTCCGCAACTGCAGAGATTTTCATTTGCAGTATACAGTGTATGCGTATTGGCATTAACGTCTTCGTACCACCAAACAGAACTACCGCACGCTACACCCTTATGTACATGTTCACGTTTATATCCACAATCGCTACAAACATCTCCATTAAAATTATGATTCTGTGCTACGCGATTTTCATCGATGTAACCAATCATTGCTCCGCAGCTGCAAAGATTTTCATTTGCAGTGTAAAGCGTATGAGTCTTACTGTTGATATCTTCGTACCGACGAATAGCTTGTCCGCATGCTACACCCTTATGCACATGCTCGCGCTTGTAGCCACACGCACTACAAACATCACCATTGAAACTATGATTTTGCTGAGTCCGTTTTTCATCGATGTAACCAATCTTCGTTCCACAACTGCAAAGATTCTCATTCGCAGTGTAAAGTGTGTGCGTAGTTGCAGTGATATTTTCATACCAACTTACTGCTTTACCACATGCAGCACCCTGATGAACGTGCGTCCGTTTATAACCACACTTAGTACATTTATCATTTTTGAAAGTATGATTTGCAGTAGTCTTTTTCACATCAACATACTTAACAAATTCACCACATGCACAAAGGCCTTCGTTAGCCGTTACATACGTATGCTTCGTGCTAGTAATATTTTCATACCAGCTTTTGGATTTGCCGCACATGACGTCAACATGCGTATGCTTCTTCTCGTATCCACACTTAGTGCATTTATAATTAGAAAACTCGTGAGCGGCAGTAGTTTCTCTTCTATCAATATAACCAAGAAATTGTCCACAGCTACAAAGTTCTTCATTTTGCGTAATTACTTTATGAGAAGAGCTGTCTTTTTTCTCATAAGTGGTAACCTGCTTACCACACATAGCACCCTTGTGAGTATGTGCTGCAAGTGCAGTCGTCGGCATCAAATTGACAAGCATCATCACAACCATCAGGATACTGAGAAGCTTTTTAGTGAAGTTTTTCATGTTTCTTTCTCCTTTCATCTGAGTATTTTTTATGAAAAAAGGGGAAGAGGGCCCTATAAGAGCCCTCTTCATTTATTTTTTAGTCAAGAGGGCTTTGCCTTAGCCATCCCTTTTCTATTTAAACATGTTAAACTTATTCAATACTTTCAAGCATTTCTGCAATTGCAATCGTAAAATACAATTCACCTTCCAAAATATCATTTTTATTAAATGAATAATTTACAATAATCGTCTTGTTCTGAACAGGAATAATAGCCACATAAATCTTCGTGTCGCTATTATCTGCAGTCGCTTTGATTACTGCAACATTACCGATAATAAAATCCGCTTTTTCAAACACATAGTTAGGATACTTGTTTTCCAAATCAAACATCATTGCATCTCTACGTATCTTCAACGCTTCGGACGTTTTTTCCATTTCAATATCCTGCATGGAAATAATCATTGTCGTTCTAGTGTTAGTTATCGCAATCGATTCTTCCATTGCAGTATCACCAACCTCGACTTTACCAAAAGTCCATTCATATGGAATTGTAAAATCAATGTACTCTGTAATTTTATACGAAGAAATATTCCTAAGTCGCATGCCATCTATCGCAATCTCTTCGTCAGTTTCTGAATAATCCTCTTCTGTCGAATTAATTTCTTGGATTGCCACAAACTCTTCAGTTTCTTCTGTTGATTGTGTTGTGATTTCATCTGCAGGAATAATTTCCATAATCACATTGTCATAGCACCAATTAAATACATTTTCTCGAATTTCAATCATATCACTTTTAAGTGGTTCGCCCACAATCCAAGTTACAATATTCCATAATCCTACTAGGAAAAAAGGAAACCATATTATAGTTACTACAATTGAAATAAATCGCTTCCAAAATCCATGCCGCTTCTCTGTTGCTTTTGCCATTTTGTTTCCTCCTTTTCTCTATCCATATCTAAAGAGAATACGTAAACCTATTAAATTACCGCCATTCTATCACCTTTATTTCATTATGTCAACACAATTTTGAATTTTGTGCGAACCTTACTAAAATCTTTGACTTTTGACTATTTTTTTATATAATACTTTTATGGAGGCGATATTAATGGAAGAATTAAAAGAAAAAATCGAAGAAGTAGTAGCAAAAGTTAAGGCTGATCCTGATTTTGCTAAAAAGTTTCAAGAAGATCCAGTTAAAGCTCTTGAAGGAGTAATTGGAATTGATTTACCAGATGATAAAATCAACGACTTTATCGATGCTGTTAAAGCTAAAATTAAATTAGATGACAGCGGACTTTTAGGTAAAATTAAAGGTTTGTTTAATTAATTTAAAAACAAAAAGGTGCTAATTTATATAGCACCTTTTATTCTATTTTATATATTTCTTTTCCAAAATCTTTCTTATTTCACCTAATAATGAATTTGATATTCCCGATCGGCATTGATTTTAAGTTGCAGCTGTAAAAGCAGTGTCTGTCTTATCTTCATTTATTGTATTACGAATTAATTTGCCGTTTTCTTCTACAAGTTCATAATCTACACGATATAAATTGTGTTGATTTTCTTGATTTGGTTCCATAAATTGATATTCTGAAACTAAGATTTTATTTTCTTGAACCTCATATTTAAATTCCTTTGTTTGTTCATCAAATATAACACCAGTAAGAATTAGTTCAATCCTATTCAAATTTTCATCATATATTTGCAATGCTGATTGCTTTTCATTATATGGATTTTTATATGCAACAACTAAATACTTATCTTTAAATATTGTTAGTTCTGTTACCTCTATTGGATCATCCACATTCCATATTGCTAATTCTATATTTGCTTCATTATTTTCAGTATATGCAATTAATGCAAATGTATCTTCGCTATTTTTTCCATATTCTAACTTATATTTATTTCCACTTAAACTTATATTTCCTATTGTTTCATTTTCTACTTTAACTCCAGATTTAACTAAATCAGCTATTTTTTCTTTATTAAGAGTTAATTCTTCCACCGGCAGTTCTATATTTTCATTATTGTTCAATTCTTCTTGATTTTCTCCAACGTTATTTTGCTCTTGATTTTCTACAACATTATTTTGCACATGATCTTCTACCTTTTTTTCACTACAACCTACAAAACTTACTAATGACAAAATTGATAAAACTAATAAAATTTTTTTCATATTATTCTCCTTCCTTTTCTGCTTCTTTCTTTATATATCCAAATACATTATTCATTGTAACTTCTGAATAATATTCTGGTTCTATAAATTCTAAATTAGTTATTGCATCATCATATGTGTTTTTTGGTATCTTACACATAAGCGAATTTCCATCATTATAAATTAAAATAAACATTAATTTATTTTCATCATCTATACCATCAAAACGAATATCTACTAGATTATTTCTCATTTCTTCTGGCGACTCATTATAAACAACATTTTTTAAAAATTCTACTGGTAAATCATTTAAACCATTTTCGAAAGTATAAATTTTACTAATAAGATTTCCTCTTGTTCTAACTGCTCTAAATTTATATCCCATATTAGTAAATTGATTTAAAACATCTATAGCATCTTCTTTTTCTTTTTCAAATTTTTCTACATCTTCTTTTGAAGCTGTATCTGGCAAATATTGAATCATAAATTTATTATTTGCGTCATGATATAAAACGGGATATTCTACAGTAAATTCTTCCCCGCACTCTTCGCATTTAAACCTAAACAAAGATTGATTTTTTAGCTTATCATTCAATTCTGGATTTAAAACAATATTAATACTATTCCACATAGTAAAATTTTGGCTATGGCCACAATCTTTACATGTAAGTGTTATTTCATTTTGCATACTCATCTATAATCACTCCTACATTTTTTCTAACAGTATTATATCACTGCTAATTTGTAATGCCAATAAATCTTTTTCAATATCAAATATATTTGATCAACTATTTTGGGCGTAAAAAAGCCCCCGGTGAAAATTTCACCGGGGCCGAGAGTTTTTATGCAGGAATATGGGTGAGCTCGTACTCATCCTTCCCCACAACGTAAAACGCGGGGCCGAACGAACACTGCTCAATCACGAGCGCATCACCCATCTTGATGGGCGTCAGTTCGACACCGTCAGCGCCTTCAGCAGGCCACTCGATGTCGTAACTGTTGGGAACAGCCGTAATGCCGCTCATAATCAGCTCTTCCGTCACCTCAATCACCTGACGTTCTTCGGGATCAGTGTGAATGAGAACCAGGTCCTTGGACCAATTCACCAGAAGATCAGTAAAGAGTTCCCTCTCGTACTGGCTCTGAATAGTACCCAAGACCTGAGCATAGGTCTGAGCACCTTCCACCGAATGGAAACCAAGAGCCTTCTTGTTCTTGGCCTTGACCACCTTGCTCGTCTGCCATGCATAGGCATCAGGCCTTTCAACCAGGTCCTGTCCACGCATAAGGAGCTTCCCGTTGATGATTCGCATCACCATTTGGAAACTCTTCTTGTCGTAGGTGGTGCCTTCGATATGTTCCTTCGTGACAACTGACAGGTTCATAAGCATCTCCAGAAGAGGCACTTCACCCAGCCTGTCAAAGACAACATTGTCGAGAGCAACCTTGATCATGGTTTTCTGAGCATACTCAGCAATCACCCGTGCAGTCATTTCCTTAGCGTCAGCAAAAGCTACCTTCATCACATTGTTCGCTTCGGTATGTCAGTCCGAAGCATCCTCTCTTCCATAAAATTTTTTTGTTTTGACATATTTTAATTATACAATTTTATGTAAATCTTTTCAAGTTTCGTGTAAACTTTTTTACATTTCTTTATAATCAAATAATTAATGTTTTGCGCATTTTTCTCTCGTTTTCTCTTATTTTGTTCGTTTTACGTTAAATATATTAATATGCAAAGCTATTTTGTAATTAGAATAACTTTTAAAATTATAATGACATATATAATGCTGACTCCACACACATTACTTACAAACTTTACTTATTATTTCTTTATATTGCTTAATTAACTTTTCATAACTATCTATCGTTATATATTCATTAATTTCATGAGCCGTAACCGGTCCTGTTCCTAAAATTATTTTGGTGTTTGTACTTATCAAACTTGCTTCAGTCATAAAACTTGCGCAACCATCTGATTTAACAAATTCAACTTCATTTATAAACGGAGAAATCTTTTCAATCACATTAACATTACAATCATACTTTTCTGAAAGTTGATTTAACTTGTCTAAAAGTATATCGGCATGTTCTTCTTTTGCTGTTCTAAAATCAAATGTTGCATAACATTCGGCTGGAACAGAATTCTTTGCACTTCCTCCATTCAAAATTCCAACATTCATAGTTGTATATGGAACTTCAAATTTTGGTTCATTAACGCCCTTTATATATTTTTCATAAAATTCATTTATTTCATATATAAATTTCACTGCATTTAAATTTGCACTTACCCCTTTATCTGGTGTACTAGAATGCACTTTTTTCCCTTTAAATTTGCACTCACATTCTAACAATCCTTTACATCCTATCAATACTTTATTATTCGTAGGTTCTCCAAAAATCATCACCTCAGGAAATTTTTCTTTTTGATTAACTAGATCATATGTCCCTGCAAAACTTATTTCTTCATCATAAGTAAGGTATATTTTCATCCCATACTTCAATTTAGAAAAATCAATTTCATTAATTGCATCAATCATTGCAGCAATTCCACCTTTCATATCACACGTTCCAAGACCAAATATCTGCTTGTCTTTTATTGTGAAATCATGTGGCTTATTATTCCATCCAGAAATAAACTCCACTGTATCCATATGTCCAAGAAAACCTAATCTTGGATTGTCACCTATACTCATAACTAAATTTTTGTCTTTTGTTTCTGTCTGAAATCCTTTAGCTTGTAAAATTTTTTCTACATATGTCATTAGTTGTTCATTTTCTTTGTTCTTAATAGTATCAAGCTCTACAAGCTTTTTTAAAACCTTGTACTTTTCCATAAATATACCTCCTTTTTTAATAATTTATACAAAAAAAGCATGTGCGAAAATTAATTAATCGCACATGCTCAATTTATCTGTAAACTAGTTTTAGAATACGACAAATAAACATGAACGATCTTTCATCCATGCTTCGTGTCTTCTATTAATTTCATAATTGAAATTAGTATTCATAAACATTCTTCTTTCTTAGTTTGTTTAAAATATGATATTACAAAACTTTCTCAATGTCAAATATACTTAGATAACTATTTTTTACAAAAATGCTGCTCTAAAAATTAGAGCAGCATTTTGCATTTTATTTAGTCGCAAAAAAGCTTTACCATATCAAGAAATTCTTCTCTGTCATCAGGAAATGCATCAGCCATACAGAGAACATGAATTGGTTCATCAGTTTCAATCTTAGAAATGTCTTCCTTAAGAATGTAAAAATAAAATCCATTGCATCCACGAACAGGTCCACCTACAACAGCATTAGCACTATCATAAGGCTCACGTTCAAATTCTCTGAGTGTGACGAATGATTCATCATCAATTTTTTCAATAAACTTTTTAAGCACCGCATCAACTTTGTCATAAGAAATTTCGGTGCGAGGACGATACTTCATACTGTAATTAGTTTTGATGTCACCAAATCTGCCATACCGTTCTTTTAAAATTGTCGTAACCAATACATACTTGTTCTCTTCATTCGACTTGTTAAACCAGGCCATGGTGATTTCCTCCTATTAATATAATTTCGTGTACATAATATATTGTTTTGCACATTTTGTCAACCTGTTTTTTCACATAGAATACCATAAGTAAAAAAACTGGAGGTGTGAGAGCCTTCAGCTTTTTTTACTTAATGATATAAGGGCCAATGAGTCCGTCCCCATTGGCAGTCACCATTAGCAGCAATAAAAAATATATGCCAATGAGAATTACCTCATTGGCATTTATATTTTTCCAACAATTCAATCAAGCTTTGGAGTTGCATTCAGCATCCACATAGCCTTTTGCAACATATCTGCATG
>JAFXCN010000002.1 GCA_017521465.1 Clostridia bacterium | reverse complement strand
CAATAATAATAATAATAATAATAGCTTCGGTTGTTATTTATTCGGGATTCCAAAAAAATGTAAACAAAGCGACATTCACAAAAATATATAGTGAAATGCAAGAGGTATCAACTGCGGTTCAAGAGAGGCATGCTGCACATAGAATTAACAGCTCGGCGTATCCATATGTAGGAACAAAACTTACTGACGACGATAACCCTCTAATTTTAATAAATGGAATAAAATATGGTGATGGATATTATGCTGTTACTAAAGAACAAATAGCATTAGAACTTGGTGTTGAAAATGTAACAAGAGATTATATCGTAAACTATGATACTGGAGAAGTAATTTCAAGAGAACCAATATATATGGGAAATAAGGAATTATATACTATCCAAGATTTAATAGAGAACGAATTAAAAGGTGAACTATTAACAAAAGTTGGCGAGTATAATGAAGAAAAGGGAGTAAACAAACCAATCCTTGCAGAAGGAATGATTCCTGTAAAATATGTTGCAGGAAGATGGGTTGTTACAAACGAAGACGATGTAGAATGGTATGATTATAGTGCAGACATTAATATGTGGGCAAACGTAATGTTGTTAGATGACATAGAATTACAAGGAATGTCAAATGACGAAATAAGAAATAGCAGTATAGCAGACCTTCAAGGAGAAATAGTTTCGAAAGAAGGAAGTATGTTTGTATGGATACCAAGATACACATACAAAGAAGTTGGTGGAAGCTATGAAATTGTATATAGTAAACTAACAACTGACTATGTTGCAGATGGATATGTAAAAAATCCTGCATTCTATTTTGGAGAGTATAATGGTGCAACAGATGTTGAACCAAATTCAGGATATAAAGGCGGAGGAAAAGAATTAATGGGTATTTGGGTATCAAAATATTCAGCAGGATACGCAGAATAGAAAAAAATAAAAGATGTTCCGGTTTGCGGAACATCTTTTATTTTTATGCTATAAAGAATAGAGAATAAAGAATAATTAAGAAAATAAAAACATAACACACAATTATTCTTTATTATTTATTCAATATTAAATATTCTTTATGGTTTTATCTAGTTTTAAACTTTCCGTCCGCTAATTTGGTTACATATCCACCAAGTTCCATCATTGTTAAGTTAGAATTTATAACTGAAATTGGTGTGCTCAAATTTTTTGAAAGTACATCTGCAAATTGTGGATTATCTTTTAAAGCGTTGTAAATATTTTCATATTCTTTTGGGATATTTATAGACGATGTT
The DNA here is from genome assembly GCA_017521465.1 of Clostridia bacterium. Lineage (GTDB taxonomy): Bacteria > Bacillota > Clostridia > TANB77 > UBA1234 > RGIG6291. The sequence continues at coordinate 85,658 of JAFXCN010000002.1, read as the reverse complement.
TTTGTAGCAAGTTGATTGTCTATAAAATCTTTAAGAATATCGGCTGAAGATAAAATTACTTTATTATTATTTTGAAGTAATTTGTTACTTCCTTTTGAATATATGTTGTCTATATTAGATGGGACAACATATATTTTTTTATTTAATTTTTGAGCAATTTCAACAGTAATTAGCGCACCGCTATTTTCGCCAGCTTCTATCACAACTATACCTTCAGCAAGTGCAGCTACGATTCTATTTCGTTTTGGAAAATTAAAAGGATATGCAGGTATATCAAAAAAATATTCAGTAATTATAACACCATCATTTGCAATAATTTGGTTTATTAATTTTTGATTTGAACGAGGATAAATTTGATTGAATCCAGAGCCTATTACAGCAATAGTTTTGTTTGATACACTTCCTCTGTGAGCATAAGTATCAATACCTTCAGCAAGTCCACTTACAATTCGTATATTATTTTTTGAAATATCATTCGCTAAATTAAAAGCACAAATTTTTCCATAATCGCTACATTTTCTCGAACCAACAATAGCGATAGAAGTATCATTTAGAATTTTTGTATTTCCTAATGCAAAAAGAATTTCTGGAGGATTTTCAATAGTTTTCAATTTGCTAGGAAAATCAGGATGAGCATGATTTAAGATTTTTAAATTATTGTAAATCGATATGTTCGACATGTGTATACGCAGGTTTTTCAGAAATTGCGTTTTTGATATGAGATATTTTCATATCATTATTTCTAGTTATATAGATCTCGACAACATCAAAACGCAAAAAGGAATTTTCAAGTTCATTTAATAATACAAAGTATTCGGCGGTTTTATAAATGTGATGCTTTTTGTTAATATCAACAGCTTCTGCAGGTCTACCAAAATTTTTTTGAGTTCTTGTTTTGACTTCTACAAAAACTATTTCGTTTTCGTCTATAGCAATGATATCTATCTCACCAAAATATGAACGAAAATTTCTGCAATAGATTTTATACCCTAATCTTTTTAAATAGTCGCATGCAGCTTCTTCACCATTGATTCCAACTTCGTGTCTTTTGTACATATAACCTCCTAACTCCAAAATTTTCTATCAAGTGATCTATATTGAATTGCTTCAGCTATGTGAGTTGCTTTAATTTCATCACTTGCTTCTAAATCTGCAATAGTTCTCGCCAATTTAAGAATACGACCATGTGCTCGGGCGCTTAAACCTAATTTTTTAAATGCATCATGCAATAAAGATTTTTCGGCATCACCAAGCTTGCAAAACTTGTTAATTAGTTTTGGAGTAAGTTCTGAATTTGAAAGAATACCGTACTTTTTATATCTATCATATTGTAATTTTCTAGCAGCATTAACACGCTTTTTGATTTCGTGAGAAGATTCAGCTGGTTCATCATTCTGAAGTTTTTCATATTTAACAGGTGCGACTTCAATATGAATATCGATTCTATCAAGCAAAGGACCGCTGATTCTATTCATATATTTGGAAATTTGAGAAGAAGAACAAGAACATTCTCTATCATGAGAACCGGTAATAACCACAAGGACAGGGATTCATGCTAGCGATAAGCATAAAATTACATGGATAAGTTAAACTGCCACTAACTCTACTAATAGTAACTTGCCTATCTTCGAGAGGAGCACGCATGACTTCTAAGGTATAACGATTAAATTCGGGAAGTTCATCTAAGAATAAAACCCCATAATGAGCTAAACTCATTTCGCCGGGTTTTGGAATTTTTCCACCGCCAACCAAAGCGGCACTTGACACAGTATGATGAGGAGAACGAAAAGGACGAATTGTAACTAAAGATTGTTCTTGAGAAAGTGCACCTGCGATGCTATGTATTTTGCTAATTTCAAGAGATTCTTCAAAGGATAAGTCAGGAAGAATAGAAGGAAGTCTTTTGGCCATCATTGTTTTGCCAGACCCAGGATTGCCAATAAGAAGACAATTGTGTCCGCCAGCGGCAGCAATCTCAAGAGCGCGCTTAATGTTTTCTTGACCTTTAACATCAGAAAAATCTAAAGAATAAAAATCTTTTTGCTGAAACAATTTGTCAATATCAGTAGAAAATTTTTCAATCAAACAGTCGTTGTTGAGATGATGAGTAACTTCTTCTACAGTACGAGCCGGATAAACTTCTAAACCTTGAACAACGACCGCTTCTGTACGATTCTCGTAAGGAATAATAACTTTTTTAATACCTAAGTTAAAAGCTTCAATGCACATAGGAAGAATACCATTAACCTTATTGATTTTTCCATCTAAAGAAAGTTCACCAATAAAAACATAGTCTTTATAAGAATCAGTATTAATGAATTGCAAGTCACGAAGAATACCAATAGCAATTGGTAAATCAAAACACGAACCTTCTTTTTTAGTATCAGCAGGAGCAAGATTTATAACAATCTTACGACTAGGAAAATTAATACCAATGTTTCTGAGAGCGGCTTTAACACGTTCTTTTGATTCTCTAACAGAAGCATCGGGCAAGCCTACAACATCCCAAGCAGGCATTCCTGCCGAAACATCAACTTGTACGTCAACCAAATAACCGTCAACACCGAGCAATGACATACTCTTAATCTTTGACAACATAAACTCACCTCCTTTCTGTGTACACTTTCCGTCGGACACAAACATCCACCTAGCGTACACTTTTCGTCGGACACAAACATCCGCCCCGCGTACACTTTTCGTCGGACACAAACATCCGCCCAGCGTACACTTTTCGTCGGACACAAACATCCGCCCAGCGTACATTTTTTCTCGGGCAAAGAAACGTTAAAAGATATTTGCGTCAGAATAACTTTTCATAATCGCAGAAATTTTTGACGTTGAAAAATTAAAGATTTTTGATATTTTTCTTTGTGAGAAATTTTTTTCTAATACTAAATATTTTATTAATTTGTGTTGTTCTTCTGAATTCATTTTCATTAATTCAAAAATATTGCGACCTTTTAAATATTCTTCTATGCAATCAAAAATACAGTCATAGCTTTTTAAATATAGCTCTGAATTATCAAATTCTGTTGTTGGATATAATTGAGAACTTAAAAGAATAGAATCTTTTGATATTGAATATTGCTCAATGAAATGAGTATCAACGATTTTATTATCATTAGATAAATATTTATTGTAACTGCACCACGGATAATATTGTGCATCGTTCACTATGCCTGCTTTTACAGGGTTTTTATGAATATAATTTATTGTATTAATTAATTGCTTTTCGCTTTCTATCCCTTCACTATAGAAGGTTTGCTTAAAAAGGGAACTTGTGCGATTGTGTTTTGCATTAAACCATTTGGCATAATATGCAATAAAATTACGCATAAGATTTGAGGTGTCATAAAAAGTATTTTCTTTTAATAATAAATGGATATGATTAGACATTAAACAATAAGAGATTAAAACGAATTTTGTAGATAATTTAGAATTCAAAAGATTTAAAAAATATATTCTGTCTTCGTTGTCGAGAAAAACAGGTTGACCATTAATACCTTTGATAACGACATGATTGATTCCGAGAGAACTGAAAATTCGACCTGCGACAATTATCACTCCTTTCTGTATGGTTTCTTAATACAAGGGATAACACAAATTGATGTAAAATGTCAAACAAAATAAATCGCAAAAATCGACAAAAAATGCAAATGATTTGTGAAAAGCGGTTGCGAGAACGAGCGAAAAACATGTCCGACAAAAATGTACGCTGAGTGGATGTTTGTGTCCGACAGAAAGTGTGCGCTGGGGAGACATTTGTGTCCGACGTAAAGTGTACGCTGAGTGGACATTTGTGTCCGACGTAAAGTGTGCGCTGGGTAGATATTTGTGTCTGACAAAAAATGAATTGCTTTTGATTTTGTTGAGTAGTAAAATTATTTTAAGTAATGTTGATTAGGAGTGTGAGTTTGTGAAAAAGTCATGTTTGTTTTTGATGTTTTTGTTAGTTTGTTTTAGTAAAGTTTTTGCTACGGAAACTGTTGATCAAACTAATGTTATTATAGATGAAAATCCTGAAATTATTTATGTAGAGGATTATGATTATTCTCTTGGATTTGATGATGGAGAGTCAAGCGAGGGTGTGAATAATTCTGATAATTTAGGAATAACATTAAAAGGTGTTGTGGTTGAAGCGGGAGAACCATACAAATATTCTGATGAATATTCTATTGTTCCCGTTATGATTCAAGAATTAAAGGTTAAAATAAATGATAAGGAAAATAATAAATATAATGGTTCGGTTTTTCCTATTAAATACCAATTAACGGATGATTATAATCAAAGTATTGATGTTGCTCATAAATTATCCGAAGGTGATAATGTATATGTTTATGCTACTTTTGAAGATGGTAAATTAGTTGGTGATATGGCTATTCAATATTTTGATAAAACCAATTTGATTATTATTATAATTGCTATTTATGCAGTTGCAATTATTTTGATTGGTGGTTTAAATGGTGTTAAAGCCTTAGTTGGTTTGATTACTACTATAGTTGCAATTTTTACATATATGATTCCTGCTATTTATGATGGTGAAAACGCTATGTTTGTTACTATTGTAACTTCTATAGCAGTTACGATAATTACTTTTTTAGTTGTAAGTGGATTTAAAAAGAAAACTTTTGCTGCAATTGTTGGAACGATTTCAGGTATTCTTGTAGCTAGTTTATTTGCATCTGTTTTTGGTAATTTGATGAAACTTACAGGTATATGCGATGAAACAATGATGCTTACAACATTAGAAAATGCTTCTAAATTTAATTTTAAGAATATTATGTTTGCAGGAATTGTCATTGGAGCGCTTGGTGCCTGTATGGATGTTGGTATGTCTATTGCTTCTGCACTTTCTGAGATGAGAGAAGAAATTCCAGATATTTCAGTTAAGCGATTAATTAAAGCTGGAATGAATATTGGAAAAGATGTTATGGGCACAATGACTAATACTTTAATTCTTGCTTATGTTGGAAGTGCAATGACAATAATATTGCTATTTATGGGATTTGATTTTAAGATGTATGATATAATAAATCAAGAGATGATCGCTGAAGAAGTGCTACGCGCAATTGCAGGAAGTTTTGGGCTTGTTTGTACAATTCCTCTAACGGCTATTATTAGTGGAGTTATAATGGGAAATAAAGATTAATTGAAAGGATAGACATTTGTTATGAAAAAGGTTAGTATAGGAGATTTGATTTTAGTTGTGTTCTGTGCGGTGCTATTAACATATACAGCTACGATGTTAAAATTTAAAAATGAAAAAATAGATGTTAAAGAAAAATATAATTATGATACAGAAACATTTGAAAAATTATCTTATGTGAAAAATGTTTTAAAGGAAAAATATTTGCGCGATATAGATGATGACGAACTTATAGAAGGTGCTATAAATGGCATGCTAGAATCATTAGAAGATCCGTACACAACGTATTTCAATAAAGAAGATGCTGAACAATTTTTGATTGAGACAGAGGGGGAATATGAAGGTGTTGGAATATATGTAAGTTATGATACCGCAAAAAAATTAGTTATAGTATTAACACCAATTGAAGGTTCGCCAGCTGCTGAGGCGGGACTTATGCCGGGAGACTATATAGAGTTTGTGGATGATGTAGAAGTTACTTCTGCTACATTAGAAGAAGTTTCAGATATGCTAAAAGGTGAAGCGGGAAGTGCTGTTAAAATAGGAATTGTAAGATATGATGAAGAAAAAAATATTACAAGATTTGAAAGGGTATTAACAAGAAGAAAAATAAACATTGATCCGGTTGTAGAAAAAGTTTACGAAGATAATATTGGTTATATAAAATTAACTTCATTTGATGAAACAACATACAAAGAGTTTAATACAGTATATAGAGACTTAACAAAAAATAAAAAGGTTAAAGGATTAATAATAGATTTAAGAAATAATCCTGGTGGCCTTTTAGATGTTGCAACTAATATTGCAGATTTATTAGTTCCAAAAGGCAAGATAGTTTATACAGTAAATAAAGCTGGATTAAAAGAGACAATATATTCGAATACGAATAGAATAAACATACCTTTAGTAGTTTTAATAAATGAAGGTTCGGCAAGTGCATCTGAAGTGTTAGCTGGCGCTGTAAAGGATTATGGTGTGGGAAAAATTGTAGGAGTAAAATCTTATGGAAAAGGTGTGGTTCAAACATTGTTGAGCTTAAAAGATGATACATTTATTAAAGTTACAACAAATGAATATTTTTCGCCAAATGGAAATAAAATAGATGGCGAAGGAGTTTTGCCTGACGTTGTAGTTGAGTTGCCAGAAGATGTTGATAGTTATTATAATTTGGAATATGAAAAGGATACTCAATTGCAAACTGCTATTGAAGAATTAAAGAAAATGATGTAAATTGTTTGACATTAAAATATCACTATGATAAACTTAAATAAATTGTGAAAACAATTTGTACTAAAGAAAGTAGGAGGAAAGAAACATGGAAAGAGGAAAAGTTAAGTGGTTTAATGCAGAAAAAGGTTTTGGATTCATTGAAAGAGAAAATGGAACAGATGTATTTGTTCATTTTTCAGCAATAGCAATGGATGGTTACAAAACTTTAGAAGAAGGTTCAGAAGTTCAATTTGACATTGTTGAAGGAATGAAAGGTGCACAAGCATCAAATGTTACACCTATCGCAACAGTGTAGTTGTTATAGATGAAAATAAACCAAAAAAGCCTCGATTTATCGAGGCTTTTTGAATGTATAAAAGGAGAATGAATATGTCTGATAGATTAGTAAAATTTATGGCGCATGTTGATATGGCAAAAATTACTTGTATTGATAGCACAGAATTAGTAGAAACAGCAAGAAAAATTCATATGCTTAATCCAACTCCAACTGCAGCGCTTGGAAGAATGCTTACAATGACTGCGATGATGGGTGCAATGCTAAAAGAAGATGGTGAAAAAATAAGCGCTCAAATAATGGGAGACGGTCCTGTTAAAACAATATTAGCAGTTTCAGATAATAAAGCACGCGTTAAAGGATATGTTGGTGAACCGCTTGCAGAAGCAGAACATATAAGAGAAGGAAAATTAAATGTTGCTGGAATAATTGGAAATGGCCATCTTAATATTATTAAAGATATTGGACTAAAAGAACCATATATAGGAAATGTAGAATTACAAACGGGAGAAATAGCTGAAGATTTTGCATATTATTATGCTGTTTCAGAACAAATTCCTACAGCAGTAGCATTGGGTGTTTTAGTAGATAAAGATGGGTCTGTTAAGAGAGCAGGAGGTTATATTATACAAATACTTCCTGAAACACCAGAAGAAATTATAAAACTTATAGAAAATAGAATAGCTAGTTCTAAATCAATTACTGAAATGCTTGAAGACAATATGAGTCTTGAAGAAATTGCAACATATATATCAGATGATTTGAATACAAGAGTGGTAGAAGAAATCGTTCCGAAATATGAATGCGATTGTTCAAAAGATAGAATGGAAAGAGCTTTGTTAAGCATAGGAAAAAATGATTTAGCGGAACTGGCACAAGACGGAAAAGCAGAATTAGTATGTCATTTTTGTAACAAAAAATATGAACTTTCAGTTAGAGAAGAAAACGGTGAATTCATAGTAGAGTAAGGTTTTGAAATATATTTTTAAAAAAATAAAAAAAATTAAAAAAAGTTGTTGACAAATTTAAATACATACAGTATACTTAAGAAGTCGCAAGCGGCAAGGAAAGTGGGCGCTTAGCTCAGCTGGGAGAGCATCTGCCTTACAAGCAGGGGGTCATAGGTTCGAGCCCTATAGTGCCCACCACTTTTTTTATGGCCCGGTAGCTCAGTTGGTTAGAGCGCTAGCCTGTCACGCTAGAGGTCGAGGGTTCGAGCCCCTTCCGGGTCGCCATTTTTAACAAATGGTGTTTTTTTATTTTTAAAGATAAATAATGCCTACTTAGCTCAGTTGGTAGAGCAAGGGACTGAAAATCCCTGTGTCCTTGGTTCGATTCCGAGAGTAGGCACCAAAAAGAAACGACAATTTTCGAAAGAAAGTTGTCGTTTCTTTTTGTACTCTTCACTATTAACTTTTCACTATGTACTAAAATTGTCGTTTCTAGTGAATAACTAATAGTGAATAGTGAAAAGTATTTTTTTACTCCGCCACTTTTGGTAACATTTTGCATCTTTTTGACCTGGTCAATAGTGAAAGCTGTGCGAAAAAGAAAAGGGAATAAAGAATAAAAAACCTGCCGCCACTAATGTGACGGCAGATTTTATTACTTTACCTTATAAGTTACAATATAAAATTCATCGCTACCTTTCATGTAGTAATGCATACTAGTTGAAATATCGATAATTTCATATTTGATTTCATCAAAGTTCTCTAGAAAATTAAAATATTCTTGAACATCTTCAGTTCTAAATAGGTAGTACTTACCATTTGATTCAATAGTAGATTCAATGGCTTCACTTTGAATAATTTCAGTTCTTGGTTCGGAAGAAGCTCCGAAAACAATGATTATAACAATAAAAAGTGCGAAAATAGCAAACAAAATAGTTACAGCATGTCGAAGTTTCATGGGAACCTCCTTTAAAATATCTTCGGAGGTATTACCCTCCGAATTAGTCGGAAGGTGTAGAAAATGCAACCTTCGAAACAGATTATATCATAAAAGCGTTAAAACATCAATACATTATGTTGATTTGACGTGGTTTGCTTAAAAAAACATGTTATGATATAATTCATATGAATAAATTATCTAAATTAAAATGGAGGAAAGAAAATGAAAGGAATTTTAACACTAATATTAATATTTGCTATTATGGGACTGACATTTTACATTAGTTTGAATTTTACAGATTATGCAATGATGATATTCAATGGCGTGATTGTGGTCTTGAGTTTGTTTGTAATTTTATGGTGTATCTACCAGTTCTTTCCTAAAAAATATACTAGAAATATAAAAAAGAATATGTTTTCTGAAAAATTTGAAAGTATATATAAAAATGTATGTAATTTATTTCGTTGGGAAATTGGTAAGATAAAAACTTCTAATTTGATATGCATGTTTATTATTATTGCTTCACTTGTAAGTGTAGTTTATATGGAACATAATGAAACGCTTAATGGCCGTATATTAGAAATTATATTTTTTGTTATTTTTATATGTGGAATGATAATGGCAAGAAATCAAGTAAAATATGCAAAATTATTTGGAGAGAATATAGTGCCTAATTTTATGGAAATGGCTTTTGAAAATGCAAGACATTCTCGAGATGAAAAATTAACAGAACAAATTGAGAAAAATTATCAAGTATCAGAATTTGATTCTGGAGAATCTTTAAGATTAATATTAAAAGATCATATAAGTTGTTCTTCTGAAGATACTAAAATTGATATTTCTAATGTATGGGTACATAAAATACCCGGAGATGAAAGAGGAATACTCTTTTTTGGACTTTTTGCACAGACAGATTCTGTAAAACCTGTAGAACAGATTGTTAAAATATCTAAAAATAAGTTGAATAAGAAAAAAAGTAAGGTAGATATGGATAGTTCGGACTTTGAGGAAATATTTGATATATATGCAGAAGATAAAATTTATGCGATGCGAATACTTACAACTGATGTTATGATGCTATTATTAGATTTTTATGAAAAGTATGAAATGAAATTTGAAATAATATTAAAAGAACAAAAAATATTTTTGAGATTTTATACTGGAAAAATATTTGAGAAAAAATTGTTTAGAAATCCAATGAAAAAGAAGAATTTGTTCATTTATTATTCTATAATGGAATTTGTAATAGAATTAACGAAAAGTATTAATAGAGCACTAGAACAAATTGAATTATAAAAGAGGAACGAATAAATGAAAAAAATAGAAAAAATATTTAAAATTATAAAAAAAGGAGAATATTGGCCAATTGTTATTATATTCGCTATGTGCATATTTTCTGTTATTTTTGCTTTGCTTGGCTTTTCGGAGAATGTTATTTTAATTTTTGTTTTATTTGCTTTAGCGGTATTTATATTTAAGGTGTTTCATTGGAGTTTTAAAAAACTCAATGAGGAAAAAAATATATACAACACCTCAAAATTAAAGAAAATAACTGAATATGAAAATATTTATCATAATTTTTATAAAAAATATAAATATTTTTTTGATAGAAATGCAGAAAGTGAGAAAAAAGAAGGAAAAATAAGTGTTATAACTGTTATAAAAGCAATTTCGAGTGTAATAGCAATTGCATGTCTGATTTTTTTTGAAAATCCTTTTATGATGAGATGTGGGCTTTTATTTGGCGCTATAGCTGGAATTACTATTTTTATAGATAGGAAAAAGGCAATTAACCAACCCGTTTTTGTACAAAAGCAGGCAATACAGGATTTGATAAAGTTGATTAATAATACTTTTGTTTTTTCGGATGAAAAACAAGAGAATATAAAACAGCAATATTATAAAGTGGCTTCTTTAGCAGGAGAAAATGTTGCTAATTATTATAGTGAAAATCATATTTATGGATATTTAGATGACAAAAAAGAAATATACATGGAGATGGCGGAAGCAATTTCGACAGAAAAAGTTGATTATCCTAAAGATGATGAAATAATCTTTTTTAAGGGTGTCTTTCTCGTTGCTAATATTAATAAAAAAATATATAATACTATAAATATTACTCCAAATACATATTTTTATAATACGCATAATGTAAAAATGGATAATACAGAATTTGAGAAATATTTTGATATAAAATGTGAAGATAAAGTTTTAGTAATGAGAATATTTACTGCAGAAGTTATTGATAAATTATGCAATTTATATAATAAATGTAATATTCAATATGAAATTATAGTTGATAATAATAAGATCTATTTAAGATTCGATTTTTATCCTCTTTTAGATATTAATGAATGGACGTTAAGTAAAGACAATATAAAGTATAATTGTGAAAGAGTAATGTATATGATTGAAATAGCTAAAATGATAGCACAATCAATAAATGAGTTAGAAATTTAAAAAAGAAAAGCTACAATATGTATTATATTGTAGCTTTAATAATTTTTTAAAATTTTACATCAACACTCGCATCGCTTTCTGCTTGGAATAATGTTTCTTCACTAAATCCAAACATTTTAGCAAATATATTAAATGGAAACATATTTATTCTAGTATTATATTTTGTAACATCCATATTATATATTCTTCTGGCTGCTTGTAATTCACTTTCTGTTTTATCAAGTGTTTTTTGAAGTTTTAAGAATAAATCACTTGCTTTTAATTCTGGATGAGCTTCAATTACACCTATAAGATTAGTATATTCATTGTTTAATTTGCGTATAGAATCAGAATCTTTATTTGTATTATACGAACTTCTTAAATTAGCAATGTTTTGTAATAATTCACTTTCGTGTTGAATATAACCTTTGGTTACTTCGACTAAATTAGGAATTAAATCAAAACGTTGTTGTAAATATACGTCTATAAGCGATTTGGAATTCTTTACGTTGTTTTTTAAATTTATTATTCCATTATATATTAAAATAATTGATACAACGATAATTATTAAAATAATCAATATTGTAAACATAAAAAACCTCCTAAGACAACTAATACATATAGTATAACATGTCGAATAAGAAAACACAATGCCATTAATATTAAATCGTTCTAGTTGTTTTTGAAAATATAGTATGTTAAAATTTAAAAGAGGTGGATTATGAAAAGAACATATTTAAGTATTATAGTCATAGCTGCTGTTGTGTTGTTTTTAGCATTTCTTCAAAATTTTAACTGGATTGAATTAGTGATTCAACAAAATAAAATTATTCAAATTTTTTTCTACATCGTTATAGCAGCGGTGATGTCGTTTTTGCTGCTTTCGCATGTAAAAAAATATACGGATAACAATTTATATAAAACTAATATAAAAAAAATAAAGACAACAGAAGATTTTGACAACATATATAGAGAGTTAAAAAAAGCTTTTGAAGAAGTTTTTTCACAAACAAAGCGAAAAATGTTAATAAGTGCTGGAGGGTTAATTGTTTCGCTTGCAATTTTTATTGTACTTATAATTAGTTTCAAAAATCCATTTTCTGTAGGAAATGAGTATAATGAAGAATCTGCTTTAGGAATGATTTTTGTAATAATTTCTGGAATAGCTACGATTGTAGCATTAATATATATTTTTAAATATTTAAAAACATATAATCAAACATATAAATATGGTGTTATAGGAAATTTGGTAAATTTGATTAATACTAATTTTAAGTATGGTACGAAAAATCCTGAAATTGAGCAATTTATAAAAAAACAGTATATAAATTCTGGGTTTGAACATGAAAAAATAGATACATTTTTAGCAGAAGATTTTATTATTGGTAATATAGATAAAAATTCTTATTTGGCAATATCTGATATATATGTTCAAAGAGATGAAAACATAGAAAAAAATGAGAATGTGAAAGTACTTTTTAAAGGGCTTTTCGCAGCTTTAACTGTAAACAAAAGTATAAATTCAACTATAAAAATACTTGGTGACAAACTAAAAATAGTACTGGATGATGATTTTGTAAAATTAGATAGTGCTGAAATGGAAAAGAATTTTGATGTATATGCCACAAACAAAATGTTAGTAATGAGAATCTTTACTCCAGACATGATGGAGCTTATAAATCGATTCTATAATGAGTTTAAGATACGATTTGAAATAATTATGAATAATAATATGGTCTATTTTAGATTTCACACTAATGATATGTTCGAAACAAGATTAATAGAGAATCCATTTGATAAAGAAAAATTGTTTTTGTATTATACAACCTTAAAATTAGTTTTAGAGTTAACAGAAAAATTTAATGAAAATTTAAATAATTTAGATATTTAAAGAAGGAGCAAATATATGTATATAATAGATAGAACAAATTTGAAAAAAGAAAAAAAATTCTTTATGATGTTCTTTTGGGTTGGCTTGTTGTTTTCTTTGCTTATGAATGGATTAATAATTGGAGAGTTTTTAGGATTAGAAATTAATTCAGAAGGTAGTCCGGTATTTGGATTGATAGTTAGTAATTTAGTAACGGGTCTTTTCATGTGGGTAGGTTTAAGTAATGCAAAAAAAGTAAAACAAAAACATGTTGTTTATGATAATTTAGAGGTTAATGGAAAATTAATAAAAGATTTACCATATAAATTAGTACCTACAGGTTCAAGTGTTAATGGGTACGAAATAATGGCTATTACAGTAGAATATCAATTAGATTCTGGTTCGATAGTTACGCTAAGGGGAGATGGAAGATTTGACGGTAAACATATGGATGCTGATGGAAAAGTAGATTTGTTAATTGATCCAAGTAATCCTAGTAACTATTATATAGATTTTGAAATAAGTGAATATTGTAATGAATATTATGGGAATAACCCTATACAATAACAAAGGTAGAAAGGTGATACAAGTGGTATGTATATAATAGATAGAACAGATTTGAAATATAAAAAAAGTGATGCTAAAAAAAAGTTATCAATGGCTTGCCTTTTTGGATTTTTTGTATTAATTTTTATTTTGGATGGAATAGAGGATTTTGAAACTTTTGTATATTTAGCATTTTTTTCGTGGATGACATATCTGTTTGCGCAAGATGGCGTTACCAAACTAAAAGAAGTAAAGAAGCAGGAAGAAATATGTAATTATCTAGAAGTGCATGGAACTTTATTTAAAAATATGACGTATTATTTAGATGAAATAAATAACAAAAAAGAATTTGTTGTAGAACTTGAGATAAATTTAAATAAAATAAAATTACCAGTGAATAGAGAGATACGTGAGAAGTGTACACCAACCAAAAAAGTAGATGTGTTAATAGATCTTGAAAATCCGGAAAAATATTTTATAGATAAAAAAATAGAAGAATACAAGAGTGAATATACCGGAAATGAAATTTTATAGAAAATGAGAATACATATATATTATGCAAAAAAGAATCAAATGTAAAACATTTGATTCTTTTTTGTAAGTATAGTTTTTTATTGAAATAAACGTATTATTTTATAAAATGTTTCTAACATTTGCCTTGAAACATTTTTTCAATTCGTGGCATTACATCTTTTCCTCTTGAAATAATAGCAGAGTGAATGATTTCTTTTGTAGACTTTTCGGTAATTTGATATTCATATGTTTTGTTGTTATCAAGATCGAAAAGCAAGAATACATACATTTTAATATTACGAGCAGATATATTAAATGCTAATCTTTGCAACCAGGTATCAATAATTGAAGTGTCTGGCAATTTAGAAAGCTGAACATAAGCAGAAGCGACTTTTGAACCGCTAAAATTGTATTGTTTAGCACCATTTGTAATGATTTCATCTAAGGACATTTTATCTATAGGCGTTAGACATAGTGCATAACTCTCAATCAAATTCCAATCAAGGTTAAAATCGGTGCATAGTTGTTTCGCGATTTCAATTTCTCTAGGGTTAGATTTTGTGTTTTTAAAACAAACCGTATCTGTCATCATAGCAGTTACAATCATTAGTGCATCTTGCTTACTGAGAGGAAAGCTTGCTGCTTGCATAAATTCATAAATTAAGTATGCCGTAGCTGAAGCAATCCCTACATGAACGAAAGGAACGTCAAGAAGATTTCTTTCGGTAGGATGATGATCAATAATTCCTATAACATTACCTGAATGAATTGTTTGATGATGATCAACCAAAAAGAGTGTGGCTGATTCATTTTCGCCATCAGAAGTTGATGCAAAATCATGAAGATCAATCCCGATTAGATCTTTTATTATAGTATAAGATTCGTTTGCGTGTATAGGTTCTAAAATCTTAAAAGTATTTTCTATTTTCAAAAAATCAAGGAACCTAGAAAGTAAAATACCTGATAATGCAGCGTCAACATCAATGTTATCGTGTGCTAGAATTGTAATTTCTTTTTGATGTAGTACCTTGATGAGATGATTAACAAAGCCATTAGGTGATATGTTGTGGTTCGTCATGCAGTTCTCCTTTCTTGCAGAGAAAATAATCTCAAGTATAATGTAAGATTTTAAGCGCAAACAGAATATCATATTTTACATAAGATGTCAAATTGGCGAAAGAATTAATGGTGAAAAGTGAATAGTTAATATTGAAGAGTACAAACAAAAAAGATTCAAATGCTTTGCATTTGAATCTTTTTTTGTTTGGAGCGGGAAACGGGGCTCAAACCCGCGACCTTCGCCTTGGCAAGGCGACGCTCTATCAACTGAGCTATTCCCGCGTGAACAATACATATATTACAATATCATTTTATAAATGTCAATATTTTTTCAATATTTTTACAATAAAAATGCTAGTCGCTTACTTGAAGCGACTAGCCAGGTGTTAAACCATAATAAACAAAAGGCTGAATGCATACTGCTGTTCAATAAAGTTGTCTGTCAAATCGGGAGAATACTCAAAAACATCGATGTTGAAAGCAGTGACGTTACCTGTGAGAGTGCGACGCAGCATTTCTTCAATATTTTCAAAAGAAACTTGATGTACGGTAGAAGAAATGACACTACTACAATCAGTACAGATGAAATTAACCTTAAGTGCATAGTTGATATTGGTGACAAAGATGTCTTCGCCGATGCGCTCTGCTACGGCTTCGAAAATGCAGGCAGTATCCTTGTTGGAGTCCAAAATTACGCATGACCGAGCCGTGTAGGGCAGTTCAGACTGACTTACGAGGTTGGAAAGTTTTCTGGAAATACTTTTCATAACAATCCTCCTGAAAATTCAATTAATCGTGTATATTATATAATTAAATTCGCGTTTAGTCAACATAATGTTAAACAAATACTGTTTTATCTTGTTTGAAGTAGAAAAGTTTTTATGTTATAATTATTGTACGAATTGAAACGGAGGTTTTTATGAAGTTTAATGCAAAAGATTATTTAAAAAAGAAGTACATTAATGGTGAATGGGCTATTATCCCAATAACACTAAAAAGTAAGGACGAATTTTATAATAAGTATGATGCAACACGTTGCACAATTTCTACAGATTTATGTAGGTACATAGATAGTTGTGTATATAACATTCCACTAAAATATAAGATTAAATTACAAATTGACTGTCCTAATTTGACTGAAGAAGATAAAAAGATGATGGAAGAGGCAGTAAAAACCCATTATGGTCTAATTATTTATGATAAAGAAATAGATTTAAAAACTAACGCATACAAGACATCGGAACTTATGATTTTAGGATTAATCGTATTAGCAGTAGTATATATGTTTCCTAACTATATAATTTCGTATATGCAGGAAATATTAATGATTGCAGGATGGTTTGCGGTATGGGAAGCTGTAGATAATTATGTATATGATAGAAAAAAATTAAAAACAGATAAAGAAAATAATATACAAATGATAGAAAGTAAGCTTGAATTTGTTTGTAATGAAAATGAAACAAAAATAAAAAAAGAAGTTAATGTATAAATACAAATGATGAGGTGAAATACTTGAGTGAGAAAATAAAGGAAAAAATAAAAGAATCATTAATGTCGGTTTTGCCAATTACAGCGATTATATTACTTCTTTGCTTTACAATAGTTCCAACATCTAATGACACATTGATGTTATTTATTTCGGGAGCAATATTATTAATAATTGGAATAGGGGTATTTACACTTGGGGCAGAAATATCAATGACAACTATAGGTGAACGAATAGGGGCACATTTATCGAGTTCAAAAAGAATTTTATTAATATTATTAATTGCATTTGTTTTTGGCTCTGTTATTACGATAGCGGAGCCAGATTTGCAAGTTTTGGCCAGTCAGATCGTTGATGTTCCAATTATTCTTGCAGTAGCGATTGGTGTTGGAATATTTTTAGCATTTGCTTTGGTTAGAATAATTTTCAATATAAAATTATCACATATATTAGCAATTTGTTATTTAGGAATATTTATAATGTCATTCTTTGTTCCAGAAACAATTTTACCAATAGCGTTTGATTCTGGTGGAGTTACAACTGGGCCTATGACTGTTCCGTTCATAATAGCATTTGGAATTGGTATCGCAGCAGTAAGACAAAGCAAGAACTCTGAAAGTGATAGTTTTGGGCTTGTAGCATTGTGTTCAGCAGGACCAATATTATCAGTTATGATTTTAGGATTAATTTGTAATATAAAAGATATTTCATATCAAAACATAGTTACACCGATAGTTCTAGATTCAACAGGAATACTTTCTGTTTTGAAGGAAGCTTTTCCAATATATATAAAAGAAGTTGCGGTAGCGCTTTTGCCAATAATATTTTTCTTTGTGATATATCAAATTTTTATATTAAAAATTTCAAAAAGTGAATTGTTAAAGATAGGAGTAGGACTTGTATATACATTTATAGGCTTAGTGCTATTCTTGACTGGTGCTAACATAGGTTTTTTACCAATAGGCAATCACTTGGGAATTGAAATAGCACAAATGGGAAATGTGGCACTTATTTTGATTGGTATGGTAATTGGTTATTTTGTAGTTAGGGTAGAACCGGCAGTTGTAATACTTGTTGATCAGATAAATAATATAACCGATGGTGCTATTTCAAAAAAATTAATGTTTACAAGTTTAGCGATAGGAACCATGTTTGCAATAACTTTGGCAATGATAAGAATAATTACAGAAATGAATATTTTATATATCGTAATTCCAGGATATTTAATTTCTATGATTCTTATGCATTTTGCACCAGATATGTTTGTTGCAATAGCATTTGATTCTGGTGGTGTTTCTGTTGGTACGATGGCAAGTGTGTTTGTACTTCCTTTTGCAATAGGAGTTTGTACTGGAATTGGACATGAAAATATTATGACTGGAGCCTTTGGAACTATTGCTATGATAGCAATGATGCCAACAATTGTTATTCAAATCGTTGGAATATTATATAAATTTAAATCTAAGAAAATAAAATCAACCGTACAAACAGAAGAGGATGGCATAATAGAATTTCCAAGGAGGTTACAAGATGCAAAACGTTGTATTGATGATAACAATTGCTAAAAGAAGTATGAGTGAAGAATATATTTCTTATTTTGAAAAAAATAATATAGGCATGACTTTGGGTAAATATGCAACTGGAACAGCAGTAAATGAAATGCTAGAATATCTTGGAATTGGTGATAGAGAAAAATGCATATTGTTTAGTACAATGACAGAAGAAAAATCAAAAAAAATATTAGAAGATTTTAAATTAAAATTTGGAATAGCAAAAGCAGGAGAGGGAATAGCATTTACAATCCCAATAAGTAGTATAAGTAGCAAAAAAGCATTAGATTATTTAGTTGCTGAAATTGATAATAATAAGGAAGAGGGATATGTCATGGAAACTGAATTTGAATCAATCTTTGTAATTGCTAACAGAGGATATACGGATAAAGTTATGGAAGCGGCAAGAGATGCGGGAGCACATGGAGGAACAGTTATGCATGCTCGTGGAACTGGAGTCGAAAATTCAGAAAAGTTTTTTGGAACAACAATTGGTGCTGAAAAAGAAATAATTATAATTGTTGCGAAAAGAGAAGAAAGAAATAAAATAATGCAATCGATAAAAGAAAAAGCTGGAATAAACACAGAAGCACAAGCGATAATGTTTTCATTGCCAGTTTCAGATGTAGCAGGAATCACGGGTAAATAAAAAAGATAGGTATTCAAAATGAAGTTTTTGAATACCTATCTTTTTTATTTAGTGAAGAGTGAATAATTAATAGTGAAAAGTAAAGGTATGAAAAATAAGTGTGATTTTTGTCACACTTATTTTTCATATTAGTATATTTCTGTGTGTCTCAAAGTTTCCGAAGGAAACATTTTCGCAGACGGAAGAAGGCGAATTGCCACCCGCGTAGCGGCCGTCTGCGAAAACGAACTGCGTTACATTTTCTTGGAATGATACTCGAATTTTCGTTAGATGAGAATATTTTTCCTTCCATCCATTTCCATGGTTTTGTATGAAAAAACATACTATAATTATGTTAAGTACAAAATGGAGGTGCTTTTATGAAGAAGATTTTAATTTTTATTTTTTGTTTTGCTTTTATTGGCATTACAAGTTTTGCAACAATAAGATTTAGTGATGTTGCTGATTCTTATTGGGGAGCAGAAGTTATTTATAAACTTGCCGATGCAGGTGTTATTAATGGTTATGATGATGGAACATATAAACCATTAAAGAGTGTTACATATGGAGAGTTCATAAAATTAGTAATGGCAACTTTTTTGCCTGCTGATTTTGAAAGTCAAGGTGTTGACGTTGATTTTGATCATTGGGCTGCATCGTATGTTAAACTTGCTGAAATATATGGAATAGTTGAAGAAGGAACTATAACTTTAGACAATATTAATAATTATATATCTAGAATAGAAATGGCACGCATAGTTTCTATGGCAGATATGATTTTGAATAGTAGTGATTTTGATAATTCAAAAGAACTAGTATTTACGGATATTTTTAGTGTTGTTGGTAAAGATAGAACATTGCTTCAACATGCATATAGTAGCGGACTAATATTAGGAAATCCTAATGGAACATTTAGACCGAATGCTGAAATGAATAGAGCGGAGGCAGCTACTATAATTGATAGACTTGCAAATTAGGAGGGATAAGATGAAAAAAAATATTGTTTTAGTCGTTATTTTATTCTTTTTTCTTGGTTGCCTTTTTTGCCTAAATGAAGTTAATGCTGCACAATATTGTACATTACATGGAAGTAGAAGTATTCCTATGATAAAAACCGGTAGTACAGCTACTTGTACTAAATCAGGTGTAAATACATATACATGTTTAGTATGTAAAATGTCTTGGAAAACAACTACAAAAACAGAAAAGCAAGGCGCTCTTGGACATAGTTGGAGTTCACATCATGTTTGTATGAAATGTGGTAAAAATATGAACGGACATTGGTTTAAAGTATCCGGAGGAACATATAAATGTATAGTGTGTTCAAAGACATTACAAATAGAAAGTATGAGTCCTAATTTAACATACAAAACCGGATATAGAGTAGTTCCTTATGACAAGCCGTCATATGTAGGTTCTACAATTAAAATTACATTTAATGAAACTCCGTATGATTCAAATGGAAAACTTATGACTGTAAAAGGAACTTCGACAAGATATATTGCACGAAATGCAGCTTATCATTGGGGGAAAGATGTTCCGCCAAAAGATGTTTTAAAATCAACATATCCGCCATATTATTTTGGTGGAAAAGAGATAGATACAAAAAATTCACATGTAAGTACAGCAATTGGAGCTAAAACGGTTTCACTTGCAACCCCTACAGCAGGAAAGTATGTATATACAGTAACTGTTAATGGAATACAAGTTGGAAGCCAAAGAAGATTTGTAAAAGGATCCACTACTGGTGATGATTCGCCAACGCAAACCTTGAGTAGCAGCCTAACTATTAAACATGTTGATAAAGGCACAGGAAAAGAAATTGTAGATAAAGAATATTCAAAGAAAGTTGAATTTAAGGGTGCTGAAATTATTGCATATTCATTGCCGATTGGTGAAAACACAAATTATCAAAATTATACAAATGTATCTTATAAAATAGCTTCTAATGAAGAGATAAAAAGTAATAGTGATTCACAATATATAGTTAAAATACCAAATTCGAATACAGATACAACAATAACATTTTATTATTCTGTTCCAAAATTTAATGTAAAACACATTATAGAAAATACGAATAAAGAGATAGTAGATAAAGAATTAACATTAGCGACAGTAGCTAAACGACCATCAACTATTGCTTTTTCACTTGATGTATATAATAAATATCCTATATTAGAGTTAACAGGTTATTCAATAGATGGAGAAAGAAAAAATGTTTCTTCAGATAATCAATATGCTGTTACTGTTCCGTGGAATGGCAAAAGTAGAGATGTTATTTTTTATTATAAATATAGTGAGGTAAAAATTAATTTAATTGTAAAACATATTGATATAGCAACTGGTGAATTAATGAAAGGTACAAGTGTTGAAAAATATTCAAGTGACAAGATTCCAACGGCTGTTACATCATTAGACTTGAAAAAATATGTAGATTATGAGAATAATGGAGTATATATTGGTGGACAATATCAAAAGAAATCTGGAACAAATCAATATAATATAAGCATAGATGTTTCTAATATAAATTATAGTATGGATTATGTAGTAGAATTTTACTATAGTAATAAAGGTAACAATACGCTTGAATATGAAGTTTTAGATGCAATTCCGGAAAAACTTAATGCAGATGAAATAGCAAAGATTGATTCGAATGCAATAAATAAAGAAATATATGATGTAGAAAAAGCAATTCCAACAAGTGAGAATGTTTACGTGAATGTAAAATTATATAATTATATTTTAAAATATGCATTTGATGAAATAACAGATATCACAATGTCTAAAGTTACATTTATTCAACCGTATATTTGCAATGGAGAAGAGAAAGAAGTGACAACGACTTATGAAATTCCTGTAAGTGCTAAATATTATAAGCTTAAATATTTAGAAGTCTATAAAGCTGATACGGCAGAAATAATAAATAAAGTATTGCCGGGTGAAAAAGTTACATTAGTAGCAAATAAAGATACAACACCTACTATTATTTACGAAGCGCCAGATACATACATTTCATACAACAAAGATTTAACTAAGGAAATAACATTACCAAAATTAGAAGTTGCTGATATGAAATATGTAAAAACAGTTGTAGGAAGCTATGATTATGCGAAATTTGAAGCGGTAAGTGCAGCAAAAGTTAGAAATGATAAATTAATTATTGATGGGCAAGTAATAACGAATAATGATTGGAAAGAAAACATAACAGAAAAACCACAAAAAATAATTCCATCAATAATGGAAAATACAACCTTATATAAAAATGGCTACACAATTGATAAAACACTTTCAAATGGTATATATGAAAGTGATGGAAGTGTTACATATAAAAAGATAAAAAACATTAATGGAAAATCAAACAATACAATTACGCAAAGTGTAAAACCAAATTCAGTTATAATACATACACCAGTGGTGAATAACACTATTTTAGATAATAGTGTAGCACTTTTATCAAATCAGAAAATTGGACAACTTGCTAAAAATGCTAATGGTGTTGTTGCAAAAGCATTAGTGTTAGATGAAGAATTTTCTGTAAAAATATCAAACACTGGTATGCATATAGATGAAAAAGGATATGGAAATAGAACTTATAATACAAGCCAAGGTGTAAATAAAGATTCATATGCAAAATTAAAGCAAATAAAGTTCCCATTTGATGTTTATATAATAAATGGAGCAAGTAAAGAATTGATAAAAGCTAACACATGGTATACATTAGCTTTAAAAGAAGAGTTATATAAATTTATACTTTCTGGAAATGCCAAAGAAGGAGCGTATGATGCTGATGGTAAGGAATACTATATAGAAACTAGAGTTATAGCTGAAAATGCTATGGATGACAAAAAAGTTTTGATGGCTCAATTGAATGCGAATACTGATAACAAAAATTACGTTGCTGCAAACAAAATATTTGTAGAAGTAATAGGAAGAGTGTATGATTTAACGATAACTGAAACAAATGATCCTAGTTGGGAATTAGAGGCTGAATTGAATGTGAAACAGCAACCGATAGGGCAAGCTGGACAAAATAATCCTAAATATAAATATGCATTGAAATTAGGATATTCAGTATCGTTTGAATTAAAAACTAAAGGAAAGAAGAGTAATGAAATTGTAATGAGTCCAAAATATTTCTTTATAGATAAAGAAACCGGAAAAGTTCAAGAGGTTGATTTGTATTATCATACTACAACAAAAAAATATATAAAATTAGAAGAAAACACAACAATATCGAACGTTATCTTTTCAGACAGTATAGGAGCATGGAGTGGGGAATATAGATTGCCAGCAAGCACTCTTGCGGTGGCTAAAGGTACAAAATTACCATCGGTGCTTACAGATTCTAATGAAATATTCTTAAAAAATGGATATATATTAGTTCAGTTTAACGTTAAGACAAATTATAATACGTGGGAATATTTAGGATATAGTAAACCAAATCAAAATACTCAATGGCAAAAAGAAAATGCTACTCAAACAATAAAATTACCAAACGAAAAAGAAATAACAGTGAATGAAGTAGGAAATTTTGTGTTATATGAAGCAAATTATAGAAGCAATAATGATTATGAAATAGGCGGAACACATTAATATTACATGGAAATTAAATTAATATTACAAAACAGTTACAAATATTGAAAAATGATAACTATCCTTGTAAAATGAAAACAACGAGGGGATAGATATGAAAAGATTTGTTGCATTTATACTTATGTTAATAATGATTTCATCTACTTGTTTAGCATTAGTTGAATTTCCAGATTTGGTAGAACGTGTAAAAGATAAATATGGTAATTACGTAAAAGACAAACAAGGAGAATACGTATATCAAGACCATTGGGCCAAATCAGAAGTTTTAAAAGCTGCTAATATTGGCTTAATCGAAGGATATCCGGATGGAAATTTTAGACCAGATGAGAAAATAACAAGAGGAGAATTTATAAAAATAGCTATGGTTCTTGCCACTAACGCTACTTTTGATTTCTCTATAATGCCTGAATGTAGAGTTACTAATTGGGCAGGTCCTTATGTTTCGGCAGCAGAAATTCAGAATGTTATTGAAAAAGGAAAATATACTGATAAAAATGTTTCAGAACCTATTACAAGAATAGAGATGATTTGTATTCTTTCGAAGATTCAAATCAACATGAAAGGGATATCTCAATACAGAGATGAAAGATCTTTGTATACAGATATAAATTCTTTAACAAATGAGGAAAAAGACTTATTGGTGCATGCAGCACGTTATGAGTTGATAGAAGGTATGTTAAGTACAAATGAAATCAAACCTTATGAAGAGCTAACAAGAGCAGAAGCCGCAGTTGCGTTGATGAGAGTATATTAAGATACAAAAGATGTTAAAAGTACAGAAGATTCTTAATATACAGATGAGAAAATAAATGATGTACAGAAGATAAAAAAATAGTTGCCATACGGCAACTATTTTTTTGATATTTTATCAAATTTCTGTGCGTATCGAAGCTTCCGAAGGAAGCATTTTCGCTGATGGAAAAGGGCGAATCGCCGCCCGCGCAGCGACCATCTGCGAAAACGAACTGCGTTACAGCAATTTACTATGATACTCAAATCTCCGGTGAATGAGTGTTGCTACATTGGTAGTTCTATTCTAGGATTATTAGCCGATCTCTTATATATCGTCAACTTATTTCCAATTACATGTACAATTTCTGCACCTGTTTTGTCTGCGATTTCTTCTGCGATAGAATGTTTATCATCAGGTGTTGTGTTAAGAATGGTTATTTTTATTAATTCTCTTGCTTCTAAAGCGTTTATTAATTGTTCTATTTGGTTATCAGAAACTCCGTTTTTTCCAACTTGAAATATTGGTGACATAGTTTGAGCAAGTTTTCTCAAATAAGCTCTTTGATTTGGTTTTAACATTTTATACCTCCTAAAATAATTAGTTGTTAACAAATTTGCAATAATAATACCAAAAAACTATAAAAAAATCAAGAAAACAAATAAGAGTAATTTTAATTCTATTTTTGAAATATTTATAATTTTAAGAAATATCATAATTGGGATACATGTTTACCTGAAAAAGCAAATATGGTATACTAATTATGCTATATTAGACTAACATTTTTATAATCCAGGAGGGATATATGAATTATATTTTTAAGTGCCTATTTATTATAATTGGAACTCTAATAGGAGCTGGTTTTGCATCTGGACAAGAAATTTTATCTTTTTTTAATAGATATGGGAATGATGGTTTTTGTGGCATTATATTGTCTGGAATTTTATTTGGAATAGTAATTTTTATAACATTATATATTATTGATAAAAAGAAAATACAAGAATATGATGAACTTATTTTGAATAATAAATTTTTAAAATCTATTTTTGAAATATTTCTTTTTATATGTTTTTGTATTATGGTAGCAGGTTGCGCGGCTTTTTTTGAACAACAGTTTAAGTTTCCGTTTTTGCTTGGAAGTGTGCTGTGTTCTTTGATCTGCTACGGTATATTCATGTGTAAGTATAAGGGATTGGAAACGGTAAATACAATATTAGTTCCATTTATCCTAATAGGTGTTTTTATGTTAGGAGCAGGTAAATATGAAACTGGAATGATTGCAAATACATCATACAAAATATCGGAAAGCTTTACATCTAGTTGGCTTGTGTCGAGCATTCTATATGTTAGTTATAATTCAATAATATTAGTTCCGATACTGGTAACCTTCAAAGAATACAAATTAAATATTAATCAAAAAATACTTATAACATTTTTTTCAACTACATTATTTTTATCAATTGGAATATTGATGTATAATATACTTAATATTTATTATCCAGACATACTTGCATTTGAATTGCCAAATGTTAAATTAGCGAGTTTGCTTGGAAAATTTCAAACAGTATTTTATGGAGTAGTAATATTGACTGCAATAATTACAACTGCAGTATCTAGCGGGTATGCATTTTTAGAGATGAGAAGAAAAAATTATAGTATTAAATCCATACTTTTATGTATTGCAGCAGTATTACTTTCGAAAGTAGGTTTTTCACAATTAGTTAATACGGTATTTCCGGTGTTTGGATATTTAGGATTAATACAAATAATTTGCATTATAATTGTAGGATTAAAAAAGCATAAAAATGAAGGAGAAATCAATGAATAAAAAATGGATTGTTTTAGCTGTTTGTTTAGCTATAATTGTATCAATAGTTACATATTTGAATTATGACAAAATTGAAGAATTTTTAGAAAACAAAAGTTGGCAATTAGCAGATTCTGTTGCAACTATTCAACTTGATAATATTATTCAGGTTGCTAGCGGAAAGAATTTAGTTGTTCTTACAAATGATAGTATAGATTTTTATAAAGATACAGATGCGGTTAATAATTCGCTAGATATAGTTGCGTCTGAGATAGTAACAAGTTGTTCGAATGAGTATACTGCTATAGCGGATAAGAAAACCGGTAATATATACATGATGAAATCTGATACAAAATTATGGGAGACTAAAATTACGGGAGAGATTTTTGACATTACTGTAAATAAAAATGGATATGTAGCAGTTACATATTCTCAGACGGGATATAAATCAACAATTAAAGTTTTAAAAGCTTCAGGTGAAGAATTATTTACTACATTTCTTGCATCAACTTATGCAACAGATGTTGCTATAGCCGATAATAATAAAATTTTGGCAGTAGCGGAAGTAGATACAGAAGGTATAACGTTAATTTCAAAAATTAAAATCATAGAAATAGATAACGTTAATGAAACCAAAAGTAATACTATACATGAAGAAAAAGATTCTTTAATAATGGATATCGAATATACAAACAAAAATGAATTAATGGTTTTAAAAGATACGGGAGTAATGCTAATAGATAATAAAATGATGATTTCTAATATCGTAGAATATGATTATTCAACGGTAGCATACTCAATAATAGAGAATCGAGAAAATGCTATACTTATACGAAAGGCATCAACTGGAATATTTGGTACAGAAAGTGTTTTAGAAATATATGATAAAGATAATAAAAAGGAATATAGGTTGGAAACAACACCACAAAGTATTTCGGCACAAAACAAGACAATTGCTTTAAATCTTGGAAATGAAGTTGTATTTGTTAATACAAATGGAAATCTAATAAAGCGCTATAATCTTGGAGGACAATTAAGAGATATAAAGCTTTATGACAATGGAAATATGGCGGCTTTAGTTTTTAAAAATAAGATTGAATTAATCAAGATATAGGGTGGAATGATATGTTTAATATAAGTGATTTAATAGTTATATTGATAATTGCATTAGCGGCGTTTTTAGGATATAGAAAAGGATTCATAAAAACTTCTTTTAGAATGGTATCATTTATAGTTGCAATTATTTTATCAATGATTCTTTATAAACCAGTTGCTGGATATATAAAAGAACATACTGGTGTTTCAGAATGGATAGTGTCGACTATTACTAAAGAAGAAATAATAAATAATAATGAAGAAATAGTTGAAGAAGAAATAACGAATGATACAGAAGAAATAGATATTGCTGAAGAAATGAGAAGTGATACGGAAGAGTCTTTAGTCAAAGAAGAAAAAGAGGATGAGAAGAAAAAAATAGAAGATGTTTTGTCGAATTTGCCTGAAAATGTGAAGGATTATATTGATGCTGATGAAACCATAAACAAGGCAAAAGAGCATGTAGCAATAAAAATTGCAGATACAATTATTAATATAATGAGTATGATTATAATATATTTGGTTGCAAAATTATTATTGATGATAGTATGTTTTATATTGGATGGAATAATGCAAATTCCGGTTTTAAAACAGATAAATGAAATTGCAGGTTTAGTGTTAGGTATATTGTTGGGAATAATACAAGTATATACAACGCTTGCAGTTATAACATTTTTATCATCATTTGTGGAAATGCCAGGGTTAATTGCATATATAAAGAGTTCTTTAATTACAAGTGTGTTATTTGAGTATAACTTACTAATTGCATTAATATTCTAGCAAAATGGAACAAAATTGAGGTTGAAAAGGGTCTAAGATATTGTTATAATGACTTTATATGTCGAAAAAAGGAGAAACGATAATGAAAGTGTTTAAAACGATATTAAAAGTATTGTTGATAATATTTATAATAATGATTACTATAACTGCTGGAGTTGTAGGAGCTGTTGTTTATAGAAATTGGGCAAGATCTCAAAATGAAATAATAGATTCTGAGGGGAATATCACCGTAAAAGAAGATGTGGAATTAAGAGAAAATGTAACTTGCTTATTTATGGGAGTAAATGGCGCTTTAACAGACTTTATCATGCTAGGACAATATAATCCTAATACTAGAGAAGTTGATTTAATATCAATTCCAAGAGACACTAAAGTTACTGGAACAATAGATGGAAAAATAAATTCTGCATATGCTTCGGGTTATAAACCGGCAAATACAGTTCAAAAAGTAAAAGAAATTACAGGAATAGAAGCTCAATATTATGTACTTTTTGATACAAAAGTTTTAAGACAGGCAGTAGATGCAGTAGGCGGAGTAGAAGTAGATGTGCCAATAAATATGAATTACGATGATCCTGCACAAGATTTATATATTCACTTGAAAAAAGGAAGACAAACACTTACAGGAAAACAAGCAGAGCAATTTGTAAGATTTAGAAAGAATAATGATGGAAGCGGATATAAAAATGGAGATATAGATAGAGTTGCAACACAGCAACAATTTATAAAAGCAATGATCTCAAGAGTATTAGAACCACAAAATTTATTGAAGTTAGATAAATTGTTTGACATAGTTATTTCTAATACAAAAACGAATGTAACTTTAGATATACTTCTTAGTTATACAGATGACATTATTACTTTTAAAACAGATAGAATCAGAATTGAAACATTGCCAGGTGCCGGTGGGTATGCAGAAAATGGAATTTCATATTTCTTTATGGATAAAGTAGCTGCAGAAGCATTAATACAAGAAATGTTTTTTAAGCAAGTTAAAGTAGAAGAAGTTATAGCTAATGTAAAAGAAGACAGCTCTATAAAATTAAACACAAGCGACAAGATAAAAATTGAATTATTAAATGCGGGAGCAAAAACAGCTTTATTTAACCAAGTTGTTGAAAATTTAAATAATAATGGATACTATGTATCTAAAATTGGAAATTATGAATCAAGTGAAAAAGAACGCTCGAGAATAATATGCCATGATCAAGATATAAGTAAATTAGAAGATTTGCAAAAATTAGTGGGTATTAGCAAAACAGAAAATGACATCAATGCAGATGCAACAGTAAATTATACAATAATAATTGGACCGATGTACGAGCTGTAAAAGCAGTGAATAACGAATAGTGAATAGTGAAGAGTAGCGGTGAAAAGAAGTGCAACAAAATGTTGCACTTCTTTTTTCTATTGATTACTTCCTATTTCTCTGATATACTGCCTTGTAAGGAGGCGAGGCGAATGTTGTCAGATATAGAGATATCAAAACAAGCGAATTTGCTGCATATTAGAGATGTTGCTAAAAAGATTGGAATTGAAGAAGATGATTTAGAGTACTATGGAAAATATAAGGCTAAATTATCGGACGAATTACAAAAGAAAATAGCAAATAATAAAGATGGAAAACTTGTGCTTGTAACAGCAATAAACCCAACACCAGCTGGCGAAGGAAAGACCACTGTTACAATAGGCTTAGGCCAAGCATTAAATAGATTGAATGAAAAATGTATTATTGCGTTAAGAGAGCCATCACTAGGACCTGTAATGGGATTAAAGGGTGGAGCTACAGGTGGTGGATATAGCCAAGTAGTGCCTATGGATGATATAAATTTACATTTTACAGGTGATATGCATGCTTTAACTGCTGCAAATAACTTGCTTTCTGCAATGATAGATAATCATATTTATTTTGGAAATAAATTAAAAATAGATCTAAATAGAATAACATGGAAAAGAGCTTTAGATGTAAATGACAGGGCGCTTAGAGAGGTTACAGTTGATTTAACAAGAAAAGGTGAAAAAAGAACAAGACAAGATGGTTTTGTTATAACAGTTGCTTCAGAAATAATGGCAATACTTTGTTTAGCAAGTGATTTAAAAGATTTAAAGAAAAGAATTGCAAATATAATTATAGGTTACAACATAGAAGGTGAACCAGTTAGAGTTTCTGATTTAAACGCACAAGGCGCAATGGCAGCCCTTTTAAAAGACGCGATTAAGCCAAATTTAATTCAAACACTAGAAAATACACCATGTATTATGCATGGCGGACCATTTGCAAATATTGCACATGGATGCAATAGCGTAATAGCAACGAAAACAGCATTAAAACTTTCTGATTATGTTATAACAGAAGCGGGATTTGGCGCTGATTTAGGTGCAGAAAAATTCTTGGATATAAAATGTAGAATTGCAGGATTAAAGCCAAGTGCAATCGTAATTGTAGCAACGGTAAGATCGCTTAAATATAATGGTGGAGTTGAGCTTGCAAATTTATCAACTCCAGATGTAGAATCATTAAAATGCGGAAGTGTTAACTTAGAAAAACATATTGAAAATATGAAAAAATATAATGTACCTGTATTAGTTACAGTGAATAAATTTGGCACAGATACAGAAGAGGAAATAGAGTGTTTAAGAGAACTTTGCGAAAAAGCAAATGTACCATTTTCTATTTCAGAAGTGTTCGCTAAAGGTGGAGAAGGCGGAATAGATTTAGCAAAAATGTTAGTAAAAACGCTAAATGAAGAAGAATCAAACTTTGCTCCAATATATGACGAAAAACTTTCTATAAAAGAAAAAATAGAGACGGTTGCAAAAGAAATATATGGGGCGTCAAATGTTGAATATACAGAAGATGCTGAAAAACAAATAGCTTTAATAGAACATATTGAGATGGATAAGTTACCAGTATGTATGGCAAAAACGCAATATTCGCTTTCAGATAATCCTGAGTTATTAGGTAGACCAGAGGGATTTACACTAACGATAAAAGAAGTAAAAGTAAGTGCAGGTGCAGGATTTATAGTAGTATTAACAGGAAAAATATTAACAATGCCAGGATTGCCAAAAATCCCAGCAGCAGAAAAAATAGATGTATTGCCAGATGGAACGATTGGTGGTTTATTCTAAACCACCAGTGAATAACGAATAGTGAAGAGTGAAAAGTGGGAAAGAGACATGTAAAACAGGAGGTGAAACAAAATCGATTTTTATATCGATTTTGTCGCACTTCCTTTTTGCATGCGAGCGTCTGTATCTTATTTATGTGCCTATCGAAGCTTGCGAAGTTGTAAATCGAAAGTTGAGCATCATAGCGAATAACTGTATCGCAGTTCGTTTCCGCAGACGGCCGCTGCGCGGGCGAAACCGTTTTTCCGTCAGCGGAAAAGATTCCTTCGGAATCTTTGAGGTGTACGGAACCTTGTGGAAGAAATTGCAACGAAAAACTTATTTACATAACAATTTTTGTATGCTATAATATTTACGGGACCGAAAGTCCTTAATTTTTTGTATAGGAGCGTGATTCAGATGATGAAAATTTATAAGACGGCAGACGAACAAGGATTTTTCAGAGAAATCTCCCGTATTGAAAAAGGGTGTTGGATAAATCTGGTCGCGCCCAATGTGCAGGAAATAAATACATTGTGTAATTCTATAGGAGTAAGAGAAGATTTTTTAAGATATCCACTAGACCAAGAAGAAAAGGCCAGAATTGACGTAGAAGATGATCAAGTACTTATAATTGCAGACGTGCCAATAATAGAGTCGGGGGACAAAGAAACAGAAGGACTGTTTTCAACAATGCCTCTTGGTATGATTGTCGTTAAAGATGATTATTTCATAACAGTATGTACGAAAGAAAATGCAATATTAGAAGAATTTATAAATTGTAAAGTTAAAAATTTTTATACATTTAAAAAGACAAGATTTATATTACAAATATTATTTAAAATGGCTACATACTATTTAACATACTTAAAGTATATAAATAGAGAAACAGATAAAGCAGAAAATAGACTTCAAAAAT
The DNA here is from genome assembly GCA_017521465.1 of Clostridia bacterium. GTDB lineage: Bacteria > Bacillota > Clostridia > TANB77 > UBA1234 > RGIG6291. The sequence goes on along the minus strand of JAFXCN010000002.1, from coordinate 53,992 downwards.
CAATGAAAAATCAAGAATTAATAAAGTTACTATCACTTGAAAAATCACTAGTATATTTCACGACTTCATTAAAATCAAATGAAATAGTAATGGAGAAATTACTAAGAGGTAACTATATAAAAATGTATGAAGAAGATGAAGACATACTAGAAGATGCAATCGTAGAAAATAAGCAGGCCATTGAAATGGGGACAATATATCGTGATATTCTAAGTGGGACAATGGATGCATACGCATCAGTAATATCAAATAACTTAAACATAGTAATGAAATTCTTAGCATCAATAACAATAGTATTATCAATACCAACAATCGTAGCAAGTTTATGGGGAATGAATGTACAAGGCTTACCATTTGCAGAAAATCCATATGGATTTATAATAATACTAGGAATAGCAGTTGTAATATCGGTTGGAGCATATGTATATATGAAGAAAAAAGATATGCTATAAATAGTGAAAAATTAAGAGTGAATAGTGAAAAGTAAAAAAGAGACAGTAAAACAGGAGATGAAACGAAATAGATTTTTATATATATTTTGTCGCACTTCCTTTTTACATCTGACCGGATTGTATCGAATATCAAATTTTCAGCGCTATATAAAAACCGAGCCGTAGCGACTCGGTTTTTTACTATTTTATCAAATCTCTTACAACTTCTCCAGATATTGCAAGGCCTGCTACTGATGGTACGAATGCAATACTTGCAGGAACGACTTTTCCTTCACTTGCATCATTCGATACTTTTGTTGGAATTTCTTCGGAATATAGTACTTTTACTTTCTTTATTCCTTTTTCTTTTAATTCTTTTCTGATTACTTTTGCAAGCGGACATACAGAAGTTTTTGATATATCTGTAATTTTAAATTTTAATGGATCTAATTTGTTACCAGTTCCCATTGAAGAAATTATTGGTATATCAAGTGCTTTTGCCTTTTCAATAATTGCTATTTTTGATTTTACTGTATCTATTGCATCAATCACATAATCCACTTCGTTAGTCAAAAATTTATCAACATTTTCTGGTGATACAAATTCTTGATAGCAAATTACATTAGCATTTGGATTTATATCTAAAATACGTTCTTTCATTACTTCTACTTTAGCCTTTCCAACAGTAGAGTGAAGTGCTATTATTTGTCTATTTATATTAGATAAAGAAACGACATCACTGTCAACTAAAATTAATGTATCAATTCCGCATCTAGCAAGTGATTCAGCTACATATGATCCAACTCCACCTATGCCAAATATAAGTACAGTTTTAGATTTTAAAACGTCTACTTTTCCTTTACCTATTAACATTTCGGTTCTAGAAAATTGTTCCATAAGATACCTCCTATTTCAAGATTATATCACACAAAAGCAGATCCAACAACTCTAAATGTGTTGAAAAATGGCGATTTCCGTGATACAATTTGTTTTTGAAAGGAAAGATGGAAATGGCACTATTAAGTTTGAGTAATATTTCAAAAAGCTTTGGCGCTAATTTGCTATTTGATGGAGTTTCATTTACAGTTGAAGATGGGCACAAAATTGGTCTTGTTGGTGTAAATGGCACAGGAAAGACAACATTATTTAAAATAATTCAAGATCAAATGAGATATGATAGTGGAGAGGTATACAAGGCTAAGAATGTTAATATAGGATATGTAGAGCAATTTGTTTGTACAAAGCCAAATATAAATTTGTATGACGAAGCGTTGTCTGTACATGAAAGATTACTACAAATAGAAGATGAAATGCTACAGATACAAAGCGACATTGAAAATAATAGGTCGGATATTGATAAACTTGTTTTAAAACAACATGCAATAGATGAAGAATATAGAAGCTTAGGCGGATATACATATAAGAGTATGACTCGTTCTACATTATTAGGGTTGGGCTTTAAAGAAAAAGAATTTACATTAGAAGTAAGTAAATTAAGCGGAGGTCAAAAGACAAAGCTTATGCTTGCTAAAATGCTTTTGAGTAAGTCGAATTTGTTACTTTTGGACGAGCCTACAAATAATTTAGATATTGATGCTATTGAATGGCTAGAAGAATTTTTAATTAATTACAAAGGAAGTTTTATAGTTATATCTCATGATAGATATTTTTTAGATAAAGTAACAACAGAAACTTATGAACTAGAAAATAAAAGACTTACAATATATTCAGGAAATTATTCTAAATATTTAAAGTTAAAAGAAGAGAAGAATAAAACTTTAAGTAGAAGATACGATAATACTCAAAAAGAAATAGAAAGAATAGAAGGTATTATTGAACAACAAAAGACATGGAGCCAGGAGAGAAACTATAAGATTATTAGAAATAAACAAAAGATGATTGATAGATTACAAGACTCGTTAGAAAAGCCTGATGCAGTATTGGATAAATTAGATTTTAAGTTTAAAACTGTTTCTGGTGGTAATAAAGAAGTATTAATAGTAGATAAACTTGCGAAAGCATTTGATGAAAATCATCTTTTTGAGAATGTATCTTTAGAAGTTTTAAAAAAAGAAAGAGTATTTCTAATTGGTCCAAATGGTTCGGGAAAAACAACTTTATTAAAGATAATACAAGGTAAATTAAAACAAAATGCGGGTGATTTTAAAGTTGGTAGTAATATAAAGGTTGCATATTACAACCAGACATCAGAGGATGAATATACTGAAAATAAGACGATATTGAAGTATGTGTGGGATAGCCATTTAGAACTTACACAAACAGAAGTTAGAAAAGCGTTAGCAAGATTTCTTTTTAAAGGTGAAGATGTTGAAAAGAATATTTTAGACTTAAGTGGAGGAGAGAAAGCGAGAATATCACTTTTAATGATGATGTTATCAGAATCGAATTTCTTGATTCTTGATGAGCCGACTAACCATTTAGACATATATTCAAGAGAAGCACTAGAAAATGCTCTTATGGAATATGAGGGCACTATGTTTGTTGTATCTCACGACAGATATTTTATAAATAAATTGGCTACTAAAATATATAGAATAGAAAAAGATTGTGCAAAAGAATTCAAAGGTAATTATGATTATTATATTCAAAACTATATTAAAAATGTAGAAGAAGTTGTGGTTGAGAGTGTAAAGAAAAATGACTACAAAGAAAGAAAGGCACAAGAAGCAGCGCAAAGGAAGAAAGATAATGCGATAAAGAGACTAGAAAATGAAATAACTATATTAGAAGAAGAAATAAAGAAATTAGAAGAATTATCTTTAACCGATGAATATGCTAAAGAATATACAAAGGCAATGGAAATTGTTGCGAAGATAGATGAAGGAAAAAATAAACTTGAAAGTTTATATGAAGAATTAGAAAGATTAATGGTGTAACAAATTATTATTATTTTTCATAAAATGAAGTGTAGGTTGCACGAAGCAACTTACTAAAGGAGGTCATTATTATGAGAGGTAATGATTGTGGATGTTTACTTGCTCTTGTAATCGGTTTGTTTATCGGTGTTATATTAGGTGTTGTATACTTCTTCGGATTCCTTCCAACAATAACATTAGCAATATGGTCATTAATAGTACTAGCTGCCGTATTTTTAGTTTTACTAGTTTTAGTTGGAGCTTTTGGTAATGGAAAAGTTGCAAGATGTATATGCGGAAACGGCAACTGCTTGCTTGCAGGAATAATTGGAACAATTATTCTAGGAATCATAGCATTGGCTGTAGGAGTTGCGACAGCAACAATTGCCACAGCAATAATAGTAGGTTTGTTTGGGTTATTTGCAACATTATTTATAATAGCATTAGTAATATTAGTAATGTGCATAATAGAAGCAAACTGTAGATGTAGAGAGTAAAATAAAAACTGTAGGACAGAAGTCCTACAGTTTTTAAGTGAATAACTAATAGTGAATAGTGAAAAATGAATAGTTATCTGAATTTAAGTATGATACTAATTACTACTATTCACTATAATGTGTCTGACGAAAAATGTTTCGCAATTAATTACTTGTTTTTATATACGATACAAACGGTCGCATGTAAAAAGGAAGTGCGACGAAATAGATATAAAAATCTATTTCGTTTCACCTCCTGTTTTACATGTCTCTTTCTTACTTTTCACTATTCACTCTTCACTAAAAAACAAAAGTAGGTACATTACTGTACCTACTTTTGTTTTTTAATCATATTCTTCTGCTACATCAGCATATTTTTTCAATTTTTCATTTACTAGGTAATTTACTGTTCCCGCTGGATATGCATTGTTTTTGTTTTTCTTTCCTGCAGGTACGCCAGTTAATATTTCTATTCCTTCGTCTATTGTTTTTACAGGATAGATGTGGAACATTCCATCTTTAACTGCTGCGATTACTTCATCAGACAAGTTAAGATTTTTTATATTTTGATGAGGCATTATGATACCTTGTTCACCAGTTAATCCTCTTAGCTTACAGATGTTGAAGAAACCTTCAATCTTGTCTGTAACACCACCAATTGCTTGAATTTCACCTTTTTGTGTTACAGAACCTGTAACAGCTATACTTTGTTTTATAGGTAATTCTGATAGGCTAGAAAGTAAAGCATATAATTCTGTACTTGAAGCACTATCTCCATCAACGCCACTATACATTTGTTCAAAACATAAACTTGCAGATAATGATAGAGGAGTTTCTTGTGCGAATTTTTCGCCAATGTATGCTGATAAAATCATAACACCTTTTGAATGACTTGTTCCACTCATTGAAACTTCTCTTTCAACATTTACGATTCCTGATTTCCCAACATAAGTATTAGCAGTGATTTTAGCTGGCTTACCGAAAGAGTAATCGCCGATTTTCATTACAGATAGACCGTTTATTTGACCAACTTTTTCACCATCTGTGTCAATCATAATTGTGCCATTTTGAATCATCTCAACTAAGTGCTGATCGTATTTATTAATTCTTTCTATTCTTTCAGAAATTGCTTTTTTAACATATTCAGAGGTAACAACTCTTGCACCATCCATTTTTGCCCAAGTACAAGCTTCGCCAAGAAGTTCTGTAATATCATTTAATTGTGTAGACAATTTGTTTTGATTTTCAACTGCACGAGAACAATATTCGATAACATTTGCGACAGCGCCAGCGTTAAAGTGTGGAGCGTTTTCTTTTTCACAAAAGTTATGTATAAATTGTGCAATCTTATTCATTGTATTATCGTTTCTTGGAGCCTCTTCTTCAAATTCAACTTTTACTTTGAATAGTTTTTTGAAGTCTTCATCAAAATTTAGAAGTTGATGATAAATATTTGAAGGTCCAATTAAAATAACTTTTACATTTACCGGGATTGGTTCTGGTTTTAAAGAAGCAATCGCAACTGTATTCATTTGATAATCTTTTAAAGTATCAACGTAAGCAAGTTTTGTACGCAATACTCTTTTGAAAGAATCCCAAATAATATTGTTTGAAAGTAGGTCACGAATTTGCAATACGATATATCCACCATTTGCTTCATGAATTAATCCAGGTTTAATTAAAGTAAAATCTGTTTTTAGCGTTCCGAATGAATTTTCATATTCTAACTTACCGAATAAATTGTAGAATGATGGGTTGGAATCAATTATTACTGGAGCGCCTTCCAAATTAGAATTATCAACAAAAAGATTAACTTTGTATTTATGCCAAGGTTTTGCACTTTCTTGTTTCATCATCGGATTCATGTTTTGAGGAGCAGCTTGCTCGTCAGATATGAAATCATTTAGATGAGTTATAATATCTTTTTGAATATTCTTTAAAAAATCTTGAATCTTAGGAAATTTTTTATATGTAGCTTTCAATTCGTTAACTTGAATTGAGACTGCAAATAATGCAATGTTATTTCTCCAAGAACCAATTTTTTCAGCAGCTTTTTTCTCAAGTTCTTTAATTTTTTTCATTGTTTCGATTGTTTGCTTTTGAATTTCTAAAGAACGCATTTCGAATTCATTTTTTGTATTTTCGTCTAATGCTTCAAATTCATCCTCTGATAATGTTTTGCCATTAATCATTGGTAAAAAGTAAATTCCAGTAGAAGCATTTTTGATTTCGAAACCTTGTTTCGCTGCATCTTTATTTAATTTATCTATTAATCTTATTTTCTTTTCTTCAACATCTTTTTCAATAGTTGCTTTTTCTTTTTCGAAATCTTGATTGTTGAAGGCTGATTTGATTTCTGCTTTAATAGTCTCTATAAAAGCATCCATATCAGCTGTGAATTTTTTACCAAGTCCAGCTGGAAGATTAACTGCTATTGGTTCATTTGGATCTTCGAAGTTGTAAATATAGCACCAATCATCTGGTACAGGTTTATCTTTTGCAATTTTTTGAAGATAATTTCTGGCATAAATAGTTTTACCAATTCCAGTTGGACCTTCCATATAAATATTGTATCCTTTGATGTCAATATTTACACCAAATTCTAAAGCTTTAATGCCTCTAGCTTGTCCAATTACACCTGAGAAATTTTCTAACTCTTTTGTAGTTTTAAACTTAAATATCGTTGGGTCACATTCTTTTTTTAGTTGTGTGTAGCTTAATTCTTTTGTTTTTGCCATTTTAAATTTTCTCCTTTGTTAAAAATTTTCTTTTATCATAACAATAGCATCTTCACGTGTGTTATCAGGATTTTTATAATATCCTTTTCTAATAACTTCAGATTCAAAACCGAATTTTGAATATATCTTTTGAGCCGGTATATTGTTTGCTCTGACTTCGAGAATTGCTATATTAGTTTCATGTTCTTTGCACAAACTTAACATTTCTTTAATCAGAAGAGAAGCAATTCCGTTTTCTTCTATGATCACTATGTACTGCTAAATTTGTTATATGACATTCATCCATTACAAACCACATTCCGATATAGCCAATAACTTCATTATCAATTTTTGCAACAAGATATGTAGCAAGCATGTTTTGCATTTCTTTTTCTAAAGTTTCAATAGGCCATGGAATAGGGAATGCTGTTTTTTCAACTTCATACACTGCAGGAATATCATCATATATCATTTTAGATATTACTACATTATCCATTACCATCTAGCATCCTTTCGGCTTGTGATTTTTTTAAGTATAGTGGAGTTAGTTCATCACATGAAATATATTTATCATCTTTAGCATAATTGATAGCAGCTCTTGCAAGTGAAGTTGCAAATTGGGTATTCAAATGATTTGGTATGAAGTATGCATTTTCACCAAAAACTTCTTTTAATTTTTCTTGATAAACTATACTTCCGTCACCAACAAAAATGATTTTCCCAGAAATATTTTTAAGTTTTTCGATTAATGTATAAATCGAATCTGAAATGTAATCATCAATTAATGTTGGATAAGGTGATTGATTATAAATTCCACTATAAACATTATCATTTTTTGCATCTATAATGCTACAAATTTTTCCGTCAAATGCAGGAACATTGTATGCTAAACTTTCTAATGATGAAATGCCTATTACAGGCTTGTTTAAGCTAATCGCAATTCCTTTTGCAGTTGCAATTCCTATTCTTATGCCTGTGAATGAACCGGGTCCTGTGCAACAAGCAATTACATCAATATCTTTTAAATCTATTTTTGTGAAGTTTTGAATTTGCTCTAACATAGGAACTAAATTTTGTGAATGTGTAGTTCCTGTATTTAGATTAAAATCAGAAATTATTTTTTCGTTATCAATTATTGCAACACTGCAATTACTTCCAGAAGTATCTATAGCTAAGATCTTCATAACGATATTACCTCCCTTGCAATGTTTTCGTATTTTTCACCCTTAGGTAAAAAAGTTATATTACGAGCATTTACATTTTCTTTGTCATGCTCAATAACAATTTCTAAATATTGTTTTGGTAAAAGATTTCTAATTCTTTCGCCCCACTCAATAATACATATTCCTTTTTCGAAAAATTCTTCACCACCGATAGCAGTAAATTCTTCTTCTTCTTCAAATCTATAAACATCAAAATGAAATAAATTTAAACCTTCTTTTAAATTATATTCGTTAACTATTGTAAAAGTAGGACTTGAAGCTTCATTTTCTTTTTCAAAGAAACTTAAAAAACCCGTAACAAAAGCTGTTTTTCCAGCACCTAAATCGCCTGATAAAACAACTGTATCGCCTTTTTGTAGTAAGTGTGCAAACTTACGACCAAGTTCTTTTGTAGAATCAACCGAAGTTGAATAAAAACTGTACATAAAAAACACTTCCTAAACTGTCTAATTACTTTAAATATTGTATATCAAACTGCCTATAATGTCAATTTATAATTAGTATTTAAAGTAGCGAAAATAACACGAAAAATCAACTTTCACACATGTTAAATAGCGCACATATAATTTTATAGGAGGAAGACATGGAAAGTACATTAGATAAATTAGATATAAATAAATCTGCGCGAGTAATTTTAGTGACAAATATTGGTGAAATGAAAGATAGATTTTTAGATATCGGTTTAACGACGAATACTTTGATAAAGTGTGTTCTAAGTGGAAATAAAAAAGAAATAAATGGATATGAAATCCGTGGCGCAGTGATTGCTATTCGAAAAGAAGATGCGGAGAAAGTGAAGGTATCCGTGATAGGATGAAGAGAAACATTTTATCGTCCGCCATTTTTTGTACACCGTACGGTGAACGAAAAATGTCTGACGAAAAATGTTTCGAATGTATAGTTCGTTTTCCCAGGAAGGATACTCGAATTTTCGTGAGCCTCAATGCTTCCGAAGGAAGCATTTTTCCAGGGCGATAAAACGATTTTGCCCGCGCAGCGGCGCCCTGGGAAAAGAAACTGCGTTACAGTGAATAGTGAATAGTGAAGAGTACAGCACATTCGTGCTGAGTGAATAGCACAGCGCGGAGCGCTGGAAAGGAGCGTGCATATTGTCTACATACGAAAAAATAATAGGGTTGGCTGGAAATCCCAATGTAGGGAAGAGTACTGTGTTTAATGAATTAACAGGACTTCATCAGCATACTGGAAATTGGTCTGGAAAAACAGTTGGAAACACAAGTGGTGAGATGGAGTATAACAATTCAAAATATTTAATATATGATTTGCCTGGTACATATTCGTTATATACAAACTTGGCTGAAGAAAAAGTTGCACAAGATTTTGTATATGCAAAAGAATATGATGTGATGATTGTAGTGTGTGATGCGGTATGTTTAGAAAGAAATTTAAGTTTGGTATTACAAGTTTTAGATGTTACAAAAAATGTAATAGTATGTGTGAATTTGATTGATGAAGCTGAAAAAAAGAAAATAAAAATAGATTTGAAAAAACTTTCTAAAATATTAGACGTAAAAGTAATTGGAATGAGTGCTGTAAATAAAATTGGAATAGATGAATTAAAAGAATGTATTGAAAAATTTGAGAAAAAAAATGAAGAAAACAAGGAAAAAACATTTTGTGAAAATGACATGCAAGATTTTATAAATAAATCAGAGGAAATTTGCAAAGAAGTTGTACATTTTGAAAAAAGTGATTGTAATGAACGTGATAGAAAAATAGATAGGATACTAACTAATAAAATAACGGGAATACCAATAATGTTGCTGTTGCTAGGATTAATCTTGTGGATAACAATTATAGGTGCCAATTATTTGTCAGACATATTATTTGATGCGCTATTTTTCGTAGGAGATAAAATCGAGGGTTTATTAAATAATATAGGGGTACCTTTAATAATTGTAGATGCATTAATTTCTGGAGTATATCGAGTTCTAGCATGGGTAGTTGCGGTAATGCTTCCGCCAATGGCTATATTTTTTCCGTTATTTACTTTACTCGAAGATATAGGGTATTTACCGAGAATAGCATTTAATTTAGATCCGATTTTTAAAAAATGTGGTGCGTGTGGAAAGCAAGCATTGACAATGTGTATGGGATTTGGTTGTAATGCCTGTGGTGTAACTGGATGTAGAATTATAAATTCAACAAGAGAAAAGCTTATTGCAATATTAACAAATGTATTTGTGCCTTGTAATGGAAGATTCCCAATGCTTATATCAATTATAACAATGTTTTTTGTAGGAACATCAGGAGGACTATTATCATCAATATATGGAGTTGTTATATTATTAGGAATTATTTTATTTGGAATTTTTATGACATTTTTAGTATCAAAAATTTTATCAAAGACAATTTTAAAAGGTGAGCCATCATCATTTATTTTAGAACTTCCACCATATAGAAAACCACAAATTTTAAAAATAATCGCAAGGTCAATGTTAGATAGAACATTATTCGTTCTAGGAAGAGCTGTTTGTGTTGCAGCTCCAGCAGGTCTTGTAATATGGTTACTTGCAAATATTACAATTGGTGATGCGACAATATTAACTTTGTGCACACAATTTTTAGATTCGTTTGCGCGAATAATAGGATTAGACGGAGTAATATTAATGGCGTTTATATTAGGGTTGCCAGCAAATGAAATAGTAGTACCAATAATACTTATGTCATATATGGCAACAGGTGAAATAGTGGAAATGTCAAATGTGGTTGAACTAAAAAACATATTAGTGCAAAACGGTTGGACATATGTTACAGCGTTATGTACGATGATATTTTCATTAATGCATTGGCCATGTTCTACCACTTGTATAACAATAAAAAAAGAAACAGGGAGTTGGAAATGGACATTTTTAGCAATGTTAATTCCAACACTTGTAGGAATGGCTGTATGCTTCTTAATAAGAAGCATAGTGAATAATTAATAGTGAAGATTGAAGTGAAAATAAATCATTTTTGTTTGAATTTTATGCTAAATGATTTAAAAATTTATGTGAGTATCAAAGATTCCGAAGGAATCACTTCCGCTGACGGAAGAAGGCGAAATGCCACCCGAGTAGCGGCCGTCTGCGGAAGCGAACTCGTTACATGTACTTGGAATGAAAATCGAATTTTTGGTGAATGTCAGGTGCTGCAAAAGAGACATTTCTTGTTTGACAACTTCATATGCATATGCTAATATTTTTTTGGTACAAGCTATGGAACTATTTTAAAACATATACAGTCAAACTTTTAGAAAAGGAGGTTTGCATATGGCAAATGGTTCTAAAATATTACTAGCAGTAGTGAGTATAATTATAATAATATTTGGAATATTTTTTGTTTCTAATATCAATGATGAAGAAGAATTAAATCTTCCAGTAATAAATAATGCAGAAAATGTAGAAAATAATGGAGAGACAAAAAAAGAAGAAGAGAAGAAAATTCCTAAATATGTGCAAATGTATCTTAATTTATTAGATGACATAATGGAGACAGATAGTGGTTTAAATGGTAACAGCGAGTTTGTATCTGTAGATGTTGAATCTTTGGACAAGGAATATATGGATCCAGAGATAAAAGGCACAACTAGGGTTTTTGATATTAGTGAAGAAGATGAACAAATAATATTGGATTATATGAAAAAATATCATGATAATATAAAATCAGATAATTTTGAAGAATTAAAGGCTCAAGGAGAATTTGACGAAAAAAATCTTGTTTTAGATGGAATTTTGATATATGTTAGTAATATAGAAATAGTTTCTGAGGACAACTTCATAATTTCTATGGTAAAATATAGAAGTGGACTTGGAGCTATATTCCCAGAGTATTCTGTAAAATATATAGATGGTAACTGGGAAATTGATGTAGTTTCAATGGCGATAAGCTAAAGAATAAAAAAATAAGAGAGGATGAAACAAAAAATGAAAAAACTTTTAATGATTTTAGCAGTTTTAGTATTAAGTTTTACATTAGTTGCTTGTGGTAACAACACAGATAATGATGTAAACAATGATGTGAACCAAGGTGAAGAAAACGTTCTACCTGGTGAAGATGTAAATCAAGGTGAAGACGTTTCTGTTGAAGATCCAGGATTAGAAGAAATGCCTGTAGTAAGCGCAGAAATGGAATCTCTAGTAAACGATTTAGTAGCAACTGTTGGTGAAGAAAATATGTTTATGGGTATGATGATGCCAATAGTAAAAGAAGGTGCAGTATCAGATTTAGGATTAACAGAAGAAGAATTTGAAACTAAAGTTGTTGATAGTGTAAAATTTGATCCTCCAATGATTCCTGCAAATCATTCTTTATGTATCGTAAAAGTTAAAGAAGGTGAAGATGTAGCCGCTGTTAAACAAGCTATATTTGATAATGCAGATTATAGAAAATGGATTTGTGCTGCTGCTGAAAAAGTTCTTGTTGCAGATAGCGGAAATTACGTTATGCTAGTAATGTCAACACCAGAAGTTTGTAGCAATCTATACAGCGCTTTACAAACAAAATTTGGTGCTGAAAATGTAGGGGCTGCTTTAGAAAGAGATGGAGAACCTGCTCCAAACTTCGAAGAAGTTATGTAATTAAATTTTAAAAATTAGGAATAATATAGAATGTGGCCGCGTAAGTGGCCATTTTCCATATAAGCGAAAAGGAGATAAATATGGTATTTTCAAGTATTCCATTTTTATATTATTTTTTACCAATAGTATTATGCATATATTTTATAGTGCCTTCAAAATTAAAAAATATTGTATTACTATTATCGAGTTTACTATTTTATTATTGGGGAGAAAAAGTATATACAATAGTAATGATAGCCATGGCGTTATCAGGATACATCCATGGATTATTTATAGATAGATATCGTGGAACGAAGAAATCTAAAATAGCATTAATATCATCAATTATTATTGGATTGAGCGGACTTTTAGTGTTTAAATATGCAGACTTCGCAATAACAAATGTTAATTCGCTTTTTGGTGCTAATATTGGATTGTTAAATTTAGTACTGCCAATTGGAATAAGTTTTTATACATTCCAAATTTTGAGTTATACAATAGACTTATATAATGGAAAAGCAGAATTACAAAAAAATCCATTAAACTTTATGACATATGTTGTGCTGTTTCCACAATTGATTGCAGGACCAATAGTAAGATATGTAGATGTACAAAGAGAACTTAATTCTAGAAAGCATTCTATAGAAATGGTTTCATATGGTGCAATGAGATTTGTTATAGGATTATCTAAAAAAGTATTAATTGCAGATAGAATGTCTGAGTTTTGTAATGTTTTTAGAAATCAATCACAAGCAGTAGCTTTTAATTCAAGTATAGAAGTTTCGGTTTTGTTTGTTTGGTTATATGCAATTGCTTATGGATTATTTATCTTCTTTGATTTTTCAGGATATAGCGATATGGCAATAGGACTTGGGAAAATATTTGGATTTAATTTCTTAGAGAACTTTAATTATCCATATATATCAAAAAGCATAACAGAGTTTTGGAGAAGATGGCACATCTCGCTTGGTTCATGGTTTAGAGATTATATTTATATACCACTTGGCGGAAACAGAGTAGCAAAGTGGAAATGGTTTAGAAACATATTTGTAGTATGGGCTTTAACTGGTTTCTGGCATGGCGCCAAATGGGCATTCATTGCGTGGGGGTTAATGTTTGGAATAATACTTATGATAGAAAAATTATTCTTAGGAAAATGGCTTGAAAAGCTACCTAGTATATTCTCGAGAATATATGTAATTTTCTTTATATTAATAAGTTGGATAATATTTGATGCTGGAATGGGAGCGGGTATCACAGGAAACTTAACAATAGCATTTGAGAGAATAAAAATGATGCTTGGATTTGGAAACATACCGTTCATAACAGCAGATACGATTTATTATTTAAGAAGCTATCTAGTAATGTTTATAATTGCAATTATTGCGTCAACACCACTAGCAAAAATATTAGTTAATAGAATTAAAGAAAATAATATTGGTAGAAAAATTATAAATGTATTAACTCCAATTACATGTGGAGTACTATTAATTCTTGTAACAGCATTTTTAGTAGATGGTTCATTTAGTCCATTTATTTACTTTAGTTTCTAGGAGGTGGAAAATATGAATGATAAAATAAAAGATATTTCAACAGTAGTAGTTTTTATGGTTATTATAATAGGTTTATTTATTGTTAATATTTTAAAACCACCTACAAAAATTTCGATATCAGAGAGAAGACCGTTAGCGCAGTTCCCAGAAGTTACATGGGATTCGATAACTAGAAAGAAAGCTAAACCAACAGATAAAGATACATTTATGGAAAGCTTTGATAAATATACACTTGATCAATTTGTTGGAAGAGATAAACTAAGAGAACTAAAAGCAAATATTTCTTTTAATTTATTAATGCAAAAAGATAATAATAAGATTTATATGGTAGATGGACAAGTTGCAAAATATTGGAATAACTTAAACGAAGGTGCGCTAAAAAGCGCGGCGACAAAATTTAATAAAATATATAATACTCATTTGCAAAACATGAACGTGTATTATTCAATAATTCCAGATAAGAACTATTATATTGCTAAGCAAAATGGTTATCCATCAGTTGATTACAATAAGTTTGTTGGCACAATAAAAGCAAATACAAATAAAAATATGAAATATATTGATTTATTTGGTGTGCTAAATGTAGATGATTATTATGCAACAGATTTGCATTGGAGACAAGAAAAAATCATAAAAGTAGCGGAAAAGTATGCAAAAGAAATGGGTTTCACAATAAGTGGTGAATATACTGAAAATGTAAAAGAACCATTTTATGGAACATATTATGGACAATCTGCATTACCAATACCAGGGGAGAAATTGATTTTCCTAACAAATGATGTTTTAAATAATGCTAATGTTAGACAAATAGACGCTAAAACATTTGAATTTGTTGATGGCGAATTATACAAAGAAGAATATTTTAAAAATGTAGACCCTTATGACTTGTTTTTAGAAGGAACACAAAAACCTTTATTTATAATTGAGAATGATAACGCAACAACTGATAAAGAATTGATAGTATATAGAGATTCGTTTGGAAGTAGTTTAGTTCCATTACTTGTTGAAGGATATAAAAAGATAACGGTAGTTGATGTAAGATATATGAATACAACATTAATTGATTCTAATAATTTAATAGATTATAAGGATGGACAAGATGTTTTATTCTTATATTCAACAGAAGTGTTAAATAATAGTTCAACATTGCTAGTGATGTAGTTTTTCTGCCCTGGGCGAAAAGGCGAAGCCACGGCTTCACATCGCAGATGTGAGACGGACGACCTGGGCAAAAAACGGTAAAGAATATGCGAATAAAATAATATATAAGCGAACTGCGTTATGGTTATTTGGAATGATAATCGAACTTTCTGTGAAAGTGTCCTGAAAAAGAGAGACAGAATTTTCTGTCTTTTTGTAAATATAATGTTAATTATTTGTTAAAGTTTTATTTTTTGTAGAAACATGAATTTTCATGTGTTATAGTAATATTAGAAAAAATATTGGAGGTTTCCAACATGAGTAATGAATCAGTAAAAAGCAATGCTACAAACCAAGTTAATAATGTGTGGAAAAAAGTCCTTAATTTTATCAAAAGCATTTTTGGACACAAGATAGAAATGTTGCCAGAAGCATCTGAAGAACTTAACGAAGAATATCTTGCTGTAATAGATAAAACAAAAACTTTAACTAATGAAGATACATTTGAATGTTTAAAAGAATTGGTTGATTTATATCAAGTTACAACAAATGGAGAGGGGAAGACAGTTGCTTCAGATAAGAAAACAGGATATGTCATAGAAGATAATAAGTTTGTATTAAAATTAAGATTTGCAACGATTTGGAAAAAATCATCTAAAATAACAAGAAGTGATATAGATCCGAATGAAGATTATTCATTTAACGATGGAGCGAAAGAGACATATGAGAAGATATTAGAAATTGTACAAGGACAACTTAAAAAAACAGGAAATATAGATACGGCAGAAGTTTTAAATACAGTTAAAAATATGGAGTATAGATGGGCGAGAGCAATATCTAGAAAACTTTTTAGAAATGAAATTCAGGTAAATACTTTAACAGATTATTTTAGAACAATAACGCCAAAAATAAAGAAACAAACAAAGAAAACATTGACAACGACAGTTGCGCTGTATGGAGAGGAAGAATAGAGACATGTAAAACAGGAGGTGAAACAAAATCGATTTTTATATCGATTTTGTCGCACTTCCTTTTTACATGCGACTGTTTGTAACAGAGTTAAATCAACTACAAAAATTATTTGTTTGAACGATTTGCGGAGTGACGCTTATAGATTCTTAGAAAATTAATGTTACAACAGCTAGAAAAAAATTTTTGTGCGTAGCCGACGGAAAATTTTTTTGTGATGTTGTCATTAATAATTTCTTAGAATCTATTGTGAACGCAGTTTTAGTGAAAACAAATCATTTTTGTATTTAGCAACTTTTTATCGATGGCAATTTGAAGTGCGCAAAAATAGATATAAAAATCTATTTTTCTTCACCTCAAATTGACCATCTCTCAGTAAAAAAACACCGTGTGACTGTCAGTCACACGGTGTGTTTTTTACATCACCTTACTCAGAAAACCATCGAGGCCTTCCTCGTAAGTTTTGCTATCAGTCAGATGACTCACAGCATGACCGGCTCCTTCAATGAGGAGAAGGTCTTTTTCATTACAAGCACATGCCTCATACATTTCAATGCCCATTTCACACGGAACAAATTTGTCTTCCTTTCCATGGATAAAGAGCATTGGAATTTTTGCTTTCTTCACAGCTTCGACAGGTTCGCACTCATCAAACGGGAAATCTGCAAATGTTTCTGAAATAAGGCTAACCGTTTTAATAACGGGTATTGCCAAAAATTTTGGAATATGGAAATCTTTCTTCAGAATGTATTGAAAGATTTCCTTCGCAGATGTATAGCCACAGTCTACAATGAGTCCTTTAATACACCTGGGGAGATGCATTTCAGGCATCATGGCAACTGTTGCAGCGCCCATCGAAACGCCATGATACACAATTTTAACGTCACTGCCAAAGGTATGCTGAATATAGCGTGCCCAGAAGAACATATCGGTAGATTCTTCATAGCCAAATGTTATGAATCTGCCATCAGATTCACCATGAGCACGTTGATCAGGCAGCAGAAGTGAATAACCAAGTTCTTCAAAATAATGCCTTGCGATGCAGGCAAACTTTTGAGGGGTGGATCGATATCCGTGAACGAGAACAGCGATTTTTTTGCTGTTTTTGTTTCGGATAAGGCGAGCGCTCAGGGATACGACCTTTCGAGCGTAATAATGAACGGTTTCGATGTTTTGCGCTTCCAACCATTCAATATCGTCGAGCAGCCGTTCCATTTGGTATCCAGTGAGATTAGGAGTTTCACCAATCTTCTTGCTGCCAAAGAGAGGCTTTCGATAGCAAGCGAAAAGGAAAAAGTACCCGCTGACAAGCAGCAATGTGATGAGAAATACCAGAGCAATCGTGATAATCATCAGTTTCCCTCCTGTTGAGCGTTGATACAAATGGACACTAGGTCCAAGACGCCGGTAGACTTCAATGCATGGACAACTTGTTCGCTTCTGAAAACGTGAATTGTCGAATTAGGCTTAGTGACAATGATACCGCTGAACAATTCAGTCTGATTGAGGGTGCCCAGTTTTACTGCACTGACGCAACGCTCTTTGAGCACACTTTCTGCAACGGAGTTATGGAAAATCTCGCGTAGCCGATTGGTTACCTCGTACTCCAGACGGTCAAAATTAGGCTGAGCCATGTGATTTTCTCCTTCCATTTTATAGAGTTCCATAGGGTTAACATACATAAAAAGTATACCATAATTTTAGACGTAAGTAAAGAAAAATATATTAATTTATGACGTATTTAGGTAAAAAACTTAATTTTATCAATCTCCTTTTTCCGTAAGTGTGATGTTGCATTTTTGAATAAAATATAGTATAATTTATGCCATGAATTAATCGAAAGAAGGAGATAATATGTCATATAATCATAAAATAGTTGAAGAAAAGTGGCAAAAGTATTGGGAAGACAATAAAACATTTAAAACTGATATAAGAGATTTTACGAAACCTAAATACTATGTTTTGGATATGTTCCCTTATCCATCAGGGGTAGGTCTTCATGCTGGACATCCAGAAGGATATACTGCAACAGATATCATTTCTCGTATGAAAAGAATGCAAGGATTTAATGTATTGCATCCAATGGGATTTGATTCATTTGGTTTACCAGCTGAACAATATGCTATAGATACAGGAAACCATCCTGATGAATTTACAATAAAAAACATTGCAACATTTACAACTCAATTAAAAAAATTAGGCTTTGATTTCGATTGGGATAGAGAAATTAGAACTAGTGATCCTAGTTTTTATAAATGGACACAATGGATATTTAAACAATTAGTTGAAGATGGTCTTGCTAGATGCGTTGATATGCCTGTTAACTGGTGTGAAGAATTAGGAACAGTTCTTGCAAATGACGAAGTTATAGATGGCAAAAGTGAAAGAGGAGGATATCCAGTAATTCGTAAAAATATGAAACAATGGATTATTGATATTCCTAAATATGCTGAAAGATTACTTGAAGGTTTAGAAGAAATCGATTGGCCAGAATCAACTAAAGAGATTCAAAGAAACTGGATTGGCAAAAGCGTTGGTGCACAAGTTAAATTTAATGTAGCTGATACAGATAAAAGTTTTATCGTATTTACTACAAGATGTGATACTTTATTTGGTGCAACATATTGTGTATTATCACCAGAACATCCATTAGTAGATGAAATTACAACTGCAGAACAAAAAGATGCGGTAGCTAATTATAAAGAAGTATGTTCTAAAAAATCTGATATGGAAAGAACAGAATTAAATAAAGATAAGACAGGTGTATTTACAGGTAGTTATGCAGTAAATCCTGTTAATGGTGTGAAAATTCCTATATGGATTAGCGACTATGTGTTAGTAACATATGGAACTGGTGCAATCATGGCAGTTCCTGCACATGATGAAAGAGATTATGCATTTGCTAAAAAATTTGATTTAGAAATTATTCCTGTAATTGAAGGTGGAAATGTTGAAGAAGAAGCATATACAGGAGACGGTCTTCACATTAATTCTGGATTCCTAGATGGATTAAACAAACAAGATAGCATTGATAAAATGATAGATTGGTTAGTAGAAAATAATCTTGGTGAAAAGAAAATAAATTATAGAATTCGTGAATGGATTTTTGCAAGACAAAGATATTGGGGAGAGCCAATGCCAGTTGTACATATGGAAGATGGAGATATAGTATGTCTTTCAGATGAACAATTACCATTAGTACTACCAAATTTACAAGATTATAAGGCACATGGTGGAGCTGCTCCATTATCGAATGCTAAAGATTGGGTAGACGTTACAATAGATGGCAAAAACGGAAAAAGAGAAACAAGTACAATGCCTGGAAGTGCTGGTTCTAGCTGGTATTTCTTAAGATATATTGATCCTAAAAATGACGAAGCTTTCTGTGACCAAGAATTATTAAAACATTGGATGCCAGTTGATTTATATGTTGGAGGACCAGAACATGCAGTTGGACATTTGCTATATTCAAGAATGTGGAACAATTACTTATTTGATAAAGGATTAGTTCCAACAAAAGAACCATTCAAAAAATTAGTTCATCAAGGAATGATACTTGGTGCAAATGGAATAAAAATGGGTAAAAGATACCCAGAATTTTGTATCAATCCATTAGATGTAATTAATGAATATGGTGCAGATACATTAAGAATATATGAAATGTTCATGGGACCATTAGAAGCAGATAAACCATGGAATAATCGCGGAGTTGAAGGCGCTCGTAAGTTCTTAGACAGAATTTATAGATTATTTGAAAACAATAAAGTAGTAGAAAAAGAAAATAAAAACTTAGAAAAGGTATATCATCAAACAGTTAAAAAAGTTACTGAGGATTATGAAAAACTATCATTTAACACAGCGATAAGTCAAATGATGATATTCATAAATGCAGTATATAAAGAAGATGAATTACCAAAAGAATATGCAGAAGGATTTGTAAAACTATTAAGTCCAGTATGTCCATTTATAGCTGAAGAATTATGGGAAATGCTAGGACACAATAATACAATAGCATATGAAGCTTGGCCAAAATTTGACGAAGCAAAAACTATTGATGATGAAGTAGAAATTCCTGTACAAGTAAATGGAAAACTTCGTGGTAAAGTTTTAGTTGCTAAAGATGCTACACAAGAAGCTGTTGCAGAAAAAGCAAAAACAAATGAAGATGTTTTAAAATTTATTGAAGGAAAAGAAATAGTAAAAGAAATTTATGTTCCAGGAAGAATGTATACAATAGTAGTAAAATAAGTTACTAAAAAACGCATACGATTTTCGTATGCGTTTTTGCTTTATATATTATCATCTTTTCTTGCTATAAAATCAATATGTAATTCACCTTCGATGAATTCTTTACTTTCTTTTATTGCTAGTATAAAAGCATCTACGAGGTTAGGATCAAATTGAGTTCCTTTTCCGTTTTCTAATTCATCAAGAGCTTTTATAAGAGTAAAGCGAGGTCTATAACTTCTATCAGAAGTCATAGCATCAAAAGAATCTGCAATTCCTACAATTCTTGCGAATAGAGGTATTTCTTCACCTTTTAATGAAGATGGGTATCCACGACCATCAAATCTTTCATGATGATGTTTAACGATTGGAATTATATCATTAAATATCTTTGCAGGTGCTAAAATCTTTGAACCAATTGATGGATGATTTTTGATATCATCATATTCATCGTCAGTAAGCTTTCCAGGCTTTTGTAATATAGCATCAGGTATTCCGATTTTTCCAATGTCATGGAATAATGCTCCATCGTGTAATGTTTCTAGCTCTTGCTCAGATAAGCCAATTTTTTGGCCAATTAGAGTAGAGTAGTAAGCAACCCTATCTGAATGATTTTTAGTATAACTATCTTTAGCATCAACCGCATATCTTAATGATTCAACTGTACCACGATAAGCTTCTTTTAATTCTGTGTATGCTAAATCTAATTTTTCATTTATTTCTTTTATAATTCTCATTTGAGATACTGATTTTAAACCAGACTCGATAAGTAATAATAATTGATCAAATTTATCAGATTTTTCACAATATCCTTGAATATCTAATCTTTTTATTGTTTCAAGTGGGGGTGCTAAATCTTTATGACCTGTTAATAATAAAATATATAGATCTGGATTAAATTTTCTAATTTCTTCAACCACTTGATCACCATGAATAGGACTCATTAAAAAGTCCAAAAGTAGCAAATCAAAATGTTCGTTTCTTATAAGTTCAATTGCTTCTAAAGGATCGGTACAACCTGTAAAATGGTAGTTTCCTAAATATATTGAAAGTGAGTCTAATATACCTTGTTCATCATCAACAGCTATAATTTTAAAATCTTGTTTTTGAACAGTAGTTTTTAATCTCAAAATATCGCCTCCTTAATGCAATAATATTGTATCATAGTGAAATTTTTTGTCAAATAAAATTACTTACACTGTTGTATTTTGTTATATTGCAAATAAATTTTTAAAATGATAAAATGGTTAAAATGCAATTACTTTTTATAAAAAGTGAGGGATTTACTTGAAAAATGTCAAGAAAAGAAAATTCGAAAAAGATAATAGTTGGAAAATGGTTATTATATATGATATTTCATTTATTATAGTTGGAATTTTAATTTGTTATTTGGGTCCAGTAGTTTTTAATTTTCCACCGAACTCTGTTAATAACGAATTCGAAGTTGCTATGACTGGTGGTTTTACATGGAAAGTAAAAGCAATGATTATAACCTTGTTAAATGTTCTTTTCATAAATATAAATTATATTTTGCGAGTTGAAAAAATTAGAAAATATTTAAAAAATGAAAAGGCAAGTATCGAAAGTTTTAGAGAATATCTATTTAAATTTGACAAACTTGTAAGTGTTGTAAATGCAATTGCTATTGTAATTATAACTTTGCTAGTTATGTTTTTTACAGGAGCTAATACTGTTCTTGCAGTAAAAACAATATTAATCTCATTGATTTTAGCTCTGCTTTCACCATTAATTTCGAGCCATTTATTGTTGCCAGTGAGAAATGAAGCATTAACGAAGATAAAAAATTTTGAAAAAGTGAAAAACAAGAAGAATATCGGAATAAAAAAACAAATAATTATCGATTTATCAATGATAGTAATGAGTATGGGGATAATTTTCATATTTATAGGTAATTTTGTTATGACAGAAAGCATGAGTAATGTAATGTTTAAAAATTATGATATCCAGTTGTCTTTGATTCAAGATTTAGATTTTGAAAATATTGATGAAGCAAAAGATGTACTTTCAAAAATAGAAAAAAATAAGAAAGAAGATACTTTATTTATAGTTTCAGAAAATGACGTAGTATATAAAGATAATGATGCAGAAATATCAGAATTTTTCTTAAAATATTTATATAATAACAATACAAACAGAACATATGGTGATTATGGAATTCACACCGAAGGTGCATATAGATTTTGTGAAATTGATGGGCAAACGTATGCAATAGGAATAATGTATTCAACTATGGCTTTGAAAATAATGAATATTCTTATAATATCATCAATTATGATAATACTTTTTTCTGTGTTCTTCATATATATTCATTCAACTAATACAACTAAGAATATAGTAATTGCTGCAAAGGCATTGACAAACATCGCAAATGGAAATGACGTTAATTATGATAAGAAAATTATAGTTCTTGAAAATAATGAGTATGGTGATATCGCAATTGCGTATAATAAAATTCTTGATATGGAAAAAGAGCATAATGAAGAAATGAAGAAGAATCAGGAATTTTTAATGGAACAAGAGCGTTTGGCTTCTTTAGGACAATTGATAGGAAGTTTAGCACACAACTTAAAGACGCCAATAATGTCAATTTCAGGTGCTTGCGAAGGATTGACAAACTTAACTAAGGAATATGTTGATTCTGTAGGTAATTCACAAGTAACAGTTGAAGATCATCACGAAATTGCAAAAGATATGGACGAATGGATAGACAAAATTAAAAACTATGTTCAATATATGTCAGAAGTAATAAACACGGCAAAAGGACAGGCAGTATATTTAAATGCATCAGAAGGTGTTAATTTTACAATAAAAGAAATGATAATGAGAATAAATGTATTAATGAAGGATCAATTATTGTATAGGGGATGTGAATTAAAATTAGAATTATTAGCCTCTGAAGACACAACTATAGATGGAGAGATATCATCAATGGTGCAAATAATAGACAATTTGATAATTAATGCGATGGATGCATATGGTGCAAAAGGTGGACAAATTATTTTGCGTATACATGAGAGTGACAAGCAGATATTTATTGAAGTTGAAGATATGGCTGGTGGAATTCCAGAAAAAATTAAAGATAAATTGTTTAATCAAATGATAACTACGAAGGGAAAAGCTGGTACAGGATTAGGACTATATATGTGTAATATGACAATAAAAGGTAAATTTAAAGGCAAGATGACCTTTAGTAGTAAAGAAGGAAAAGGAACGACATTCTTCATTACATTAAATAAATAATACAAGATAGCCTTATTAATTTAATTAATAAGGCTAAATTTATGTATTTTCGCGCGCTTTGTTGACATAAAGCTTGACAAAATTCTCAAATTTGATACAATATTTATGATTTTAACGTTATGAGGGAGGGTAGATAATTTTACCGGAATGGGAGTTCGGCCCCAATGCAACATCTATTTACAATACATTAATATTAGAAAACAGGAGGTAGACCCAAATGGAAAAGAAACTGCTCAGTGTGATTGAAAACCTTCGGAATCACAACCTTGACAACATGAACGGTCTCGCGTTTGAGAGTTTTGGCACTAAGATTACGTATGCACAATTTTTCGAACTGGTGAAGGAACATGCGAAATCGCTGACTGCGCTTGGTGTAAAGCCTGGTGATGTTGTTGCTATGTGCACATTGACAACGGTGGATGCGGTTGTTTTGTTTTATGCACTTAATATGATTGGCGCGGTAGCTGAAGTAGTGTCGCCTGCATATTTTAGCGTAAATTGCAAAAAGTATATCAACGAAGCTGGTGCAAAGGTGCTTGTTATTTTGGATCGTTTTTATTCTAAATTTAAGAGTGAAATCGCAAACACTTCGGTTAAGCAGATTTTGTTGGTTTCCATTACTGAATATGCGAAGCCGATTTACAAATTGCTTGCTAGAAACAAGCCGATTAAAAAGCAAGATTACATTGACGATGTGATGTTCTACAAATATCGTGAATTTAAGAAGCTTGGCGGTAATGTGATTTTGCCGGATGTTGAGCATAAGGAAGATGCGCCTGTAGCAATTTGCTATACCAGTGGTTCTACTGGTGTACCTAAAGGTGTTGTCTTGACGAACTCTTCGTTTAATAACATGATTGAAATTTATGACAAAAAGAACGGCTTTGGTTCTAGTCGTGGTGATCGCAATTTGGTACTGCTCCCTATGGCGCATGCAACAAGTTTGTGTCACTGCATTAATACTCCGCTTGCGTGCGGGTGTACTAATGTTGTGCAGCCGGTGTACAATCCCCAAATGTTCATGAGAGACATCAAAAAACATCGTCCCAACATTGCAGTTGGTACTGTTGCACATTACATTAGTTTGCTTGAAAACGATCTTGAAGATGGAGCATTTAGCTTCTTGAAGATGCCGTTTTGTGGTGGCGAACCGTTGCCTGAAGAATTGGCTATCAAAATCAATAAAGAACTTCGGCGCTTGGGCGTCAAACAGGAGGTCATTATTGGTTATGGTATGAGCGAATTCGCGGCGATGACAATGTTCAATATGGACATTCCTGGGAGCACCAATGAAGCTGGTTTGCTTATGCCGGGCATCAAAGCTAAAATTGTTCATCCTATTACTGGAGAAATTGTTGGTACGAATGAAATGGGTGTTATCAAGATCAATTCGCCTTGTGCCATGAAAGAATATTTCCAAATGCCGGAGCTGACCGCTCAGTTCTTTGAATATGATTCTAATGGCGAAAAGTGGGGTAACACTGGTGATATCGCTACAGTCGATGAAAACGGTGTTTATCGCGTACTTGGTCGTGCTAACGATTCTTTCGTGAGCAGCGAAGGTAAATTGGTGTATTTGTTTGAAATTGAAAATGTTATTGCGGAAGTTGATAATGTAAAAGCGTGCGAAGTTGTTGCTGTAACTATTAATGGTAAGCAAGTTCCCGTCGCTCATATTATTCCGTATCAGAATACAAACGAGAATTTGCTTTTGGAAAATATTGAAAAGCAGTGTCGTGAAAAGCTTCCTGAATATTCTGTACCGTATGCGTATAAGATTCGTGAAGATTTTCCGATTAGTGCCATTAGTAGTAAGCGTGATTTTGAAGCACTTAAGTATGAAACTGATGGATTTAAGAGGTTTGTTTCTGATGGGGATGTGGAGGAAATTACTATTTTTAGTGAAGAAAGCTACAAAATGGTTCAGTTTAACCAGATGAAACAGTAACGTAAACACAAAAACCGAAAAGTATAAACTTTTCGGTTTTTTGTTGTTTATAATTATTTTTCTACAGGAATTGAAATAGTGAATGTTGTTCCTTTTCCTTCTTCAGAAGTGAAGTCTATTGTTCCATTAAAGTTTCCTTTTATTGTCGAATATGACATATATAAACCAAGACCAGTTCCGTTTTTACCTTT
This sequence comes from Clostridia bacterium, assembly GCA_017521465.1. Lineage (GTDB taxonomy): Bacteria > Bacillota > Clostridia > TANB77 > UBA1234 > RGIG6291. The sequence goes on along the minus strand of JAFXCN010000002.1, from coordinate 28,421 downwards.
TGTTGTGTACATTTCCTTGAATAGTTTTTCTTGAGTTTCTTTTTTCATTCCACAACCATTATCAGAAACTTTAAAGTAAACGTTGTTATCGTCTGCAGAAATGTTAAATTTAATAACTTCATTTGGTTTTCCTTCGTATGCATGTATAGAATTTGTTATTAAGTTATTTATTACTTGTATTAAATTGTTGATATCTCCATTTAAAGATATTGTAGGATTACAATCAATAGAAATATCAAGAGTAAGTAAAGCTTTTTTAATTTCGTGTTTAATTAGGATGTCTACCCTCTTTGATAAATCATAAAGTGTGAATGTTTCATTACCTGTTGAGTTTAATTGTGCCGCTTGCCCTTTAACGGTTGTAATAATGTCGGACATATATGAAGTATGAGTTTTAATTTTTGTAATCCAATCTAACATATCTTTAGCAATTTCTTTGTGGTCTTCTGAAGTTACAGATGGATTATCTATTGAAGCAACATATTCTGCAACTAGTTCAGTAAGTCCTTCAGATGCTCCTGCAATTGACATGATAGGAGTTTTCATGTTATGTGCAATACCACCAATCATTTGTCCAAGCGAAGCAAGACGTTCTTTTTCAATAAGCATGTTTTGGTTGTTCTGAATTGCAGCAATATTTGATTTTGTAAGTTCTTGAACTTTGTTGAATGCTAAAAGTAGATCTCCTAATTCGTCACTAGAAGTTACTGGTAGTTTTCCTTCAAGTCCATCATTTTTACTATTTATCAATTTGTTGATACTAGTTGTAACTAGTGAAATATCTTTTGAAATTGAACTTGCAAAGTTATAAATAACTATAGAGCTTATTAACAATAGAATTACTACATTAAAAAATATGGTTGGCAAATTTGTACCAGATAAATCATATTGAATAACAATTTTTATATCGTCAGTTCCTATCTTTACTGGAATGAGTGTCCCTTGAATTTCAGAACCATAATAATCATATACACGATTTTCGTGTTTTCCAGAAAGTGTTAGTGCATATTGAATAAAGAATTCTGAAACTTCTTGTTCTGCAAAATTAACAAATTCGTTATTCGAATTTATATAAAAAGCTTTATCTTTATTCGTTATAAATTTAATATTGCTTAAAAAGTCTTCTAATTGTTCTAATGAACTTATATTATTTTTTTCAATATCTTCAGTTATTGTATCTACGTAATGATGTTGCATTACAATTGATTTATCTTCTAAAGCACTTGAATATGAAAGTAGAAATGTGTATAGGATACATACAAGTGCGATTGGCAATATTTGAAACATGATTGTTGGTACGAGTGCAGTTCTAGTCCCTTTAAATAATACTCTATTATCTAAATTTGTTAAAATAGATTTAAAAATGCTTTTTGATGCAATATATGTCAATGTTCCAGCAAGCATTGAAAGCGTTATAAGTACTATCAAAACCTTTAAATCAGCAAAAGATGTGAAACCTAGTAACATAAAGGCTATGCCTACAATTGCTGTTGGAATTAATGCGATAAAAGTAAAAGAAGTTCTTGGTATTGTTAAAGATTTTTTTATTATTCTGTTTAAACGTTCTTTTTCTTGTGCATCTTTTTTTGCATTTTTCACTATTGTATCTAAACCATAAAAATCTTTCATAATATGGATAAGCCACATTGATTCTAAAAAGAATAGAACAACGTATATTACAGCAAATTGCATGAAATATGTAAAACCACTAGAAAACTGTCTGTCAAATTCTGTGTTAATTGTATCAGGAGCATAGTTGAGTAGAACAGGCAAGAAATAATAAGCGGATAATACTCCTAATAGTAAAACTAAACCATATACTAAAATTGTATATAATTGAATATTTTTCTTTAGTATGGTTGAAAATTTATTTTTCATTTGTGAGCCTCCTTAACCATATCTTCTAAAATGTATTTTAAATAATCATCTGTGATTGTTGGCCAATTCAGATTTTCTAATTCAAAATATTTTTTGGTAATATTATCTGTCATAATTATTTTTGTTTCATAATTTAAATTTTCATCATTTTCAAAATCTACAATAAAGTTATCCAAAACTTCACTAGAAGTATTGTTTCTTATAGTTTCATTAAAAATACTTTCAGATACAAATTGTATTGTGCGACCATAAGTGTTTAATACTTTGATTAATTGGTCAATCTTTATTGTGTTTGTATTTAGTAAATGGAATACTTTGTTTTCATACTTCATCAATTGTACGATAGCTTGGGCACATGTATCAACTGGTGTAAATTCAAGTTCTTGCCCTTTTAAATTTTCAGGTAAAATTCCTAATTCAATAAATCCCAAGATTCTTTTGTAATATGCGTTTTCAAATTTGTTTGCTTGAAATTTACCATCTGAAAAACGAGGCATAATATTACCCATGCGGAAAATGTTTATTATGATATTTTCTTGTTGAGCTTTAAACAATTTTGCTTCAGCTTCAAATTTAGTTCTTACATAAACATTGTCTAAATAATTTTGACCGATATAAAAATCATTTTCAGTATAGATATAATCAATATCATTTTTTACAAGATAGTTTCCAGAAACTGAAGTAGTAGAAATATGATTTATACTGCATCCAGATTCTTTTGCAAATTTAATTATATTTTCAACTGATAAAACATTTGATTGATAGAATAAATCATAAACACCAAAATGTTTTACTAATGAAGCGCTGTTAATAATAGTATCTATTTTAACAAGAAGTTCGCGGTAAAGAGTAGGGTTTAAACCAAACATTTCGCGGGATAAATCTCCTTTTAAAACGACAATTCTATTATTAATTTCCTCAATCCATTTGCCATTGAAATAAAACTCTAATGTTTCTTCTAAACGTTTTATTGGTGACTTGTTTGGTCGTTCACGAATAATACAATAAACGGTAGAATCTGGATTTGATTCTAATAATTCGTTTAAAATGTGAACACCTAGAAATCCTGTAACACCGGTTAATAAAATATTATTTGGTGTTTTTTGTTTTGTAAGTTTAAGATTGTTTAAATCATCTTTGTATAATCGTGGAAAAGTTTTTGAAATGTTTTCCTTGTTATTTAAATCGTTTTGTTTTTGAATATGATCAGACAATTCTTTAATAGTAGGATATTCAAATAAATCTTGTACTTTTGTATGTATATTGATTTTAAATAACATAGATTGAATTGCGATTATTGAAAGAGAGTCTCCGCCTAAATCAAATATACTTGTGTCAATGCTAATATCATCTATTTTTAAAACTTCTTCCCAGATTCTTAAAATTTCTGTATCTAATGAATTTCTAGGTTTTATAATCTCTACATTTTTAGATGACAGAGATAAGTTTTCTAAATGTTTTCTGTCTATTTTGCCATTTGGAGTAGAAGGAAAACTATCCAATATAAATATTTCAGCGGGTATCATATAATGTGGAATAAATTTAGCTAATTCTTTCTTTAAATTAGCAATGTTAATTTCTTGTTTAGTTTCAATATATGCGGCAATTAATGAGCCTGTATTAATTTTTCTTAATAGTACTACTACATTTGGTATTCCTGTGCATTTAGAAATTGTAGATTCGATTTCGCCTAAATTTATTCGATAACCATTATGTTTTACTTGAAAATCTGATCTTTCTAAAAATTTCATATTTCCATTTTTATCAATAGTGGCTAAGTCACCTGTTTTGTACATACGAGTATTTTCGATAAATGGATTTTGTATAAAACGTTCTTTGTTCAAATCTTCTCGACCAATATAGCCCTTAGAAAGACCAGGGCCGCTTAAATATATTTCTCCCTTTATATTAAATGGTTGTAATTTTAAATTTTTATTTAATATATAACAGTTACAATTGCTAATTGGTTTTCCAATGTAAATCTTTGTATTATCTTTTGTGAATTTATAATAAGTTGAGCAAACACTATTTTCGGTTGGACCGTATTCGTTATAAAGTTCGACATTAGGTAATAACTCAAAATGTTTTTTTACTAATTCTTCTGAAAATCCTTCGCCAGCTACTGTAAATGATTTTGCGTTCTGTAAATTTTCTGAAAGTTCATCAAGCAATATATTATAAAAGCTTGGAACTGCAAGAAAATGATTTACGTTATATTTTGTTATTAAATCTTTCATTAATGGTAGATTGAAATTTGTATTATTTTGTTTTAATAGAATCAATCGTCCACCAGAAATTAGAGTAGTGAAGATATCTTCAACAGAACTATCAAAAGAAAACGATGGAATTTGCATTGTTACAAAAGTTTCGTCGAAGCCATATAATTCTTTTCTCCATAGCAATGTATTTATAATACTTTTGTGTGAAATCATAACTCCTTTTGGTTTCCCGGTTGAACCAGAAGTATAAATAATATATGCTAAATCGTCCGGAGTATTTATATTTTCTATATTTTCTTCATTACCTAAAGAATCTATATCAATATTTAAAGTTGGTACTACTAATTCGTCTGTCTTTATTTGCGAACTAGTAAGTAAAATAGGGCATTTGCTATCAGATAAAATATATGAAATTCTATCAGTTGGATAAGCGGGATCTATCGGTAAATATGCGCCACCAGCTTTTATAATAGCTAATTGAGCAATAACCATTTCAAATGAACGATATGTCATTATACCAACGATGTCATTATTTTTAATTCCATTTTTTCTAAGTAATGAAGCTAAAAAGTTTGCTTTTTCATTTAGTTCTTTATAAGATAAATCTTTGCCGTCGAAAGTCAATGCAATATTGTTTGGATATTTTTGAGCCGTTTCTTCGAATAATTTAGAGATAGTCAATGCTTCATCATAAGGTTTTAAAGTGTTGTTAAATTCATTAATTAATTTTTGTTGTTCATCTTTTGTAACTACTTCAATATCCTTTAATAACATTGATGGATTTTCTAAAAATTGATCAAGTATATAAAAAATTCTATTATGAATATCTATAATTTGTTCTTCGTCATATATTGAAATAAGATAATCATATCCAATTTGCATATTGCCAGTATTATCAATGTCAAAAATACTAATATCCAAAGCATCTGCTTGTCTACCTGAAAAAATCCATTTACTTTCAAAATCAAATGAAAGAGAAGACGTATCGTCTATACGTGCATTTTGATAAGAATATAGAATGTCATATAAATTATGTGTTCTATCAAATTTTTCTGAATAATATTTTTGCAATAATTCAAAAGGATATTTTTGGTGCCTTAATAAAGAAAATTGAGATGATGTAATATTAGAAATAAATGATGAAACTGTAATATTATCATCTACTAATTGTTTAAATGGCTGAGTAGAAATAAACATACCAAAAATACTTTTTATTAAATAGTTTGTACGATTTAAAACTGGAGTTCCAATTATCATATTAGGTGAATCATATATTCTAGAAAAATATATAAAGATTGCTGATAAAAAGAACGAAAAAGGTGAAATCTTATTTTCGTTACAATAATCAAAATATTTTTGAGGAATTATATAAGAAATACGATTTGCTATTGTGTCAAATTTTGTTTGGCTATTTCTAATTTCAGGCGCTTCGTATTCTTCGTTAAATAAGTTTTCCCAATATTTTTTGTCGTCTAAAAATTTATCTGAAAGTAAATATTTTTCTTCTGAATTAATTACGTCCAAATAAGATGTTTTAGGAAGGTTTTCGACGCTTTCATTTTTTAATAACAGATCATAAGCTTGCGTTACTTGATCAATTATAATTGTTTCGCTCCAAGCATCGGTTATTATGTGATGTGCACAAAAAGCATATCCTTCTTCATGTGCTTCGGTTTCGAACATAAATGTATAATATAGTTTTGAATCTAATAAAGAAAAAGAATAGTTCTTTAATATAGATTCAACTTCATTCATATCTTTTACAATTAATTTTTCAATCTTTGTATCCATTTCATTGCTAAAATATTGTTTAATTTCATCATCGACAGCTGTTAAACGGATACGTGTAGCATCGTTGTTTTGTAAGAAAAGAAGTATTGCTTTTTCTAATAATTCAAAATTAACTTTTTGCTTTATAATTAATGAACCGCAAAATAGTGCTAATATGTGGATCGTTAAAAAACTTTTCAGTCAATACAATTGACTTTTGTGGATATGTTAAATTATACAAAATTTTATTTTCATCTTTCGTCATAAAAATTACCTTCCTACTTATATTATATATAAACTATATAATAAAGTATGGCAGAATTCAAGAAAAAAAGCTAATTTCAGACGATTTTTGATAGAAAAAAACACCTTAAAATTTAAGGCGTTTTTTCTGAAAGAATTGCTATTAAATTTTCGGTTTTGTTATTTCTTGAAACTTCAACTCTGAGAGACTCTCCGGGTAACTTTGAATATAGATATTCACGTAGATCAATCATTTTTGTCATTGGAATATTATCAACTTTTGTAATTATGTCACCGACTAATATGTCAGCTTTTTCTGCTGGACCATCACTAACAATACTTGCAACATAAATTCCATGAATATCGCTGTTTCTTGAATCAACGTAAGGTAAAATTTCGTTATCATAAGCGTATAATCCTAAATAAGCTTCTGAAAATTCATCATCGTTAGATAATTTTTCAACAATTGGTCGAACAACATTTATAGGAACGGCAAAACCGATCCCTTCAGCGCTAGTTATTTTGACAGTATTAATACCAATTATTTCACCATTAGAATTAATAAGCGGACCACCGCTATTACCAGTATTTATACTAGCATCTGTTTGAATTAAATTTTCCATTATAACACTAGAAATATCATCTTCAACTTTGAGCGTTCTGTTAATTCCGCTTACAATACCTTTTGTTGCAGAACGTTGAAACTCAATGCCAATAGGATTGCCAATAGCAATAACCTCTTCGCCAACAATAACATTATCCGAATCACCAATGGGTAGAGGAGTAAGGTTATTTGCGTTAATTTTAACAATTGCTAAATCTAGATTTTCTTCAGTCCAAATAACTTTACCCTGAGTAGAATTGCCATTATTCAAAGTGACAGTAACCAACGAATTGACTTTGCTAGCAAGGTGTTGGTTGGTCAAAATATAACCATTTTCAGAAACTATAACACCGGTTCCGAGTCCCCATTTGTTAGTAGCTCCTATGCTAAAAATACTATTTGCATCGGGTTGCAAAATACTAATGCCAACAATACTATCCATACTATTTTTAATAATCTCAGGAGTAGAGAGAATTCTGTTGTTAAAATCAAAAGAATCAGACGAAACACTTAATCTTTCAATAGTGTTTTCGTTTGGCGATTTAGCGGTAACTTGATTGAGTAATGGGGCAAATTTAATAACTCCAGCGGTAATAATGCTAGTCGCAAAGATAATAAAAAAAGTTTTAAAGCTATTCTTTTTAGGCCTATTTTCATATAAATACATGGGCAAACCTCCAATACAATTGTAGTATTGCCAAAATGTGGAGAAATATACGTGAGAAGAAAGCTAAATTTCGTGCGTATCGAAGTTTCCGAAGGAAACATTTTCGCGGACGGAAAAGGGCGAATTGCCGCCCACGCAGTGGCCGTCCGCGAAAACGAACTGCGTTACATTTATTTGGAATGAAAATCAAACATGCGGTGGATAGGATTCACTAGAAACGACAATTTAGTGAATAGTTAATAGTGAAGAGTGAAAAGTGAATAGTACAAAAAGAAACGACAATCTTCTTGCGAAAATTGTCGTTTCTTTTTGGTGCACCCGAGAGGAATCGAACCCCCAGCCTTTCGGTTCGTAGCCGAACGCTCTATCCAATTGAGCTACGGGTACATCTACTAGAATATTATACTAGTATTTTTCAAAATTTCAAGTAAAAACTTGAAAAAAGACCGAATTCCTAATATAATTAAGAAGATTTATCAAAAAATGCATCCGTAGCTCAGTCGGATAGAGCGCTCCCCTCCTAAGGGAGAGGCCGGAGGTTCGATTCCTCTCGGGTGCACCAAAAGGAGAGAATATGGAAGAAAAATATATGTTTCTTGCTTTAAAAGAGGCACAAAAGGCATATGAAAAAAGGGAAGTGCCTATTGGTGCTGTTATTGTGAAAGATGATAAAGTTATTGCTAAAGCTCATAATTTGAGAGAGATAAAGAAGCAAGCTACGGCACATGCAGAAATTTTGGCAATTGAAAAAGCATGTAAAAAACTTGATGCATGGAGACTTGAAGATTGTGATATGTATGTAACACTAGAACCATGCTCAATGTGTGCTGGAGCTATAATGAATGCCAGGATAAGAAATGTTTATATAGGAACGAGAGAGCCTAGAAGTGGAGCTGTTGGTTCGAAGATTAATTTGTTTGAAGATGGCGTGTATAATCATAAAGTTAATTATAAATTTGGAATGTTAGAAAATGAATGCAAAAAAATAATGAAAGATTTTTTTAAAGAGTTAAGAAAAAAATGATAAGATATTGACATTTGTTTGAATAATTAGTATACTAACGATTGAAGAGGAGGGATATAAATGGAGAGAGAATTGAATGAATATTTTAGAGAAATTACACAAGGGTGTTATTCTAAAATCGAAGGAAGATTACAAAAATATGGCATAGTAAAAGCACAAGCGCAATTATTATTATTGATAAAAGAAAATAATGGATGTACTCAAAAGGACTTGGCTTCATTTGTAGGTGTGAAATATTCATCTATGAGTGAAAGATTGGACAAGTTAGAGAAAAATGGTTATATTGAAAGAGTAGCTGACGAAGATAATTTAAAATTCAAGAGGGTATATATAACTAAAGAAGGTAAGTTAGCGGCTGTACAATGTAAAAGAATATTAAGAGAAATAGAAGATGTCTTATTTAAAGGATTTACGAAAAAAGATAAGAATCAATTTGAAGAATATTTAAATAGAATGATTGATAATTTGAATAGATAAAATAAAAAAAGAAGACATGGTTTAAACCATGTCTTTTTTATTACTATTTAAAACTATTTTTTTGCAACTTTTTTAGCTGCTGGTTTTTTAGCTGCTACTTTTTTAGCAACTGGTTTTTTAGCTGCTGGTTTAGCTGCTACTTTTTTAGCTGCTGCTTTTTTAGCAACTGGTTTTTTAGCTGCTACTTTTTTAGCTGCTGGTTTAGCTGCTACTTTTTTAGCAACTGGTTTTTTAGCTGCTACTTTTTTAGCTGCTGGTTTAGCTGCTGCTTTTTTAGCAACTGGTTTTTTAGCTGCTACTTTTTTAGCTGCTGGTTTAGCTGCTACTTTTTTAGCAACTGGTTTTTTAGCTGCTGCTTTTTTAGCTACTGGCATTTTATTGCCCCCCTTTCATTTGTATACTTTTTTCAAAAGTCGTATATAGTACTTTGAAATTTCTTTGGTATAATTAAAATATAACTAATTTCGATAAATTTTGCAATAGTTTCGACAAAAAAGTTTTATTTTTTAATTGGTTAGCAACCTAACTAATAAAATGCGATTGACAAAACAATTGGTACACAAGGAATGCATGGGTTATGGTAAAAAAAGATAAAAAATAAAAAATTTACTAGTATTTTTGATAACGTTGTATTATAATGACCATAAGGTGGTGAGAAGATGCAATATGACATGTTGTTAAAAGATGAGAAGAGAAAGATGTCTAATCTTATAAAATATGATTTTGTTAAGCTAAACTTCTCATATTTGAAATTGATTTTAGATAGTAATTATAATGAACCACGTTGGATGGATATATATATATTGTTGTATAAAGCTAATTTGCCAAAGGATATAATTGCATACGACATACTTCTTGAGAAACTTTCTAAACCTCTTAATAAATTCTATTTCAAAAGAGATGGCAAAAGATATATAGTTAATGCTGATGAAAATATGTATAGAGCATATACAAGATTTTTAATAACAAATGAAATTGTAGAATATAATTTAAAATCTCAGTTTATGCCTGATAAAGAATATATAAAAGAGATCATAAAGTTTAATAAATATAAAGAGTGTGGAATTTATATTAATCATATAAATGAAAATGAATTTGCTTTAGAACCAATTAATTATAAGTTTGATAATATAGACGATGCAAAACAAATTTACGAAAAAATATTTGATGGGTATGATTTGTTTAAAAATTTGAAATTGAAAAAAAATAATTTCTTGGAAAATTTTGAGTCGTGTGTTGAATTAGGAAAAGATAAGAGAATGATAGCGACATTAAGTATGACTCTTTCATATTTTGATTGTGATTTTGAAATTCTTGAAGAAGGAATATATTTAACAGGCTCTGATATTAAAATAGATGATGAAAGTTCCGCTGATATTTTTTATGCAAAATTAATTGATGCATATCATTTCTTTAGAAATGTAGTTAATGCGACTAATAAAAAGGATATTATTAGTGAAATATATAATAAGAAAGTTTCGGAAGAAATTAGAAAAGAGTTCGAAAAAAATATTCCGCGTTATTTGAAAATAATCGAACAAAAAGATTTGATAGATACAATAGTGGCAATTTCGAAAGAGAGTAATTATACATTACCTATTACATTTGATGAACAGGGTGTATTTAATATTGATGGAAATTTAATAGTAACACCAAAAGAGGCAAATGAATATTATAATTATTACATGGATACAAAGAAAGAGCACGTTAGTTTGGCTGAGTACAAACCTAATTTGATAACGCGAATAAAGAAGGTATGGAGTGTAATAAAGTCAAAATTTGGTAAAAAAACAGCATAGAATCAGCTTTACAAACAAATAAAATTGTGCTATTATATTGATTGAACAGAGAATAAAGTATATAATCGTACCGTAAGGTACATTTATATGGATGGTGAGCAATGAAGGGCTATGAACCTCGTCAGGTCCGGAAGGAAGCAGCGATAAGTGGTACCATTTATGTGCATATCATCCATATAAATGTACCTTACAGTACTTTTTTTGTATAATGGGGTGAGAAGTTTGTCATATATAGCATTATATAGAAAGTTTAGACCAATAAAATTTTCAGATGTTGTTGGCCAAGAACATATAACGAAGACGATAAGAAATCAGATTATAAATAATAGAGTGGGACATGCGTATTTGTTTAGCGGTGGAAGAGGAAGTGGAAAGACATCAACTGCTAAAATCTTAGCAAGGGCTGTAAATTGTGAACATCTTGTTGATGGAGAACCATGTAACGAATGCGAAATATGTAGACAGGCTATTGAGGGAAGTTTAATAGATATAACAGAAATGGATGCTGCGTCAAATAATGGTGTAGACAACATTAGAGATATAAGAGAGGAAGTCGAATTCATTCCTACCAAAGCTAAATATAGAGTTTATATTATCGATGAAGTTCACATGTTGTCAACAGGTGCGTTTAATGCGCTTCTAAAAACTCTTGAAGAGCCTCCGGCGCATGTTATCTTTATACTTGCAACGACGGAACCACAAAAATTACCAACTACAATTTTATCAAGATGTCAAAGGTTTGATTTTAAAAGAATTTCACAAAATGATATTGTAAAACGCTTAAAATATATTTGTGATGAGAGTAATGTAAATATAGAAGAAAATGCTTTAAAAATGATTTCGAATTTGGCTGACGGTGCTATGAGAGATGCAATAAGCATATTAGATAGATGTATTTCTGAAGATAATGAAAATATAACAGAAAACGTTGTTAGAGAGCTTACAGGTGTTCCGAAATTTGAATATTTAATAGAAATGTCTGAAATGATTTTAGATAAAAATATAGAAAAAATTGTTGAACTATCAGAAAAAATAATAGTAGATGGCAAGGATATAAATGTATTTTTGTGGGAATTAATAAAAATGATGCGTGACATATTAATGTTAAAAGCAAAATGTGCAATTACTTCGTATGCAGAAGATGAGCTTGCCAAATTACAAATGATTGCTGATAAAAGTACTAAGGAAGATGTTGCATATGTCATAACAGAACTTTCTAATTTAGAATCGAAAATGAAATGGTCTTCAGAGCAAGGCATAATATTTGAAACAGGACTTATAAAAATTTGTTTAGATGAAGATAAAAAGGCAGAAAATAATAGCACTCGCGTAGAGAAAAAAATGCCGATAAATACTCAAGCTAAACAGCTAGATACCTTTGTGAATGAAGATAAAGAAGGGCTTAAATATAAAGTATTGACAAAGCTAAAAGAAAACGGGAAAATAGTTGTGTATTCGAAATTAATAAATACAAAAATTGAAAAAGGGCAAGACAATTTAGTGCATATTATTTTCGACGGTCAAGTAGATGCGTTTACAAAAGCTACTCTTCAAAAAGACGAAACAAAAATTGCGATAAAAGAAGCTGTTATATCTGTTTGTGGAGAAGATGTAAGCGTAAAATATGATAATTTAAAATGAAAGGAAGATAGTAAGGATGGCTAGATATGGTGGATTCCCAGGAATGGGTGGAGGAAACATGCAACAATTGATGAGACAAGCACAAAAAATGCAAGCAGATATGATGAAAACTCAAGAAGAAATAGAAGCAAAAGAATTTGAAACTACAAGTGGTGGCGGTGCAGTAACTGTTACTATGAATGGTAAAAAATTATTAAAAGCTATAAAAATTAAACCAGAAGTTGTAGATCCAGATGATGTAGAAATGCTTGAAGATTTAATATTGACAGCAATTACAGAAGCAACCAAAAAAGCAGATGAATTAGTTGAAGCTGAAATGAGAAGATATAATGTTCCAGGCGGTCTAAACGGATTATTATAATATTACAAAGGTTTAAAGAGAGGTAAAAAGATGGCGTTTAGTGCATCGATTGAAAAATTAATAGAAGAGTTTGAAAAACTTCCAAGCATAGGGCATAAGACAGCTGTTAGACTTGCATTTCACGTTTTGAATTCGCCAGAAGAAAATGCAATTGAATTTGCTAATACAATTGTAGACGCTAGGAAGAATTTAAAATATTGTTCAGTATGTAGTAATATAACAGATATTGATCCTTGTCCGATTTGTGCGAATGCCAAGAGAAACAAGGAAGTAATATGCGTTGTAGAAGATGTAAGAGATATCGTTCCTATAGAAAGGACCCATGAATATAGCGGCGTTTATCATGTTTTGCATGGAGTTATTTCGCCAGTAAATGGTATTGGTCCTAACGATATAAAAATTAAAGAACTTATTACTCGTATAGGAAATGAAGATGTAAAAGAACTTATACTTGCTACAAATCCGAACGTTGAGGGAGAAGCGACAGCAATGTATATTTCTAAATTAGTAAAACCATTTAATATAAAAACAACAAGAATTGCTCATGGAATACCAATTGGAGGAGATTTAGAATATACAGATGAAGTAACGCTTGCAAAAGCAATGGAAAATAGAAGAGAAATATAAAAGTTTTCGCCAATTTGGCGAAAACTTTTTTCATTTATTATTCACTCTTCACTATCATAATTTTGCTTTAAAAAGCAAAATTATGATAATATCTTCTCTACTATATCCTTTGTTGAACTTGGTTTAGCGATATGTTTTTGCATAATTTTCATATTTTCGATTCTAAAAGAATCGCTGATAAATTGCTCGATAAATGGAAGTGCTTTTGAAGCGTCCCAAATTCTAACTGCTGCGCCATTATTAGTTAAGAAATTCGCGTTTTCTTCTTCTTGTCCAGGAACTGGATTTATAATTATAAAAGGAATTTGTGAAACTAAAATTTCTGTAGTCGTAAGCCCTCCTGGTTTAGATATCACAAAATCAGATATTTGCATTAATTCTGGTACTTTGGTTGTGTAACCTAGAATTACCACTTTTTTATCAGAATTTTTAGCAAGCTTTTCGAAAAGTTTTTGTGTTTTTTTGCCTTTACCAGCAATTGCAATTATTTGAATGTCTTCCGTGACATTTAAAAGTGCTGTAAAGAAATCCTTTATATTTGACATTCCAAATTGCCCACCTCCAAATATAAGAAAAGTTCGTTTGTCAGGTGAGAGAGCAAATTCTTTATAAATTTCTTCTTTGTTATATTCTTTTGTAAATGCGGGCTCTACTGGAATTCCGGTTACGTTAATTTTAGAGCCAACAATTCCGTTGTTGATTAGAGTATGTTTCATTTCGTTATTTGCAACAAAATACATATCAATATATTCATGTTTTATTTCCCAAAATTTATGGGATGCGTAGTCAGTCATGATTACGCATAATTTACATGATGTTTTTTTATGTTTTTTTAATGATGCAACCATTTCTGTTATAAATGGATGTGTTGATATAACTACATCTGGATGTTCATCTTTAAATAATTTGAATAATTTTTTCGATAATACTTTTTGCACGGCATTACTAAAGTTTGCGACTGAATATTGCTTTTCACTAAATTTATATATTTCTCCCCACATTTTAGGAGAATATCTGGCCATATTTACATATGAATTTACAACGATTTTATCAACTAATTTATTTGTGTATTTTAAAGCATCTACTAACTCGGTTTTGTAATCAGGATAATGTTCATTTATATAATTATTTATTCCGCTTGCAGCTTTGAAGTGGCCACCGCCAACAGAAGCATACAAAATCATTATTTTTTTCATAAAATCCCTCCTTGGAATTATATAAAACATTTTATCATAAGTTTTAAAGTTTGTGTATAATTAACAACATTTCGAAAAAACTATTTCTAAATATAATATTTGGAGGAGTTGTATGGAAAAGACAAAAAAGAAGATGAAAATTAATTTTGGATTAATAGCTGCTTTTCTTATAATTGCTATATTAGCAGGAATTTCAATAACATTAAAAAATCAAAATGAACAATTGATACAAACAATTAACAATTCGTATGGCGAATCGTTTTATGAATTAATGGAATATGTTGATAATGTAAAAACATTATTAACTAAAGCGCAAATTTCTAGCACACCGGAATATAGTGCAAAAACATTGACAGAGGTTTGGCGTGAGGCAAATTTAGCAGAGAGTTCTCTTTCGAAGTTACCTATAACGCATATATCTTTAGAAAATGCTGTTAAATTTTTAAATCAAGTAAGTGATTATTCATATTATTTATCCAAAAAAACTATAGAAAACAATTCTTTGAATGAAGAAGAATTTGCAAATTTAAAAAGATTACAAGAGCAATGTGAGATCTTAAATGAAACGTTAGTAGAATTAGAAAATGATATGAATACTGCCAATGTTAGTTGGAAAGAGTTAACTAAAAAAGAAGGAAATTTACCATTTGCACAAGAAGTTGCAAATGTATCACAAAATAGTTTTGCTAACATAGAAAAGAATTTGCAAGATTATGAAGGGCTTATATATGATGGACCGTTCTCAGAGCATATGACAAGTACAAAACCTAAAGGGTTAGGAGATAAAGAGTACACTGAAAAAGAGGCGCGAGAAGTTATTTATGATTATATAAAGAAGAATACTATAAAAAATATAAATTATAATGGTGAAGTTCCTGGCGATATAGCAACTTATAGTTATAACATTGAATTGAATAATGAAAATATGGTTTATATTGATATAACAAAAATTGGTGGACATGTTTTGTGGATGACATACAATAAAAATATTTATGATGAAAATATAAATATTGATGAAGCGAAAAAATACGCGTTAGAATTTTTGGAAAACCACGGATACATGGGAATGGAAACTTCGTATTATACTGTTGAAAATGGTGCGGTTACGATAAATTTTGCTTATACTCAAAGTGGTGTAATTTGTTATTCTGATTTAGTAAAAGTAAAAGTCGCTCTTGATAATGGAGAAATTTTAGGATTTGAAACAAGGGGATATTTAAATTCGCATGTTACTAGAAAACTAGAAGAGCCTAAAATAGATGTAAATGAAGCTAGAAGAATTATTAATCAAGATGTTGAAATAACATCAGAAAGATTAGCGTTAATTCCAACAGAATGGTCAACTGAAGTTTTAACATATGAGTTTAAAGGCAAAGTAGATGATAGGAATTTTATTGTATATGTTGACGCAAACACAGGTAAAGAAGAAAGAGTATTTCTTTTAATAGAATCAGAAAATGGAATTTTGGCTATATAGTAGACTTATAGATAATATTTTGAATTTAAGATGTTGCTATAGTAACAACAGAAACAGAAGAAGGTATGACAATTGAATCAGAATGTATTGGAAAAATATTTATAAACAAAACAACCACCAGGCATGAACTGGTGGTTATTTTGCTCAAAAGCATCAAAATAGAAACATTTTCTCGTCCGACATAGAATGATTTTAAAAAAAATCAGAGTATGTCGGATAAAAAAACGTTTCGAATGTAAAAAGAGGTTTCCAATTCTAAGGCGATGCCTCTTTTTTTACCTTGCATTTATATACATAATATGTTATAGTATATTAGCTGAAAATTTAGTTTAAAATTTAGTTGAGGTGCGAGATGTTTGATAAATTAGAAAATGTTGAAAAAAGATACGAAGAATTAAATATAAAAATTTCTGATCCAGAAGTAATTGCAAACCAAAGCGAATGGCAAAAACTTATGAAAGAACATGCTGATATTTCTGAAATAGTAGAAAAATATAGAGAATACAAAAAGGCGATAGCTACAATAGAAGAGTTAAAAGAAATGTTAAATGATAAAGAAATGCATGATTTAGCTCAAGCTGAAATGGATGAAACAAAGGAGAAACTTCCTAAAATAGAAGAGGAATTAAAATTATTATTAGTTCCAAAAGATCCTAATGATGATAAAAACGTTATTGTAGAAATTCGTGGTGGCGCAGGTGGAGAAGAATCTTCACTATTTGCAGCTGATTTATTTAGAATGTATAGCATGTATGCAGAAAAGAAAAGATGGAAATCAGAAGTGTTAAATCTAAACGAAACAGAATTAGGTGGAATAAAAGAAGTAACATTTATGATAACAGGAAAAGGTGCTTACAGTAGATTAAAATTTGAAAGTGGTGTTCATAGAGTACAAAGAGTGCCTGAAACAGAAACTAGTGGAAGAATTCATACATCTACAGCAACAGTAGCTGTATTGCCAGAAGTTGATGAGGTAGCGGTAGAAATAAATCTTACAGACTTAAAAGTAGATACGTTTAGAGCTAGTGGAGCTGGTGGACAACATGTAAATAAGACAGAATCAGCAATAAGAATAACACATATACCAACAGGTGTTATTGTAGAATGTCAAACAGAAAGATCTCAAATTCAAAATAGAGAAACAGCTATGTCAATGCTTAGATCAAAATTATATGAAGCACAATTAGAAAAACAAAGAAGCGAACAAGCATCAGCACGTAAAAATCAAGTTGGTACAGGAGATAGATCAGAAAAAATAAGAACATATAACTTCCCTCAAGGAAGAATAACAGACCATAGAATAGGTTTAAGTTTGTTTAGAGTAGATGATTTTATGAATGGTGGATTAGACGAAATGTTAGATGCGTTAAATGCAGCAGATAGAGCAGCAAAATTAAGTGAAGAAGAATAGAAAAAGCGGTCATTTTATGACCGCTTTTTCTATTCAAGAGTGTTGATTTCAGCGCGTTTCCTTTTTAAATGCAAAGTGTTGAGAAAGGAAACGCGCTGAAATCGATGCGATAATTTTAATCATCACTTGCCTTATTTTTTGATGTTTTGTATAATATAGAATATATGAAAGGGAGTGTAATAATGGGTAAAAAAATAGTAATAAAATCACTTTCGCAAGAAGCATTAACTTATTTACAAGAAAATTACAATATAGAATCACATAAACTAAAAGAATTACAAAACAAAGAAGTAGCGCTTAGCGATGAAGTGATAGGAATGTTAGAAAAAGCTAAAAATTATGGAATTGTGGAATTTGATGAGTGTGAACGTGAAAATACTTCGGAATTAGAAAATAGTGAAGTTGATGAAACTGATAATAATGAACAGGAAATGACTCCTGAAAGGAAAAAATACGAAGCAGAATATTTAAAAACTAGAGCAATGAAAATGCTAGAACATTTGGATGTATATAAAGATATGCCTATAGAAATTCAAGCTAAAATTATGTCTGCATACGATAAAACAACAGATGTGGCAGATATCTGGGATGATAATTTTTTAGATAAAAGAATAAATAATCAAGAAGATAATTCTAAAGTTGCTAATATTAATGCACTTCATAAAATGGTTCTTGGTGGCCTTGCTATGCAAGATCATATTCAAGGAAAGCAGGCTACGGCTGAAGTGCAAATGGAACAAAGTGAAATTAATGCTACAAGCATCAGCGAAATTAATAGAATAAATATACGTATGCCGCAAGTTGTTCAAGATATGGAACCACATGTGAAAGAGGTTGCTAAAAATGATTTAGTCAAAAGATTTAAGACGTATATAGAGATGGCAACGAATAGAGGTTCGTCAATTCAAACTCTTCTAATTCTGGGGGACATAAAGCAATATGCTGAAGAAATAAAAAAAGATTCTTTGAATTCACTTGATTCTATGGATGCTGGAAGTGAAAATGAAGCAATAAAATTATATATTTCGCAAATGCCAATTGAGGAAATGGGAGCAATGCTGGCTGCCGTGAAAGATGCTACAGGAAGTGTGGCAGTAAGATTCGATGATATCGATTGGAATGATCCAATAGAAAGAAAAGTAGCATTTAATTTACTTGCAATGATGCAAGAAAAAGCGAAAGAGTTTGGTGCTGAGGAACCTGTAATTAATAATATTTCAGTAAAGTTTGAAATTAATAGTGAAACTGATTTGAAAAATTTACCTAAGGAATGTGAAATGTTAAAAAATGCAACTGAAGAATATGAAATAGATATAAATATAAAAGCGGAGTTAGACGTATCGTCGAAGTTGGAAGAAAACAGTAATGGTAAAATAGCAGAAATTGCAAAAGATATCTTGACAAATAATGGGATAGAGCTTGAAGATGTCGAGGAGAAACCGCATCTTGATGTGATTGAAGAGATTACAAATGAGGATGATGAAAGGCAAAATGTAGTAGATGAAATTTCAGGAGGAGCTAGTATATTGCCAGAAGAAATGGCTAAATTAATGGATGAAATTGCACGTGCGATAGATCCTGAAATAGCTGATCCGGGAACAACTGCAAATTCATAATAAATAATGGGGTGAAAAACATGAATGCTATGAATTACGAAATGAAATATGCATATTCTGAAGTGTATGAAATATTAAACTGGCTTGGTGATGAGTATAAAAACAGAGTGCCAGAAAAGATATATAAAGTTATAAAAAGTGAAAGAAGATTAGATTATAGACCTACATTTGATTATACTCAACCGATAATTACTCAGCCGATGCGACAAGAAACAAAAGATTTGATTGCATATTTGAATTATTATTATTGGTGTACAAATGAAAGAAAAAAAGCAAATATTCTTGCGAAAATTGAGCAAAATATTGTTAGAAGAAAACAAAAAGAAAAAGAAGAAAGACAGCGTGAAATTGCAATGAGAGCCCAAATGAGCGGTACGGTTGGTACAGCTATAAGCCAGGGATTAAGAAATCTTAATAATAACAATTAAAGCGAAAGTCAAGCTGAAAAGCTTGACTTTTTTGTATCTCTTTTCCAGCATCTCGCCTGCTTCTGAAGGAAGCATTTTTCCAGGTAGAAAAAACGGTTTTGCCCGCGCTAGCTAACGGCCTGGGAAAACGAACTGCGTTACACATAATTATATGTGTTTTTTCGCACCACAAAAAACTCTAAAATCTTCTACGGAAATAAAGAAAAAATAACCAAAAAAATGTTGACTTATATATAAGAAGATGATAAAATATGAACTGCTATTGTTAAATGGCAGAAATATGGGCTTAAGCCTTAGGGAAGGAAGAGTTCTAAAGAAAATGAAATTTGTAGGAATAAAGCAAGTTTCTAAAGCGGTAAACTTAGGCGAAGTAAACAAAGTTTATATTGGAAAAGATGTTGAAGCACATTTAGTAGAAGAATTAATACAAAATTGTAGAATGAAAAACATTGAAATCGTAATGGTTGAAACAATGGAAGAACTAGGTAAAATGTCAAACATCGAAACAAAAGCAGCAGCGGCTGCCGAATAATTTGCGTTTTAATGTACCAAAAGTACGTTAGAATATATATTAAAAGAACTTAAGTCAAGGAGGTGAATACAAAGAAATGCCAACAGTTAACCAATTAGTTAGAAAAGGAAGAAAAGACAAGACATCTAAATCAAAGTCTCCAGCATTACAAAAAGGTTACAACTCTAAAACAAAAAAGGTTACTAACATATCAAGCCCTCAAAAGAGAGGTGTTTGTACAGTTGTTAAAACAACAACTCCTAAAAAGCCAAACTCAGCTTTAAGAAAAGTTGCAAGGGTTAAATTAACAAACACTCAAGAAGTTACAGCTTACATCCCAGGTGTAGGACATAACTTACAAGAACACAGTGTTGTTCTAATAAGAGGAGGAAGAGTAAAAGATCTTCCAGGTGTTAGATATCACATAATTAGAGGAACTCTTGATACAGCAGGTGTTAAAGACAGAAAACAAGCTAGATCAAGATATGGAGCGAAGAAACCTAAGAAAGCTTAAATTTTAATGAAAACCGGCAATCTACTGCGTTAGATTGATTATGAAAAATGCTCGACGTACCACTTGTACGACTCCGCTTTTTCAAACCAATCTGCCTTGTAGCTTACCAATTTTGATTAAAATTATCATTTAAATGAAATTTAGCAATTTGCTTCGTTAGAAGAAGTAAAAAAATGATGTTTAGGTTTTGATTTAGAAAGTGCTTTTAATATATATATAGATTTTTGGTTCTTGATTCAAAGAGTGAATCTAAATATTAAAGCACTTACGGGAGACGCAAGTCTTCAGAGTACCTTGGCATACGGTATTATAGTATGCTAGTAATATAAGGAGGGAAGAACAGTGCCAAGAAAAGGTTGTATAGCTAAAAGAGATATATTGCCAGATCCACAATACAACAGCAAATTAGTTACAAAATTAATTAACAATGTTATGGAAGATGGTAAGAAAACTATAGCTCAAAGAATTGTATACGGTGCGTTTGAAATCGTTCAAGAAAAAACTGGTAAAGAACCACTAGTAGCATTCGAAGAAGCAATGAACAATATAATGCCTGTACTTGAAGTTAAAGCTAGAAGAGTAGGTGGAGCTACATATCAAGTTCCAATCGAAATCAGAGCTGACAGAAGACAAGCATTAGGTTTAAGATGGTTAGTAAGATATTCTAGAGAACGTAACGAAAAAACAATGAAAGAAAGACTTGCTAACGAAATCATGGATGCAATCAATGGAATGGGTGGAGCTTTCAAGAAGAAAGAAGATACTCATAAGATGGCTGAAGCTAATAAAGCTTTTGCACATTACCGTTGGTAATCCCAAAACATGAAAATCAGCAACTTGCTTCGTTAAATTAATTATGAAAAATGCTCAACGTACCATCGTACGCCTCCGCTTTTTCAAATTAATTTGCCTTGCAATTTACTAATTTTGATGTTTTCGTCAGAAGTGCGTATAACATTTTTGAATTAATTTTTACATTAGAGATGTAATATATAAGTAGAAATATATATTTTGATAATAAGGAGGAAATAAAGTGGCAACCGACAAGAGACAATTTCCGCTAGAAAAAACAAGAAACATTGGAATAATGGCTCACATTGATGCTGGTAAAACAACAACAACTGAGAGAATATTATTCTATACAGGTAGAGTTCACAAAATCGGTGAAACTCACGAAGGTGCAGCTACAATGGACTGGATGGCTCAAGAACAAGAAAGAGGTATCACAATCACTTCTGCTGCTACAACTTGTCAATGGTTAGGTCATAGAATTAACATTATCGACACACCAGGACACGTTGACTTCACTGTTGAGGTTGAAAGATCACTTAGAGTATTGGACGGAAGCGTTACAGTATTCTGTGCTAAAGGTGGAGTTCAACCACAATCTGAAACTGTTTGGAGACAAGCTGATAAATATGGAGTACCAAGAATGTGTTACGTAAATAAAATGGACACAACAGGTGCTGACTTTTATAGCTGTGTTGAACAAATGAGAGACAGACTAAAAGCAAATGCTGTTCCAATACAAATTCCAATTGGTGCTGAAGACCAATTCAAAGGAATTGTAGACTTAATAAAAATGAAAGCATTTATTCATAAAGATGATTTAGGAAAAGAAATCGAAGAGACAGATGTTCCTGAAGATTTAAAAGCAAAAGCTGAAGAGTTAAGAGCTCAAATGGTTGAAGCTGCTGCTGAACAAGATGAAGAATTAATGATGAAATATCTTGAAGGTGAAGAACTTACAGAGGAAGAAATTAAAAAAGGTTTAAGATTAGGTACACTTAATGTTAAACTTACTCCTGTATGTTGTGGTTCTTCATACAAAAACAAAGGTGTTCAAGAGTTACTTGATGCAATTATCGAATACATGCCATCACCTCTTGATATTCCAGCTATTAAGGGTGTAAATCCTGATACTGAAGCTGAAGAAGAAAGAAAAGCTTCTGACGAAGAACCTTTCGCAGCATTAGCATTCAAGATTGCAACAGACCCATTTGTTGGAAAACTTTGCTTCTTTAGAGTATATTCTGGTACATTAGAAACAGGTACAACAGTATTAAATACAACTAAAGGAAAGAAAGAAAGATTTGGAAGAATTCTTCAAATGCATGCTAACCACAGAGAAGATATCGAAAAAGTTTATGCTGGAGATATCGCAGCTGCAGTTGGTTTAAAAGATGTAACAACAGGTGAAACACTATGTGATCCTGCACATCCAGTAATTCTAGAATCAATGGAATTCCCAGAACCAGTTATTTCAGTTGCTATTGAACCAAAAACAAAAGCTGACCAAGAAAAAATGGGTATCGCTCTTGCAAAACTTGCAGAAGAAGATCCAACATTTAAAACATATACAGACCAAGAAACAGGTCAAACAATTATTTCTGGTATGGGTGAATTACACCTTGACATTATCGTTGATAGATTGAAGAGAGAATTCAAAGTTGAATGTAATGTTGGTGCACCACAAGTTGCATATAAAGAAACAATCAGAAATAAAGTTAAAGCACAAGGTAAATTCATTAGACAATCAGGTGGTAAAGGACAATACGGTGACGTATGGCTAGAACTTGAACCACTTGAACCAGGAACAGGAATTGAATTCGAAAGCAAAATCGTTGGAGGAGCAGTTCCTAAAGAATATATCAAACCAACAGAAGATGGATTTAGAGAAGCTTGTAATACAGGTATCCTTGCTGGTTACCCAGTAGTAGATGTTAAAGCAACATTAGTTGACGGTTCATACCATGAAGTTGACTCTTCAGAAATGGCCTTCAAGATTGCTGCATCTATGGCTTTCAAAGAAGCATGTAAACAAGCTAAACCAGTTATTCTAGAACCTATCATGAAAGTTGAAATCGTTGTTCCAGAAGAATATATGGGAGACGTAATTGGAGACGTAAACTCAAGAAGAGGTAGACTAGAAGGAATGGAAGCTAAAAATGGAATGCAAACAATTCATTCATACATTCCACTATCAGAAATGTTTGGTTATGCAACAGACCTAAGATCTAGAACACAAGGTAGAGGAACTTATTCTATGGAACCAAGCCATAATGAAGAAGTGCCAAAATCAATTCTAGAAGCTATAACAGCTCAAAGAAATAAACAACAATAAGTTGTTGCAAAATTTATTGAATTTATATAAAATGAATTCATAAAAAGACTTAAAAATTTTAAAAAATAAAAAACAAATTTTAAGGAGGAATTTTAAAATGGCTAAAGAGACATTCGTAAGAAACAAACCACACGTTAACATCGGAACAATCGGTCACGTTGACCACGGTAAGACAACTACAACTGCTGCTATTACTAAAGTATTATCATTAAAAGGAGCTGCTGAATTCAAAGCATACGATCAAATCGACGGTGCTCCAGAAGAAAAAGCTAGAGGAATAACAATCAACACAGCTCACGTTGAATATGAAACAGAATCAAGACACTATGCACACGTTGACTGCCCAGGTCACGCTGACTATGTTAAAAACATGATCACAGGTGCTGCTCAAATGGACGGTGCTATCCTAGTTGTATCTGCAGCTGATGGCCCAATGCCACAAACAAGAGAACACATTCTTCTTGCTAGACAAGTTGGTGTTCCTTACATCGTAGTATTCTTAAATAAATGCGATATGGTTGACGATCCTGAATTATTAGAATTAGTAGAAATGGAAGTTAGAGATCTACTTTCTAAATATGATTTCCCAGGAGACACAACTCCAATTATAAAAGGATCTTCATTAAAAGTACTTGAATGTGCTTCTACAGATCCAAACGCACCAGAATATGCTTGTATCAAAGAATTAATGGATACAGTTGATAGCTATATTCCAACTCCAGAAAGACCAGTAGACCAAACATTCTTAATGCCTGTTGAAGACGTATTCTCAATCACAGGTAGAGGAACAGTTGCTACAGGTAGAGTTGAAAGAGGTGTAGTAAAAGTTCAAGACGAAGTTGAAATCGTTGGTATTTCTGCTGAAACAAGAAAAACAGTTGTTACAGGTGTTGAAATGTTCAGAAAATTATTAGACCAAGCTGAAGCTGGTGACAACATTGGTGTTCTTTTAAGAGGTATTCAAAGAAATGAAATCGAAAGAGGACAAGTTTTAGCTAAACCAGGAACAATACAACCACACACATCTTTCAAAGGTGAAGTATACGTTCTAACAAAAGAAGAAGGTGGAAGACATACACCATTCTTCAACAACTACAGACCACAATTCTATTTCAGAACAACTGACGTTACAGGTGTTGTACAATTACCTGCTGGAACAGAAATGGTTATGCCAGGTGACAACATCACTATGGATATCGAATTAATTACTCCAATCGCTATCGAAAAAGGATTAAAATTCGCTATTCGTGAAGGTGGAAGAACTGTTGGTGCTGGTATCGTATCAGAAATCAAAGCTTAGTTGAATAAAAAAATAAAGTGAGCGATCGCTCACTTTATTTTTTTATTCAACTAATAGTGCTTTTTACAATAAGTCTCTTGACATCTTCCTACATATAGTATATTATACCATATGTAGGAAGGAGGGATGAATATGGCAAATATACTTGAAATTGGAGCAACTGTTTTTGGATTATTACAAGGCTATCTAGTAATGCTGAATAAGAGGAGCAACTGGATAGCTTATTCTATTCAAATGGTTTTTATGATTTTATTTTCATTATCAATGCATTTGTATGGAGATGTTACCAATAGTTCAATATATTTAATTCTTGGCATTATTGGTTTTATCATTTGGAACAAAAAAGATGATAAGGACATTAAAAAGTGTACGACAAAAGAGAGATTAGGGTATTGTTCTATAATTGCAATTTTTACAGGAGTTCTTTTTCTAATATTGAGTAAAACAAATGATCCGTTACCATTATTAGATGCATTTACAACAACTTCAAGTTTTGTTGCAACATATTATATGATGGTTAAAAAGATTGATACTTGGATACTTTGGTTTATTAACGATATTTTTTATGCTGTAGAATATTTCATCTTGCCTAATCAAGCATTATATTTATTTTTCTTAAATTTAATTTGGACTGTGATGGCAGTAATGTCATACATTAATTGGTGCAAAATTATGAAGGAGGGATAAGTATGAAGAAAATTTATTTTGCTGGAAAATTTAATTTAAATAAGGATAAAACTTTACCTTTGAATAAAAGGTTAAAAGAAGATTTTAGAAGTAAGATTTTGGGTGATTCTAAAAAACTCACCTGTTCAGATCATAATTTGTTATTAAACAATAAGTATAAATATGTAGGACCTTTTTATTGCGAACAAGCATCAAATGGCGATTACACTTCAACAGATTGTAATGTAGTATTAAATGAAGAATACAAAGCTGTAAGTAATAGTGATATTTATTTAGCAGTATTTGATGAGAATTTTTCAGTTGGCACAATCGTTGAACTTGGCTGGGCTATAACTCAAAATAAAAGAATTTATATTTTTTATAAAGAAGAAGATTCTAAATATCAAATAAAATCAGAGTATTGGTTTGCAATAGCAGATGCATTAAAAAGAGGTAAAGATGTTACAGTTTATGGATTTGATGATATTGATGAAGCATTAAGAATTATAAAAGAAGAGGTGTTAGAATATGAAGTATAAAGAGTTTGAATTAATTTCTTCTTCATTTAAATGCGATAAAAATTGTCCATATTGTACAGCGAAGATTACAAAATGGCCTATCGTAGATAACAAGATTGATATGTTAGAAGAAAAATTAAATTATTTAAAAGAAAATGGAATCAATTTTAGATATTTTATCTTTTCTGGAAATGGAGAACCTTCATTAATAGATATTGAGGAGTTTAAAAATGTAGTAAATGCAACTCGCAATGTAAATATTTTTGATGAAAAAAGAATACAATCATCAGGTAATATTTTTTATGATGATGAAAAATTTAATTATATAAAAGATGATTTCTTGGTTGAGATTACGAGAGTGAATGTAGACTCAAAAAAAGATATGGAAATTTTGGGATATACAAGAGATTATATTAATTCTTCTAACTTTAAAAAAGCAAATATAAGATTAAATTATGTGCTTATGAAGGATAAAGCTTTTGAAGAATATTTAGAAGAAATAAGAAAATATATAGATAAATATCCTAATATTAAAACAATTAGTTTAAAGACATTAAATTTAAATACAATGAATGATAATATTGATAACCCATATTCGAAATGGATTATAGAAAATGCGCTAACAAAAAAAGATGCAGATAATATAATCGAAAATATGAGTAAAAATGCTAATTTTAAAGTTAAAGATTTAAAATTTTTTGATAGGTATGAGTGGGTTTATAAAGAAGTTCCAATTACCTTTTATGTAAAAAAACTTGATTATGGATATTCAAACATAGTTTATTACGGTGGAAGGTTGGTTGATTATAAATTAAATGATATAAAACTAAGAAAAGATAATTAATATTTTATAAAAAATAGAAGTTTTCTTTGAGAATTTGTTATATAATGATAAAAAAAGTAATACTGGGGTGGATTTATGAAAATTTCTATAGTTGGCTGTTTATTTGTTTTAGATAGCATAAGAAGTGATTATATAAAAAAGAATGATACAAAAGTTTTAAATGTAGTTTTAAATAAAGAAACAAAAGAATTAATAAATTTTGAGTTCGATGAAAAAAGCGACATCAAAGAATTAATAAGAGGAAGAATAGCTGCTGTAATAGGAAGTAATAAATTTCATTTAGAACAAGTATATACATTGGGTGAAAGTAAATATTATGAAGATAATAGAATAGATATTATTTATATGGCTTTAACTAACAGTGAGAATATAAAGAAAATGGATGCTAAGTATGAATTAGTTCCATTTAATTTGAAAGATAGTAATATTGAGTTAGGTAACAAAGCGTTTGAATTTAAAACAAAAGAAAAAGTGAAAAACAATAATATAGAGTATTATCATGATGTAAAAACAGATGATTTAAAAACAGAAAAGAAATTAATTGAATTATTAACAGTATATAAATATTTGAGATTTAGAATTGATAATACAGATGTATGTTTTAAATTATTACCAGAGCTTTTTGCGTTAGAGGATGTCAGAATTTTGTATGAAATGATTAAAGATAAAAGTGTTGATAAGTCTAATTTTAGAAAGAAAATTCTTAAGTTTTGTGAAAAAACAGATGTAATAATTGGAGATAAAGGATATAGACCAACGCAGATGTATAAGTTCAATCCAGAAAATAATGATACATGGTTATAGGAGGAAAGCAAAATGATATTTGCTACTAATAATAAAGGAAAATTAAGAGAGATAAAAAAGATATTAGATGATTTTGAAATAGTAAGTCTAAAAGAATATGGAATAGAAGTTGATGTTATAGAAGATGAAAACACTTTTATAGGAAATGCGTTAAAAAAGGCTAAAGAGATATATGAACTGACAAAAGAAGCAACGTTAGCAGACGATTCAGGATTATGCATAGATATTTTTGAAGATTGGCCAGGAGTATTAACACATAGATTTTTAGGTGAAGATGCAACAGATATTGATAGAAATAATGCTATTTTAGAAAAAATGAAAGATTTAATAGGAAAAGATAGAAGTGCAAAAGTTGTTTGTGATTTAGTATATTATGATGGCAATCAAACAATAATTGGAGAAGGAATTATAAACGGAAAAATTTCATTAGAAAGAAGAGGAAATAACGGATTTGGTTTTGATGAAATATTTGAATTGGCTAATGGAAAAACTTTAGCAGAATTAACTCCAGAAGAAAAAAATGAAATAAGCGCAAGAGCACTAGCGGCTGAAGATTTGAAAAGAAAGATGAAAAAATAGATGCATGTAAAACAGGAGGTGAAACGAAATAGATTTTTATATCTATTTCGTAGCACTTCCTTTTTACATGCGACCGATTATAGATTATTTATGTGTGCATCAAAGCTTCCGAAGGAAGCTTTT
>JAFXCN010000026.1 GCA_017521465.1 Clostridia bacterium | reverse complement strand
TTAGTAGTGAATAATGAATAGTGAATGGTGAAAAGTGAATAGTTATCTGAGTTAAAGTCATAGGCTAACCATTAATTATTCACTATTAGTTATTCACTGTGGCAAGTAAACTTGCCACTTTTGCATGCCGGAGTTTTTTCTTCCTTGACTTTTCGTGCGAACTAATGTATGCTTATATAGTCGAAAAAGGAGTGATAAAATGTTTGCTTATATAAAAGGAAGATTAGAAATTAAAGGAAATGATTTTGTTGTAATAGATGTAAATGGTGTGGGATATAGAATTTTTGCACCATATAGTACTATAGAAAAATTAGGAGAAATTGGTGATGAAGTTAAAGTACATACACATTATCACGTACGCGAAGACAATATAAGTTTATATGGTTTTTATAGCCAAGAAGAACTTAGAATATTTGAGTTATTAATTAGCGTCAGTGGTATTGGAGCAAAATCTGCGAATGCTATTTTAGCAAACATTTCACCATCAAAATTTGCTCTTTGCGTAATATCAAATGATGTAAAAGAATTAACTAAGTTGCCAGGAATTGGTGCAAAATCTGCGCAGAGAATTATATTAGAATTAAAAGATAAACTAAAAACAGAAGAATCAATTATCGAAGAAGATAATATAGAAATTAAAAACATTGTTACTTCTGATAACAATATGCAAGAAGCACTTTCTGCACTTCAAGTTTTAGGATATCCTCAAAAGGAAGCTGCAAAAGCAATTTCATCAGTAAATACAGAAAACTTAACAGTAGAAGAAATAATAAAGAAAGCATTAGTATATTTTGCAAAATCGTAATATAAAGAATTGAAAAGAGGAAAATGAATGGATAATAATAAACCATTGGCATATAGAATGTCTCCAGAAAATCTTGATGAATATGTAGGACAAGAACATATATTAGGACAAGACAAAATGCTTTATAGACTTGTAAAAGCAGATAGATTATCAAGTATTATTTTATGGGGACCGCCGGGATGTGGAAAAACGTCACTTGCAAGAGTTATTGCTAAAACAACAAAAAATAGATTTGAAAAGTTGAATGCAGTAGCAGCAGGGGTTGGAGATATAAAAAGAGTTGTTGAAGATGCAAAAAATCTTTTGATGAATCCATCAGGAAAAGCAGTTCTTTTTATCGATGAAATACATAGGTTTAATAAATTACAACAAGATGCGTTATTGCCATATGTAGAAGATGGAACAATAATATTGATTGGTGCAACTACAGAGAATCCATATTTCGAAGTAAACAAAGCTTTAATATCACGTTCAACAGTTTTTAAATTAGAACCACTAAAAATAGAAAATATATTAGAAGTTTTAAAAAGAGCTTTAGTAGATAAAACTAAAGGTCTTGGAAATTGTGATATAAAAGTTGAAGATGAAGTTTTAGAATATATTGCAGAGTTATCTGGTGGAGATGTGAGAGTAGCATTAAATGCATTAGAGATTGCGGCGCTTACAACCCAAATGAATATAGATGGTGAAATTGTAATAACGAAAGAAATAGCTATGGAATGTATTCAAAAAAAGAAAGCGCAATTTGATAAATCAGGTGACAGTCATTATGATAATATAAGTGCATTTATAAAATCGATGCGTGGTGGAGATGCTGATGCAGTATTATTTTATTTAGCGCGTGCATTATATGCTGGAGAAGATCCATTATTTATGGCAAGAAGAATTGTAATATGTGCATCAGAAGATGTTGGTATGGCAAACTCAAATGCGTTAGTAGTTGCAAATGCAGCAATGCAAGCGGTGCATCAAATTGGAATGCCAGAAGCAAGAATAATACTTGCACATGCAGCGACATATGTGGCAAGAAGTCCAAAATCAAATGCTGCATATTTGGGAATAAATCGAGCATTACAAGATGTAGAAACAAAAGATACCGGAACGATACCAATGCATATAAGAAATGCTCCAGCAGAAGGAATGTCAGAGCAAGGATATGGCGTAGGATATAAATATCCCCATGACTACCCAAATCATGAAGTGGAGCAACAGTATCTACCAGACAAAATGCTGGGAACCAAGTACTATGTTCCAGATGAAACAGAAGAATTTGCATGAAAAACGGCACCTCGCGGTGTCAAACTGCACAAGTCACTCCTTGCCGTACCAACGTACTGCCTGCGTCGTGGCTTGTTTGTTTTCCTTGCGATGCACCATTTTTGATGCAAATTTTGAGCGAAATTTATGTGAGTATCGAAGCTTCCGAAGGAAGTATTTCCGCTGACGGAAGAGGGCGAATGAAGACAGTGAATAATTAATAATGAAAAGTGAATAGTTATCTGAATTAAATTTAGAAACTACTATTCACTCTTCGTTATTAGTTATTCACTATTTTTATACATTTTTTCAAATTAAATAATTTGAAAAAATGTATAAAAATTACATGGCGCCTCATACTAAAGTAGAGGTGCTTTTTATGATTTATGCGATTGGTGCTGTGGGTGGAATTTTAGGTGGTCTTTTTGGTGCTGGAAGTGGACTAATTATTTTGCCGGCGATGGTGAGTATATTAAAAATAGACGAGTATAAAGCTAGGGGTACAACACTTGCTGTCGTTATGTTTGTAACAATTATTAGTTCGTTTTTTTATTATCAAAATAATTATTTTGATTTTAAAATTGCTCCATATATAATTACAGGCGGAATAATTGGTGGAATTATTGGGGCAAAAATTATGCATAAAATTCCTAAATTTTGGTTATCTTTGAGTTTTTATTTGTTCATGATTTTTATAGCAATTAGAATGATACTTTAGGAGAAGATGTAAAATGTTTTTGACATTAACAGGAATAATATCAGGAATTGTTTCGGGCCTTGGAATGGGTGGAGGAACAATTTTAATAATTATATTAACCAATTTTTTTGAATTTAATCAGCACACAGCGCAAGCAAGTAATATATTGTTTTTTATACCAACTTCGATTGCAGCTATTTTAGTACATTTAAAAGCAAAAGATTTAGAAAAGAAAATAATATTAAAAATGGCTCCGATAGCGGTAGCAGGTGGAGCTTTTGGAGCATATATGTCAGCGAAAATTCCTTCAGAAAATTTGAGAAAATATTTTGGAATTTTTTTATTGTTAATTGGTATGTATGAAATAGTAAAATTAGTAAAAAATAAGATACAAGAGAACGAAAAAATAAAAAAACAACATAAAAAGATTTTTTGGTGAAATATTTAGAAAAAAGAAAAAAATGAAAGGAGAATAAAATGAGAAATTTAATAACTGGAATGTTTTTAGGTGCAATAATAGGTGGAATGGTAGGGACAGTGGCAAGTGATGAAATATATGATGTAAAGAAAAAAGCAATGAAAGCAGGAAAGAAATTTTTGAAGAAATATGATATGATGTAGATAACAATAAGGAGATGAAGCATAGCCTCATCTCCTTATTGTTTCGAGTGAATCATTTTTCGTCCGACACAGAATGTACACCCGAAGGGTGAACAGAGTGTGTCCGACGTAAAAATGATTCGTGAAGTATACAGAAATTTTGAAAGAAGTTGACATTTTACGCAAAATATGGTATTATGTATACAAGTTATTGGTTTTATGACCCTCGTATTATATTTATTTCGAGGGGTGCCTCGAAAGTTATAGTATCGAGGCGAGAATTGATAACGACCTAAAAAAGGATTATTTACTTTCAACCAGAATGTTTCATTCGCTTCAAGATCGTTCTACAGTTTTATACTCAGGTAGTAGTTCGAGTTGATGCGGTAAAAAAATGAAACAGCCTCTTTCGAGGTGCCCAAAGAAAGGTGGGTATAGGTTGTTGAATTGTGAAGAAATCCGTCCTCAGCTGTCGAGCTGGGGTTTTTTTTATTTCCTTTTTTATCTTTTCTCCTTACGGATTGCTTACTTTTTCTTGTATTTCATATATACATTTGATATAATAATTAAGATTATTAGGAGGGGTAAATATGAAGAAAACCACTGCAATTATATTGATATTATCAGTAATGCTAATAGCTGTTTCAGGAATACTTTTTTATGAAATAATGAAGGATGATTGGAATATTACGGTTGTAAAGCCAGACCAGTCACAAACTAATAATGAAAATAATAATAAGGATGATGAACCAGAGAAACCCACACAAATAGATGAGGATAGTGCAATTGTAAAAGAGGAAGTTGTCATAATTCCTGAAAATGATCAAAAACCTGTAAAAGAGGAATATGACTTAATTGTATTTGGTGCAGAGCCTGAAGGTATAGCGGGCGCTATAGCGGGCGCTAGAAACGGACTAAAGGTTCTTTTAGTTGAAAGAAGAGATGGCCCAGGTGGGCTTATGACATATGGAATGCTTAATACTATAGATATGAATTTAAATGATGATGGTGTACTTTTAAATAAAGGAATATTTGAAGAATTCTATAAACAACTAGGTCGAACATCATTTGATGTTGCAGAAGCCAAAAAGATATTTCAAGATATGTTAGATACTGAAGAAAATATAACTCAAATGTATGAAGTTGAAAATATTGAAATTGGAGCTACAGAGACAGAAGTTACATATGCAATAATTGATGGAGATAAATACGTTGCCACAAATTATATGGACTGTACTCAAGATGCTGATATAACAGTAGCGGCTGGTGCGGAATATACAATCGGTTGGGAAGACGTAAATGAAAAGAATAAGTCAATGTCAGCTACGCTAGTTATAAAAATGGACAATGTTGATTGGGAAAAAATGTGCAAACACATAGACGATGCTAAAATACCAGGAACTGGACATACTGATTATGGTGTTTGGGCATTTGGAGAAATTACAAAGAAATATGTTCCAAGACAAACTCATATGAGATTAAAAGCGTTAAATATTGGAAAACAAAATGATGGAAGCGTTTTAATAAATTCTTTACAAATAATAGGCATAAATACATTGGATGAAGAAGAAAGAGAAGCAGCATATGAAAAATGTGTTGAGGAAGCAAAATATTTAGCTAAATTTTTAGCTGAAAATGTTCCAGGTTTTGAAAATGCAACTCTTGGTGGAGTAGCAGATGAACTTTATGTAAGAGAAACAAGACACATAATTGGTGAATATAGATTAACTGTAAAAGACATGTTGGAATCTACATACAATCATTCGGCAATTGCAATGGCATCATATCCAATAGATATTCAAACAACAAGTATTTATGATTGGGGATATGTAATTGCAGCACCAGATCAATATTATTTACCGTTTGGAGTAATAGTTCCAAAAGGATATACAAACTTATTAACAGCTGGTAGATCAAGTTCATATACTTCAATTGCATCTGGTTCTGCTAGAGTAATACCAACAGGTATGTCACTTGCAGAAAGCGGAGCGTTAGCTTGTGCAATGTCTTCACAAAGAGGTTTGAATATGCAAGAAATATTAAGTAGTCCAGACCAATGTGCAGAATTACAACAAAAAATAAGAGTAAACAAAGGTCATATAGATACAGCTTCTCGACCAATTGTTAAAAAATCAGCATATTATAAATATATATTAGAGATGTGTGAAAAAGGAATTTTATCATTAGGATATAATAATGAATTTAATCCAGATGAAATAGTTTCAGAAACAGATTTTATAATTTTAACAAAAACATATTTGAAGAGAAGCTTTATTAGAGAAGAACTTTGGAATACAGATCACATTAATTTATTAGACGTTCCAGAAAAAGCAATTACTCCAAATAGAGTTAAAGAAATTGTATATGATATTACAACATATAACATAAAAGATAAAGAAAAGAGAATGGAAATAGAAAATTTCTTGAATGATGTTGTACCGACAAGTACACAAGAATTATCACTTACAAGAGTTTATGAAATTCTTGTAGAATTTAAAGATTTCTTAATAGAAGAACAAATATAAGAAGGAGAATGAAAAAAATGAAAGCAATAGAATTAAGAAGAAAATATATAGAATTTTTTAAGGCACATGGACATAAAGAAATACCTAGTGCACCAGTAGTTCCAGAAAACGATCCAACAGTATTATTCACAACTGCTGGAATGCATCCGCTAGTACCATATTTACTAGGTGAACCACATCCACAAGGGAAGAGATTAACAGACTATCAAAAATGTATAAGAACAGGAGACATAGATTCAGTAGGTGATTCATCTCACTTAACATTTTTTGAAATGATGGGTAATTGGTCTTTAGGAGATTATTTCAAAAAAGAATCAATTGCTATGAGCTATGAATTTTTAGAAAAAGAGCTTGGATTTGATATGAATAAAATTTCTGTAACGGTATTTGCAGGTGAAGAAGGAATTCCTAGAGATGATGAAGCTGCTGGATATTGGATGGAAGCTGGAATACCAAAAGAAAGAATTTTCTACTGTGAAAGAGAACATAACTGGTGGGGACCAGCTGGTGAAACAGGACCATGTGGACCAGATACAGAAATTTTCTATGATACAGGAAAAGAAAAATGTTGTGATGAATGTAGTCCAGCATGTAGCTGTGGAAAATATCTAGAAATATGGAATAATGTATTTATGCAATACAACAAACAAAAAGACGGTTCATATATTCCATTAGAACATCCAAATGTTGATACAGGGTTAGGACTTGAAAGAGTTATTGGATTATTACAAGGTAAAAAATCAGTATATGAAACAGAGTTGTTCTCAGATATAATTGCTAAAATAAAAGAATTATCTGCTGCCGCAAATGATGCAAGCTGCAGAATTATAGCAGATCATATTAGAACATCAATATTTATGATTGTTGATGGTGTAAGACCAAGTAATGTTGAACAAGGATATATCTTAAGAAGATTATTAAGAAGAGCAATTAGACATATGAGAAAAATTGGATTTAACCAAGATGCTATGAAAGAATTACTTGGAACATATTTAAATACATTAGAAGAAATGTATCCAGAAACTAGAGCGAATGAAAATTCAATAATTGATGTAATTGAAGAAGAAAAAAATAAGTTTTTAAAAACATTAGAAAATGGAGAAAAAGAGTTTTCTAAAAATGTACAAAGAGCAAAGAACGAAGGAAAGACAAAATTAGATGGTCAAGTTGTATTTAGATTATATGATACTTTTGGATTTCCACCAGAAATGACAGCTGAGCTTGCTGAAGAAAATGAAATGGAAATTGATATGAATGAATTCCAAGAATTATTTAAGAAACATCAAGAGTTATCAAGAGCTGGAGCTGAACAAAAATTCAAAGGTGGACTTGCTGATCATAGTGAAAAAACAACAGCTTATCATACAGCAACACACTTATTACACAAAGCTCTACAAATTGTATTAGGAGAACATGCAACACAAAAAGGATCAAACTTAACTGCTGAAAGATTAAGATTTGACTTCAATCATCCACAAAAAGTAACTCCTGAAGAATTAAAACAAGTTGAAGATATAGTTAATGAACAAATCCAAAGAGACTTAGTTGTTACTTGTGAAGAAATGTCACTTGAAGAAGCAAAAGCAAGTGGAGCAACAGGTTTATTTGAAAACAAATATGGAGATAAAGTAAAAGTATATACAATAGGTGATTTCAGTAAAGAAATCTGTGGTGGACCTCACGTTGAAAGAACAGGTAATATGGGACACTTCAAAATCAAAAAAGAAGAAGCATCTTCAGCTGGAGTTAGAAGAATAAAAGCTATTCTAGAGTAGAAGAGAGGTATAAAAATGGACGATTGTATTTTTTGTAAATTAGCAAATAACGAAAATGGTAATTTTGTATATGACGATGAAAATGTTGTTGCTTTTGATGATATAAATCCAGTTGCACCAGTACATGTTTTAATAGTTCCTAAAAAACATATTCAAGATATTGCATCGTTAGAAGAAGGCGATGAAAAATATGTTGTTTCGGTTACTAAAGCTATTAAAGAAGTTGCAAGAATAAAAGGCGTTTTAGAAAGTGGATTTAGAATAATTAATAATTGCGGAGTAGATGCGGGTCAAACTGTGAATCATTTGCATTTTCATTTAATTGGCGGTAAAAGTTTAGGAGAGAAGATTATATAAATGGAAAACATGAATGAAGAAAAACAATATCACTATATCCAAAAGTATTTTATTGGATATAGTGATGTAGATAAAAATGATAGATGTAAATTATCGAGAATCGTAGACATGCTACAAAATATTGCAACAATGCATTCTAAAAAAGTTGGCTATGGCACAAAAAGAATGATGGAACAAAAAATGGGATGGTTACTTTTAATATGGAGAATAAAGATATTAAAATATCCAGTTGCAGACGAATATGTAGATGTAAAAACATGGAGTAAATCTTTAAAAGGTTTGCATGCAACAAGATGTTTCGAAATATTTGATGAAGCGGGAGAATTATTAATTGTAGCAGAATCAAGCTGGGTATTGTTTGATTTAGAAAGACAAAGACCGTTAAAAATTCCAGAAGAGATGACAAATTTATATGGTGAAATTACAAGAGAAGCATTTGATACACCAACTAAGAAAATACAAGAAACGTTAGATGAAACAGCGAATGTATATGAATTTAAAATAGAAAAAAGAGATATCGATACAAATAACCATACAAACAATTCTAAATATGTTGAATTTATGATGGAAGTAGTGCCAGACGATAAAATAATCACCGAGCTAGAGGTAAATTATAAGAAACAAACTGTTTATAATGACAAATTGAAGTTATATTATAATGACGGTCTTGGCGTGATAAAAGACGAAAATGGTGAAGTTTGTACAATAATTAAATATAAATAGACTTAAATCATTGACAAAAGTTAACATAAATGATAAAATATAGCTGCAGTCATGAAAAAATGATTGTGCGATGTATATAATTTGCATTGCAGGATGTGTACTAGCCCAACGATGACTTAAGGAGGTCGAAGAAATAATGGCTGGTAAGAAGCGGTATGTAGATATGTACGAAGGCGCTTGGCGACCGGACGACATGGACGGTATGGATGCAAGAATTTCTGCGGATGAAGAAGCCGAAGAATTGTCGGGAATGCGGATCTTTGATCCGTCGTGGACTGACGAATTCATTGAGTACATTTCTTCTCTGTATTACGAAGCAATCGGTGTTGGGATGACCGAAGAAGAAGCGCTGGAAGATGTTGCGGCGCAAGAAGGCTATACGCCTGAAGTGGTTCAAGCAATCTTGGAGGAGGGCAGTGCCCGTCTTCAGGACAGTATGCCGGAGGAATAAAAACAAAGCCAGGGAGAAATCCCTGGCTTTTGCCATTTATAAAACTGTCAATGGATCAATTTTTTTCCCATTTTTCGAAATTGCAAGATGCAGATGTGGTCCAGTAGTTGCACCATTTGTGTACTTGCCTGTACTATCTTTGTAATTTGATTCCTTTGATACATATTTTGGACCTACATGAGCAATTATTTGCCCTTTTGAGACTTTTTGACCTACTGATACTATAAAAGTTTCGGATACATGACCATAAGTGCTTGAAATTCCATTTTCATGCGAAATAATTACAGTATATCCATTTGCGCCATACCAACCGAGCAAAAGATACAGTTCCGTTAGCAATTGAACAAATATTAGCTCCTTCAGGTGCGCCAACATCAATGCCACCATGGTATGTAGATGCACCATTTGCAGGAACTTTTCTATAACCAAATTTTGAAGTTATAGTAGTGTAACCTCTAGTTGGCCAGGCATAGTTTGAAAATATTAAATTATTAGTATATGAAATATTAGCATCAGAAACAGATGCAAAAGGAATATAAAAAATAGAAATAAAAATGGACAAAAAAATAGGAAGCCCAAACGAAGATAAAAATAATTTTTTCATAAAATCTCCAATCCGCCCCCATGGATTAACTATACAGCATAAATAAAGTTTGGTCAATACCAAACTTTATTTGTGCTGTATAGTTAGTGAATAACGAATAGTGAAAAGTGAAGAGTGAATAGAGGCAGCAAAACAGGAGGTGCAACAAAATAGATTTTTATATCTATTTTGTCGCACTTCCTTTTTTAAATACAAATTTGTAAGTAGAAATTTTTATAAAAAACCACCGCAGGAAAAGTTCCTGCGGTGGTTACATTTACAGATAATTTTCAGTAATATATTCGACTTCCCAATAAAGCTGAGAAGACATCCGGCTGATAGCAGCAGTGATATCAGTGAAATCACCAATCGTGCGATTTGGGTCACGGAGCTTTTTGAAAAATTTAAAATCGAAATTGGCGAAGAACTTCTCATGAGCACTGGCTTGCTCATAAGCTTTCAGCAATTCATACTGTGAAGTCTTCCGATAGGCGACTGATTCTTCAATGAACTGATTGAAGATAGAGTCCATTGCCTTAACAGGAGTTGCATTCAGACGTTCCTTCGCGCCATTGAGTGTTGTTAGCAAATCGC
Source organism: Clostridia bacterium (assembly GCA_017521465.1). Lineage (GTDB taxonomy): Bacteria > Bacillota > Clostridia > TANB77 > UBA1234 > RGIG6291. Next base: position 43,403 of record JAFXCN010000026.1, on the reverse strand, counting down.
TAAGTGCTTCGCGCACCCTAAGAAGAGTATGGGAATCGTGGAAATCGTACGTCATAGTTTGTTCCTCCTTGTCGATTTAATGATTGGATTCCATTTCAGCAATAACTTGTGAAATCAAAGAAATAGCATTACCCAAAATAGAATTTACTTTCACCAAATCACAGATCTTTTTCGGCCCATTACACAAGGCAGAAATAGATTCGTCAGAAAATAGAGTCATGAAATTAGGGCCGTAAGACTGACAAATAAAATCACGATAAGACATGAGAAGGTTAAAGTCTTCAGTTCTTTTGAAATTTTTGAGTTCATCAAGGACATATTCAAAACCAATATTGGCACAATTGATATCATAAGTACTAAATACACCAGAAATGGCAATTAATTTCAGTTGGAAACGATAGAGCGTTTCGCGAACTTTGGCCTTGTCCATTTCGTTAGTGAAATCATACGTCACTGAGTAATCCTCCTTTAATTATAGGTAGGTAGTTGTGGGAATTTAGACGATATAATTATATAATGCTTAACATAAATTGTCAAGAAAAAGCAGCCCTTTTGCGAGAGCTGCTTTTTCCCGTGCGGTTATACCTCGTCGATGAACCACACGGAATTGTACACACCGTCAACACCCTTCAAGGTGTAATTGGTCTGCCACCCCAGGTCGGCCTCCTCAACGACTCGGTATACTTTGCCAACCTTCAAGTTGTTGGCTGGTGAGCAACCGTAGTAGCTCTGATTCCCGCCGTTGTATCGAACCTTTTTGAGGGTTTTACGGAAGATGTTCTTGAACATGCGAGTGCCTCCTTTGCCAAATGGCGATGTCGAGAATAGTAAACAGGTACATATATAATTATAACACGATTTACATAAAAAGTCAAAAATATTCACTAGAAACGACAATTTGGTGAATAGAGAATAGTGAAGAATGAATAGTTAATAGTACAAAAAGAAACGACAATCTTCTTACGAAAATTGTCGTTTCTTTTTGGTGCGGGTGAGAGGACTTGAACCCCCACGTCTGTGACACTAGATCCTAAGTCTAGCGCGTCTGCCAGTTCCGCCACACCCGCGTTCATCTGAACAAATATAATAATAGCACTACTAGGTTTTCTTGTCAAGAAAAAAATATATAAGAAAAATAAAATTCCCCAGAACCTAATGGAACTGGGGAAAATAATTATTCTTCGTTTTCACTCTTTAGAGTGTTAATTTTTAATAATTTAAATATTTCAACGATTAGAAGAGGAGCAAGTGATAATCCAAATACGATGCCCCAATGTGCTAAGTCTAAGCTTGTAACACTAAATACTTCATGTAAGAATGGTACTTCTAATACGATGAACATTAATAGAAGTGAGATTGCTATTGCGCCAAGTAATGTTTTATTTGTTCCAAATCCAACTTTAAATATTGAATCTTTGCTTGAACGAACGTTAAATACATGTACTAATTGACTTATTGCAAGTACTGCAAATGCCATTGTTTGAGCTCTTGGCATTAATGTTTCGTTGTGATAATCAAATCCGCATCCGATTGAGAATGCAAGTAGAGTAAGAGTTCCTACCATAATACCTTGATATACAACTCTCCAAATCATTCCTTTAGAGAAAATATTGTTTGTTTTCTTTGCTTTTCTATTCATTATATTCTTTTCGGCTGGATCAACTGCAAGAGCTAATGCTGGTAAACTGTCTGTAACTAGGTTAATCCATAATATATGTATTGGAAGTAGAGGTTCCACCCAGTTTAACATTGTAGCTATAAATAATGTAATTATTTCACCAATATTTGAAGATAGTAAGAATTGGATTGCCTTTAATATGTTATCATAAATTCTTCTTCCTTCTTCAACTGCAGAAACTATTGTTGCAAAGTTATCATCTGTTAAAACAACGTCAGCAGCTTCTTTAGAAACGTCTGTACCAACAATTCCCATTGCTGCACCAATGTCAGCAGTTTTTAGAGCAGGGGCATCATTAACACCGTCACCTGTCATAGCAACAACTTCGCCTCTAGATTGCCATGCTTTAACGATTCTTACTTTGTGTTCAGGAGAAACCCTTGCGTATACTGCATATTTATGTACATTTTTCTCTAATTCTTCTTGTGGCATTTTTTCAAGTTCTGCGCCTGTGATTGCGATGTCGCCTTCTTCTAAAATACCAATATCTTTAGCTATTGCAACAGCTGTAACTTTGTGGTCACCAGTTATCATAACAGGTTTGATACCAGCTGTTCTACATTTCACAACAGCTTCTTTTGCTTCTGGTCTTGCTGGATCTATCATACCAACCATACCAATAAATACTAAATCACTTTCAGCAGAAGGCATTTCTTTATGTTCTGGAACTGCATCAATTACTTTATATGCCATTGCAAGGACTCTTAATGCGTTTGAGCCAAGTTCGTTATTCACTCTTGAAATTTCATCTAAATAATCTTGATTTAGTGGAACTTCTTGATTATTAATATATATTTTTGTTGAACGTGCTAATAATTCGTCAACAGCACCTTTAGTATAAACTATAAATTTTCCTTCTTTTTCATGAACTGTTGTCATTAATTTTCTATCTGAATCAAATGGGATTTCTTCAACTCTTTTGTAAAGATCTTCTAAATCTGTTTTTACGATATCATATTTAATACCTAAATCAACTAATGCAGTTTCAGTTGGATCACCTATTACAGTAGTTTCATTATTTTCAACTTTGATTTTTGAATCATTACATAAAACCATACAATTCACAAGTAAATTTAAATGTTCATCAATGTTATGAACTTTTTCGTTAGCGTCAAATAGTTCTTCGTTGTAGAAAACTTTTTCAACTGTCATCTTGTTTTGTGTTAATGTTCCTGTTTTGTCAGAACATATAACTGTGGCACTTCCAAGAGTTTCAACAGAAGGAAGAGTTCTTATTATTGCATTTCTTTTTACCATTCTTTGTACACCAATTGAAAGTACAATTGTTGATATGGCAGGTAATCCTTCTGGAATAGCTGCAACTGCTAAGCTAACAGCAGTCATAAACATGTGAATTGGTTCTTTGCCATATATGAATGCACCAACTATGAAAATAAGTATACAAATAACTAAGGCTGCAATTCCAAGAGTTTTACCAAGAGCTTCTAATCTTCTCTTAAGTGGTGTTTCACTTTCGTCAACAGATTCAATCATAGTTGCTATTTTACCAACTTCAGTATTCATTCCAGTTCCAACAACTATACCTTTACCACGACCATAAGTAACTAAGCTAGAAGAGAAGGCAGAGTTTGTTCTGTCACCGATACCAATATTTTCGCTAGCAATTGTTTCACAGTTTTTATCAACTGGAACAGATTCACCAGTAAGAGCTGCTTCTTGAATTTTAAGATTTACAGCTTCTATTAATCTTAAATCTGCAGGGATATAGTCACCAGTATCAAGAGTAACAATATCACCAGGTACAAGATATTTAGATTCTATATTTTCAACTTTTCCATTTCTAATAACTTTACAATGAGGTGCACTTAAGTTTTTCAAAGCTTCTAGAGATTTTTGAGCTTTTAATTCTTGTGCAACACCAATTACTGCATTTAGAATAACGATAATAAGGATAATTATTGAATCAGCAAAACCTTCGCCTTCTTGAACTCCAACATAACCAGAAATTGCAGCTGCTATAAGCAAAATAATAATCATAAAATCTTTAAATTGCTCGATCATCATTTGAAAAACAGTTTTCTTGTTTTTTGAAGTTATTTCGTTAAGACCATGTTCTTCACGTGCTTTTTCAATTTGCTCATCAGTAAGTCCGTTTTGTGGATCAGTACCAAAAGTTTTAAAAACTTCTTCTGATGATAATGAATACCACTCTTTTTTCTCCATTTAAATACCTCCTATAAATTTATAAAATACTAGAGAAAATTATATATTTATAGGGGGAAAAAGTCAATAATAATAAGGGGTTAAAACTATTAAAAATAAGCTGAAAAACAAAGTTTTTGTTGACAAAATTCGTTCTATAAAATATATTATAGATGGAAAATGGTTGACAATAATTCCAATGGAGATAACTTCTGGTGTTGGGAGGTGAATGGATGGTAAATCCATTGAACCTGTGTGAACGATTAATTCAAGGATGGATTTCGGAGAGCGAGCTTGAAAATCTTATTGATTTTGAATATTTGCAAAAATTTGCTTCTCGAAATAATATGACAATTATTAACCGCTGTGATAAGAAAGGTAATAAATCGTATAGGATTGTTAGAATTAATATTTCAGTTCATTATATATCAGGAGAAGAACAAAAAGAATTCTCTTTTTTGGATTTGTCTGATTTGCATATTGGTGATCCTGATTTTAAAGAAGAACTTCTTCGGATGAAACTAGAAGAAGCAGTAAAAACAGGTGTGCAATATGTTTTCATTGCTGGTGATATTTTTGAAGGCATTCAGAAAATGATGCCATACGAAGAAGCGCTGGCAACGCAGTATAGACAGTTAGATATGGCTACTAAAATTTTTAAAGATTATCATTTGAATTATTATGCTATAAATGGTAACCATGATTATTCATTTGAAGCTTTTGGGCTTCACAACCCGATTCATTTGCTTGAAAACAATCTTCGTCGTGAAGGAATTAATTTTAATTTCTTTGACACTTATATGATGGATTTCATTGTTTGTGGTGTTGCTAAGAGAGTAATGCATATTGAAAAATATAAAAAGAACAAATACGAACCTTGTGTCATTGAAAGAATTAATAGATTCCCTGATAGAGAAATGATTGCAACCTATGAAGGTAGGCAATATCCCATAAGATTTTTTGTTTGTGGTCATATTCATGTAAACATGGAACTATACTATGAGCGGAAGAAAATTTATATTTCTCAACCAGGGTCGTTCATACAAGGTAATGAAAAATGCGAAAGAGGAAATTTTGTCAGTGGCGAAGTACTTGGTGGCAAGATATTCCGCAATTAGCAGTAAAAAAGCTCACAACTTTGTTGTGAGCTTTTTTATACGAAAACATCATATTTTTGTGAGTATCAAAGCTTCCGAAGGAAGCTTTTTTCCAGGGCGAAAAGATGGTTTTGCCCGCGCAGCGGCGCCCTGGGAAAAGAAACTGCGTTACAGCAATCGGATAGTTTTGTCTGTTACAAAATTTAGTTAGAAGTGCACAATATAATAAGAAACCAAACTACATTGCAAATAACTTACATATATGATAATATTTATACGAGGTGATGAGGTTGAAAACTGCTTTTATTATTATGGTTAGTAAACTTTTGTACAAGATAGGTAAAGTGATAGGAAAAGGTAGTAGTATGCCTGGAAAAATTGCTTTAAAATTAGATAAAAATATATTGAGAAAGATAAAATTACCAGAAGATATTGTTGTTGTGACAGGTAGTAATGGTAAGACATCTACTACTGAAATGATATGTAATATCTTGCAAAAGAATGGATATAATGTTGGATGCAATACAGAAGGTTCAAATCAAACCGAGGGTGTTACAACGATGATTTTGAATTGTTGTAATTTAAAAGGTGAAGTAAAAAAAGATGTGCTTGTAATTGAAAGTGATGAAAGATATTTGAGACATACGCTTAAATTTTTTGATCCAAAATATATTGTTGTGACAAATTTATATAGAGATCAAATGACTAGAAACGGACATCCAGAATTAATATATAAAATTATAAAAGAAGGTATTGACGAAAAGGCTACACTTGTTTTAAATACGGATGATCCATTATCTTCTTTATACGGATATAAAAAAGACAATGTAGTTTATTTTGGAATGAATGAAAATAACCTTTCAACGAAAGAAAATACTAGTGTATATAACGACGGGAAATATTGTCCAAATTGTAAGACGCTAATGCAATATGATTATTATAATTATGCCCATATTGGCGGATATCATTGCGAAAATTGTGGACATGAAAGAAAAGAACCTGCATATGCTGTTACAAATGTAGATTTACAAACTGGTGAAATTACAATAAACAACAAATATAATATTTCAATGAGCTTGAGAAGTGTATATAATGCATATAATATGCTTGCAGCATTTGCTGTTACAAACTTAATTGGAGTTGATGAAGAAAAAATAGTTAGCGAACTAACTGAATATGTTATGAAAAATGATAGGGTTCAATCATTTGAATTAAATGGACATGAAGCCATGTTACTTACATCAAAACATGAAAATTCTATTTCATATAATCAATCTTTAACATATCTTGTAAAAGAGAAAAAAGATTGTACAGTTGTTTTAATTGTTGATGCTGTTAGTAGAAAATATTTTACTAGTGAAACATCTTGGCTATGGGATATTGATTTTGAACTTTTAAAAGATGATTGTGTTAAGAGAATTGTTTTGGCAGGTAAATATGTTCATGATTTAAAATCAAGATTTGAATATGCTGATATTGAGAAAGAGAAAATTGTGGCATTTAAAAATTTAGATGATATGATGCGTGATGTAAAAACAAATTCAGTAGGAAATATATATGTAGTAACATGTTTTTCAGATAGAATGAAGTTTATGGATAGGAGGTAGTCATGGAGATAAAAATATTACATTGGTACTATGATATCATGAACTTATATGGTGAATATGGGAATATAAAAATATTAGAAAAACATTTAAAAGATCAAAAATTAAAAGTAATTGTAGATAAAAAAACTGTAAATGAAGATGTTAATTTAAGTGATTATGATTTTATTTATATTGGCGCTGGAACAGAAGATAATCAAATGTTTGTAATGCAAGATATAATGAAATATAAAGAACAATTAAAAGAGTATATAGATTCAGAAAAAGTAGCATTATTTACAGGAAATAGTTACGAATTTTTAGGAAAAACTATTGATGAAAAAGAAGCGCTTGGAATATTAGATTTTGAAACAACAACATTGAAAGATAGAAAAACTTCGGATGTTATATATAAAAGTAAATTTTTGAAAAAGCAAGTTGTTGGTTTTGTGAATAAAATGTCAAATATCGTACATAACTTAAATCCATTATTCGAAGTTGAGTTTGGAATCGGTGAAAATGAAAATAAAGATATTGAAGGAATAAAGTATAAGAACTTTTTTGGTACTCATATTTCTGGTCCTATATTAGTTAGAAATCCAGAGATTTTAGAAATGTTAATAAGGATTATATGCTTGAAAAAGGATAAGAATCTTGTCTATAAAAAGAAAGAATATAAAAATGAAAAACAGGGATATGAACTAGTATTAAGTGAATTAAAAAATAGAATGAATGATAAAAACTAAACTGATAGGAGAAAAATAATGAAGAAAATTTATTTTTGTGGTTCCATTAGTGGCGGAAGAGAAAAAGCTGCTGATTATCAAAAGATGATGGATAACTGTAAGAAAGTAGGGGTTGTTTTAACTGAGCATGTTGCAGATGAAGTTTTAGAAGTTAAGAATGGTCAAAGATTTTATTCTGATGTTCCAGAAATACAAACATATTTGAGAGATGTTGATTGGATAAGAGAAGCGGATTTTGTAATTGCAGACATTTCAGTTCCTTCAATAGGAGTTGGATATGAAATTGGTTTTGCAGAATCAATAGAAAAACCAATATTGTGCATATACGACAAGAACTCTAGCAAAACAGCTTCACTTATGATAACAGGAAATCAAAACATATTGTTTAAAGAATATGAAACAGTAGAAGAAGCAAATAAAATAATAGATGAATTTATGGGAATATGATGAAGGAGTGGTTAAAATGAAAAATAAACTTTTTTTAATTCTATTAATAGCAATTATGATGTTTGGAATTACAGCATGTGCTAATATAAATAATAATGAAGTAGTAGATAATAATTTAAACAATAATGATGTGATGAATGAAGATACAAATTTAATTGATAAAGAACCAAATGTTTCATTAGGAAAATATACACTTTCTTTTAATAATATTGATGCTACACATGAAGAAGTAGGACATTATTATGATGGTTTAGACGTTAGATTAATAGGGGATAGTAAATTTCAAATTGTCGAACCAGAAGGCATAATGTTATCTGGAAAATATATATATGAAAATGGAATGTTAATTTGTAATGCAGATAAGTTATATGGCGTGAGATTTGATGAAACTGGAGAATTTGAAGAAGAAGTAAATTATACTTATTTCTTTGAAGTAAATGGAGATACACAATTAAAATTTATAGAAATGAAAAAAAATAGTGATGGCTCACTAAAACAAACTAGTCATTATCCAGGAAGTATTTATACATTAGATTACGAAGGAGAACCGGTTTATAAGAATGAAGGAAACTGGTAGCCTATCTAATCATTAATTACTTAAAAAAGCACTTGACAACAAGTGCTTTTTTAAGTAATATCTATGCGAACGAAATCTTTCGACAAAATGGTACAAAATGTGCCTTTTGAATATAGAAGGAGGTAGAATCTCATGACAAATTCCGTGCTCCAAAGTAAGAAAGTTCTTGCGATTTGTATGGAAACTACCGCCGGTGGTAGAAACTATTCTGGTGGCCTTGGTGCCCTGTATGGTGATACCACTCGGACTATGCATAGATTGAATGCTAGTTTTATGGCGGTGACTCCGATTTACAAAAATGGTTATGTAATTCAGACTATTAATGATAGTGGCGTGGTTGACGAATATCCGCCTCAGAATTTTGAAGATGATTACATCGATACTGGTAAGTTCATTTATGTTCCGATGCTCGGTCGGGAAATCAAGGTTAAGATTTGGCAAAATAAGAGTATTCCTATTGCTTATGGTCTTGATACTTTCCTTCCTGAAAATGGTGAGTTTGCAAATATTACTAATAACCTGTATGGCGAAAATGGTTTCTCTGTCTATAATGGTGAAGATCAGCGCCTGATGCAGGAAGTAATTGCTGGTGTAGGTTGCATTTTGACCGCTCGTGAAATGGGTTTCGATTTTGAAATTCTTCATTTGAACGAAGGTCATGGCGTGTTTGCTGCGCTGTATCTTATTTCTGAGCTTAAGCAGAAGGGCTATTCTTTTAAGGATGCTCTTAATGAAGTTAAGAAAATGACTGTTTTCACTACTCATACTCCTATTGGTGCTGGTAATAAGAGTAGGCATATTAACATGATTCTGGGTTTGAATGTCAACTTTGGTCTTAGCTATGATGAGCTTAAGGCTATTGGTGGCGATGATACTGGAGAAATGTTTGGTTCTACTACTGCCGCACTTCGTGTTTCCAAGATGGCTAATGCTGTTGCAATGCGCCACCAGTCCACTTCTCGTGAACTTTGGAAGTATGTAAGCGACAGCTGTCCCATTACTTACATTGATAATGGTGTTGATATTGAATACTGGCAGGATAAGGCAATTCATGATGCTTTTGAAAAGTGTGATTTGTATGCCTTGGAGAAGGCTCATGATGATAATAAGCGTGAATTGATTAAGTTTATTAAAGAAAGAAATGGTGTTGAACTTAATTTTGATTCGCCTATTATTGGTTTTGCTCGTCGCGTTATTGAATATAAGCGTGCTGACTTGATTTTCCAGGATCTGCATCGGTTTGAGCGCTTGATTCATATGTATAATTTCCAGATTGTTTTTGCTGGCAAGACCCATCCTAAGGATAGGAATAGCAAAGAAATTTTGAAGCGTATTTATGAGATGTCTAAGAAGTATCCTAAGAATGTTGTATTCATGCAGAATTATAATGCAGAAATTGCTGGTAAGATGACTAAGGGTTGCGACATTTGGCTTGGTAATCCTGAAATTCCGCTTGAGGCTTGCAGTACTTCTGGTATGAAGGCCGCAGCAAATGGTGTAATCAACGTTTCCACTGCCGACGGTTGGTGGTATCGTAGTGCTCGTTATGGTGTGAATGGCTGGATTATTGGTGAAACTATTTCTCGTGATAAGTATACTGATGCTCAGTATCTGTATAGGGTATTTGAAGAGCATGTGTTGCCCACGTATCTTAATCGTGGTATGTGGCGCAAGATGATGTATGCTTCTGTATATACTGCAATTGAAGAATGTTCTACTAATCGTATGGTACATGATTATTATACTTATCTGTATAATGCTCCTTATATTATGAAGTAAAATTAAAAGCACACGAAATTTCGTGTGCATTTTTGTTTCTGAAAAGAGACATGTAAAACAGGAGGTGAAACAAAATCGATTTTTATATCGATTTTGTCGCACTTCCTTTTTACATGCGACCGGATAGGCAGGAGTATAGTGAATAGTGAAAAACGAATAGTGAATAGTACAAAAGCTACAAGCTTGCTTGTAGCTTTTGACATGTAACACTTGAATATATTTTATAATAATATATAATATTATCGTTAGCCAAAAATGGAAAAAGGAGGATAGTGAGGTTTAAATTAGCGCAGGGACAAGAGAAATCTTGTTGACGAGGGCAAGGCTTATCGAATAATCAGCGGATGGTCTTGCGGCATACTACTGTCGTTAAGTACTGGCAAAAACGTGTAGTGATACGCGAACAAATACAGTATAAGTAGTTGCTAACATAACAACTAAATAAAGGAGGAGCTGCTATGTGCGGAATTATTGGTTATGTTGGAAAGAATGATGCCAACTCAGTATTGATTGATGGCTTGAGAAAATTAGAGTACAGGGGGTATGATTCTTGTGGAATTGCAACAATATCAAATAACCAGCTTCAAGTAATGAAAACTGTCAATAGAATTGATAGTTTAGTTCCTTGTACTCAAAAACTTGGAACATCAAATATTGGAATTGGTCATACTAGATGGGCAACACATGGAGGAGCCAGTGAAAAAAATGCACACCCACATGTAGATAATAGTGATAGATTTGTTGTAGTACATAATGGAATCATTGAAAATTATTTAGAATTAAGAAAAGAACTTGCTTTGCAAGGATATAAATTTTATTCTGAAACAGATACAGAAGTAATCCCGAATTTAATTGCTATGAATTATGACGGAAATCTTTTAGAAGCTTTAAAGAAAACCACTAATGTATTGGAAGGCAGTTATGCATTAGGTGTAATTGATACAAAAGAGCCAGAGGTGCTTGTGGCGACCAAGAAAAACAGTCCTCTTATTGTAGGATTAGGAGAAAATGAAAATTTTATAGCATCTGATTTTTCAGCAGTGTTAAAATATACAGATGCAGTAAGCATTTTAGATAATAATGATTTTGTCGTGTTAACAAAGGAAGACGTAAAATTTTATGACAGAAATTTGAACTTAAAACAAAATGCTGTAAAATATATAGATACGAATGACGGCGATATTGAAAAAAACGGTTATGAGCATTTTATGCTTAAAGAAATTAATGAAAATACAATTACAGTAAAAAAGACATTAGATAGTTATTTGGATGGTGAAGAAATTAAATTTAATTTAAATATAAAACCAAAGGAATTCAAAAATATTAAGCATATTCATATTGTGGCATGCGGTACAGCAATGCATGCAGGATTAAACGCTAAATATGTAATTGAAAAGCTAACAAGGATTCCAGTAAACGTCGAAGTTGCATCTGAATTTAGATATAAAAATCCTATACTAGATAAAGATGATTTAGCTATATTTATTAGTCAATCAGGTGAAACTGCAGATACTTTAGCTTGTTTAGAATTAGTTAAACAAGAAGGAATAAAACATATTTCATTTGTAAATGTAAAAGATAGTACAATGGACAATTTGAGCGAAAATGTTCTTTATACAAAGGCTGGACCTGAAATTGCAGTTGCATCTACTAAAGCTTATATAGCACAAATAATGCTACTTGATTTATTTGCGATTTATTTAGCAAAGATAAATAAATCATATGATGAAGAAAAACTTAATGACATGTTAAAATCAGCAATAGAAATTCCGAATGCTATTCAAGAAGTTTTAGAAAATGATGAGATATATCAAAATTATGCAGAAAGAATTAGCTACACATCAGATATGTTTTATTTGGGTAGAGGATTGGACTATTATGTTGCATTAGAAGGTTCATTAAAGTTAAAAGAAATTTCATATATTCATTCTGAAGCAATGCCATTTGGTGAATTGAAACACGGATCTATTGCGCTGATAGAAGAAGGAACACCAGCTATTGCAATTGCAACAGATAAGAAAATGATAGATAAAACAGTTAGTAATATAAAAGAGATAAAAGCTAGAGGTGCTGACGTAATGGCAATTACTACAATAAAAGATTTTCCTGAGGATGTTGTAGATGAAATCATTTATTTACCAGAAGTAAATGAAATCTTTTCTCCACTTGTAAGTACTATTCCGCTTCAATTGATTGCGTATCATGTTACTGTTGAAAAAGGATTAGATGTAGATAAACCTAGAAATTTAGCAAAATCAGTTACTGTAGAATAAGAAAGGAAAATAATATGAATAATATAAAGATAAAAAATTTATATGATGCAGAAAAAACTATAGCTAAAGATTTATTTAGTGAAGATGTATATCCTTGGGAACTATTATCCAGAATAAAAGAGTATATAATAGAGTTAGGTAAAACACTGTCATTAGATGAATATGAACATCCAAGTGAAGATGTTTGGATTTCGAAAACAGCTAAAATTTATCCGTCAGCATATATAGGAGGACCATGTATTATTGACCACGAAGCAGAAGTAAGACATTGTGCATTTATAAGAGGAAGTGCAATAGTTGGTAAAAAGTGTGTTGTGGGTAATTCTACAGAACTAAAAAATGTAATACTATTCGACAATGTTCAAGTGCCACATTATAATTATGTTGGTGATTCTATATTAGGATATAAATCGCACATGGGTGCAGGTTCTATTACTAGTAATGTAAAGAGTGATAAGTCGTTAGTAAAAATAAAAGGAAGTAATGAAGAATTTGAAACTAATATAAAAAAAGTTGGAGCTTTTCTTGCTGATAATGTAGAAATCGGATGTAACAGTGTTTTATGCCCAGGAACAATTGTTGGAAAAGATAGCATTGTTTATCCACTAAGTAGAGTAAGGGGTATTGTACCAGAAAGAAGTATATATAAGGATAAGAACGATATTGTTCAAAGAAATGTATAGGAGGAAAAAATGGGAAGATTATTTGGAACAGATGGTGTAAGGGGGATAGCAAATTCAAATTTATCATGTGAGTTAGCTATGAAACTTGGAAGAGCTGCTGCTATGGTATTAACAACAAATGCTAGAAGAAGACCACTTTTTGTAATTGGAATGGATACTAGAATTTCATCTGAAATGCTGTCGTCTGCTATAACAGCAGGGCTTTGTAGCGTAGGAGCAGATGTTATAATTTTGGGAGTAGTGCCAACTCCAGCTGTTGCATATTTGATAGGTAAATATAAAGCGGATGCTGGAGTTATGATTTCGGCTTCGCATAATTCAGCTGAATATAATGGAATAAAGATGTTTAGCGGAGATGGATATAAATTGCCAGATGTGTTAGAAGAAGAAATTGAAAGTATAGTTATTGACAATAGTAGAGAATTTAAACCGGTTGAAGGTGCTGATGTTGGAAAAGTTACATATGCAGAAAATGCTGTTAAGTACTATATAGAACATTTGAAAAATACAGTTCCGAATTCATTAGAAGGAATTAAGATTGCAGTTGATTGTGCTAATGGTAGTGCAAGTGCTACAGCAAAATTATTGTTAGAACAATTAGGAGCCGAAGCAACAGTTTTATATAATGAACCAGATGGAATTAATATAAATGAAAATTGTGGTTCTACTCATTTAGAAAATTTAACAAAGTACGTTATGGAAAATAAAATGGATATAGGAGTTGCTTTTGATGGCGATGCGGATAGATGTTTGTGTGTTGACGAAAATGGTGAAGTAATTGATGGAGATCAAATTATTGCAATGTGCGCATTAGATATGAAAGAAAGAGGCAAGCTTGCAAAGTCTACCATTATTGGCACAATTCTTACAAATCTTGGAGTTGTAAAATTTTGTGAAGCTAATGATATTAATTTCATCGCTACTAAAGTAGGAGATAGATATGTGTTAGAAGAAATGCTTTTAGAAGAATATAACTTCGGTGGAGAACAATCAGGACACATTATTTTTAGAGATTATGCAACAACTGGTGATGGAGAATTAACAGCTATTCAAGTATTAAGTCTTATGAAGAGAACAGGTAAAAAAATATCAGAACTTGCTAAAGTAATGAACAAATATCCACAAATTGCAATAAATGTTACAGTAAGTCAAGAAGGTAAAGTTCAATTCTATACAAATCCAAAGGTAAAGGAAGCTATAGATGACGCGAAAGAAAAATTAAAAGATTCAGGAAGAATAATTGTAAGACCATCAGGAACAGAACCAAAAATAAGAGTTATGGTAGAATGTTTTGATGAAGAATTAATGAATAATACTGCAAATGAAGTTGCTGAAATAATAAAAGAAGAATTATCAAATTTATAGTTTAAAATAGCTCATAACGGGAGCCCTCTTTGAATACAATTTACAAAGCGTATTCAAAGGGGGTTTTTGTGTGAGTAGAATGTACATAGAAGAACGCGCGATAAAATTAGCTGAATATATAATAGATAACAAAGATACAGTTCGAGGAGCTGCCAAGAAATTTGGTATTAGTAAAAGTACAGTACATAAGGATGTTACAGAGCGCTTAAGAAAAATAAATCCATCACTTGCAGAACAAATAAAAATGATTTTAGATGAAAATAAAGCAGAAAGACATATAAGAGGAGGTGAAGCGACTAGAAAAAAATATATGAATATCTACAGTTAAAGAATAGATAATAAATAATAATAGGAATTGCGAAATATAACGATAATATGATATTATAATGATGATTTAATACAAAAAACTTGCAAATTATAAACATTATGTATAAAATATTAAATACACTTTTGCAATAAGGTGGTTTTATGGGAATTAATATTGAAAAAATTTCGTTTAAAAGTTCAAATAATATTAATATAGTTCGTGGAAAAATAATGACCCCTGCTACAGAAGAAATAAAAGGTGTTGTTCAATTATCTCATGGTATGTGTGAATATATAGAAAGATATGATGAATTTGCTAATTACTTACTTGAGCAAGGATATGTAGTTGCAGGACATGATCATATTGGGCATGGCGATTCTGTAAATGCTGAAAAAGATAGAGGATTTTTTGCAAAAGAGAGTGGGTATAAGTATTTAGTAAAAGATTTACACTATATGACAAAAATCGTCAAAAAAAGATATCCGAACCTTCCATATTTCATGCTAGGTCATTCAATGGGTTCATTTATAAGTAGATGTTATATTGTTAAATACGGTGAGGAACTTGATGGAATTATATTACTTGGTACAATGGGGCCGCAATGGGCTGTTGACGCAGGAATTCAACTTGCAGATAGATTGATTCAAAAGAAGGGTGAAATGTATAAAAGCAAAAAATTAGATCAACTTTGCTTTGAATTTGCTAATTTAAATTTTGAACCAATTATGACAAAATATGACTGGACTTGCCGCGATAAAGAAGTTGTACAAAATCATGTAGAAGACAAAAAAATGTCGTTCATTTTTAGTGTATCCGCATTTAAGGATTTATTTAATTTAGTAAAATATTGTAATGATGATAAATTTATAAAAAATACTCCAAAAACATTACCAATGCTTATAATGTCTGGAGATATGGATCCAGTAGGTGAAGATGGTAGTGGAGTGAAAAAAGTTTATGAATTATACAAAAAAATAGGTATAAAAGATATTACATTTAAATTATATAAAAATTGTAGACATGAATTATTAAATGAATTAAATAAAGATGAAATTTATAAAGATATTTTAGACTGGATAGAATTAATTAGATTTGGAGAAGAGTAAAATGTATATAATATTATTTTTAGTAGTAGTCTTTTTAGTATACTTAGGATATATGTTGTATTTTAAGGAATATGTAGATGTGTGCAAAGTATTTAATACATTGGAAAAAACACTTGATACAAGAGATTTGGCATTAATGAAAATACTTGGAGAATTGAAAAACAAAAGAATAAAAGGTGAAACAACAAAACTTATTAGTAAAAGAATTAATGCTAAAAAAAGTGGTTATAATGAAAAAATAAAAATAGATGTTGAATTAAATAAAAAATTAAAAGAAACATATAATGAAATTAATAATATGATAACTAATCCCGTTATAAAGGAAGCGTTCACAAGAATAGTTGCTTTGGAGAAAAAATTAAAAGTGCAAAGAGAAGAATATAATCTTTTTGTTGAAAAGTATAATAGAAACATAATACATCATAAAAAGGTATGTATTTTGCTTCTAAGAATGAAACCTTTAGATACATATGGTAGTCCTGTTGGAGAAAGTCTCTAACAGGACTTTTTTATCGAACACTTTACGTCGGACACAAATATCCGCCCAGCGAACACTTTGCGTCGGACACAAATATTCGCACAGCGAACACTTTACGTCGGACACAAATATCCGCCCAGCGAACACTTTGCGTCGGACATAAATATCCGCCCAGCGAACACTTTACGTCGGACATAAAATTTCTAATATGAATAATTTTAAGTATACATATATATTATGTTTATTGTAAATATCACACTAATTATCGTCTGTTCGCTTGAGATAAAAAGTCAGTTATGATATACTTTTTTCGATATAAAAAGCTAAAAATGAAAGGAAAAAAGAAATGGATGAATTAGAAGAGAGAATTATCTGTCCAGGACTAGAGAGAGAAGATTTAGATATAGAAAACAGCTTAAGACCTAAAAAGTTAGATGATTATATTGGTCAAGATAAAATAAAAGAAAATTTAAAGGTATATATAGAAGCGGCAAAACAAAGAGAAGAACCAATAGACCATGTTTTGCTTTATGGACCTCCAGGACTTGGAAAGACTACACTTTCTAATATTATAGCTAATGAAATGGGAGCTAGCATTAGAATAACTTCTGGACCTGCAATTGAGAAACAAGGGGATTTAGCGGCACTTTTAACCAACTTAAATCCAGGAGACGTTTTATTTATAGATGAAATTCATAGATTAAATAGAAGTGTGGAAGAAATTTTATATCCGGCGATGGAAGATTTTTCACTTGACATAATTATAGGAAAGGGTCCAAGTGCACGTTCAATAAGATTGGATTTACCTAAATTTACATTAATAGGTGCTACTACAAAAGCAGGAAGTTTATCATCACCATTAAGAGATAGATTTGGAATTATTGATAGATTAGAACTTTATTCAAATGAGCAATTAGCGCAAATAGTAAAACGTTCTGCATCTATTTTAAATATAGAAATAACAGAAAAAGGTGCTATGGAAATAGCTTCTCGTTCAAGAGGAACACCAAGAATTGCAAATAGACTTTTGAAAAGAGTTAGAGACTTTGCACAAATAAAAAATAATGGTGTAGTTACAGATGAAATTGCTGATTTAGCATTAAATAGTTTAGAAATAGATCATTTAGGGTTAGATAATATTGATAATAAAATGCTAGATACAATAATAAGAAAATTTGCTGGAGGACCAGTTGGCATTGAAACACTTGCTGCAGCTATTGGTGAAGATGTAGATACAATCGAAGATGTATACGAACCATACTTAATGCAAATAGGTTTCTTAAATAGAACACCAAGAGGAAGAACTGCAACGATTGATGCGTATAAACATATGGGAGTTGAATATGATGCAAGATAAAATATTATTACATACATGTTGTGCACCTTGCTCAACATATGTAGTTGATAAATTAAGAAAAGATGGATATACAGATATAACAGCATATTGGTACAACATAAATATTCATCCATATACAGAATACAAACAAAGGTTGGATACCTTAAAACAATATTCTGAAATGATAAATTTACCGTTAATTATAAATCATGATTATGGAATTAGAGAATTTACTACGAACGTTATTAACAATATTGATGGAAGATGTGAGTTTTGTTATCGTTCAAGACTTGAAACGACAGTAAAATATGCAAAAGAAAATGGATATACAGCTTTTTCAACAACATTGTTAGTTAGTCCATACCAAAATCATGAGCTTATTATAAGAATAGCTGAAGAATATGCTGAAAAATATGGAGTGAAATTTATTTATCAAGACTTTAGAGAAGGTTTTCGTATTGGACAACAAATGGCAAGAGACGCAGGATTATATATGCAAAAATATTGTGGATGTATATATTCGGAAGAGGATAGATATAAAAAGCAAATTGAAAAAGGAGAATAATATGAAAAAGAATATTATTTTAGGAATTATTATTGTACTAGTTATTATTTTCATAGTTTGTTTTTTTATAAAAGATAAAATAATTGTTAGACCTAATAGTGATTATGTGGCTACAATATATCATAGCCAAATGATGGGTATGGATGCTGGCTGGGGTTCCACATACTATTTTTATCCAACGGAAGATGAAAGTTATATGTGGATTGAATCAAAAACAACGATAACAATTAAAGGAGCAAGTAAAGAAAAAGATGTTGATTCGGGAATAATTAAAAATCAAAATGAACTTCAAAATTTAGTAACAGATATAGAGAATAGTAAAAGGCCTGATGCTCAACAATATATATCATATACTTATATAAATAATGGAAATGAGGAAAAAGTAGGTTCGGTAGAAGAATTAATAGAAAAACTTTTTGGAGAAATTGTAAAAGATTAAGGAGCATAGAATGTTTGATGAAAATATAAAATTTAAGTATTCATGGCGACCATATCAAGCTAAAGTTTTAGAAGAAGTTGATAAATTTTTAGATGACAAAAGAGTTAATATAGTTGCAGCTCCGGGTTCTGGTAAGACTGTATTAGGATTAGAGCTAGCACGAAAACTTGGAAATCCAGTAATAATGTTATCACCAACTGTAACTATAAAGAATCAATGGATAGATAGATTTGTTACTTTGTTTATGCCAGAAGGTAGTCAAAAACCAGATTGGATTAGCGATAATGTATATAAATTATCATATTTTAACTCTATAACTTATCAAGGTCTTCATTATGCGTATAAAAGAAAAAAACAAAAAAATGATGTAGATGAAAATGAAACGGATGATGTTATTTTACAAGAAAATCAAAATATAGATATAGATGTTAAGGAATATGATTTAATAGAAGAAATTAAGAAAAATAAAATTACAACCATAATACTGGATGAAGCACATCATCTAAAAAGTGAATGGTGGCAAAGTTTAACAAGTGTAATAAAAGAACTAAAAGATATCACTATAATTTCTTTAACAGCAACACCGCCATACGATGTTGAAAACGCAGAATGGCAGAAATATATAGAATTGTGCGGAAATATAGATATGGAAATTTCTGTTCCAGAATTAATATATGCTAAAAATCTATGTCCGCATCAAGATTATATTTATTTTAGTTATCCTATAAAAGTTGAAAAAGAAAAGATTGCGGAATATCAAAATAAAATAAAAACATTAATTGAAGAATTAAAAAATGACAAAGAATTTGCAACAATGTTATATGAACATCCTTATATTAAGGATACTAAAGTTTATCTTGAAGAAATATTCAATAATGGAGAATTTTACAGTAGTATCATAGTTTATTTAAACGAAACTAGCATTGAAATTGACAAAGAAAAACTTAAAGAAATATGTAATAACAGGCCTATTCCTAAGTTAACAACTAAGTGGTTAGAAATTTTGTTACAAAAAGTGATTTTTAGCGAAGATGATTTCTTTGAAAACTATAAGGTGCTATTAGATGGAATTAAATCAAAATTAAATAAATTAGGGCTCATAGAAAAGAAAAAAGTTTTATTATCTAACAATCCAGAATTACAAAAATATTTTACAAACAGTGTTGGAAAATTAGAAAGTATAAATAAAATAGTAGATATAGAATATTCTAATTTAAAAGAAAATTTAAGAATGGTTATTCTTACAGATTTTTTAAGAAAAGAATATTTATTTGAAGAAAATGTTGAAGTAAGTAAATTAGGCGTTTTTCCTATTTTCTTAAATTTGATAAACAAAAAGATTAAAATTGCAGTTTTAACTGGTAGCATATTTATGGTCCCAAACAGCGAAAAAGAAAGGCTGATAAAAAACATAGTTGAAAAAGGACTTGCTGAAGATGATATATCGTTTGAAAATGTGGAAAAGGTTTCAGATTATAGTATAGTGAATGCTTCTGATAAAAATAAAAATGTTTTAATGAAATCAATTGCAAAATTATTTTCTGATGGAGATGTGAATATTATAATTGGAACAAAATCATTACTTGGAGAAGGTTGGGATGAACCAAGTATTAATAGTTTAATATTAGCAAGTTTTGTTGGCTCTTATGTATTGTCAAATCAAATGAGAGGAAGAGCTATTAGAACAAATGAAAATCCATACAAAACAGCTAATGTTTGGCATTTGGTTTGCGTAGCAGATTTGGATGAAAATATTATTGAAAATTCAGATTATGAAATGTTGAAAAGACGTTTTAATTCATTTGTAGGTATTGGATACAATAAGGATGTTCTAGAAAATGGAATATCAAGGTTAGATACTATACCAAAAGAATTTACGCAAGAAAAAATTAATGTGTACAATAATTCGATTGTTAAAATATGTAATGACAGATCTAGAATGTATAATAAGTGGTTTGATTTAATTAGTCGTTTTGGTGGAAATAAAATAAACATGACAAGCCAATTAGAATTTCCAAAACGAGTTATTAATTATAATTTGTGTAAAATTAAACCTAGTGATTTTATTGTACCAATGTTTGTTTTTATAATGACAATGTGTTTATTAGCTGTAATTGACAATCCGATAAATATTTTGGATATAATTGCTGCACTTCTTCTTTCAAGTATAATAAATATAAAATTTATTATACAATGTGTGAAATCTATATATTTTTCAAAGCCAAGAAGACAAATGTATAAGATTGTAAAAGCGTTAATAAAAACATTATGTGATGTTAAAATTGTAAAAACAAATTTTAAGAGAATAAAAATATATTCAAAGGAGAATGAATCAAAAACAAAGATTACGGTTTCAATTGATGGTGTTACAACACATGAGAATAATTTAATACTAGCAAGTTTAAAAGAAATATTCTCTATTGACAATATTCAAAGATATTTGTTGACAATGAATGTCGATAAAGCAAAGACTAGATATTTTTTTGTTCCAAATATATTGGCTATCAATAAAGAATTGGCTAAAAAATATCATTCTTTTTGGTGTAAATATATTGGAAAAGCAAGATTAATTTATACGAAAGGAACAGAAAATAAAAAGTTAGTTTTAAAGTTAAGAAAATCTAACTTTAATTGTAGCCAAGAAGAAACAATTTTAAATAAGATAAAACCAGTTGTTGATTTGAAATGAAAAACGAAAGGAAGATGTTTTTGAAAAATTTAAAAATAATTGAAAAAATATCTCAAGGAATGTATGTATTAACAACAAAAGGCGGAGGATGCATTGTAGATGCGGTATCGCAAGTTAGTGGAGGAGATAATCCTTTAATTGCAGTTGCTGTGATGAAGAAAAATAATACTAATACATTAATGAAAAATAATAAAACCTTTGCTATTTCTGTTTTAGGTAATGACGTAAATCCAGAAATAATAAAAACATTTGGTTTTAATTCTATGAGAGATATAGATAAATTTGAAAAAATAGAAACGACAGAAATAAATGAAGTTAAAGTTATAAATGATTCATTAGGATATATGATATGCGAAATTATAGATTCTATTGATAATAATACACACACACTTTTTATTGGTAGAGTAATAGATGGTGATTTATATAAAAATGAAAAAGAGATGACATATAATTATTATCGAGAACATAAGGATGAGCTTTTGAAAGTTAATACTAATAATGGAAAAACGGCATGGATTTGTACAATATGTGGATACATATATTATGGTGATGAACTACCGGAAGATTATAAATGTCCAGTGTGTGGAGTAGGAAAAAAATTATTTAAAAAACAATAATTAATATAAACAGGGGGAACCAAATATGAAAAAAGTATTACCAATAATAATTGCTGTAATTTGTGTTGTAGCCATTGTAGTAGGATGTGTTTTTTGGTATACAACAGCAACAAAACAAGTTGAGAATACAAACAACGAAAATAAAAATGAAGTAAATGTTGAAGAGGTTAATAATAATAAAAATGTTGAAGAACCAATTTTTACATTAGAAAACTATCCAAGAGTAGATGCATCACTTGCTATTCATCCATTAGTAGATAGCATAGCATCAAATTTCCTTGGTGTTCCAGAAGAAGATTTAAATTATGAATATTCTAAAGGCCGTACAAGTGATGTTTATAAAAATTTAATTGATGGAAATGTTGATGTTATATTTGCTGCTGAACCTTCAGAAGATGATTATGCTTATGCTAAATCAAAAGGAGTTGAGTTAGATGTAACGCCTGCAACTAGTTCAGCATTTGTATTTATTGTAAATTCTGAAAATCCAGTTGAAAATTTAACTTTAGATGAAGTTGTAAAAATATATAAAGGTGAAATAACTAATTGGAAAGAAGTTGGCGGTGAAGATGCAGAAATTATTCCATATCAAAGACCTAATGGATCTGGAAGTCAAACTGCCATGATTTCACTTGTAATGAAAGATCAAGACTTAATGACTGCGCCAAGTATTAAAGTTGTAGCAGGAATGGATGAATTAGTTGATGCTGTTGCAGAATATGACAATTCAAAAAATTCGTTAGGATATTCATATTTTTACTATATAAATACTATGTACAAAAGAGATACGATAAAAATGTTAGGAATCAATGGTGTAAAACCAACAATTGAAACAATAAAAGATGGAAGTTATCCGATTTATACAAATGGTTATATAGTAACTTTAAAGAATATTGATAAAGAAAGTAATACTGCCAAATGGATAGAAGCAGTTCAATCTGAAAGAGGTAGCAAGGTTATAGAAGTTGCTGGATATGTACCTGTAAATTAGGAGGAATCTATATGAAAAAAATATTCATCGGAATTTTTATTTTTGCAATAATTTCATTTTTAATAACGGGTACTTTAATTACTATGAAAACGGGTAAATTTGTTGTGCACACAAATGAATTTGATGCAAATAATGTTGAAAATCAAAATAATGATTTGAAAAAAGAAAAAACGTTAGATTTATATGGAACATATGATCAAAATGATTTGAAAGTAGAAAGTGTAGAAGAACGAATTCTATATGTCGCAACACCAATTGAGATACCAACAATATCAGGTTTGAAGAATAAAGAAGTTGAAAATAAAATAAATAATGATATAAGAGAACGTATTATTAGTAAATTTAATGAAAATCTTAATAAATATACACAAGTTGGACATATCGGTTCATATGCGTATACTTATGCTAATTTTGCCAATGTAATTTCAATTGAATTTTCTTTGAGTTATAAAGAGAAAGGTGAAAGTAAATCAGAAACTATCTTTTTGAATTATGAATTGGTTAATGGTGAGAGATTAAGATTTGAAGATTTGTTTGTGAAAAATATAGATATGCATGAAATACTTAGAAAAGCTTTTTATAAAGTTTTAGCATCGAATGATGTTAATGCAAGTTTTTATACAAGTTCATATTTTGATAAAGAATCTGGAGAATGGAAGATTGAACTTTATGAAGGCTATGATGAACAGAGTGAAACTGCAATTTTTAATGAAACTGACTATATTCCCGAATTATCAGAACATGATGTGAATAAGATGCTAAAATCTTTTATGAATAGTGAAAATAAAAAATTTTATTTTACTCCAACAACAATTTGCATTGAAGTTAACAAAGATGCATTATATTATTATGAACGATATGTAGAAATTGATTTTATAGATGTTGCTAAAGATATTGTTATATATGATAAATATTTAACAGAAGAAAATTTATATGAGAATTCTAATATAGGTTTCAAAAATCTTTGGACATGTACAGATATTGTAACAGAATGTTATTATGAAACGGGTTTTGCGGAAAATAATCTTTACTATGAGATTTTATTAGATGGTGATTATGAAGCGGGCAGTGATTATCCATATACAGAAACTTTACAAATTTTAAAAGAGAGAGACTTGGAAAAAGCAAATAAGAAATTAGAAGAGTATAGGCAAATTGCCAAGAATAATGAAAATAAATTCTATATAGCAACTATAAAACCTTATGTGTGGTATAATTATAATTATAAATATCAATTTAATGGATATTCAAATGATGAAAAATATTATAATTTGCTTTCGAATAATATGACCTTTTCGTTAGGTTGTGTAGATAGTACGAGTAAGGAAGAGGTTATTAAAGATATAATTCAACATGCCAGAGAGTATAGGTATGATTTAGGTTATTTACAATATTTTTTAACTTCGTATGAGTTTATGGAAGTACATGGAGGTACTGTTGTAGATGAAAGGAATTATGGTAAGAGTAAATTGTATGATGCAAGAACACTACTTGAGAGAAACTCTGTTGAAAGTATATTTAAGAAAAATGTAGATTACATAAGCGTATTAGAGGCAGAAGTGAAAGAAGATTTTGAAAGATACTCATCTAATAAAACACAACAAGAAATAGATGATATTATGAAAAAAGCAACGTTTGTATTGAATAGCAGTTCAATTGAACTTGATGGATATGATTGGAACGGAGTTATACCTAGCATACAATTTTCTGATATTGACAATGAGTTGGTAACTCTATATGAGAGCGGCGGTTATATTCTTTCGAAAAGTAGTGTTAGAAAAATTGAAAAATCAGAAATTCAAAATTTGAGTTTAGATGAATTAAATAAAGCATATAATGAAATTTTTGCAAGACATGGACACAGTTTCAACAACAAAGAATTAAAAGAATATTTTGAAAATCAATCATGGTATTATCCTGTAGAGGGAAAAACAGTGAGTTTAGAAGAGCTAAATGAAATCGAAAGAGAAAATCTAAATATTATAAAAAATGTTATTGATGAAAAGAAAAAGTAAATTATAATAATATTAGGGAGGAATAATTATGAAACAAAAATTTTTAAGATGTAACAAATGTGGTAATATGGTGGCTGTTGTAAAGGAAAGTGGAGTACCTGTAATGTGTTGTGGAGAAGCTATGAAAGAAATAATAGCGGGAGAAGTTGAGGCGTCAACAGAAAAACATATTCCAGTATATAAGGTTGAAGGTAATAAAGTGTTTGTAACTGTTGGAGAAGTTGAGCATCCAATGCAAGAAGAACACTACATTGAATGGATTTCAATCCAAACTAAATTTGGAAATCAAAGAAAAGTGTTAGAACCAGGACAAAAGCCAGAAGTTTGTTTTTCGATATGCGAAGGTGATGAAGTTGAAGTAGTATATGCATATTGTAATTTGCATGGCCTTTGGAAAGCATAATGTAATACATATAATACAGGATTATGTTCTGTAATTGAATACGCATTACGTAAATTAAGCGATGCACTAATGGTATAGGATTTTATAATTCTATACCATTTTTGCTGATAAATAGTAAAAATGGTAGATTTTATTATTAAAAAAGTAGAAAAATTTAGATGTGTTTGATATAATAAATTCAATATTTATAAAACTGAAAGGTGATAACAATAATGGAAAAGAAACTAGATATGTTAATTTTTGATTTGGATGGAACACTATGGGAAACAACGGATACGTCTTATGAGACTATAAAAGAAATTGTGAAAGAATATAATGTCCCATATGAAATAACACGTGAAACAGTGATGAAAACTATGGGATGTACATATGAGCAAGCGGCAAAAAACTATTTTCCAGATTACGAAGAGGAAAAAAGATATAAGATGTTTGATCTATTCTTAGAAACTAATTCGAAAAAACTTTTTGAGATTGGCGGAAATGTTTATCAAAATTTAGAAAATATATTAATTAAATTGAAAGAAAAATATAAATTAGCAATAGTAAGTAACTGTGTAGATGGATATATAGAAGCAT
Organism: Clostridia bacterium; assembly: GCA_017521465.1. GTDB lineage: Bacteria > Bacillota > Clostridia > TANB77 > UBA1234 > RGIG6291. Next base: position 17,490 of record JAFXCN010000026.1, on the reverse strand, counting down.
TTTTAAGTTCATCTGGATTAGAAAAATATTTTGATGATTATTTGCCAGCAGGTAAATATAGACTTGAAAAAGGTGAGGCAATAAAGAAGGTAATTGAAAGAAACAATGCTCAAAGTGCAATATATATAGGTGACACAGACAAGGATTACAATGCGAGTGTAGTGGCAGGTATTCCGTTTATTCATGCTAAATATGGTTTCCAAAAAGATTTAGAAAGTGAATATAGTATTGATAATATATCTGAATTACCAGAAATATTAAATAAAATTTAAAGGAGAAAGAAAATGAAAGAAAATTCAAAAGTATATTTTACAGATTTTAGAGCAAAACCAGGATTAAATATTCCACAAAAATTACAAATGTTAATAAAAAAAGCTGGAATAGAAAATATAGATTTTAACAATAAATTTGTTGCAATCAAAATACATTTTGGTGAGCCAGGAAATTTAGCATTTTTAAGACCAAATTATGCAAAAGCGGTTGCAGATGTTATTAAAGAATTAGGTGGAAAACCTTTCTTGACAGATGCAAATACTTTATATGTTGGAAGAAGAAAAAATGCTTTAGATCATATTGAAGCTGCATTTGAAAATGGATTTACACCACTTTCAACTGGATGCCAAGTTATAATTGCTGATGGATTAAAAGGAACAGATGAAACTTTGGTTCCTATTGATGGAGAATATGTAAAAGAAGCAAAAATTGGTACTGCAGTTATGGATGCAGACATTGTAATTTCGCTTAACCATTTTAAAGGCCATGAAGCAACAGGTTTTGGTGGTGCAATCAAAAATCTTGGAATGGGTTGTGGTTCAAGAGCTGGAAAAATGGAAATGCACTATAATGGCAAACCAGTAGTTAATGAAAGTAAATGCAAAAAATGTAAGTTGTGTGCTAAAATTTGTGCACATGATGCAATTAGTTATGACGAAAATACAGGCGTAGCAATAATAGATCATGATAAATGTGTTGGATGCGGAAGATGTATTGGTATGTGTAACTTTGATGCTATAAAACCAAATGATGGTTCTGCAAATGATATTTTAAATAAGAAGATGGCTGAATATGCATTAGCTGTAGTAAAAGATAGACCACAATTTCATATAAATATAATTTGTGATGTTTCACCAAATTGTGATTGTCATTCTGAAAATGATGCACCAATAGTTCCAAATGTTGGAATGCTTGCTTCATTTGATGCAGTTGCGTTAGACAGAGCATGTGCTGATTTGGTAAATGAACAAACAGCATTTATGAACAGTAATTTAGGTGAAAATATAAAGAAAAATATTATAGATAAAGATAATTTCCATACAAATCATCCAGAAACAAATTGGGAAAGTCAAATTGAACATGGAGAAAAAATAGGCTTAGGAAATTCAAAATACGAATTAATAAGAATATAAAATAATGATGCATGAAAAATGAAAAAGGGGAGCAGTAAAATGTTAAAAAACATATGTGATAAAGCCAATATATTAACGTATGTTGGATTAGTGTTAGCTGTATTAGGAATACAATTATGTCTTGTAGGTAATATAGATTTAGCGGTTATGTGTCTACTTATTGCTGGAATTTGTGATGGATTTGATGGTGCTTTTGCAAGAAAATTGAGAAAAGATGGAGATCCTAATTTTGGCGTAGAATTAGATTCGTTGGTAGATATTATTTCTTCTGGAGTTTTTCCAGTAGTAATATGTTTATCAATGGGATTCAATAGCATTATAGATTTAGTAATATATTCTATTTTTTTAGTGTGTGGCGTTGGAAGACTAGCATATTATAATATAACATCAAAAGAAAATAGTGGATATTTTACTGGCGTACCAATAACAGTTTCTACAATCTTATTGCCTCTAATCTATGTATTTACGAAGAACGAATATGTATTTGTAGGTGCACTTTTAGCGTTAAGTTTTGCATATGTTAGTAATTTTAAAATAAAAAAATTAAATTTAAAATCAAAAATTGCACTTTCAATAGTAGGTATATTATTTGTATTATTTTTGATATTTAGAAATACATTATAGATAGATTGTTTAAAAGAGAGAAATACTATGGAATATGTAGAGTTAAATTATAATCAAATTAATCATCAAGATGAAGGAGTGTTTTTGAAATTTTTATATTCTACAATATTTGGAAGGTGTATACTAAAAATATTAGTATGCCCGTTTGTTTCAAAATTTGTAGGAATAGTATTAAATACTCCAATGTCAAAACCACTTATAAAACGATATGTAAAAAAATACGACATAAATTTGGGAGATAAAAAATTTAAAAGTTTCAATGACTTCTTTAAGAGAGAAAACAAGATAGAGAAAAAGTCAAAAAAATCCAAAGAATTTATATCTACTGCTGAGTCAAGAATTACTTGTTATGATATAAGTGAAGATTTGATAATAGACGTAAAAAAGAGTAAATATTCTGTTGAAGAATTAATACAAGATAAAGAACTTGCCCAAAAATATTTGGGCGGACTTTGCATTATTTACAGATTAATACCAAGTGATTATCACAGATATATTTTTATAGATTCAGGAAAGCAAGATAAATTAAAATATATAAAAGGAAAGTTACATACAGTAAGTCCGATTTCACATGATAAGTATAAAGTATTTTCGGAAAATAGTAGAGAGATTAGTTTGTTAAAAACATATAATTTTGGGGATATACTTCAAATCGAAGTTGGAGCTTTATGTGTTGGAAAGATAAAGAATCATTCAATCAATAAATTCAAAAAGTATGATGAAAAAGGATATTTTGAATTTGGTGGTTCGACAATTATACAGTTAATAGAAAAAGATAAAGTAATATTAAATGAACAAATTAAAAAAAATACGGCTAATAACATAGAGACAAAAATTTCTATTGGTGATGTGATTGGGCGTTCAAATACTAGTGATATTTCTAGTATAAAATATAAAAAAAGTCTAAAAATTTAAATCGTCTATTAAACATATATTTAACATGTGAGGTTTCTAATGGATAAAAGAGAAAAATTTATTGATATTGCGCGCGGAATTTCCATTTTATTGATGATTATAGGGCATAATATTGAAAAAGGAATATTAAGAGATTTTATATATTCTTTTCATATGCCTCTATTTATTATTGTCAGTGGAATGTTTTATAAGGATAAAACTTTTAAAAAGATTTTGAAAGATACAATTATAAAATTGTTTTTGCCATATATGTTATGTTTGTTTATTGTTGACTATATATACTTTAGTAAACAAATATCTTTTTTTAATATAATAACTAAATGGTTGGAACAAACAATTTATTCTATTTCATATATTGATAAAATTAAATATTCAGATGTATTATTAACAGGTGTTTTATGGTTTATCCCTTTCCTTATAACCATAAAATTAATATTTTGTATAATAAAAAAGTTATTTAAGAATAACAAATTGCATGAATATATAGCATGTTGTTTTTTAACAATTATTGGAATTGGATTGGGAGCGTTTGGATATTATCTTCCGTTTAGTCTAGATGTTGCTTTTGCATGTATGTTTTTTTATTGGATTGGCTATATGTTATATTCAACTAAAGGTATAGAAAAAATATTTAAAGATAATTTTTTGTTATTCATAATGGTTTGCATTTGGGTTTTAGGGATTGCAACTGAAACCATAGAAATTGCAACTAGAAGTTACCAAAGCATATTTTCATATCTTGCCGCAGTATGTGGAAGTTTGATTATATTAAAATTTTCTAAATTTTTTGAATCTAAAAAAATTTATACAAATAATTTTTTAGCTTGGTGTGGAAAAAATAGTTTATATATATTATTAATTCATTATATTGAAAATACGTTGTTGAGGTTTGAAGTTTTAAAAATAAGATTTGATAATATTTATATAGAAATATTTTTTAGAATTTTAATAGATATAATAGGCGCTTATGTGGTTGTTCAATTATATAAGTTAGTAAGGAAAATACATTTAATGATAATAAGAAAGAAATATAAAGTTAAGGAGAAAGAGATTGAAAAAGTTAGTTGCAATTGATGGAAATAGTATTATGAATAGAGCTTTTTATGGCATTATGAATTCAAAGCTTTTAGTGACTACAGATGGAACATATACAAATGCTATTTATGGTTTTTTATCAATATTGTTTAAGCTTTTAAGTGATGAAAAACCAGATTATATTTGTGTTACGTTCGATCTGAAGGCACCAACATTCAGACATAAAAAATATGATGGATATAAAGCAACAAGAAAAGGTATGCCAGATGAGCTTAGAATGCAAATGCCTATTATAAAAGATGTCTTAAGAGCTATGAATATTACTATATTAGAGTTAGAAGGATACGAAGCTGATGATATATTAGGTACACTTGCAAAATATGGTGATGAAAATAATATAGAAGTGTTACTTCTAACCGGGGATAAAGATTCACTTCAATTGGTATCTGATAATGTAACAGTTAGGATACCGACTACTAGAATGGGATCGACAGAAAGTACAGACTATACACCTGAAGTTATAAAAGAAAAATATGGAATTGACCCAATTCAATTTATACAAGTAAAAGGTTTGATGGGTGATACTTCTGATAATATTCCTGGTGTGCCTGGAGTAGGAGAAAAGACTGCATTTTCTTTGATTCAAATGTATCACGATGTTGATAATATTTACTCAAAATTGGAAGCTGGAGAAGAGTTAGAAAAGGTAAAAGGAAAATTAAAAGAAAAAATTGTTGATAATAAAGAATTAGCTTATTTATCATTAGAATTAGGAACAATATTTAGGGAAGTTCCTATTGATATTGAACTTTCAAATATAGAATATAAAGAGTTTAACAACGAAGAACTTTATAATCTTTTTGTTAAATTACAATTTAGAAACTTTATTGAAAAACTTGGCCTAAAAGAAGGCGCACAAGAAAGTAAAGTTGAAGAGGAAGAAGTTGTAATAAACGATATTAAAGATTTAAAAATCGAAGATGGAGAAATTGGATATTATTATAAAAATGGACTTGCGATTTATCATAACGAAAAACTATATTATACAGCAAATCCGACTGAACAAATATTAAAAGATATTTTTGAAAGTGACAATTTAAAAATTGGATTTGAGCAAAAAGGTGATTATCTAAAATTAAAACAAATGGGTATAGTACCTAAAAATATGATGTTTGATATATCAATAGCATCATATGTTTTAAACCCATCAAAAGATAGTTATAAATTAGATGACATGATTTTAGAAGAATTGGGAATTATGATTGAAACTAAAAAAGAAAATTCTCAAATAATGCTAAATGGATTTGAAGATGTTGAAGAAGATAATGGTGAAGCAGAAGTAAAATATGCAAAAAATATATATAAGTGTAAACAAAAATTAGAAGAAAAATTAAAAGAGAAGAAGCAAGAAAAATTATTCGCTGAAATGGAAATGCCACTTATGAAAGTTCTTGCAGAGATGGAATATCAAGGAGTATTAGTTGATAAAAATATGCTTGAAGAATATTCTGTAGATTTGGCTGAAAAAGTTGATACATTAATTAAAGAAATATGGAATTTTGCTGGAAGAGAGTTTAATGTTAATTCACCTAAACAACTTGGAGAAGTTTTGTTTGAAGAATTAAATTTACCTGTTATAAAGAAAACAAAAAGTGGATATTCAACTGACGTTGATGTATTAGAAAAATTAAAATTAGAACATCCAATTATTGAAAAAATATTGGAGTATAGAACACTTAGTAAATTGAAAGCAACATATGTAGATGGAATGTTACCATTAATAAATGAAAAAACAGGAAGAATTCATGCAAAGTTTAATCAAACAGTAACTGCAACTGGTAGAATAAGTTGTACAGAACCAAACTTGCAAAACATCCCAATAAGAACTGAACTTGGAAAAGGATTAAGAAAAATATTTGTAGCACCTGAAGGATATACATTTATTGATGCTGACTATTCACAAATTGAGTTAAGAGTTTTATCTCATATTGCTGATGATGCAACAATGATAGAAGCATTTAAAAATGGTGATGATATTCATGCCATAACGGCCTCACAAGTGTTCGGTGTGCCTTTAGAATATGTGACAAAACAAATGCGTTCAGAAGCTAAAGCTGTTAATTTTGGTATAGTTTATGGAATTAGTGATTTCGGATTAGCAACTAACATTGGAACATCAAGAAAAAAGGCAAAAGCATATATTGAAACATATTTTGAAAAATATCCTAATATAAAGAAATATATGGATGGAGAAATTGAAAAATGTAAAGAAGAAGGCTTCGTTGAAACTCTTTGGGGCAGAAGAAGATATGTACCTGAAATAAAGTCAAATAACTTTAATGTTAGACAATTTGGCGAAAGAGTTGCTATGAATGCTCCAATTCAAGGAACTGCAGCAGATATAATAAAAATTGCTATGATAAATGTACAAAAAGAATTAGAAGAAAAGAAATTAAAATCTAAACTAATTTTGCAAGTACACGATGAATTGGTAATAGAAGCTGAAAATAGTGAAATAGAGCAAGTTAAAGAACTTTTGATTAGATGTATGGAAAATGTTATGGAATTAAATGTTCCATTAAAAGTAGAAGCAGAAACTGGAAGTAATTGGTACGAGGCACATTAAAAACAATTAAATTTAATAATAGGAGGAATAAAGTATGAGAGCTATATTTGGGGATATATACGTGGTTATTTATTGGATAATAGTATTGATAGTAATACTTCTTAACTATACTTTACCTAGCAAAAAGGATTATAAAAAGACAAGATTAGATAAGATAGGAACAATAATTAATATCATTCTAACGATGATTTATATACCAGTATCATGCATTATATGTATATTTGCAGGATTTCTTTATGATGATCCAAATCCTTCAGAAAGAGAAATAATTATTAGAAATCTTTTTTTGATGATAATTTTCAGCATTCCGGTTGTTTCTGGTGTTAGTATATTAGAATCAATAATAGCACGTAAAAAAGGAAAAAGCATATACAGCTTTTTTATTCAATTTTTCCCTATTATTTATGTAATTTCTTTATATGCGCTACTTGGAATTTTAGCTGCACTTGATTTATAAATGTGTTTAAAAAGTTGAAATATGAGTAATTATATGATATAATTACTCATATTTTTGTATAGGAGAGGCTAAATCCGATACAAAAATGCATAAATTAATGGGGGTATTAAATATGAAGATTACAAATTCAATGACAGGTAAAAAAGAAGAGTTTGTACCTATAAAAGACAAAGAGGTGAAGATGTATGCCTGTGGAATCACAGTTTATGATTTAAGTCATATAGGTCATGCTAGGCAAGCCATTGTTTATGCAATGATTACAGATTATTTAAGATACAGAGGATATGATGTAACATATGTAAGAAACTATACTGACGTTGATGACAAAATTATTAAAAAGGCAAATGAACTTGGTAAAAATGCAATAGAGTTTTCAGCTGAACAAATTTTAGAAACAGAAAAAGATATGGCAGATTTACATGTAAAAAATTCAGATATAACAACTAAAGCTTCTGAATACATCGAAAAAATAATTAAATTTGTTGAAGGACTTATTGAAAATGGTCATGCTTATTCAACGGAAAAAGGAGATGTATATTTTTCAGTAAAAACATTTAATGAATATGGAAAATTATCTCACAGAAAAGTAGATGAACTTTTAAATGGAGTTCGTATTGAACTTGAAGATGGCAAAAGAGAACCAGTTGATTTTGCTTTATGGAAAAGTGCAAAACCTGGTGAAGTTTCGTGGGATTCTCCATGGGGCAAAGGTAGACCAGGATGGCATATAGAGTGCTCTGCTATGGCTTTGGATACATTGGGTGAAACAATCGACATTCACGGTGGCGGAAGAGATTTATTATTCCCTCATCATGAAAATGAAATTGCTCAAACAGAAGCATTAACAGGAAAGAAATTTGCAAATTATTGGTCACATTGTGGATTAATAAAAATAAACGGAGAAAAAATGAGCAAATCGTTAGGTAACTCATTAACAATTCGTGATGCATTAAAGAAATATCATTATGAAGTTTTAAAATATCTTATGCTTTCAAAACATTATGCAGCAGATATTGATATTTTAGATAGTGATTTTACATTAGCAGAAAGCCAAATGTATTATTTCTATACAACAATAGATGCAATGAATAAATTCATTGCGGATAATAATGGTGATGCAAATGGCGAAAAAATAGAAGACGAAATTGCAAATAATATTATTCAAAACTTTATAGAAGCAATGGATGATGACTTTAATACATCAACAGTATTTGCAAACTTACATACACTAATTAAATTTGTAAACAATGCAATGAAAACAGCAAACAAAGGCAATAGAACACAAGTAGCAAACACATTAGCAAAGGTATTAAATGACCTTAAAGAAACTTATTCTGTATTAGGATTATTTACAGAAGAACCAAAAGATTTCTTACAAGATATGAAGAATAGATATACTGAAAGATTAGGTATAGATGTAAATCATATTGAAGAACAGGTTGCAAAAAGAGCAGAAGCAAAACAAAATAAAGACTATGCAACAGCAGACGAAATAAGAGCAAATTTAGATGCTGAAGGAATTATATTAAATGACACAAAAGACGGAACAACATGGGATTTCAAAGCACTATATAAATAAAAAAAAGATGGCCTTTGGCCATCTTTTTTTAGTGAATAATTAATAGTGAATGGTGAAAAGCACAGCACTTCCATTTTTTATCATTTCCTTGCCAATTTTCACTATATATGCTATAATCAAATAGCAAAAATGTTATTTTTTAACATTTTATATAAGTAAAGGAAGAATAAAGGAGGATTTTACAATGTCAGGACATAGCAAATGGCATAACATTGCTGCCAAAAAAGGAAAAACAGATGCTCAAAGAGGAAAAATTTATACAAAGCTAGGTAGAGAAATACTTATAGCGGTTAAAGCTGGTGGACCTGATCCTGCGTCAAATTCAAAGCTTAGAGATGTAATAGCTAAATGTAAGGCAAATAACATGCCAAATGATAATATAGAAAGAAGCATAAAGAAGGCTGCTGGAGATGGAGAAGCAACAAACTATGAAGAACTAACATATGAAGGATATGGACCAAATGGTGTTGCTATATTAATAGAAACAGCAACAGATAATAGAAATAGAACAGCTGGTGAAGTAAGACACATTTTAGATAAATTTGGCGGAAACCTAGGCACTAATGGTTCTGTTAGCTGGATGTTTGATAAAAAAGGAATAATAATTATAGAAAAAGCAAGCTCTAAATTATCTGAAGAAGATTTAATGATGGAGGTTTTAGAAGCTGGAGCTGAAAACATGGAAGTTGATGAAGAATTCTACGAAATCGAAACAACTCCAGAAACATTTTCACAAGTAAGAGAATATTTTGAATCAAAAGGAATTGAATATTTAGAAGCAGAAATTAAGATGGTTCCTCAAAATTATATCGAACTTGATGAAGATGGAGCTAAAAAAATGGGACTTATTATTGAAAAACTAGAAGATAATGATGATGTACAAGAGATATGGCATAATTGGCAAGAATAAAATATAAAGTGAAAAGAGAGTATATATGATAATTGATTTTAGTGATTTAAGAGTATTTTGTGTATTTACTTTAATTACAATCTTGTTAATAATTTGCTCAGTTAAATTTAAAAAAAGTTTTCCTGCTTTTATTAGTTTACTAGCATATATGATAGTTCTTTTAGCAACAGCATATGCAGATGTGAAGTTTGTTAATCGTACAGCTCATTTTGTAATAAATTATGCTGGAATAATTGTAAGTATAGTTCCATATATATTAGTAGATGATATTGAAACAAGAAGAAAAGTTATTACTAGAGTTTTTGAAAATCGATATAAGAAAAAGTAAAATAAGCAGGCGTATCGCCTGCTTTATTTGACAAAAAGGAAGTGAAGTGTTATGAAAGAAAAAACATTATTTTTTGATTTAGACGATACATTAATAAAATGTTCAGGATATTATGATGAAGTTGAAGATAGAGTGATATCTGAACTTTGTAAATATACAAATGACTATAATTACGATGAGTTAAGAAAAGCTTTTAATATAAGACAGGCAGAAAATCTTTTGGAATATGGATATGGACCTAAAAATTATGTATTATCACTAAAACAAATTGCTAAAGAAACAATAAATGAAAATTACGAGAAATATAATTTGGCGGAATACATAGAAAAAGAATGTGCAATTCTTTATGATTTACCAATGGAACTTATAGATGGAGTGGAAGAGACGGTAAAGTATCTTTATGATAAAGGCTATAATATGAATATAATAACTAAAGGTATGCAAGATGTTCAAGAAAAGAGAGTTAGTAAACTAACTATAAAAAAATATTTTAAAAAATATGAAATTGTAGGCCATAAAGAAAAAGATGATTATATTCATATTACAGAAAAATATGGATTAGAGCCAAATGATTGTTATATGATTGGAAATAGTCCAAAAGGGGATATAAATGAAGCTAAACTTGCTGGATTTAACACAATATACATACCTAATGAACATACTTGGGGATATGAAAACGAAGAAATATTAGATTGTGAACCAGAGACAAAAGTATTATCATCGATAACACAAATGATGGAAATTTTATAAGGAGAAGAAAATGAGAGCGGTTGTACAAAGAGTAAAAAAATCTGAATTATCAATAGATGGTGAGCTACACTCATCTATTGGTAAAGGTTTTATGGTCTTGTTGGGAATAACAGACACTGATACAGAAGTTGAAATAAAAGCATTAGCTGATAAAATATTAAAACTTAGAGTGTTTGAAGATGAAAATGGAAAAATGAATTTAGCATTAAACGATATTGATGGTGAGCTTCAAGTTGTATCACAATTCACTCTATATGCTGATTGCCATCATGGAAATAGACCAAGTTTTATAAACGCTGGAAAGCCAGAAGTGGCAGAACCTTTATATGAAAAATTTGTTGAGTACTGCAGAAATAATAGCACTATTCCGGTAAAAACAGGTGTTTTCGGTGCAGATATGAAAATTAACTTGATAAATGATGGACCGGTAACAATAGTGCTTGAATGTGTTGACGGTAAAGTGTTATAGAACAATTATGTTGACATAATTTTAAAAGCGTGATATACTCCTCTTGAAAAAATATCTTAAAGGAGGACTCTTAGGATGATTGCCATTCATGAAAGTGGTTTGTTCGCATATGACGGAGTTCGGGTGATTTTGAATAAGTTGCCTAATGGTGTGAGAGGATATTCTATTGCTAATAGTGAAGGCGATATTATTATTAATCAGCCAGCATCATCTCGGTATAAATTTTGGCCTAATGGCAACATGCTGGTTGTAAATCTTGATAATGGTCAGCAGAGAAAGTTTCAGTTGAACTCAAATAAAGCGTTTACTGAAGTTAGCCCTGCATATATTGTGAATGAAGCGGATCTTGAAGGAGAAGATGTACTGCTCTATCATCTGGGGCTGCTTGATAAGAAGTATTCAAAGTGAGAATATGAGGGATGGATTTTATATCCATCCCTTTTTGCGTTAAATATGGGTTTGACACATTATTTTTATATGGATATAATTGATATGTATATAAAAATGAGTGCTTTTAAGCACTTTAAAAAGGAGAAAAAAATGGAATTAATTAATGAAAAACTAGTAAAAGAATTTGGGTTAAAACCATTTCAAGTTGAGAACGCAATAAAATTGATCGACGAAGGAAATACGATTCCTTTCATTGCCAGATATAGAAAAGAAGCTACTGGCGAAATGTCAGATGAACAATTAAGAGATATGTTTGAAAGATTAACTTATTTAAGAAATCTTGAAAAGAGAAAAGAAGAAGTAATTAGATTAATAGATGAGCAAGGAAAATTAACAGAAGAGTTAAAAGTAGAAATAGAAAAATCTGAAACAATGACAGAAGTTGAAGATTTATATAGACCATATAAACAAAAGAAGAGAACAAGAGCAACTATAGCAAAAGAAAAAGGTTTAGAACCACTTGCACTTATAATATTTGAACAAGAGGACAAGAGAGCTGCAAGCGAAATTGCAGAAGGCTTTATAGATGCAGAAAAAGGTGTTGAAACTGTTGAAGATGCAATAAAAGGTGCAATGGATATAATTGCTGAAATGATTTCTGATGTTGCAGAATATAGAAAATCTATAAGAAAAATTATATACGATGTAGGACTTATTACATCTAAAGGAACCAAAGAAGAAAAGTCAGTATATGATATTTATTATGAATATGCAGAAGCGGTTAATAAGATTCCAAGCCATAGAATTCTAGCGATAAATAGAGGAGAAAAAGAAGAATTCTTAAAAGTAAAAATAGATAATACGGATGAAAATATTTTAGAATATTTGAAAAAAGAAGTAATAAAAGAAAATGGTTCTTATGGTGATATTTTAGTAGAAACTATTGAAGATTCATATAAGAGACTTATAAAACCATCTGTTGAAACAGAAGTAAGAAATGAACTTACAGAAATTGCAGATGAACAAGCTATAAAAGTATTTGGTCAAAATGCAAAGAAACTATTATTACAACCACCACTAAAAAATTTAACAGTTATGGGATTTGACCCAGCATATAGAACTGGTTGTAAAATAGCTGTAATAGATGATACAGGAAAATTGTTAGATACAACAACAGTTTATCCAACAGAGCCACAAAATGATGTAGCGGGTGCGAAAAAAGCATTACTTGCTTTAATAAACAAACATAATGTTAGCATGATTGCAATTGGTAATGGAACTGCATCTAGAGAATCTGAAATGTTTGTAGCAGATATGATAAAAGAAGTAGAACATGATATCTATTATGCTATTGTAAGCGAAGCGGGAGCATCAGTATATTCTGCATCAAAACTTGCAACAGAAGAATATCCTGATATAAATGTATCATTAAGAGGAGCGATATCAATTGCAAGAAGATTGCAAGATCCACTTGCAGAGCTTGTAAAAATAGATCCTAAGAGCATTGGTGTTGGACAATATCAACATGATGTAAATCAAAACAGATTAGAAGAAAGCTTAACAGGTGTTGTAGAAGATGCGGTAAACAGTGTAGGTGTAGATTTGAATACAGCAACACCATCACTTTTGAGATATGTATCAGGAGTTAGTAAAACGGTTGCAACAAACATTGTAAAATATAGAGAAGAAAATGGGAAAATAAAAGAAAGAAAAGAATTGCTAAAAGTATCAAAGTTAGGACCCGCAGCATATACACAATGCGCAGGATTCTTGCGTATAACTGATGGAAAGAATCCACTAGATAATACATCAGTACATCCAGAAAGTTATGAAGTAGCTGAAAAAGTATTAAATAAAATAGGATTTGAAACAAAAGATTTGAAAGAAAAATTACCAGAAATCAGAGCAAACTTAAATACAGTAAATGCAGAAAAAATAGCAGCTGAATTAGAAATTGGTTTACCAACAATAAAAGATATAATAAAAGAATTACAAAAACCAGGAAGAGACCCAAGAGATGAAATGCCAAAACCAGTATTAAGAAGTGACGTATTAAAACTAGAAGATTTAAAAGAAGACATGATACTAACAGGAACAGTAAGAAATGTAATTGATTTCGGAGCATTCGTAGACATCGGAGTAAAAAATGATGGACTAGTACATATATCAGAAATGAGCGAAAAATACGTAAAAAATCCAATGGACATAGTGTCAGTAGGAGATATAGTAAAAGTAAGAGTAATAAAAATCGACTTAGAAAAGAAGAAAGTTTCGTTGTCAATGAAGAACGTATAATTTCAGAAATAGCATACGAAAGCATGTTATTTCTGAAATTCCTGAGAGAAGCATTTTTCGTCGGCCCATTTTCTGATTCACCTTTGGTGAATCAGAAAATGTCTGACCTAAAAATGATTCGATAAACAAACACCCCACCACAAAATCTGTGGTGGGGTTATTTTCATTTTAAGTTTGTGCAGTGAAAAACACATCTTCGTAATCAACTTTTAATTTATTAGCTTCAAATTTTCCTTCTTTTTCAAATAATTCATAATCAACTCTGTAGTAATTAAAATCGCCAATAGCACCTTCGACATATCCTGCCGGTTCATCATAGCTAGCTATATATAATTTATCATTTTCGATTTTTATTTGTTGGTTTAAACCATGTTGTTGATAAGCAATGGAACCATCTGATGATTGTATAATTATTTCTGTTTCATCATTATAACCTTCATATTTATTAATAGTATATTCATGGTATGATTCAGAATTAACAAACTCTAAGTAGTCTGGAATTGAAACATTATTAATAGAAAATGTTCTGTCTAGTTCAATACTTATTAATTTTCTTTCGATTGCTACTGCATTGGTATATTTAGCTTCGAAATTTTTTAATGCTTCTCCATCATATTCAGCTTCTGAAGTATATTTTATATTATCAATTTCTTCAAAAGTTAGATTATTAATTTTGTAAGCAGTATGGTTTAAGCCGCCTTGATGTGCCCAAACGCTTAGTAAAATTTGATTTTCTTTATCTAACGCGTAACCTCCATGTCCTGGATGCATTGGAATATCTTCTGGTAAAGATACAACTTTTATTTCTCCATCTTTGTAACCAACTAAAAATACTTGAACTCCAAAATTGTTATCTGTTTCATAAGCATATGCTTGAACAATAACTAAATCATCACTTAATTTTTCGAAAGTTAATTCTTGATTTGATGTGAATGATTCTCCAAAACAGGTTTGTTTCATTGAAACATTTTCTTTCAACCATTCGTTATTTTTTAAAGAATTCACCAAAGTTTCTTTAGCAGTTTGTGAAAGTATTTCTTCGTTAGGTATTTCGGTAATTTGTTGATTTTCTTGATTTGTTGGCAATGAAGTAGGAATATTATTGTTTGTTTTGCAACCAACTAAAAATAAAACTGTAATCAGTGATAATATTAAAAGTGTTTTTTTCATAAGTTCCTCCTTATAATTTGATGAGTATAGTATATCATAAAAAAATAATATGTAAAAAATTTTTAAAAATCTCTTGCCAAAATCCTATAATATGATATACTACAAATGAAATTAGGAATAATTCCTAGTTTTCGAAAGGATGATTTTATGAGAAATTATTCTAGACAAAGAGAGCAAATTCTTGATGTTGTTAGAAAATCATATGAGCATCCAACAGCTGAAGAAGTGTATGAAATAGTGCATAAAGCTGATGAAAAGATTAGCAAAAGCACTGTTTATCGAAATTTAAATGAGCTTGCAGAAGATGGCAAGATTATAAAAATTTCTACTTTAGCTAATGGATATAGATTTGACTATATGAAATCAAAACATCATCATGCTATTTGTAATGAATGTGGTAAAGTTTTTGATTTTGAATATAATTTAGATATACAAGATATTCAAAATCAATTGAAAAAACAAGTTCCGTTTGATACAATATTAAATTGTATAACAGTAGTAGGAACATGTAATGAATGTAAAAATAAAAATTAGGAGGAAAGATTATGGAATTAAAAGGTTCAAAAACAGAAAAAAATTTAATGGAGGCATTTGCAGGTGAATCACAAGCTAGAAATAAATACACATATTTTGCAAGCAAAGCTAAAAAAGAAGGATATGAGCAAATAGCTGCTATATTCCAAGAAACAGCTGACAACGAAAAAGAACATGCAAAATTATGGTTTAAATTATTACATGACAATGATGTACCAACAACTATGGAAAATTTAAAAGCAGCAGCTGAAGGTGAAAACTATGAATGGACAGATATGTATGACAGAATGGCTGCAGAAGCTAGAGAAGAAGGATTCGGTAGAATCGCTTACTTATTCGAAGCTGTTGGAAAAATAGAAAAAGAACATGAAGAAAGATATTTAAAACTATTAGAAAATGTTGAAAACGGATTAGTATTCAGTAAAGATGGAGAAAAAATTTGGAAATGCAGAAACTGCGGACATATCGTAATAGGAAAAGAAGCTCCAGAAGTTTGTCCAGTATGTGCACATCCAAAAGCATACTTCGAAATCAAAGCAGAAAACTACTAAAAATCATAAAAAAATAGACACTTGTAAAAGTGTCTATTTTTTATGCTAGAAAAGAGAAAGGAGTTTTATGCCCAGGGCGAAAAGGCGAAGCCACGGCTTCACAGCGGAGATGTGAGACGGACGACCTGGGCAAAAACGAAGAATAAGGCAAACGAACCGCATTATATTTGCATAATTCTTGCATTCTTTGCCACTCCATGATATAATATCACCGTCGGAATGTTTGCAAATTGACCAATACAATTAAATTGGAAGGATAGAGGAGGAGAAACATGCGCGAACGAGTCTACAAATTCTTTAAGGAACGTTTTAAGTGTGCAAATATTATCATGATTGTTATTGTTATTTTAGTCTCAGTTTTCGCAACAGAATGTGCCATTCTGTACAAAGAAAAGGGGTTGGTATATCCGGAAAGTAGTTATCAACTTCTTGAAAATGAGGCTAAAAATATTCTCTTTACTGGCAATCTTCAAACTGGTTATGTCACTAATGTAAAGAAGGTTAGTCAAACTCCAGAACGGTATAAAATAATTTTGAATCACGAAAATGCATTTGTATTTATGTATAATTATGGTGATTCAGTAGAAAATGTTAAAGTTGTCCGAGAGGCATATATGCAAAATGAGTTTGTGGCAAAGCAACTGCACTATTCTTTTATTGATTCGGTCAAAATTTCAGTAGTACTTTTTGGAGTGTATTTGATTATTGTATTTGTATTTTTCGTACTCAGCAAGTTTGTCTATTGGATCAGCAATCTTAAAAAGGCCAAACGAGGGGAGAAACAAAATGTTGGATGACATCATCAAAGCTTGTCGGAATCCTAAGATTCAAGTGGTAACTCCTATTGTTGTTTTTGTAGCTGTATTGCTTCTTATGCTTGCTTCGTTTGATTATTCAATTGCACCTTATATTGTGTATCCTGAAGAAGAATACCAGCTTCTTGAAGAAGAAGCTGAAAAAATGCTTGCTCAGGACGGTTTTGATTCACAATATGTAGATACCATTGAATATGAAGCTAAAAGTGATATTCTGCGAGTAAAGCTCAATACAACTAATGCAACTTTGCAAATGAATTTCAGCGACTATGGAGAGGAGAAGGAAAGTGTAGAAGTTGAACGCTTGATGAGTAAAGGAATCTTTTTGATTTTGGGAATAACTCTAGTGATTGGTCACTATTTGCTTTACAGTATTTTCTTCTTACTTTTAGCCATGCTGGCATTCAAGCTTTTGGAACATGTATGTTTGAAAATTCAGCGTAGGCGCGAAAATCAAACCAACATCTAAAAATCGAAAGGGGAAAACTAACATGTTGAAAAAGATCAAAAACTTCTGCTTTGATGAATACACGTTCAACTGGGTTATTATTGGTTGCCTTATTCTTGTAGCTGTAGCAATTTTTACTGTTGGATTTAATGATTTTGTAAAGCCGATTTTTGTTTATCCTGAAAAGG
>JAFXCN010000005.1 GCA_017521465.1 Clostridia bacterium | reverse complement strand
ATAACATACACATACTATACAGATAGTAGTTGTTCAACACAAACTCCAACAACAACAGGAGCAAGCGTAGTAGGTGGAGCACCAAAGAATGCAGGAACATACTATGTAAAAGCAACAATTAAAGAATCAGGAAACTATGCAGTAGCAACTTCAAATGCAGCTACATTGACAATTAATAAAGCAAATGCAACAATTACGCCATCAACAACTAATGTGACTATAACAACAAACAATACAACAACAGTAACATACACATATAATGGAGATGGTCAAGTAACAATAGAAAATTCTGATTCAACAAAAGCAGAAGCTACATTAGACACAAATGCTAAAACAATAACAATAAAAGGTGTAGCAGAAGGAACGACAACAATAACATTAAAAGCAGCAGCAGGAACAAATTACAATGCAGCCGAAGATAAGACAATAACAGTAACAATAGCGAAAGGAAACTACAGCGTGGATGGAGTATATTATCCAACGCTAGCGACTGCATACGCTGCAATCGATGGAACAGAAGGAACAATTGTTGTAGAAGCTGATAATACAGATGATTCAGTAGTAACAATTGCAAATACAAAAAATATTACAATTGATACTAGAGATAAGACAATAACAAGAACAAAAACTATTAGCAATAATGGAACGTTGACAATTACTGGTACAGGTACAATTACAATGACGGAGGGAATTGATTTAATAGTTAACAGTGGTGATTTGATAATATCTTCTACAGGTACTTTAAGTAATACAAGTGGTTTAAACGTTAACGTAATTGAAACATCTAAATATTTAGAGATAAATACAAATACAAATATTTCTATAGAAGGTAACAACGATGTTATTTCTGGAACCGCTGGTAAGATAAATATAAGCGATGGAAATATAAGAGGAACTATAAATTCAAAAGGTGAATTGAACATAACAGGCGGAACGTTCACTTCGCAAAATGTTGTAATTAATAATTCTGGAACTGGAACAGCTAATATATCAAATGCAACAATATCAACAGAAGGATACTATGCAATGGTAATGCATTCAGATGGAACGATTAATATAAATGAGGGAACAATTATAAATGGAGGTTCTATATCAGCGATATATATAAATTCTGCTGGTACTTTAAAAGTAGGAAATGATGATAACAATGTATCAAGAACATCTCCGGAAATAACAGGTGGTAGTGCAATTTACATTGGAAAATCAGTGGCAACAGTAGAGTTTTATGATGGTGTTTTAAAAGGAGAATCGAAAGCATTTAGGTTAATTAATGGTGTAACAGCAGAAGATGTAATAATTCCTGGCGAATATGAAATTTGTTATGGAACAGCTTCAGTTGAAGGTACAACATATGAAACAGCATACTTAAAGAAAATATCATCAATATCTGCTATAAATGCAACAGTAACATATGGCAATACAGTTGATGTTGCATATACATATAATGGTGACGGAAAAGTAACAGCAACACCTGGAAGTGCCAATGTTGCAACAGTACAAGCTGTAAATGAAACAACTAAAAAGATAACAATTAAAGGTGTAAAAGTAGGAACAGAGATAATAACAGTAAATGCAGCAGAAGGTGAAGAGTTTACACCAAACAAAACAATGTTTACAGTAACAGTAATTGCGAAATCATTAGCAGATGTAACTGCCAATATAACAACAACAACACATACATATAACGGAACTGCTAAGACACAAACAATCAAATTAACTGATGGAGATTATACATTAGTAGAAGGAACAGATTACACAGTAGCATATGTAGATAATGTATACCCAGGAACTGCAACAGTAACTGTAACAGGTAAAGGAAATTACACAGGAACTATAACAAAGACATTTACAATTAACAAGGCAACACCTACATTAACTACAACACTAGCAAAAGCAAATATAACAGAAAATAACACAATAACAGTAGCATACACATATGATGGAGATGGAACAGTAACAATAGAAAATTCTGATTCAACAAAAGTAGAAGCTACATTAGACACAAAAGCTAAAACAATAACAATAAAAGGTGTAGCAGAAGGAACGGCAACAATAACATTAAAAGCAGCTGCAGGCGCAAATTATAATGCAGCAGAAGACAAGACAATAACAGTAACAGTAGCAAAAGGAAACTATAGCGTGAATGGAGTTCATTATTCAACGCTAGCGGCTGCATACACTGCAATTCCAGAAAATGGTGGAACAATTATAGTAGAGGCAGAAACAGTTACAGATAGTTCAACATTTATAGTAGAAGGTAAATCTGTAATATTAGACACAAATGGAAATAAAATAATTAAAACAGGTTCAGGAATACTTAATAAAGGAACATTAAGTATAATTGGAAATGGAACAATAACAAATTCAGAAGGATTTAATTCAATAGACAACCAAGGAACTCTTGAAATTACTGATGCGACAATTGAAAACACATCAACTACACATAAACCAATAATAAATAGAGCGGCAGGAACAATAACACTTAACAGTGGAATGGTTTCAGGTAAAGGCTGGGGTATTGACAGTTATGGAACAGTAATTATGAAAGGTGGAACAGTAAAAGCTGAAACATCTGCCGATTCTTGGGTAAGAGCTTTATATACAGAGGCAGGAGCTACTACAACAGTTTCTGGTGGTAATATCATTGCAATAAATAATTACACAACAAAAGGATCAAACGGTATAGGTGGAGCTGGCAAGAAAATAATTAATGGCAATGCAAATATATCAGCTAAAGGTTATAGTGCATATGCTATTGAAACATTTGCATCAGCAGAGACTACAACAGAAGTTAAGATTTCAGGAAATCCAACAATAACAGCTGAAAGTGTAGTTTCAGGAGGTAATGCAAGAGCATTATCAATTGTTGGTAGTGGAGTTATAATTGATGCACCAGTTGAAATAACAGGAGGAACATTAACAGCAACAGCTGTAACAGATGCAAATGCATATGGTGTATTTGTTTCTGGCAACTCAGCAACTACAACTATAACTGGTGGAACAATGACAGGTGAAGGCGCCGGAGTTAGAATGGGTTCTAACGCAGGTAAGCTAACAATAGGAACTAGTGAAGGTGAAGTTAATACTATAACTCCTGTTATATCTGGAGGAAGCAAAGGTGTAATTGCACCAGATAAATTTAATTTCTATGGTGGAGTTATAAAAGGAACAAATAAAGTTCCATATAATGAAGAAGAAGTAGAAATTAGAGATGGAAAATATTATATTAAAACAACAGGACCAGTAAATAATATTTATTCATCAGTGTTAGTATTAGATGAAGAAGCACCATCAAAACCAACATTAATAGCTGAAACTCAGGATGGAAAAGTATACAATGAAGGTGATTGGGCAAATCAATATGTATATATAACACCAACATCAACAGACTCTTCAAGTGGTGTAGATTATTATGAATGGTTAGAAAATGGTAAGACAACATGGGAAAAAGTAGTAGGGGTAAAAGCAGACTTCTTTGCAGACAGAAATGAAATACAATACTTTAGAGCAGTAGACAAGATGGGTAATATAAGTGAAGTTGCAGAATTTAGAGTTAAAATAGACAAAGTAGTTCCTACAATAAGTGTTACAGATATTAAATCACTAGAAGATGCAAAATTAACAATTTCTGATGCTATATCTGGAATAAAATATTTTGCAGTAACAACTAGTGATGTTGCTCCAACAAATGCAGGAACAACAAATGTAACAAGTGGAAGCGAATTGAATTACTGGTATCAAGTGCAAAACACAACAAATGAAACAACAGTAACATTTAAAAACGTAAATGCAGGAAAATATTATGCATGGGTTAAAGATGCTGCAGGAAATGTTGCAAATGTAGAATTTAATGTATCAACACAAAGTATACAAATACCAAGTTCACCAGCAGAAAAAACATATAATGGAAAAGCGCAAGAACATGGAATTACAATACCTGCAAAAACAAGCATAGTAACAACAGGAAGCACATTAGAAGCAACAAATGTTGGAACATATAGTGTAATTGTAAAATTAGATGATGCTGCAAACTATACATGGAATGATGGAACAACTGAGAATAAGACGGTAACATGGGTAATCAAACCAATTAGTATGGCAGATGTAAATGTGGAAGCAGTGCCAGAACAATTATATGCAGGAAATGCCATAACACCAAAACCAAAGGTAACAATAACAGTAGAAGGAAACACATTAACATTAGTAGAAGGCACAGACTTTACATATGGATATAGCAACAACACTGGTGTAGGAACAGCAACAATTACAATAACAGGTAGAGAAAATTATTCTGGAAGCAAGACCGTAAACTTTGAAATTTGTGTAGCTGGTATAAAAATACCAAGTTCACCAGCGATAAAAGTATATAATGGAAAATCACAATCACACGGAATAACAATACCTGAATACACAAGCATCGTAACGGAAGAAAGTACATTATCAGCAACAAATGCTGGAAGATATAATGTAGTGCTAAAATTAGACGATCCAGATAATTATAATTGGAATGATGAAACAACAACTAATAAAGAAATTGAATGGGTAATTGAACCATTTAGCTTAACAAATGCAAGTGTAGCAGCAGTAACAGATCAAGCATATACAGGAAGTGCTATAACACCAAAACCAGTAGTAACAGCAGTAGTAGGAGGAAATACAGTAACATTGGTAGAGGGAACAGACTTCATATATGAATATAGTGATAATACAGATGCAGGAACAGCAACAATTACAGTAACAGGACAAGGCAACTATGCAGAAAGTAAGAAAGTAAACTTTACAATCTTAACAGAAAAAATAGAAATTCCAAATTCACCAGCAGATAAGACATATAACGGAAGTTCGCAATCACATGGAATAATAATACCTGCAAATGTAAGCATAGTAGCTATAAATAGTACAACAGCTGCAACAAATGCGGGAACATACAGTGTAGAATTAAAATTAAATAGTACAAACTTTGTATGGAGTGATGGAACAACTGAGGACAAGACAATAACATGGACAATCAAACCATATGATGTAGCAAATATAAACATAGCAGCAATATCAGATCAATTATATACAGGAAGTGCTATAACACCAAAACCAGTAGTAACGGTAAAACTTGGTGAAAATACGACAACATTAGTAGAAGGTACGGACTTTACATATGGATATAGCAATAATTTAAATGCAGGAACAGCAAACGTAACAGTAACAGGTGAAGGAAATTATGCCGGAAGTAAGACGATAAGCTTTAAGATTTTAACATTAACGGTTCAAATTCCAAACTCACCAGCAGACAAGGTATATAATAAAAATGCACAAGAACATGGAATAACAATACCTGCAAATACAAGTATAGTAACAGCAAAAAGTACAACAAGTGCAACAGATGCAGGCACATACAAGGTAGTATTAGAATTAGATGATTCTACAAATTATAAATGGAGCGATGGAACAACAACGAATAAAGAAATTACATGGAAAATAGCAAAAGCTTCATCAACAATAACATTAAACAATTCAATATTAGAATTGCATAAAGGTAAAACAGGAACAATAACATTTAGCTATAATGGGGATAGCACAGTAGATGTAGTATCGAATGATTCTACTATTGCAAATGCAGCAATAGACGGAAATGCAATAACAGTAACAGCTTTAAAATATGGAACAACAACAATAACTGTAAGTGCAGAAGAAGGAAAGAATTATAGCGCGCCTCAAACTCAAACTATAACGGTTAATGTGATATCAGGAAATTATAGTGTAAATGGAGTGCATTATGCTACATTGTCAGACGCTATTAAAGCAATTGATACAGAGGGAACTATTATTGTTGAAAGAGACAATGAAGATAGTTCGAATGCATCAATTTCAAACAATAAAAAGATAACACTTGATATGAATAACAAGACTATAACGAAGACAACAAATGCAATATATGTTGGTGTAGGTTCTACATTAAATATTAAGGATGAAGGAACAATTATAGGCGGAACAAACCACAATGTTGTATTAAACGAAGGTACATTAAATTTAGAAGATGCAACTATAAGAAGTGAAGACCCAACTCAAACTTATTATGCAGTAAGAAATAAAGGAACATTAAATGTAACTAGCGGTGTAATAAGTGCAAAAGGAACTGCTATATATAATACATCAATCACTAATATTAATGGCGGAGAAATCATTGGAACTGGCGATTTAGAAGGAAACTTTGATAAAAAATATGTAAGAGCTATTTATAATGTAGATGGTGAATTGTATATAAGAGGAGGAAAAATTTTAGCAGAAAATCCTGGAAGTTCTTATGGTGTAAGAACTGTTGGAGGAAATGGTGGCAAGATAGAAATTACAGGAGGAGAAATTATAGCTAATGCGCCAGTTTCAGCAACAGCAGTTGAAAACTATGTAACATCTTCAGGCGAGTCTGGAAATATAAAAATAAGTGGAAATCCTACAATAACAGCTAATGCAACAGGAACATCAGGACAAGCTATTGCAGTACAAGTGAATTGTAAAGATGGCTATACACAACAAACTAATATAGTAATAGAAGGTGGAACACTTACAGCAACAACAAATGGAAATACAGCATATGGCGTTGACACTGAAAAGAATACTGGAGACATAGTAATAACAGGAGGAACAATAACATCAAATGATAGGGCTATAAATGTAGCTGCAGACCATACTGGAAAAGTAATAATAGGAACAAACGATGGAACAATACCTAATAATTCCCCAGTAATTAAAGGCGAAAAAGACGGTATTGCTTCAGGTGGCAATGTTGAGTTCTACGATGGTATCTTTAAAGGAAAGATAAATGCGATGAATGTTACAGGAAAAGTTACAACTCCAGAAGGATATGATGTGGTAAACGATAAAGATGGAGATTATAAAGTTGCATACTTATCTAATGTGTTTGGCACAGGAAATGCTTTAATTACTGAATGGACAATTCCAGCTAATAAGGACAGTGACGGAAATGGCACAACAATTAAATTACCTATAACATCACATGTAAATAACAATTACGTGGTTGATTGGGGAGATGGCACAATAGAAAGATATACAACAGAAAAATTCCCAACACATGAATACAAAAATACAACAGAAACAAAATATACAATTAAGATAGTAGGAGATGTAAATAGATTTGGTTGTCTAGAGGGGACAGCACCATTAGCAGACAACGATTACTATACATTTACTCAATATTTAACAGGATTAAAAGCTTGGGGCGAACTTGGAACAACAAGCTATGGATTTGCAAATTGTATAAACTTAGCAGGTAGCGTTCCGGCACCAACAGAAAATACTTTTGTAAATGTAAATGAATTTAATTCACTATTCTTAAATTGTAAGAAGATAACAAGCTTGCCAGAAAATCTGTTTGCAGATGCAAGTCAAGCAGTGAACTTTAACAATACATTTAATGGATGTAGTGGTATTACAACATTACCAGAAACATTATTTAATGGAGCAATTGATGCAAAAGGTTTCTACGGTACGTTCCAAGGATGTACAGGATTGAAAGAAATTCCAGCAGAACTATTCATTGATAATCAACAAGCTGAAACAATGGCATTAGCATTCCAAGGATGTACAGGACTAAAAGAAATACCAGGAAATCTATTTGCAAACAATACAAAAGTAACAAGCTTTGAATCAACATTTAATGCTTGTACAGGAATAGAAAGTATTCCAGAAAACTTGTTTAAGAATAACACAAAGGTAAAACAATTTAATGCAACATTCTATGGATGTAGCGGACTAACTGGCGATATTCCAAGAGAATTATTTGCAAATACAAAAGAGGTTACAACATTTAATGGAATGTTTAATGGATGTGTTAAATTGACAGGCGGAGAATTGTTAATAGATACATCAAATAATCCAGATTTAGGAAATATGTTCTGGTATTGTCCTTCAATAAAAACATTAATATTGGGTGAAGACTTTAAGATTATAAACGGCAGTGGAATGTTTAATGGAGATAATAATTTAAGAGCATTGATATTGTCTAATAATCCAGCATCAATAAGTGAAGCCGGAACATTAGGAGCATTAAATACAATAAACTTACCAGAATCAACAATTATATATGTACCAACATCAGAAGCTGAAACTATATATGAGGATGCTTGGAATGGAATAATTGAAACAACAAGAATTGAACCAATATTAAAATTGGTTGGATCTAATAGAGTTCAATTAGAAGGAAGCTTAGAGTATAACGAACAAGGTTATACAGTTGCAGGATATGGAATGACAGACGAAGGAGAATATACGAAATATGGATATAAAGTTACAATTTCTGATGGACTTCCAATAGATGATTTAGGTAGCTTTGTAAGAACATATACATTAAGTAAAAATATTGATGGAACATTAGTAAAAATAGACAGCGAAGAAAGAACAATTTATGCAGGCATTACAGTTTCGGCAAGTATTTCTACAAATAATGTGAGTCATGTATATGCAAAAGCAGGAGATACAATAACACTTGTACTAAAATCAAATCAAGAACTTGGAAAAGTTCCAACTGTTAACATTTTAGGAAAAGTAGCAACTGTATCACCAAGCAACACTGGAGTTAAAGAATATACTGCAACAATTAAAGTTGAAGAATCAGACGAACAAGGTGAAGTTAAAGTACTTATAACAGATTATGAAGACAAATATGGAAATAAAGGAAAAGACATAACTTCAACAACAGATAATTCAAGCGTATATGTAGACACTATGGGTACTTCTAAAGATAAACCAGAAAAGATAAGTGTTACAGAAAACACAATAAAAGTACAAGCAAAACAAGAAGATAACCTATCTAACGTATTTAATAGTGGTATTTTATATGTAGAATATGCAATTAAGAAATCTTCAACAGCAGACTGGTTAGAATATCAAGAAAGTAATGTATTTACAGGATTAAGCATTGGAGAAGCATATGACATAAAAACAAGAACAACTGACGCTGCAGGTAACGTATCTGAATCAGATGTATTAACTAATGTAATAACTAAGAACATAACATCAGATGATATAACATTTAGTACAAATACAAATGAATGGACAAATCAAAATGTTGAAGTAACTATCCATTGGCCAGAAACAACTCTAGAGAAATACTATAGAATAAATGGCGAAGAATGGAAGTCTACAACAGAAAGCAATACATTAGTAATCGCAACACAATATGAAGATGTAATTACAGCTAAACTTGTAAATGGAGCAATAAACGAAATTACAAATTCTATAATGATTTCTAATATTGATAAAGTTAAACCAACAGTTACAGCAACAGTTGATAACAGATGGACAAATACAGATAAAGAAATCATAGTAAGCGCGCAAGATAATACAGACGGAAGTGGAATTGCAGGTTACTACATAACAATTGATCCAAGCTACGTACCTCAAAAAGATGTATTTATAAAAGATACAAATACAACACATGTATATGTAAAACCAATGGATACATATTACATTTGGGTAGTCGATGCAGCTGGAAACGTTTCAGAAGCTGGATTTGAAGTGAAAGTAACAAATATTGAAACGCAAAAACCAGTTATAACATATGTAGATACAAATATGGTAGCGGCAAATAAAGAAGACAAGATAGAAATAATGTTTAATGCTGAAGACAATAATGAAAACTTAACAACAACATTAAAAGAAACTGATATAAAAGTATTTGTCGGAGGAGAAGAGGTAACACCTACTAATATTAAATTATCATATGAAGCTACTGGAAATGTAATAGAGTATGTTGTAACGATTAGTGGAATAGTAGGAGATGGAGAATTGACAATAGAAATACCAGCAAATAAAGTAACAGATATTGCAGGCAATAAAAATGATGTTACAACTTTAAGAACTGATGTAACTATTGACAATAAAGTTCCAGAAAAACCTATCGTTGCAGTTGAACCAGATGGTGAAGTTGTAAACGAGGATGTATTAATAACAATTACACCAAGACCAGAAGAAAAATATGAATATAGTACAGATGGTGGAAAAACATGGGAAGATGTAGCAGACAACAGAATCATTATTAGTGAAGAAGGAGAAACAGACGTATTAATAAGAGCTGAAGATTTAGCTGGAAATAAATCTGAGACAGAAGAAGTTAATATCATTATTGATAGAAAAGATCCAGTTTTATCAGACCCAGAAATAATTCTTCCTAAAGATGAAAACGGAGACACTAAAGAACAGGTAAAGGACGGAGATAAAGTAATCATTAAAGTGCCTGTTGGAGATGATAACGAAGTAGTTGTGGATAAAGACAAAATTAAAGTTACAGTTGATGGTGAAAGTTTGGATGTGGAAAATGCTATAGTTGCAACAAATCCAGATACAAACAAACAAGAAATAATAATAACAATACCAGTTGATACAGACAAAGAAGGAGAAATTATTGTTGAACTTGAAAAAGGCACTGTAACAGACATGGCTGGAAATCCATCTGATGAAAAACATATAGAGACAGGTATAATAGTTGATAATACCAAACCAGAAGTTAGCATTACAAACCCTGGTGGAGAACATAAATCTGGTGACAAGATAACGTATACTATTGAAATTGGTGAAGAAAATCCATATGAAATTAACAAAGATAAAATTGTAGTTGAAGGTGGAAGAATCGATAAAGTAGATACAAGTACACCAGGAAAAATTATAGTAGATGTTGTAGTTGGCGATGGAAATGGCAAGGTTACAATAACAACACAAGAAGGATTAGTAACAGACGCAGCAGGAAATAAGAACACTATGACGAGTGATAACTCTGTAGTAGTTGATAACATACCACCAGTTTTAGACGGAGTTTCAATAAATAATGGAGCAACAACAACAACTGAAGTTGGTGTAACAGTTCAAATTAATGCGACAAATGCAAACTGGATGTATGTGACAAATGACGAAAAGACATTATCACAAGTAATGGGATTACCAGAAGGTTCAAACGGATGGCTTCCATATGCTAATGAAACATTACATGAATTAACACAAGGTGATGGCAATAAGACAGTATATGTTTGGGTAAAAGACAATGCTGGAAATATTACTGGTCCTAAGAAAGCAACAATAACATTAAATGCTACTATAATAGGAAATAAAGAAGATAAAGTAATAGTAGATGGAAAAGAAACCGTAACAAATACACAATCAAACAGCACAACAATTAAATTTAAAGTAACAGACCAATACTTCTACAGTTCGACAATACTTGAAAATAACATTGTAGCATTTGTTGACAACAATGAATGTACTACTGCTATATTCAACAGAGTAACGGGTAATACTATTACAAACGGAGCAGAATATGAGGCAATTGTTGCAAATGTTAGTGGAGATGGTAAATTATCAATCGGTCTTAAAAATGCAAGTGTAAAAGATAAAGCAGGAAATGTTTTAGGAACAACAACAACACCTGTATTAACAGACATAGTAATTGATAACACAGCGCCAACATTAACAGTAACAACAAGCTCAATAGCTGTAAGTGACACAAACCTTGTCGGAGTAATGTTAAATGGTAAATTAATAAGAACAACAAACGGAACAACAAACATAACAGTACCAGCAGGATCAATTGTAAAAGCAATTGACAAAGCAGGAAATACGACAACGGTAACAAAATAAAAAAATAAAACCCGGTTCAACCGGGTTTTATTTTTTAGTGAATAACGAATAGTGAAAAGTGAATAGTATCAAAGTTTCAGAAGGAAACATTTTCGCGAACGGAAAAGGGCGAATAGCCGCCCAGCGAACACTTTTCGTCGGACACAAACGTCCGCCCAGCGAACATTTTTCGTCGGACACAAACGTCCGCCCAGCGAACACTTTCCGTCGGACACAAACGTCCGCTCAGCGAACATTTTGTGTTGAACAAAAAATGATTTTCTTGCATTCTTTCGTATAAGATTGTATAATTTTTCACGAGACTACCAAATTTATTTATACGGAGGTTATATATGAAGAAATTTTTAATGTGTCTTTTAATTGTTTGTACAATATTAAGTACAATGTGTGTGTTTGCAACAGAAGAAGTTGTAAATAATGCTGAAGTCATTGGTAATGAAGCGGATGATTCTCAAATAGTTCAAATTGATGATTATGAAGAGTATGAAAAATTATTTGCTGACGAGGAAACACTTTCTGACGAAGAATACGAAGAAGCTTATGAAAGTCAAATGGAAACATTGATAGAATATTATGAAGAAATGGAAATGCCAAAAGCAATAAAAGCAAAAGTTGTTGTGGCAAATGATCCAGAGTATTTATATGAAGCTGATTACACAGGATTTTTATATAAAATGAAAAAGCAAGACGTAGAAATAGAAATATTAGAAGGCGATTATGTTGGAGAAAAAACCGAGATTGTATATCCGCTAATGGCAGATAGTCTTTTGAATTTAGAAGTGCCAGAACTAAAAAAAGGTGACGTAATTTATGTTGCTGCAGACGTTGATAGTGAAACAGGAGAATTATATGTTGAGCCTTGTGGTTTTGGTTTTAATACGGAAAGAAAAACAGGATTAATTATCCTTGCGCTTGTTGCGATTGTTTTAGTTGTTGTTTTTGGTAAAGATAGAGGAATGCTATCTGTGTTAATAGGAATATTAATTGTTTCACTAACAATATTAATATGTAGCGAACAAATTTATTTAGGAACATCTATAATATTGTTATCATTAATACTTGCAGCTGTTTTAGTTTCTACAATTGTTATTCAAAAATTAGGTCTAACAAAAGATGCTTTATGGACTGCGCTAAGTTGTATGGCTATAATAATACTAACTACATTTGTAACATTTGGTGTAGATTACATGTTGAAAAATACCGGGGGAACATTTGATACAATGTTAACAGTTGAAAATATAATAAAGAGAAATATAGATTTTCATCATATGTTTGTAGGAAGTATAATCTTGATTCTTTCAGCAGTGTTGCCATATGTTGTGTGTAACGTTTGGAAAAAGTGTAAAGAATCTAATGAAAATGATTTTAATAAATTGCTTGATGTATCTAAAGATGCAGCTACAGGCAAAATAGAAGTAGTAATAGCAATATTTACAGCTTTATTAATACCAAAATTAGTATATTTATATTCTTATAGATATACAGTGAATGAAATAATAAATTCAGAAGTTGTAGCAACAGAGTTTATTAGAATGTTTATGTGCATAATAGCTATTGCGTTGAGTATACCAGCAACAGCATTTATATATAAAGTAGTTGGCGAAAAAAATATTACAGAAAATAATAATAAATAAAAAAATATGTACATTCTAAAATCGTTATGATATTATAATAATTACTTGAAGTTATATGGAGGTATATAATATGAATTTAAATCATGGAAAAATTAAATTTATAGTAATAGCCATAGTGATAGTAGTCGTTGCAATTTTAGTTGGTGTAGGCGCTTTATTAATGAATTTGTGGGATGAGGAAAAACCAATAATAGATCCGGAGCCAGGCCAAACAATTGTTGATGAAAAGAAAACACCTGCAGAAAAAACAATAGTAGACACAACAGAATCTAGAACATCAGATTCAAAGAGAGAAATTCATATAAATATGCCAAGAATTTCAAATTTATCAAACTATTCGTTTCAACAATATATAAATAAACGTATGAGTGATACAGTGAAATATTATCAAAACGAAATAAACGTAGTGCTAGATGAAAATACACCTGTTACTACAAAATATAGATATAATGTTGATTATAACAGATATAACAATGGTAATTATTTATCAATAGTAATAGATCAAGATTATGAAACTGGTGGAATGAGATCAAATGCATGGAAAGACACATACAATATAGATGTTGTGAAAAACACAGAAATATATCTTAAAGATTTGTTCTCAAGTACAGTAGATTACGAAAAAGAAATCGTAGAAGAAATAAACGAACAAGCAATGTTAAAAAATTATGAATTAGTTGGTGGAAATGGATTAAAAGACATACCAGAAAAACAAAAGTTTTATATAAAAGATGGTAAATTAATAATATACTTTGATCCAGCAGCAATAGCACCATACGTATACGGTTCATTAAATTTTGAAATGCCATTTGAATTAGAAGATGGAAAATTTAATGTAGAATAAGAGCATGTAAAACAGGAGGTGAAACAAAATCGATTTTTATATCGATTTTGTCGCACTTCCTTTTTGCATGCGAATGGGGAAGATAGTGAATAGTGAATAACGAATAGTGAAAAGTACAACGCACTTGTGCGTTGAAAGGAGAAAACCTATGGAAAATACTCAACTAATTTTAGCAAAACTCACAGATAAAATAAATATTTATAAAAAAACAAATAAGCCAACATATACAAACATGTTAGATCCTATGGAATTTGCAAAAGTTCAAGGTTTGTTAAAAGATATTCCTTTTGTAGCTTTTGGAGGATATGAAAATGCCGAGAGAAAGGTTATATTTATTGGGGACAATGATATTGATTTTAATGAATATATAACTTTAATTAGAATTGAATCTGTTAAAAGCTTATCTCACAGAGGTGTGTTGGGAAGCATTATAGGATTAGGAATAAAAAGAGAAGTTATAGGAGATATAATAATTAACGAAAATAAATGTGATGTAGTAGTAATGAAAGAAATCTCTAAATATATAGTGCAAAACTTAGATAAAGTTGGTAGAGATAAAATAAAAGTAGAAATTAAAGATATAGGAGAAATTATACAAGTTAAAGATACTTCTAAAAGTATGACCATAACTGTTGCATCACCAAGAATAGATGCAATAATTAGTGCATGTTTTGGCCTTTCGAGAGAATTAAGTACAGAAAGTATAAGGCGAGAAAAAGTCTTTTTAAATCATTTAGAAGTAGGCAGTGCTTCAAAACAAATAAAAGATGGAGACATTATTTCCGTAAGAGGACAAGGTAGAATAAAAATAGAGAGTATAGATGGAGAAACGAGAAAAGGAAGAATAAAAATGTGTGTAACTAAGTATTAAATTGTATCTTTCAAATGTGTATCTCAAAGTTTCCGAAGGAAACACTTCCGCTGACGGAAGAGGGCGAATCGCCGCCCGCGCAGCGGCCGTCTGCGGAAGCGAACTGCGTTACAGCAATTTGCTATGATACGCAAATTTCCAGGGGAACGGAAGATTTGAGACACACGGCCATGCGATATACCACAGAATTTGCATTTGTGCAAATTCTGTGGTACAATATGTGCGATTATGATTAAAGGAGAAAGTAAAATGATAAATGCAAATGGAGTTACATTACGATTCGGAAAAAGAACACTGTTTGAAAATGTTAATATAAAGTTTACACCAGGTAACTGCTATGGATTAATTGGAGCAAATGGTGCAGGAAAAACAACATTTTTAAAAATTTTATCTGGAGAAATTGAACCATCACAAGGTGAAGTTACAATGAATCCAGGTGAAAGACTTTCAGTGTTGAAACAAAATCACCATGAATTTGAAGAATATGAAGCTCTTCAAGTTGTTATCATGGGAAATTCAGAGTTATATCAAATAATGAAAGAAAAAGATGAAATATATGCGAAACCAGATTTTAGCGAAGAAGATGGAGTCAGAGCAGGAGAATTAGAAGCTAAATTTGCTGAAATGGACGGATGGAATGCAGAAGCTGATGCGGGAACATTGTTAAATGGTCTTGGAGTTGAAACAGAATATCATAACAGACTTATGAAAGATTTAACAGAAACTCAAAAAGTAAAAGTTTTACTAGCATCTGCGTTATTTGGAAATCCAGATGTTCTATTACTAGACGAGCCTACTAACTATCTTGATATAGAGGCAATTGAATGGCTGGAAGATTTCTTAATAGATTTTGAAAATACTGTAATTGTAGTATCGCACGATAGACACTTCTTAAATACAGTATGTACACATATTGCCGATATTGACTTTGGTAAGATTCAAGTTTATACAGGTAACTATGATTTCTGGTATGAATCAAGCCAATTAGCATTAAAACAAATGAAAGATGCTAATAAAAAGAAAGAAGATAAGATTAAAGAATTACAAGAATTCATTAGAAGATTTAGTGCTAACGCATCAAAATCTAAACAAGCAACATCTCGTAAGAAATTGCTAGAAAAAATTGAGTTAGATGAAATAAAACCTTCAAATAGAAAATATCCATATATAGATTTCAAAATGGATAGAGAACCGGGAAAAGAAATATTATTTATTGAAAACATAAGTAAGACATCAGATGAAGGAAAGAAATTATTAAACAACGTTTCAATAAATGTACAAAAAGATGATAAGATTGCATTCGTTGGACCAATGGGACTTGCAAAAACAGAATTGTTTGAAATATTAACTGATAATTCTGCACAAGAAAACGGAGAATATAAATTTGGTATAACAACATCAGTTGCATACTTCCCAAAAGATAATTCAAGTGAGTTTAATAGAGATATGACTCTAGTTGAATGGTTAATGCAATATTCAAAAGAAAAAGATGAAACATTCGTAAGAGGATTCTTAGGAAGAATGTTATTTAGTGGTGAAGAAGCATTAAAGAAAGTAAATGTTTTATCAGGTGGAGAAAAAGTTAGATGCATGTTTGCAAAAATGATGTTATCAGGTGCAAACGTTTTAATTTTAGATGAACCAACAAACCACTTAGACCTAGAATCAATTACAGCATTAAACAATGCATTGATTAATTTCAAAGGTGTAATATTATTCACATCACACGACCATCAATTTGTACAAACAGTTGCAAACAGAATAATAGAAATCACACCAAATGGAATAATAGATAAGAGAATGACATACGACGAATATTTAGAAAGTGACGTGTCTGCGAAGAAGAGGGAAATGGCAGAGTAGAAAATCATTCTATGTCCGATGAAAAATGATTCGAAAACACTTCATACACCGAAAGTGCGAGTAACATAGCAAATGGGTGTAACGCAGTTCGTTTTCCCAGGGCGCCGCTGCGCGGGCGAAATCGTTTTTTCGCCCTGGAAAAAAGCATCCTTCGGATGCTGTGAGGCACACAAAGATTAGTGCCAGTATTATACAAAGGAGGAATTTTTAACATGGCTACAAAATTTGTTTTAAACGAAACATCTTATTTTGGGAAGGGTTCAAGAGAAGTGCTTCCAGAAGAATTACAAAAGAGAGGATTTAAAAAAGTATTAGT
Organism: Clostridia bacterium; assembly: GCA_017521465.1. GTDB lineage: Bacteria > Bacillota > Clostridia > TANB77 > UBA1234 > RGIG6291. The sequence goes on along the minus strand of JAFXCN010000005.1, from coordinate 45,747 downwards.
AGTTACTGACAATGCTTTGGTAAAAGTTGGTGTTGTTGGAAAAGTAACAGATATTTTAGAAAAAGCTAATATCGAATACACAATATATGATGATGTAAAACCAAATCCAACTATTGCAAATGTATTGGGTGGAGTTGAAAAATGTAAAGAATATGGAGCAGATGTAATTGTTGCTGTTGGTGGTGGTTCTGCCATTGATGCTGCAAAAGGTGTTTCAATATTAATGACAAATCCTGATAGAACATTACAATCATTAAATGGTTTATCAAACACAATAAACAAAGGAATGCCATTAATCGCGCTTCCAACAACTCATGGAACAGCTGCTGAAGTTACAATAAACTATGTAATAACAGATGAAGAAAGAGAAATAAAAATGGTATGTGTTGATCCAAATGATATACCACAACTTGCAATCATAGATTCTGAATTAATGTCTACACTTCCAAAGGCTACTGCAGCTGCAACAGGAATGGATGCATTAACACATGCAGTTGAAGGATATATTACAAAAGGTCACAATGTAATGGCTGATATGTTCCACATGGAAGCAATCAAATTAATATTTAAATATTTGCCAGCTGCTGTAAACGAAAAAGATGAAGAAGCAATCGAAATGATGGGCTTAGCTCAATACATTGCAGGAATGGGATTCTCAAATGTAGGGCTTGGAATAGTTCATTCAATGGCACACCAATTAGGTGCAGTTTATGACACGCCACATGGACTTGCAAACGCAATAATACTTCCAACAGTTATGAGATTTAATGGAGAAGTTTGCGCAGATAGATTTAGAGAAATATTAGTTAATATTGGAAGACCAGATGCTGTAAACTTAAATGATCAAGATGTTATAAACACATTCGTATGGATGATTACAGAACTATCAAAGAGTGTAGGAATAACGCAAACAGTAAAAGATACAGGATGTAAAGAAGAAGATATAGAAATGCTTGCTGAAAAAGCAATGGAAGATCCATGTATGCCAGGAAACCCAAGAGAAGTAACGAAAGAAGACTTCATAAGATTATATAAAGAAGCGATGTAAAAGAATATAAAAATAAACCGTATGCAATTTGCATACGGTTTTAAATTTTATTATTCTAATTCAGAAGTACAGTGTGGGCATCTTGTTGCATCAATGTGAATTTCTGTTTTACAGAAAGGACATTCTTTAGTTGTAACTGGAGCAGGTGCTTCTTCAACTTTCTTCTTAGGAGCAAGTATTTTCTTCATAACAATGAAAATACATAAAGCAATTAATAAGAAATCAATAATTACAGTAATTAAATTACCATAGTTTAATGTAACTGCACCAGCTTCTTGAGCTTCTGCAAGAGTTGTATAAGTTTCATCACCACTTAAAACAACAAATAAATTTGTAAAATCAATTTTACCAGTAGCTAAACTAATTAGAGGCATAATAATGTCATTAACTAAAGAAGTTGTAATCTTACCAAAAGCACCACCTACAACAACACCAATAGCCATATCAATTAAATTACCTTTAGTAGCAAAATCTTTAAATTCTGAAATAAAACCTTTTGTTTTACCGCCAACAGCTTTAAAATCAACATCTTTATTTAAAGCTTCTTTAATTTTTTCTTTTTTACTCATAATCAAACCCCTCTCTATATGATAAACATAATATAACACAACTCGACAAAAAACGCAAGAGGTTGCATGCTTTCTGTCGGACACAAAAATTTCACCAGCAATTACTTTACGTCGGACACAAACGTCCACCCAGCGTACATTTTACGTCGGACACAAACGTCCACCCAGCGTACACTTTGCGTCGGACACAAACGTCCGCCCAGCGTACACTTTCCGCCAGGCATAAATATTTACTGAATACAAGTTTTGTGGCAGACATGAAACGAACTGCGTTACAGTGATTTGCAATGAGAGTCAAAAATACGGTGAGAATGAGGTGCGAAAAAAGAGACATATATGTCTGCAAAGCAGGTGCTGGAAAAGAGATGCGCACAGTACGGAGTCCGAAGTATATTTGACTTGTGTTACGTAAATGATATAATATTATGCGATTTTATTTAGTGAAAGGATATGAGCCGATGAAGAATTTTTTTAAGAAAAAATGGGTTAGAATCGTATTAATTATTCTAATTGTTTTGATTATTGTTGGCGCTGTTTTAGGAAGTGGGAATAAAGAGATATCATATAGAACAACTACTATTGAACGAGGAAATATTGTTTCTTCGTTGTCAGGTAGTGGGACTATTACAGCGGTAGAGTCGAGAAAAGAGATTGCTAAAGTTTCATCTACTGTAGAAGAAATTTATTTCGAGGAAGGCGACACAGTAAATGAGGGAGATGCAATAATTAAACTTGATTCAGAAGCGTATGAAATGAATCTAAAATCTCAACAGTCTTCTGTAAAACAAGCAGAGATTTCAAAACAAAATTTAAATCGTCAAGTTGAAAATATGAAAATTAAAGCGCCTGTTTCTGGAACAGTTAAAAATCTAATAGTTGATGAAGGGGCGTATGTTACAAATTTTATGCATGTGTGCGATATTGATTCTACAAGTAGATATGAAGTAACATTAAAATTTTTAGCTTCAGCAGCTGATAGGGTTTCAATAGGTAATAGAGCAGAGATACTTTTAGTAGATTCGTATTCATATGTGAATGGATATGTTTCATATGTGGGAACAAGTAAATCAAATTTAGCTTCTGGTGGTGTCGTGATTGATATTACTATTACAGTAGATTCTGCTGAGTATTCACTTGATGGATTAAAGGCGAAGGCATCTATAATTGCAAATGATGGTGGAAAGATTACTTCATCAGAAACAGGAAATTTCAAAAGAAAAATTGCTTCGCAAGTCTTGGCTAATGCAAGCGGAGAAATTTCTAAATTATATGTAAAAGAAGGTCAATACGTAAATGCGGGTGACATGATTGCAGAACTAAGAAATGAAGATATTCTTGCTAGTTTACAAACTACTAATGTAAGTCTTCAAAATGCCTATGACCAATTAAAATATGCGAAAGACAAATTGGATGATTATACAATTACTGCTCCAATTAGTGGAACAATAACTGCACAAACAATTAAAGTTGGTGACTTAGTTGCTGCAGGCACATTGCTTACTACTGTTTCTAATACCAATGAATTTGAATTTCAAATACCGGTTGATGAATTAGATATAAGTAAAATTTCTATGGATAATAAAGTTTTGGTTACAGTTGATGCGATTCCAGAAACTGAAGAAAACCCAATTGCTGGTAGAATTTCGAAAATTCCATTAGAAGGTATTACGATTGGTGGTGTTACTGATTATTATATAACTATTGCAATACCAGCAGTGGATAGATTAAGAATTTCTATGAATGCCAGTGCAGAAATAATTTTAGCTGAAAGAAATGATGCATTAATGATACCAGTAGAAGCAATTCAAAAAGAAAACGGAAAAGCTTTTGTAGAAGTTATTAAAGGTGAGGTAGCAGAAAAAGTAGAAATTACAACTGGAATTAGTAATTCCGGATATGCCGAGATAATTAGTGGCCTAAATGAAGGTGATGAAGTTGTAATTCCAGATCAAAGAAGTGGTCTTGAATTGTTATTGCAATAATAGATAACATTGGAGGATTCTAATGATAGATTTAAAAAATATTTATAAAATATATAAACTTGGTGAAAATGAAGTGTTTGCATTAAACGACGTTTCGCTTCATATTGATAGACATGAGTTTGTTTCAATAATCGGCCCGTCTGGTTCTGGTAAATCTACACTTATGAATATTCTTGGTTGTTTAGATGTTCCGTCAAAAGGAACGTATACATTAGATGGTAAATTAGTAGCGGGAAAAACAGATGACGAACTTGCTGAGATTAGAAATAATATGATTGGTTTTGTTTTCCAAGGATTCAACTTGCTTCCAAAACTAAGTGCAATTGAAAATGTTGAATTACCGTTAATATATAAAAATGTTCCTGCCGCAGAAAGACGAAAGCTTGCGAAAGAAGCTTTAGAAAAAGTTGGGCTTGGAGAAAGAATAAATCATAAACCAACTGAACTTTCTGGTGGACAACAACAAAGAGTTGCTATTGCTAGAGCGTTAGTTACAAATCCACCAATTATATTAGGAGATGAGCCGACAGGAAATTTAGATTCAAAAGTTGGCAAAGAAGTAATGGACATTTTTAAAGATTTACATGCTCAAGGAAATACAATTATTTTGATAACGCATGATTCGGATGTTGCAGCACAGGCAAAAAGAATTGTACGAATACAAGATGGAAAACTTTATGAAGAATCATAGTAAGGAGATTCAAATATGAATTTTTTATTTGCATATAAAATGGCAATAAAAAGTATATGGGGAAACAAAACAAGGTCTGCGCTAACAATGCTAGGAGTAATAATTGGTGTTATGGCAGTAATTGTAGCTGTTGGCTTTGCGCAAGGAAGTATGCAGACCGTTACAAATAGAATTGAAGGTATGGGATCAAACTTAATAACTTGTATGATACTTTCGACATCTGAAAGCAAGCAACTTACATTAAAAGATTTAGAAAGTTTAGAACAAAGTTCTCAATATATAACTAAAATTTCACCATATATTTTAAAGCAGTCAAATGTAAAATATGAAACCAATACAAAAAGCACAAGAATATTTGGTACCGATGAAAATTATCTAGAAATGGAAGGTATGAAACTTGAATCCGGAAGATTCATTTCTGCGCTTGATATTGAAAAGAATGATAAAGTTGCAGTAGTTGGTGCAACAATAAAAAATAAATTATATGATGATGAAGATCCTGTAGGAAAATATATAAAAATAAATGGAACAAAATTTTTAGTAATAGGATGCGTTGAATCAGTTGCAAATGGAATGGAAGGTACTAATGATGATATGGTAATGCTTCCAATAAGCGTTGCACAAAGGACATTAAAAATAACAAATGTTACAATGTTTTTGGCTGAGGCAAGAGATGGCGATGTGATAGATATTGCAACTCAAAAAGTAAAAGATTTTTTGTTTGATATATACAGAGATAATGATCAATATGTAGTAATAACACAAGAAGCAATGCTTTCTGTAATGGGAGATATTAGTGGAATAATGATGCTTATCTTAGGAAGCATAGCGACAATTTCACTTGTAGTTGGTGGAATTGGGATTATGAATATTATGCTTGTATCAGTATCAGAAAGAACGAGAGAAATTGGTATAAGAAAAGCAATAGGTGCGAAAAGAAGAGATATAATGATTCAATTTTTAATAGAAAGCTTGCTATTAACAGGTATCGGTGGAATAATTGGTATAATTTTAGGATTGTTAGCGATAAAATATATTATTGGTAATATAGGGTTAATTCAGCCGGTATATTCATTGCCATGGACAATTGCAGCGTTTAGTATATCATTAACAATAGGAATAACATTCGGATTATTCCCAGCATATAAAGCGGCGAAATTGAATCCAATAGAAGCACTACGTAACGAATAAGAAAAGATGGCATTGCCATCTTTTTTATTTTCTTCGTGCACCGAGAGTGTGAGTATCATTCCAAACGAGTGTAACGCAGTTCGTTTTTGCAGACGGCCGCTACGCGGGTGGCAATTCGCCTTCTTCCGTCTGCAAAAATGCTTCCTTCGGAAGCTTTGAGCCTCACGGAAATATGATGCTCTTGCATTTTCCCTGCACAAACGATACAATAGATACATATAATGAAACGTGGAGGTCCGTATGGATTTTAGATATAAAGACATAAAAATTAACTATCAAATTTTTGGTGAAGGGAAGCCATTATTACTTCTTCATGGATGGATGGCATGTATAGAAGCAATGGCGCCAATTTATCAATTTTTTAGTAAAACTAGAAAAGTAATTGTTCTTGATTTTCCTGGACAAGGCGGAAAAAGTGATACCTTAACAGAAATTTGGGGAGTTCCAGAATATGCTGAAATGGTACATAGCTTTATGCAAGAGCTACATATTGAAGGCGCAGACGTTATTGGACATTCATTTGGCGGAAGAGTAATTATTTATCTAGCATCAAGATATGAAAAATTATTTGATAAAATTATTCTTACAGATGCAGCAGGTATAAAACCAAAAAGAAATTTGAAAAATAGATTAAAAGTGTTTTCGTTTAAATTGTCAAAATGCTTGTTGAAAATGTTTACAAGTAAAGAAAAATTTGAAGAAAAAGTTGATAAACTTAGAAAAAAATATTCATCAAGTGATTACTCAAAATTAGATTCGAATATAATGCGTGAAACATTTAAAAATGTAATAAATTTAGATTTAACAAATAGTCTTGATAAAATAACTAGACCTACGTTATTGATTTGGGGAGAAGAAGATAAAGATACTCCGCTATACATGGCTAAAATAATGGAGAAAAAAATTAAAGACAGTGGCCTAGTAACATTAAAAGGAGCAGGACATTTTTCTTATTTAGATAATACAGCACAATATTTAAAAATAGCTGAAGTTTTTTTAGGAGGTAAATAGATGATAGTGTTAATATATTTTTTTTGCTGGGTAATATATCTTATGAATGTGCCTAAAATGCTACATATTATGCAACTTGAAAGCTATCAAGTAGATGGTTTTTTTAGATGGATTACAAAAAATCCTAAAAAGGCTTTTAAAAATACAGGAATACAATTTTTATCTGTTATAGGAATGTTTTTCCTTACAACCTTTACTTTGCTAATTTTAAAAAATCTAAGCATGCAATTAGGTTATACAGCATTGATTATACAATTTTCATTAATTACAATTACATTTTTTGTAGCAAACACAATTATACTTTCGAAAGATAAAAAAGAAAGAGCGACAGCAAAGAAGCCATTAAAATATACGGCTCGCGCGAAGAGATTATATTTATCTAACTTTTTTATAATGATAATTTTAGAAACGGCATTTAGTGAGTTTATGGGCATAGGGTTAAATAGTACCATTTATGAAACTAATTATATTGAATATTTAAAGAGAATTATTATCATGTATTCTTTCTTTATATTTACAATTCCGCTTAATATGATACTTGCAAATGGATTTATTCATCCAACAGAAGAATGGATTAACGAACGTTATATAAATAAAGCAAGAAGAATTTTAAAGAAAAAAGAATATAAAGATTTAATTAAAATTGGAATAACAGGAAGTTATGGAAAAACAAGTACGAAATTTATATTAGAAAAAATATTAAGTGAAAAATATAATGTTTTAGCAACACCAAATAGTTATAACACAACAATGGGAAATGTTAGAGTAATAAGGGAACAATTAAAACCAGAGCATCAAGTCTTTATTTCTGAGATGGGGGCAAGAAAGATAAATGACATAAAAGAAATTTGCGAATTTGTACATCCAGATATAGGAATCATAACTTCAATTGGCCCACAACACTTAGAAACATTTAAGAAAATTGAAAATGTTGTAAAGACTAAAAAAGAATTGATAGATGGTTTAAGTGAAAAAGGAATTGCGATTCTTCCAAAAGATAATGAACATTGCTTCAACATATATAAAGAAGAACAAAGAGAAAAATATTTATATAGTTTGAGCGACCGTGGTTCAGATGTTTACGCAAAAGATATAAAAGTTAGTCCTGCAGGAAGTACATTCAAAGTTGTAACAAAAAATGGTGAATTCGAATGTACAACAAAGCTTCTTGGTGAACACAATGTTCAAAATATATTAGGTTGTATAGCAATTGCGGTAGCGCTTGAATTAACAAATGAAGAGATAAAAGCTGGAGTTAGCAAAATAGAGCCGATCGAACATAGGCTTCAAATACTTCCGACAAATAATGGAACAACAGTAATTGATGATGCATTTAATTCAAATCCTGTTGGAAGTAAAATGGCGTTAGATATTGTAAAGAAATTTGAAGGTAGAAAAATAATAATTACACCAGGTATGGTTGAACTTGGAGCTGAAGAAGAAATTTTAAACAAAGAATTTGGTAAACAAATAGGAAATAGTATGGATATAGCAATATTGGTTGGAACAAAAAGAACAGAACCTATTGCTGAAGGAATAAAAGAAACTAAATTTGATCAAATGAATATTTTTGTTGTTCCAACATTAGAAGAAGCAACTAAAAAATTAGGAAGCTTGACAAGAGCAGGCGATGTGATATTATTTGAAAATGATTTACCAGATAATTATAACGAATAAATAAGGAGGTAATAATATTGAAAAAGTTAGGCGTTATTTTTGGTGGTGTTACTTGTGAACATGACGTTTCAGTAGTTACAGGTTTGCAATTAATAGAAAATGTAGATAAATCTAAATATGAAATATATCCTATATATATACATTCGGACGGAGAATGGTATACAGGAAAAGAATTATTAAATGCTAATATATATAGAGAATTTGAAAAACATGAAAAATCACTAAAAAAAGCAATTATTCCTCCAAACAAAAAAGGAATGTTGATTTTGGGAAGCGGAATGTTTTCAAAAAATGAGTTTATACCATTAGATGTAGTTATTCCTGCAATGCATGGAATGAATGGTGAAGATGGTACCCTTCAAGGCTTATTAGAACTTGCAAATATTCCATATACATCATCAGGAGTTTTAGGCGCAAGTATTGGTATGGACAAAATATTAATGAAAAAAGTTTATGAAGCACATGAACTTCCAGTGCTTCCTTATACATATTTTATTAGAGACGAATGGAACGCTGATAGAGAAGCAGTTTTAAATAATATAGAAGAAAAATTAACATACCCAATGTTTGTAAAACCATCAAACTTAGGTTCAAGTATAGGAATAAGCAAAGCAAAAGATAGAGAAGGCTTAATAAATGCAATAGAAGTTGCAGTTAATTATGACCAAAGAGTAATTGTTGAAAAAGGCGTAGAAAATTTAAGAGAAATCAATTGCTCTGCGCTTGGAATAGGCGACGAAGTTGAAGCTTCCGTATGCGAAGAACCAGTTAGCTGGGAAGAATTTTTAACATTTGATGAAAAATATATGAGAGGTGCAAAAAACTCAAAAAATGCTACTGGTAGCAAATTAGTTGGATCAAAGCAAGGCGGAATGGCCAATATGGATAGAAGAATACCGGCAGAACTTCCAGACGAAATAACAAAAGAAATACAAGACCTAACAAAAAAAGCATTCAAATGCTTACATTCAAAAGGTGTTGCAAGAATAGACTACATTATAAATAAGGATGATAATAAAGTATATATAAATGAAATAAACACAATACCAGGTTCATTCTCATTCTACTTGTGGCAATACAACGACATGCCATACTCAAAACTAATAGATAAATTAGTAGAAATTGCCGAAAAAGCAAACGAAGAAAAAAATAAAAACAACTATACATACAAGTCGAATATAATTGGGAATATAACAGGGATAAAATAAAAGAAGGGACTGCAAGGCGAAGCTTTAGCAGTCCCTTCTTTTATTTTATTCCAGCCAATACGAGTAATCATTTTTCGTCCGACACAGAATGTACACCCGAAGGGTGAACAGAGTGTGTCCGACGTAAAAATGATTACGGACGGTAAGTGCTAACCGTAAGTTTGATTATCATTCCAAATGGCTGTAACGCAGTTCGCTTCCGCAGACGGCCGCTACGCGGGTGGCATTTCGCCTTCTTCCGTCTGCGAAAATGTTTCCTTCGGAAACTTCGATACGAACAAAAGTTAGATATATTAATAAGAACTGGGTTAATAAGCAATTACATAAATAAAAAAGCTCACATCTGTACTTTGACGAGTAGATGTGAGTTTTCATATATTCTCGGCAAAACCACGTTTGTGGAATTGTCATTTTCTATATTTATTTTATACAAATTTTTAAAGAATGTCAATTTGAAATTTACTATTCGCCATTCACTATTAGTTATTCACTACAATTTTGTAATAAAAACCCTGCGGAAGCAGGGTTTTTATTACAAAATTGTTACAAAATCCCTACTTCCGTAAGCAAAATGTAAACAATTTGTAAATTGAGTAAACGTTTTATTAAATAAATTGACTTATTTTATGGTATCGATATAATGAGCTTGCAAGTTGCAAAGAAATGGTAATTTGTACCATAATCTATGTGGTTTGCAAGGTTAGGTTATTTAGAGAGCAGAAATGAGAGGGAAGGAATAACCTAATTACATTCAAATTACTTTCCTTTCGAAAAAACAAACAAAAATTTAAAGGAGGATTATCTAATGAAAAGAATAGTATCATTAGTACTAGCTCTTTCAATGGTTCTTGGACTTTGTGCAACATCATTTGCAGCAGTAAATCTTGAAGATATTGCTGGATCAAAGTACGAAGCTGCTGTTGAAGCATTAATAGAGCTAGATGTTGTATCTGGATACCCAGATGGAACATACAGACCAGAAAAAGAAGTAAACAGAGCAGAATTAGCAAAATTAATTGTTATCTGCATGGGATTAGAAGAAGATGCTGAAAGAGCACAAGGAGATAACATCTTTACAGATGTTGCTTTAAAAGATGGTGAAGCTTTCGCATGGGCAAGAGGATATGTTAACACAGCAGCTGCTGCTGGTGTTATCAAAGGATATCCAACAGGTGACTTCAAACCAGAAAAAACTGTTACATATGCTGAAGCATTAACAATGATGTTAAGAGCTTTAGGTTATGGTAACGTTATGGAAGAAGAAGGAACATGGCCAACAAACGCTATATTAAAAGCTAGAGAATTAGAATTAACTGATGATGTTGAATACAAAAACTCTTCAGACGGTGCTATCAGAGGAGATATCGCTATTCTATTATGGAATATGTTAAGAACTCCAATGTGGAAAATCACATCTGAAAACCAAGGAACAGGTATGACATCTGAAGCTTCTAAAATCATGTTAAACGTTAAATTCCCTGACTATTCATATGCTGAAGTATACTTTGGAACATTTAATATTGATAGCGGAGATGAAGACGGAATAGTTGAAGTTGAATTAAGAGACGTTGACGGAAAAGATGAAGGTGATGAATTAGATTCATTAGGTTGGTACACATATGCTGGAAATGATTTCTATGAATTCGTTGAAAATACAAGAGTTGAAGTTTTAGTAAACGTTGATGAAGAAGAAATTTTAACAATGGTTCCAACAGGAGATGACAAATTAGTTGAAGGTTCTAATTACGTTTTATCAGAAGATTATAGTGGTATTGAAGGCGAATACGCTTACTTAAGAGTAAAAGGTAGAAAAACAATATTAAATCAATCTGAATATAACGTTGAAAGCGTATATGTAGAAGAAGTTAAAACTGGTGACGATTATGTTATAGTAAACAAAACAAATCGTTATTATGATGATGATAATGAAGATAGAGTAGTAATCGTAGATGGTGAAAGAGGAAGAATATCAGACGTTGAAGTTGGAGACGTTTTAACAATAGTTACAGTAGTTGAAGAAGATAATGCTACTGAAGAAGATTCTTTAGTATTTTACATTATCGAATCAGGTGAAGCTGAAGGTAAATTAACAAAATACGTTGCAGCTGATGATGTTATCACAGTTGAAGGTGAAGAATATGTATTAGATGGTAAAGCTACATGTATTGTAGATCCAGAAGATGAAGATTCTAAATCTATGGAATTTGCAGGTGCAAAAGCTGCAAAATTATACAAAGACTTCAAGAACGAAGAAGTTAGATTAGTTACAGATGCTTTCGGATTTGTAGTAAGAATCGAATTTGGTAATTTAGATGAAGAAGAAGACACTACTTTCGGATTCTATAAAGTAGTAAAATATGATCGTAGCGATGATTCTTTAACATTAGAAAATGAAGAAGGCGAAAACACATATAGCTTAAACATTGATGAAGATAATGCTAAAGCAATTGAATTATTATATCAATTAGATACATTAAGAACAGTAATCAAAAACTGTGTATTCTTTGTAGAATTAAACAAAGATGATGAAATCGTAGATTTCGCAATGGTTGCTATTAAAGAAGATACAGATGATGATGAAAAATTTGACAAATATCTTGTTGATATAGAAGAAACAGATACATTTGGAACATATGATTCTGAAGATGCTGAAGATCTTCCAAAATATGAAGTTGCTGAATTAAATGCAGCTAAATATGATGAAAAATTAGGTTCAATTAGTGGTACAGAAGGTAAAGGATATGTTACTGACGAAATCGTTGTAATAAAATTATTAGCTGATAAAGCTAAAGGTTCAAAAACAACTACATTTACATGTGAATTTATCGCTGGTTCTGATGAACTTGCTTCATTAAATGGTGGTTCAGATGATATAGTATATGTTGTATTCGATTTAGAAGAACAAGCTAATGCTAACAATCTAAAAGCAATTAGATATGTAATGATTCTTGATGATAAAGTTGCTTCTGATATGGAATTTGGTGTAGTTCTTGAAGGTTCAGGAGTAAATGATTTAGATAAAGATGCATATGAAGCTGAACTTAAAGTTAATGGTGAAGAATTAACTTACCTTTCTAAAGAACAACTTAAATCATCAGAAGTTAAATTTGTAGCATTCCAAACAGAAGAAAATGATGATGGTGAATTAGAAATCACAGTTCTTTCTAAATTAACAGCTGCAGAATTAGACTTTGCTCAAGAAAATCATGCATATGTTAAGAATGTAGAAGCTGATAGCAAACATGGTGATTTAGTAACAATTACTAACCCAGATGGTACATTCAGATTAAGCAAAGCTGGTATTGAAGCATTAATAGAAGAAATGGAAGCTACAGCTGATGTAGATGACTATACAATGGTAGTTGTAAACGTTAGTGAATCTGCTGATGAAGATGCTGCAGAAACTCAATATGATGTAACAGATTATGAAGTAGTAGCTCTTGATGAACTTGAACTTGAAGAAGCTGATAGAATTAAAGTTGATTCAAATGAAGATGCTATGGTTGTATACGTAATAAGAGGAATGGAAGAAATCGAAGAAGACGTTGTTGAAGAAGAAGGAAACGAAGAAGACGCTGGTGAAGAAGAAGGAAACGACTAAAAAATAGTTTAAGTTATAAAAACTAAATAAAAATAGAGTGCTTATATAGGCACTCTATTTTTTTATAGATAATTTATAAAGAATATAAAAAAGTAATGACTATTTTTAATTGACACTATTTTTCAATAATATATAATATATTTATAGAAAATAGGAGGAATACAAATGAAAAAAATTTATATATCTTTGATATTAATAATAGTGATTATTTTAGGAATGTGTTCTGTAACTTTTGCGGCTCAATTCCATGATACAATTGGAACGAAATATGAAAGTCCTACAGAAATTTTATATACACTTGGAATTGCAGATGGTACTTCGAAAAATGTATTTTCTACAAATAGACCGGTTACAAGAGCAGAGATGGCAAAATTAATATTAAGAGTATATCGACTAGATGATGCAAGTGTCAAAATGTCTTTAGGGATTAATAATTTTAAAGATGTAAAAGCATCAGATTGGTATTATGGATATGTAAATGTTGCGGCAGACATGAAAATGATAAATGGTTATTCGGATGGTACATTTAGACCAAATGATAAAGTCACTTATTCTGAAGCAGTAACTATGATAGTTAGAGCGCTGGGGTATACAGATCTTCAAGCTAAACCAGGCGAAAAATGGGATGCACCATATATCAAAAAAATGAATGAAATTAGATTAGCTAAAAATGTAGGATACTTTAAAAATAGTGATGAAGCTACTCGTGGAAATATAGCTATAATGATTTGGAATATGTTAAACGCTGAAAGCTATATGACAATAAAAGACAAGACACATGTTGGTCTTATAAAAGAGACTGTGCCTAAAAAAGTTATTACAAGATATTATCCAGACTATGCGATTATCGATGATGATATATTAGAAGGTATTTCTGTTTATAAAGATATAGTTGAGGAAGAAGAAATTGTTGAATATTATATTTCTACAAAAGAGATTGATGATGTGCAAGTTCCAAATCCTATACCACTAAAGCGTATAGGTGCTAAACTTTCGGGAATATATAATATAGAAACCAAACTAGCTATAGGATTAAACTTTATATATGATGAGAGATTTGATGAAGGTACAACAAAAGAGCTAGAAGAAATTTATAAATTCAATCCAAAGAATGGTTCGTATGTATTAGGAAAAAGTAAAAATTATGCATATATTTATTTTGACGAAGAAGATAAAATAGACAGAGTTGCATATTTAGGTTCAAACTTAAATATTTTAGTAAAAGAAGCAAAAATACAAAGAGAAAAGCATAAGGAAATTGGCGAAGATGGCAAGGAACATGACGTTGATGGAAAAGAATATGTATTAATAAATGAGAAAAATATGCTATTTACAGATAAAGTATTACTTAATGCAAATGGCGAGTCGTTAAGTTGGTCAGATGTAAAAGAAGGTGGAGTGCTTTCTAGCATAAGAAATGGAATGTATGTTTATAACGACAAAACAGTAAGAGGCGAACTGGAATCAGTAAAATCAAAAGACTCGAAAATATTTTTAACAGTAGATGGTCAACTTTATGTATGTGACAGTAGTGTTACATATAAACTATATGGAAGTGAAACAACTAAGAGAGTTACTGTAAAAGCGCTTCAAGAGTTCGTTGGTAGGGATATAGAATTAGTTACAAGTTATTCTAAAGAAGTAATGCAAATAAATTTAGAGCGAAATTATGATAATGCAAGTCAGGCGATAAGATTTGGAATAATTTTGGATGCGTATAAAAACGAAGGTGAAGAAGAAACTACTGAATTGGAGATTTCAACAAGTAATGGAATTAAGACATTTACAGTCGATAAAACTATTTTTGATAAAAAAATCGATGCAGGGACATTAATACATTTTGAATCTTCTGGTTCGGAAATTGAATTTATTGATATATTTGTCGATAATTTAAAAATACCTGGCGGAACGCTAGATATGGATATTGAGAATAAAAAATATGAAGACTTAAAGCTAGATGAATATGAAATAGATGAAAACACAGTAATATATATAATAGAAAAAGAATATGTAATAAATTCAGATAAAAATATTAAAGATTATAATTTGGTAGTAGAAAAAGATAGAGATATTTTAGAAAATCTTGATGATAACGTTGTGCACGTGTTATATGATGATTCGAACGTTGCAGTTGCAATTTTTGTAGAAAAAGAACTAAATAAATATGATTATAAATATGCAAGAGTTTTAGATATATATCAAGAACGAGAAGGCAAGAAGGATGATAAGAATACGGAAGAAGATGAAAGTAAAGAAACAACGAATAAAATGGTGTTAAAGGTAAAATTGAGCCCATTTAACAACGTTATTTCAGAATATATCGTAACAGGAAATATAAATTGTGAACCAGGTGATTTAATATCATATACTACAAAAGATGATAAGCTAGAAGTAGAAGAAAGATATAATGCAAAATTGTTAGGAGATAAGAGAGATTATATTGTAGAACGCTTTGAAGATGATATTATATATCTTTCAAATGGTGACACAATTAATATTAATAAAAATGCTTTTGACATTGAAGGTAAAACATATTTGTTTGATAAATATATAGTAGTATTTGCAAAAGTTTCAAAATCATCAGGCGATTGGAAGTTTATAACAAGCAATATTATAGAACCTAGAAAAATAGAAGTGAAAGCTGGAGACAGAATTGCAATAGATGAAATAGAAGATCTTTTTGTAATCTATAGAGGATATACAGATTAAAAATAAAGACGCCGATGAATCGGCGTCTTATTTTTTATTTCCTTTTCTTAGGAAGAGTAAGCTTAATGGGATAGCGGTAAGTGACACCCTGGGTAGGATGCACCGCAAACAACTTCTGAACAGGATAATTTGCAGTAACCAGGCCCTTCATGGAGTAGAGACTACCGCCGGGCCAACAACCATTAATAAACTTTTCCGTAGTCACGCCAGAAAGTTCAGACGGGACGTGGAAATGACCAATTTCCAAATAATTATATTTAAGACCCAAAAGTTCGAGGAGTTCATGATAGTTTTTAGCAGCGCGATCAATGCCATAGTAGGGAATACCCTGCCAAGACTTGATATCGTCACCATGGAACATCAAGAAGTTATAACCATAAATAGTATCAATCTGCCACCAAGACTTAGTAATCTGCCAAGTAATGCTATCAAAGTTTTTAAGCTCAGATTGCATCCACTTATACACAATATAGTCCCAGCTTACATAGTGAAGATTTTCGCCCTTAGTGCCGATGCGACCATGGTTACCGGGGACGGCAACAACGTGAATCTTATCGAACAGATGAAGAGCTTTCTGCAAGAAGTCACAAAGCAAATCCTTAACGCCGATTGCCTGTTCAGTAATCTCAGTATCAATCTGACGGGTTTGACCCTTGAAGATATCATAACCTTCAACGATATCACCAATCAGATGAACGTGAAGACTCTTAATAGGAGCAACCCTCTTATGACGAGTAACAATTTCTTCAAGACCAATATAAAGCTGATCAAATTGCTTTTCAAGAATACTCCAATTATACTCATTAAGGCCACCGCTAGCTTCGCTAGAGATGTAGGTGCCAGCCTGAATATCAGAAATCATAAGAACAATAGTCTCTTCAGAATAAGTTCTATCCAAATTCACTTCAAAAGGCTTAATCTCTCGGAGAGGTCGAGCCTTGAGCGCATCAAGAGTAGCATCAATGATCATATCAGTTACAGCAATTTTAGTAAGAAGCTTCTTATCGCGCTTCTTTTCTTCACGAGTCACAATAGAACTTTTTTGAGCTTCAATCCGTTCCTCAAAAGTCTTAGGCTTAGGCGGATAGGTTTCACGCAAAAAACGAGAAATAGTATTTTTAGCACTAGTTTTTCCCTTAAAAACCTTATCAGATTTATACTCTTCATACACAACATCAGGAATAGCATTTACGTCAACACCTTCAGCATACAGCTGCTTGGCACGTTCGCGCCAAGCGAGCTTGGATTTCTTCTTAGCCATGTATATGTCCTCCTTTCGGAAATACCGAAATTCATAATCAACCTAAAATTACATTAGTAAAGTTATCATATAAAAAAAAGCTTGTCAAGCTAACATAACTAGTACAGCGAACAACTAATAGTGAACAGTAATCACTTTGCGTCGGACACAAATATCCCCCCAGCGAACACTTTGCGTCGGACACAAACATCCGCCCAGCGAACTTTTGTGTCCGACAGAAAAATTCACTCAGCGAACACTTTGTGGCGGACATAAATTTATCGTTGAAAAATAATTGGTAGAAATATATAATTTTATATAGGGAGGCGTGAAAATATGATAGGGCTAAAAAAGTTTTTTAAATATTTTTGGAAAATTATAAAGAAAAGAAAGAAAATTTTATTCTGCTTTTTAGGTATTATAGTAGTTCTTTTAGTTTTACTGTCACTAATAATTAACTCTAGTCCAGATAACGATTTTTTTGTTGAAGAGTTGGGATTTGACTATTTTATAATGATGTTTTTCGGAAGCATACTTTTTGTTATGCTACCAATGCTACCTATTATAGGAATCATTTTGGGATATAGAATGGCAAAATTTAGACAAGAAATAGATAAATTGAGTTATAGTGATTTAAAAAATAAAAAAGAATACTATAGAGAATTTTTAGAAAATTATTCTCCAATAATGTTAGGTTACATTGATAATTTTGAAATAGGCGAAAAGGATGTAATAGCAGCTATATTAAATTTAGAAAAAAAGAAAAGAATTACAATTTCTGATACTAAAATAAGTGTTATTTCTGAGGATAAGAATTTATTGGATGCAAGTGAAAAATGTGTTTTAGAAGCAATTAAATCAAAATCATTAAATGTATCTAAGTTAATTGAAACTCTAAACCCAATAGTTAAAAATGAGGCTAGAGAAAAAGGCTTAACATGTGAAAAAAAACTTAGAAGAAGAGGTATATTAAAAGGTTTGATACGCGGAACGTTGGTATTATTAGGAATGTTTGCAGTGTTGGTAGGAATTTCTTGGACATTTGAAGGAATAGGATGGTTATTTGATATTGATAGAGATATTCTTGAAAATATATTTTCAATTATTTTTGGAATTCCAGCAATAATAGCGCTTGAGATTGCATTAATGTATCCAATAGCTGTGCTAACATATTGTATTGTAGCGTATGTTCAAACATTTTACGCTAAAAATGAATACAGAACTGAAAAGGCGGAAAAAATTAATGAAAACATAGAGGGTTTAAAAAACTTTTTAAAAGATTTTTCTTTGTTAGATAAAAGACAAAAGGAAGATGTTAAACTTTGGGATAGATATCTTATTTATTCAGTAATGTTTGGTCAAAACAAAGGAATTGTAAAAGATTTTGAAAAATATTATACAAGTAAAGGTGAGAAAAATGACTGAAAAAATAGAATTTATTAAACATAATAGTATAAAAATTAAAGGAAGTAAAATTATTTATATTGATCCATACAAAATTGAAGATGTATGCAATGATGCAGATTATATTTTTTGTACTCATTCGCATTACGATCATTTTTCGCCAGAAGATATTACTAAAGTTATGAAGAATGATACAATAATAATAACTACAAAAGATGCAAAATCAGATGCTGAAAAATTAGTAAATAGTGTAATTGTTGTAGAGCCGAATAATGAATACAAGATTGATGATATCAATTTTAAAACTACTTACGCATATAATGAAAATAAACAATTTCATCCTAAAGAAAATGGATGGGTTGGTTTTATAATAAATTTAGATGGAGTAGAATATTTTATTGCTGGTGATACAGACAATGTACCAGAAATTAGAAATGTTAAATGCGACATTGCTTTATTGCCTGTTGGAGGAACATATACTATGACTGTTGAAGAAGCTGCAGATTTAGCAAATAACATTGATGCTAAAGTAGTAGTTCCAACCCATTATGGAGTAATCGTAGGTAATAAAGAGGATGGAGAAAGATTTGCTGAATTGGTAAATAACAAAAAAGTAGAAATTATATAATATAATAAGAAAGACACTTCAGTTGAAGTGTCTTTTGTTTTTAACGACTAAATTGTATTGGACCATCATCTTTACATACATGAGGTTTGAATTTTTGATTAGCTGAAGAATCAGGCATAGGCATAAATTGTGTTATATTAAAAGAATCTATTATAAAGCCAAAAGGAATACAGGCTAGAGCCATTCTATTTTTTATTTCTTGAGTAATATCGACATGATTTTTATAAATATACTTTTGATCAAAGCTAGATAGTGTAGAATCAACAGCACATTTTATAATATCATCAATACTTCTTTTATCATTTTTTAGATGTAATAATACAGCATCAACACTTTCTGCGTGATATGTAACTGCAAAATTGACTTTTAAATATTTTGTGTCGTTTGTTTCAAAAATATCTGAATAATATTTTGTATATGGTGTAGTAGAAATATAAGTTGTAATTTTATCTGTAAAAGGATTAAAGAAATAGAATCCTCCACGAGGTTTTGTTTTGCAATAATGAGTTTTTCTGTCTACAATAACCGCAGTACCAAATGGTGTAAATCTAATAAAAACTAAAGCTAAAACTATTAGCCAAAATATCATATTTAACATCCCTTTCTAATTATAATAATATCCTTGGTGTAAATTTTTTTCTTTTAATAATTTATCTAATCCATTAAGGATTAACTTTTTATGCGTGTTCCAATTTGGAGCAACAAGAATATCTTTAGGTGCATCACCTGAAATTCTATGAATAACAACATCTTTCTTTATATGTGTTATAACATAAAGAAGACTTTCTAAATAGTATTCTAAAGTTATAGTTTCATATAATCCATTATAATACATTTCAGCAAGTTTAGTGTTTTCTATAACATATGTTGAATGAATTTTTAATCCTTGAATATTGTGAGTATTAATAAACTTTACTGTGTTTTCTAAATCGTCAGTTGTTTCGTTTGGAAGTCCAACCATTATATGAGTAACAACATCGATATTATTTTTGTTCAGTAGTTTTACTGCACTAGTAAACACTTCATTTGTATAGCCACGATTTATTATTTTGGCAGTATTTTCATTTGAAGTTTGAAGACCTAGTTCAACCCAAACGTAATATTTATCAGTATAGCTTTTTAGAAGCTTTACAACATCTTCATTTATACAATCTGGTCTGGTCGCTATAGCTAATCCAACAATTCTATTATCAATTAGTGCGGCGTCATATTTTGCTTTTAAATTTTCAATAGTATCATAGGTATTAGAAAAGTTTTGAAAATAAGCAATAAATTTATTTGCTCTTTCACCTCTATAACTATTAAGATGATTTTTAACTTGTGTAGTTATTGAGTTGGCTGAATTTAAGTGTTCACCCGAACCTTTTTCGCCACAAAAAATGCATCCACCTATACCACAAGTACCATCTCTGTTTGGACATGAAAAACCACCGTCAATACATATTTTTAAAGTGCGTTCTCCAAATTTGTTTATCAAATATTTATTTAAATGATTATATCTTTCTATTGTTTCCATACCAAAATTATATCAAAGCGACGTTGTTGTTTCAATAGCTACATTTGCAAAGATTGACAAAAAAAGGACGGTGTTGTTTAATATTTATATAGGGTATTAAAATACTGTGAGAGAGGACGAGTTTATGGAAAATTTACTTGTTGGATTTGCTTTTTTAACAGGAATAATTGTTATATCATCAATTATAAATGAAAAGAAAACGCATATACCAAATGAAATTGCGCTTATGATAGTTTCGTTTGTAATTAGCGCAATACTTATTATTTGTGGTAAATATGGAGTGTTGAATTTAAACATTTTTGTAATAAATTTATTTAAAAATTTTAAATTTGATAATTTTATTTTAGAATGTATTTTAGGATTTATATTTTTTGCGGCGGCAAGCAAGACTCATTTAAATAAATTTATGAAAAATATAATACCAATAGGAAGTATTGCTATTGTTTCGACGATTGTGAATGCGTTTGCATATGGTGGGTTATTTTATTTGATTTCGATTCTATTAAATTTGAATTTGAATTTTTGGGTATGTACATTGCTTGGAAGTTTAATTTCACTTGCTGATTCAATTCCCGCTTGTGAAGTTTTAAATAAAAATGGAGCTTCAAAAGGGATAACAACTGTAATAGAGGGCGAAACATTATTTTCGGATGGCATTTGCGTAGCAATGTTTATTTTTGCTAAAGGAATGGTTACAAATGCAACAAAACATAATCTTTTAATATTATTATTTAAAGAAATATTTGGAGCAATTGTAGTTGGTTTGGTTGTATCATGGATATTATTTAAATTATTAAAAATGTCAAATAATCCAGTTCTACATATATTAATAAGTTTACTTACTGTTTCGACTTCATATGTTATATGTGAGCATTTTGAATTTTCTGGAGTTATTGCTTGCGTAGTTGCAGGAATGTATTTTGCATATAATAGAAGAAAAATTTCTAGATGGTTAGAAGTAGTTGATTCGAAAGAAATGTATGATGATTTTTGGGAAATTGTCGAGATGTTGTTAAATAGTGTGTTATTTGTGTTAGTAGGCTTAATGGCCTTGTCGATAAATGTTAGCAGAGAGCTTATGATATTAATTCCAATAGCAATATTAATAAATCTTATAGCGAGATTTATTGGAGTTAGTGTAGCTACATTATTTGTTGGTAAAACTAATATTCCAGGAAGATATAATTTAAAAGAGTTTGTTTTAATATTAACTTGGACAGGTTTAAGAGGTGGAACATCACTTGCTTTTATAATGACACTTAAAGAAGTTTTGCCGATAGAGACGTATGAAATATTATTTAGCATGACAATGATTACAATATTATTTACCACAATAGTTCAAGGACTATCGACAGGGAAAATGTATAGGTTTATAGAGAAAAGAAGAGAAAAAAGAATCGAGGAAAGCATATGAGATTAATAGTAGTAGGGCTTGGAGAAACTGGAATAGAACTAGCGAAAGAATTAGTATTAGCTAACCATGAAGTAACAGTAATTGATATAGAAAAAAATAAGGTAGAAGAATTTACAAATGAATATGATGCGTTAGGTGTTGCTGGAAGCGGAGCAAGCAAAGCTATATTAATGCAGGCAAAAGCTAATATGGCAGACATTATTATTTCTGTTACATCAAATGATGAAGTAAACCTTATGAGTGCGATAACTGCAAAAACTTTAGGCACTAAACATAGTATTGTAAAAGTTTCATCAAAAGAATATAAAGATGATGAAAAATATCTAGGCGAAAAAATGGGAATAGATATGGTTATAAATGCGGAGCAAGATACTGCGGACGAAATTACAAGAATAGTTAGTTATCCTTCTAATATGAAGACTGGAATTTTCTCAAATGGAAAAGTTGATATGGCTGAGATAAAGGTTAAAGAAGATACAATTCTAGCCGATACAAAATTAGTAGAATTCAAAGAAAAGTTTAATGCAAAAGTTACAGTAGTTAGTATTATAAGAGATGAAAAATTGGTAGTGCCTCGAGGAGACGTAACGATAAAAGCTGGCGATGAAATCTGTATAATAGGCAAGCATTCGGAAATTTATAAGTTCTTAAATAAATTAAATCTTATTGATAAACCAGTAAAAAATATTCTTATTATTGGTTGCGGTGGAATTGGAGAACAACTATTAGAAAATCTTTCTGAAATGAATTTAAAAATAAAATTAATTGAATTTGATAAAGAACGTTGCATAGAAATAGTAGAAAAGTTTCCGAATGTAAATGTAATACATGGAAATGGTATTGATTCAGATATGTTAATAGAAGAAGGAATAAAAGATTTTGATTGTTGCATATCTATAACAGGAGCGGACGAAACAAACTTGGTTGTAACATTGTTTGCATGGTCTTGCAAAGTAAGAAAATTAATAACAAAAATAGTTTCTTTAAGTTATAGTAGAATGCTTCATAATGTACAAATAGACAATACGTTATCACCACACTTAATAATTCTTGGATCTATTCACAGATTTATAAGAGGAATTGAAAACAATTCAATGCACGTAGAAAATATTAAATCGTTATATAGATTTGCAAAGAACAAAGCTGAAGCAATTGAATTTGAAGCTACAAATGATTTAGAGTTTTTAGGCAAGAAAATAAGCGAAATTAATTTGAAAAAGGACATCGTAATTGCATTCATAATTAGAAATAAAAAAGTTATTATACCGCATGGAGAAACAACAATAGAAGAAAACGATAAAGTTATGATAATAGCAAGTGCGGATAAAAATATAGGAAGGTTATCTGAAATTGTTGAATAAATAAAACGAGTCGCTGTTTAGCGACTCGTTTTTTGTTAATGATGGTGGTGATGATGATGGGAATGAGTTTCGATAATAGGATTACATTCGACATCATCACATTTTTCTTTTTCATATTCAAATTCAAGCGTGATATGGGAAATTCCATGATGTACAGCTTCGTGTTTAATCTCATGCTTGAGTTCAATAATTTCATCTTGAGTAACATCATCTTTAACAACAATATGCATTGTTGCGTATACATCAGTACCGGACATCGTCCAGGTATGAATATGGTGAATATCTAAGATAGTATCATTTTCTTCGAGCAATTCTTCTTTGAAATGATCAAAATCACACTCGTTTGGCGATTTCTCCAAAAATACAGAAAAGATTTCTTTAAGATTTTTTACAGCATGATATAAGATGAAAATAGCAATTGCAATAGACAAGATAGGATCCAAGATGGGAATATTGAAAATCTTCATAGCAATGCTAGTAATAAGCACAGCTACCCAACCAAGGACATCCTCGAGCAAATGCAGACTTACTGCTTTTTCATTCAGATGTTCACCATGCGAGGTAAGAAAAGCGCCAAGACCATTTACGACAAGACCAACAATGGCAAAAATCAGCATGCCATTATAATTAACCATTTGAGGAGTAATGATTCTCGGAATTGCATTCAAAATGACTACAGATGAGCCAATCAAAAGCACTAGAGAGGTAATCAAAGCACCCAAGATAGAAAACCTAGCATAACCATATGTATAGTTTTTATCAGGCTTTTTGTTAGACTTCTTTTCCAGAAACCAAGCAATAGCAATAGAAATAGCATCGCCAAAATCGTGAACAGCATCAGAAATAATAGAAATACTATTAGTAAAAAAACCACCAATTAGTTCGAAAATAGAGAAAAAGAAATTCAGAAAGAATGCGGCGCCAATCCGCTTGTTCGCAGAACTCTTTTCCATAAGAACCTCCTAAAACATAAATTCATGCAGATTATATAACGAAATACACGAAAAAGCAATATATTATGTAGAATTAGCGAATGCTTTACGTCGGACACAAACGTCCACCCAGCGAAGACTTTGCGTCGGACAGAAACGTCCACCCAGCGAAGACTTTGCGTCGGACAGAAACGTCCACCCAGCGAACTTTTGTGTCCGACAGAAAAATCCATCCAGCGAACGTTTTTTGCTGGACAGAAATATAAAATGTTAGACAATAACTATTGACAACTTTACATAATCAGCGTATAATATAATTGTTGCAAATAAACTCAAACGACCAACCGTAATTAAGGAGGAAAACTATGTTCATGATGATTCTGGGAATCCTGTTTCTCATCGCGGCGGTGGCAATGGCAATTATCTTGCCTAAGATGAACGTTGGAACTAAGCTTGTGCGCGTGCTTGCGCCTTGTGTAGTCGTTATCATTGCTATTGCCTGCATTGCTGTATCGTGCGTGGTGACGCTGGAGCCTGGCGAAGTCGGACTTGCTTATCAGCTTGATGGCAGTAAGACTCAGCTGCAGGTCGGTTACAATTTCATCCCCCCGTGGGCTCGGATTAATGAATGGAACACCACAATCCAGGTGTTTACTTTCAGTCAGGGCGAGGCGGAGGATGATATCTACGGTGCTCAGACGTCCGAAAAGGATTATATCGAAGCCGTTGCTACCATCAGTGTTCGCATTAATACGGAGAAGATGGATGAATACGTTGCCTTGTATGGTAACGAGCAGCTTTCTTCTGCGCGCATTCAGCAGATGCTGAAGACGATGTCCCGTGAGGCAATCGAAAGCTCCGTCAATGTTAAGCCTACTGCTGATGTGATGGCCAATAAAAAGCAGGTCACCACTGAAGCTAAGGATTATCTGACTAAGAGCATGAGTGAACTGCCTATTGTCCTGGTTTCCTTTACGCTGGATGATCTGATTGCGCCCGAATCCTATGAGGCTGCGATCAGGGATCAGGCTCAGATGCGTATGGATAAGGAAAAGGCAACCTTGCAGCAGGAAGTCAACGAGCAGCAGGCGCTGGCGGATAAGATTAAGGCTGAAGGCGATGCAAAGGTGAAGACCACGCAGGCGCAGGCTGATGCGGACGTAAAGCGCATTGAGGCTGAAAATGCAGCTGCTGTTGCAAAGATTGAGGCTGATAACAAGGCTGAAGTCAAGAAGATTCAGGCTGAAGCTGACGCAGAAGTTCGCCGTGTGCAGGCAGAAGCAGAGGCGAACGAGATTAAGGTAAAGGCGACTGCTGAAGCTGAAGCCGTTGTGATGCAGGGCGAAGCAGAAGCCAAGGCGATTGCGGCTCAGGGTGAAGCGTATAAGCAGAATCCTCAGCTGATTGAACTCAAGATGAAGGAAATTCAGGCAGCGGTTGAACAGGCTTGGGCCGAAAAGTGGAGCGGTTTCTCCTTCGAAGGTATGTCCGGTTTCAACTTTGCTAACCTGACTGAAATTCTGAAGGGAATCATTCCTAACTCGACGACTGTCGAAATGACTCCTGCCGAATAAAACCGGTGCCCCCTTTTGGGGGCACTTTTTTTTATGTTTTGAATACTTTGCGTTGGACAGAAACGTCCACCCAGCGAACTTTTGTGTCCGACAGAAAAATCCACCCAGCGAACGTTTTTTGCTGGACAGAAATTATATGCTGGTTGGCACTTGCTAAAAAATATGATATAGTTTTAGGTGTTAAGGAGAGATTTTTTATGGAGTTAATAAGAGATTCGTGGAACAAAGAGGATGGAGAAAATTTCCAAAATTATTTAAGATCTTTACAAAGAAAAAGTAAGATAGAATGGACAAAAAATTCTCTAAAAACTGATATGCCTGTTCTTGCAATTATGGCACCTACGATAAAAGATATTTCTAAACAGATAACAAAAGGAAATTATAGAGAATTTCTAAATCTTAGATTATGGGATTTTTATGAGAATACAGCAATATACGCTAATATTATATCAAGCATAAAAGATTTTGATGAACTGAAAACAAATTTAGAATGGTATAGTAAAAAAGTAGATAATTGGGCGTCGTGTGATGCACTAAAAATAAATATAAAGGGTAAAGAAAAAGAAATTATTGAATTATCTAAAGAATATATTAAAAGTAAAAAGCCTTTTGTTAGAAGAATTGGTGTTATTTTATTATTTAAATTAGTAAAAAAAGATGAATTTATAAAAGAGATTTTTGAAATTTTGAACTCTTTTGAAAATGAAAAGGAATATTATGTGAATATGGTTAATGCATGGCTTATATGTGAATGTTTTATACATAAAAGAGAAGAGACTATTAATTTCTTAAACACCCACAAATTAAATAAATTTACGCTTAATAAAGCCATACAAAAATGTAGAGAAAGCTATAGAATAAGTTTGGATGATAAAAATATGTTATTAAAATATAAAGTTATGGAGTAAAGAATGAAAGTATTATTAACTACACTAAATACAAAATATGTTCATACAAATATTGCTTTGAAATATTTATATGAAACAATAAAGAATAAAGAAAATATAGAAGTACAGTTAAAAGAGTTTACAATTAACGAACCAGTGGATAAAACTTTTAGAACTATCGCGATGCAAAATGCGGATGTTGTAGCGTTTAGTGTATATATATGGAATGTAGAGCAAACATTAGTTATTTGTGAAAATCTAAAACAATTACTTCCGAATACAAAGATAATTTTAGGAGGACCTGAAGTTACCTATTGTTCAAAAGAGCTTTTAGAGAAATATGATTTTATAGATTATATTATTATTGGTGAAGGTGAGGAAACTTTTCCAAAGCTTATTAATGGTGAAGTAAATAATCATGTTTCATATAAGCAAGATGACGAAATAATTGTAGGGACAATTGGAATTGTGGAAGATACAAAAAATATTCCGTGTATCGCAGAAGAAATTGCAAAAGATTATGATGGAAAAATTGTTTATCTTGAAACGGTTAGAGGTTGCCCATATAACTGCAGTTATTGCTTGTCATCTACGATAAAAGGAATTAGGCCTTTCGAAATGGAAAGAGTAAAAAGCGAACTTTTAATATTAATGAAAGCACAAGTTCGACTTGTAAAATTTGTAGATAGAACTTTTAATTATGATAAAAAACGTGCATTAGAAATTTGGAAATTTATTTTAGAAAATAATATTTCATCTGAATTTCATTTTGAAATATCTGCACACTTAATCGATGAAGAAATGCTAAACTTTTTAGAAACAGTTCCTAAGGGTGTGTTTAGATTAGAGATTGGAGTTCAATCAACTAATGAAGAAACTATAAAAGCAATTAATAGGAAAACAGACTTTAAAGTTTTAAGTGATGTTACCCAAAAAATTGCAAGCTTTGAAAATATACCAATGCATTTGGATTTGATTGCTGGACTCCCACACGAGGGCTATGATCGATTTAAAGTATCGTTTAATGATGTTTATAATCTGAATCCAAACGAACTTCAATTGGGCTTTTTGAAGCTTTTAAAAGGGTGTCAAATAACAAGTGAGAAAGATAAGTATAATTACAAATATACAACAACGCCACCATATGAAGTTCTTGAAAACAGTTTTATAAGTTTTAATGAATTGATGAAATTAAAGCAGACGGAGGAAATGCTTGATATATATTACAACCAAGATAGATATAAAAATACATTAAATATAGTTGTGCAAAAGTTTGAAACACCATTTGATTTTTATTACGAAATATCAGTATATGCTAAAGAGAATGGTTATATGGATAGAAAAATTAGCGCGGAAGAATGGTTTGATGTTCTTGCAAAATTTTATAATGAAAAAGGTTTTGATGATTTTGAAATGTTTATAGAAAATTTAAGAAAAGATCACTTTGAAAACTTTGGTAATAAGAGAAGAAGAGGTTTGTTTATGTTTCAAAAAGAATATTAAAATTATTTAACAAATTGTAATTTTTTGATATCATAATTATATAAAAAACAAGAAGGGGAAAAAATATGCTGGAAAAGATTTTTAAATTAAAAGAAAACGGAACGAAAGTTTCAACGGAATTGATTGCGGGATTAACTACATTTATGGCGATATCGTATATTATTTTTATAAATCCTACGATACTTTCTCAAACGGGAATGGATTACAATGCAGTTTATATGGCGACGATATTAGCCTCGATTGTAGGTACATTGTTTATTGGACTGTTTGCCAACGTGCCATATGTCATGAGTGCAGGACTTGGATTAAATTCATTATTTACATATACGATATGTATGTCAATGGGATTTACATGGCAGCAAGCTTTAGCAATGGTTTTTATTTGTGGCGTAGTTAGTGGAATAATAACACTTACTAGCTTAAGAAAAAAATTAATAGCTGCGATACCACCATTTTTCCAAGATGCGATAACAGTTGGAATAGGATTGTTTATAGCTTATACAGGATTTAGAAATACAGGTTTAATACAATTCACAGTAAATGGTGTTACAGATGGAATAGCTAGTGGGAGTTCTACAATTCCAAGTTTGGTAACATTCAACACACCTGCTGTCATACTTTCAATAATAGGATTAATTATAACAAGTATATTGCTTTTAAGAAAAGTTAAAGGCGCATACTTAATAGGAATATTGCTAACAACTTTAATTGGAATACCACTTGGTGTTACTTCGTTGCCTGACTTTTCAAACTATACAATTTTACCATCGTTAGAACCTACATTTTTAAAACTTGATTTTGCCGGATTGTTCACAGCGGAAGCGGGAATAGTTGTAGTAATAATGACAATATTCACACTTTGTATATCAGATTTATTCGATTCGGTTGGAACGTTTATAGGAACAGGAAAAAAATCTGGAATATTTAAAATTGATGAAGATGGAAATATGTCACCAAAATTAGAAAAAGCATTGTTTGCAGATTCAATTTCAACAAGTGTTGGCGCACTACTTGGTACAAGTAATGTAACATCATATGTTGAAAGTAGTGCAGGAATACAAGCAGGAGGAAGAACTGGACTTACATCAGTTTTTGCAGCACTTTGTTTTGCATTATCATTACTTGTATATCCATTGGTTGCATGTGTACCTATGGCTGCGATAGCACCAATATTAATTTTAATTGGTGTGTCAATGATAGAAGCGGTTGGAAATATTGAGTGGAAAGATTTAGCTATTGCATTACCAGCATTCTTTACAATAGTTTTAATGCCGTTTTCTTATTCAATAACGACAGGTATTCAAATAGGGTTCCTATTCTACATTATAAGTAATGTAGCTCTAGGAAAAGCCAAAAATGTATCGCCAATAATTTATTTGTTTTCAATATTATTTATAATAGATTTTGTATATAAGGCAATTGGATAATGATAAAAAGGAGATGGCAAATTGGGAATAATAACAATTGTAGTAATAATATGGTTAATTATAGTTATTTGTAGTAATAAAGAGTTACAAAAAGAAAATGAGCGATTGATAAAACAAGTAAAAAGATTAGCTGAATCTAGAAATGAATTATTAAAGATAAGTGGATTAACTTTACAGGATATAGAGAAAAATGTTAATAATAATTCAACTGGTTTAAATAACGAAAAATTACAACAGTCAAATGTAAAAGAGCCAATAAAAGAAATGGAAAATTTCAAATCAGAACAAATTGTAAAATCGCCTAAAATAGAAAAGAGTAAAGAAGAAACTAAGAATAATTTTATACTTATGACGGGCGCATTCCTTATTGTATTAGCAGCAATTGTATTTTTAACATCGATGTGGGATACAATTGGAGATGTGTTTAAAGTTGGAATATTAACTTTACTAGTTGGTGTGTTTTTAGGAATAAGTAAGATTGCAAAAGATAAGTTTAATTTGCCAAATACAGCAAATACGTTTTTTTACATTTCAATGGCATATATTCCTGTACTTGCATTAGCAATTTATTTAATTAATTTAGCAAGTGAATATTTGCAAACATCACAGGAAAAAAACATATATTGGTTAATAACATGCATGATAATGGGTGCTATTTATGGTTTAATAGCTTTCAAAACTAGCAAGAAGTTATTGTGTATAGGGTCGTTGATAATGCAAGTTTTAGCAGTTATTTTTGGTGCATGCATTTTTACAGAAAGTTTTACAGTAGTGTTAGCGTGTATGATAGCTTACAATTTAATATTAACGATTGTTAATTTGCATTTTAAATCAGAAGACTTTTTTAATATAATAAATACTTTTTGTGTAGTAACGTTAATGACGCTATTAGTTGTTAATTTATTTACAATAATATTCGCATTAACTTCTGAAATGACAATATCAGTAATTGTTGCTACATTGTTGCAAATAATAAACCTATTAATATATGCTAAAAAAACAGAAAAATTGTCATATATATTATTAGCAATGCTAAATATGTTTATATTAGTTTTTGAAATAATTAGCCTTGAAGAACTTTTTGAAATATCATATATTACAAAACAAATAATAATGTTAATTACGGCGGTGGTATTGTTTGGGTTAGGAATTTTTTCTAAATCAGAAAAAATTCAATTGGCCGCTCGAATTGCAATATATGTATTCTTGGGATTAATAAGTTTTTCAACATGGAATATGCAAAGTGTGCCTGCATATGTAGTGTTGTTTATAGCAAGTGCAATATCTATATTAATATTGCAGTTAGGTTCTGATAAAAAATACGGATATTTGCATGCTGCAATGATTACAGGAATTATAGGAAGTTTGCTTGTTTATGATGATTTGATTAAATATGAAATTGCTAAATATATGATGTTATTAACGGCCACAGTGTTATATATAGTTTCGTTATTTACAACAGATATAACCAGAAAAATTAGTAAAATATATACTAATGTAGCTTTAATAATGTCAATGATGCTATTAAGTAACAATATTAATATAGTTCAAGCTTTAGCAAATATTGTTTCTGTACTATTATTCGCAAGAAATATAAAAAATGTTGGTGCCTCAGAATATTGGAATTTAGCTCCTTTAATATTATTGCTTCCGAGCATATATCTGACTGAGTTTTTTGTGGAACAGCCGTATTTGATGCAAGTTGTAAGTATATTAATTATTACATATTTCACATTCTTATCTATAAAAGATAAAAAGTTTAATGTGTATTCTATAGTAACTTATATATACTGGATGGCACAAGCGATTTCGTTAGATATAAATAAGTATGTTAATACAATATTATTTGGAGTTATTTCTGCATTGCAAGTTTTAAGTTACAAAGACGGAGCTAAGAATGCAATGAAAATAATGTTCTATTTAACGATTTTAGTACTATATAATATGATTATGATTGACTTGAATGTAGAAATGGTATCAATTATTTCAATTGGATATTTAGCGGTATTAGGATTAATAACAAGAAATTCAATACATGCTTCAAATCCAAGTTTGTGCAAGATTGTAGAATATATAGGATTTTCTTTAATATATCTATGGGGAATTTCATCATACACAGGTAGTTTAGATGCAGTTCTATTCATGGGATTATTGATAGGAATAATAATATTTACATATTCTAAAAAATACGGACCAATATTTCTATGCAGTGTGCTAGCTGAAATAGTAATGGCATTCAATGTTACTAAAGAATTTTGGATGAGTATTCCTTGGTGGATATACTTATTAGTTGGTGGAGCAATATTAATTTCGTTTGCTGTAAGAAATGAAGTTAAGGAAAAAACAGAAGGAAATAAGTTGAAAGATACAATTAAGCAAATAAGTAATAAGTTAGATATGTAGTAAAAAAGTGCTCTGAAAAATCAGAGCACTTTTATTTTTTTATTTAGTTCCGAATATTCTATCTCCAGCATCGCCAAGCCCTGGAACTATATAGCCATTTTCATTCAAATGACTATCTACAGTTGCACAATATACTTGTACATCTGGATGCTCTCTTTCAACTCTTTCAATACCTTCAGGAGCTGCAATTATTGCTAAAAATTTGATTTTTGTAACTCCGCTTTTTTTGATTTGTGCTATAGCATCCACAGCTGAACCACCAGTTGCAAGCATAGGATCTAAAAGTATTACTTCTCTTTTTTCAATGTCTTTTGGGACTTTAAAGTAGTAAGGAACAGGTTCTAATGTTTCTTCGTTTCTATACAATCCGATATGTCCAATTTTTGCATTGGGTATCATGTTTAAAACACCATCAACCATACTAAGTCCGGCACGTAAAATTGGAACGAATGCATATTGGTTTTCATCTAATCTTTTTACATTTGTTTTTGTAATTGGTGTTTCGATTTCAACTTCTTTTAGAGTAGCATCTTTTGTAGCTTCATAACACATTATTGTTGCAATTTCCCCAGCTATTTCTCTAAATTCTTTTGTACCAGTATTCTTATCTCTAAGAATAGATAATTTGTGTATAAGCAATGGATGGTCTAAAACGATTGTTTTCATTTTATCTTCTCCCTTCTAATTTATACTGTGTATATGATATAACAATAAGAAGATATTTGCAAGAATTATAAATATAGAAAAAACTATTGACAAATTTTGATATTACCAATATAATACTAACAAAAGATATTATTAAAACGATAATATCAAAAAGGAGGGATAGATATGAAAGAAAAATTGAAAACAGTTTTAAAACATATCTTTGTAGATGGGTTGACAGGTATGTCGTGGGGACTATTTTGTACTTTAATTATTGGACTTATAATAGAGCAAATAGGGCTATTAATTGGAGGAGAAATAGGAAATACAATAGTAGTAATTGGTAAAGTTTGTGCAAGTCTTACAGGAGCTGGTATTGGAGTAGGCGTTGCAATGAAATATAAAGCACCACCATTAGTAGTGATTTCTTCAGCTGTGGCTGGTTTGATTGGGGCCTTTGCAAGTAAGATTATAGCAGGAACGGTATATGCAAATTCAGTTATTACACTTGCGGGTCCAGGTGAACCATTAGGTGCATTTATAGCGAGTTTGATAGGAATTGAAGTTGGTAGAGCTATATCAGGAAAAACCAAAGTTGATATTATATTAGTGCCAATTCTAACAATTATGATAGGTGGAACAGTTGGATTATTAGTTGGACCTACAATATCTAGTTTTATGACAGCGTTGGGAGAATTGATTAACTGGTCTGTTGAAAGGCAACCAATAATAATGGGGATATTAGTATCTGTGCTAATGGGAATAATACTTACTTTGCCAATTAGTTCGGCAGCGATTTCAATAATTTTAAATTTAAGTGGTATAGCAGCTGGTGCTGCAACAGTAGGCTGCTGTGCAAATATGATTGGTTTTGCAATTGCAAGCTTCAGAGAAAATAAATGGGGTGGATTAATAGCTCAAGGTATTGGAACATCTATGATACAAATTGGTAATATTGTAAAAAAACCAATTATTTGGTTGCCTGCAATTATTGCAAGTGCAATTCTTGGACCGATTTCGACAACAGTTATCAAAATTACTAGCAATGCATCAGGTGGAGGAATGGGGACAGCAGGCCTAGTAGGACCAATAATGGCATGGCAAACAATGCTAGAAACAGAAGCAGCAACTACTGTGTTTATAAAAATAATATTAATGTGTTTTGTATTTCCGGGATTAATAGCATGGGTTGTAAGTGAAATAATGAGAAAAAAAGAATTGATAAAAGACGGAGATATGAAATTAGAATTATAAAAAAGATGCAGGAGTTTTCCTGCATCTTTTTTATATAATTCTAATAGTTATTGGTGTTTCTGTGAGCCTCAAAGTTTCTGAAGGAAACATTTTCGCTTACGGAAAAGGGCGAATCGCCGCCCGCGCTAGCTAACCGTCTGCGAAAACGAACTGCGTTATATTTAATTGGAATGATGCACGAATTTCTGGGAAAGAGAAAGCGATTATTATTTGAGTCAAACAGTCGTATAAAAAAAGAATAGTGAATATGTAAAAAATAATAAATATTATTTTTTACATATTCTTTATTTATTATTCTTTAAATTTATCAAAACATATGCGATTGATAATTCTTATTAAAACAATAAAGTTTCGATGGCCTATGACCTGCAAATTCATCGTAAAAATCTGTTTCAATTACCATATCTGCAATTTTTCTTCGGAAGTTTGCTTTTAATAATGGTTTATCTAATAATACTTCATAAACTTGTTGTAGTTCTGTTAAAGTAAATTTTTCAGGTAATAAGTTAAAGGCAATCGTTGTGTATTCAACTTTGTTTTTTAGTCTTTCAAGAGAATATATTAAAAGTTTTGCATGGTCAAATGCTAAATCAGATTTTAATATTTGTGTATATATTATTAAATCTCCATTTTTAAGTTCTTTAACGACACGAACTTTGTTCTTCAATACAATTTCATCAGCTGTTAAGATTATTTCTATATCCTCAGTTTTTTTGTATCCAGATTTAGTTTCCTTCATTAATTCGGAAAGTGTATTTACTTTTACGGAAAACCATTTAAGAGTATCAGATTCTACAATTTTTGATGTTTCTTTAGATACTAATCCCATGTATGAAGCGCTTATAATTCTTCCTCGTGGATCACGATTTGGATCGCCCCATGTATATAATTGCTCAAGATAAATATTATTAACATGCACTTTGCTTTCAATACAATTATTTATAGCATCTAAAAAAGTTTCATCTTCTTGAATAAATTTTCCAGGGAAAGCCCAAACATTTTTAAAAGGATGAGCATTTCTTTTTATTAAAAGAACTTCTAGTTGTTTTTCGGATAGCTTTCTGTAATTATCTACATGCGTTTCACCAATTGTATAAAGTATTGCATCTACTGTTACACTAGGTCTAAAATATTTACTCATATCATATTTTTCTAAAAATTCTTTTTCGGTTAAAGCGTCTTCGGATATATTTTTCAATAAAATCACAACCTTTCACAAATGTTATGTTGATAATATCAATATAACATTATCTAAAAAAAATAGCAAGAATTGAGAAAAATATTGACAATTAAAGTTGATAGTAATATAATGATACTAACAAAGGAGAGTGATTAATATGGATAGCAAAAAATTAGAATTGATCGCGGATTTTTATGAATATACTATGTCAAATGGATATTTTACAAAAGGAATGAAAGACACTGTCGCATATTTCGATGTGTTTTTTAGAAGAGTACCGGATGGTGGAGGATATGTTATTGTAGCTGGATTAGAACAAGTAATAGATTTTGTCAAGAATCTTGAATTTGATGAAGAAGAAATTGATTATTTACGTACACAAAATAAATTTTCAG
Source organism: Clostridia bacterium (assembly GCA_017521465.1). GTDB lineage: Bacteria > Bacillota > Clostridia > TANB77 > UBA1234 > RGIG6291. The sequence goes on along the minus strand of JAFXCN010000005.1, from coordinate 10,297 downwards.
AAGATTTTTTACACTATCTAAAAGAATTTAAATTTACAGGCGACATTTGGGCTATTCCTGAAGGAACAGTGGTGTTTCCAAATGAACCATTAATGACAGTTAGAGCTCCAATTATAGAAGCACAATTATTAGAAACAATGGTATTGCTTACAATTAATCATCAAAGTTTAATAGCAACGAAAACAAGCAGAATAGTAAATCAAGCAAAAGGAAGACCTGTAATGGAATTTGGTGCGAGACGAGCACATGGAATAGATGCTGCGTTCTCTGGTGCAAGAGCTGCAATAATTGGTGGTGCAGTTGGAACTTCTTGCACATTATCGGCAAAAGAATATAATGTAACTGCAAGTGGAACGATGGCACACAGTTGGATTCAAATGTTTGATTCAGAATATGAAGCGTTCAAAGCTTATGCAGAAATATATCCGTATGATTGTACGTTATTAATTGACACATATAATACTCTAGAGAGCGGACTTCCAAATGCAATAAAAGTATTTGATGAAGTATTAAAACCAAAGGGGATACGACCAAAAGCCGTTAGACTTGATAGTGGAGATTTAGCATATTTATCAAAAAAAGTTAGAGAAAGATTAGATAAGGCAGGATATGAAGATTGCAAAATATGTGCAACAAATTCATTAGATGAAAAAACTATAAAAGAATTATTAGAAGAAGGTGCACAAATAGATTTGTTCGGTGTAGGCGAAAATCTAATAACGGCGAAAAGTGAGCCTGTATTTGGCGGAGTATATAAATTGGTGGCAACAGAAAAAGAAGGAAAAATAGTTCCAAAAATAAAAGTGAGTGAAACTGCAATTAAAGTAACAAATCCAAGTTATAAAAAGGTATATAGATTCTATGATAAAGAAACTAATAAAGCGATAGCAGATGTTATAGCGCTACATGATGAAAAAATTCCGGAAGATGAATATACAATATTTGATCCACAAGATCCATGGAAAAAGAAAGTAATAACAAACTATATTTGCAAGCCATTACAAGAGAAAATATTTGAAAGTGGTAAATTGGTGTATAGAACACCTGAATTAAAACAAATTGCGCAATATGCTCAAGAACAATTAGAAACATTATGGGAAGAAATTAAACGTTTAGAAAAACCACATATGTACTACGTAGACTTATCAAAAGATTTGTGGATTCTAAAGAATAATATGCTGAATAGCATTTACTTTTGAGAAAATTAATGTGCGGATCAAAGATTCCGAAGGAATCTTTTTTGCAGACGGAAAAGGGCGAATCGCCGCCCGCGCAGCGGCCGTCTGCAAAAACGAACTGCGTTACATTGATTTGGAATGATAATCAAGCTTAAGGTGAATGAAAAGTATCAAAATTTATAGGAGTTAAAAAATGAACGAAATGTTAAAAGAAAAATTAGAAAAGTATATTCCATTTAATGAACAAGAAGAAAAAGATAAAGCAGTTATGATAAGCTATTTAAAAAATTTTGACAATAGCTTAACAAGAGAAAATAAATATGGGCATTTTACGTCCTCTGCATGGGTTGTAAACAAAGAACGCACAAAAGTGCTAATGATATATCATAATATCTACAATTCATGGGCATGGCCAGGTGGTCATGCGGATGGAGAGGAAGATTTATTAGCAGTTGCAATAAGAGAAGTAGAAGAAGAAACAGGAGTAAAAAAAGTAAAAGTCGTGACTGAAGATATATTTTCGTTAGAGATAATAACAGTGGATGGACATGTAAAAAGAGGTGAATATGTTCCTTCGCATACACACTTAAATGCTGCATTTCTTTTAGAAGTTGATGAGAGTGAAGTTTTAAAGATAAAAGAAGATGAAAATAGTGGTGTGAAATGGATACCACTAGAAGAAGTGGAAAAAGAAGCTACAGAAAAATGGGTTGTAGAAAATGTATATAAAAAGATAATAAAAAAGCTGAAATAAAACAGGTAATTTTGCCCCGCCACTTTTGGTAAGAAAATCTTACCAAAAGTGGCGGGGCAAAAACTGGACAAATGTGAGATTTTGTGATATATTCTGCAAGAATAAGATATATGAGGTGAGAACAGTGTTAATTAAGAACTTTTTTATGCATCTTGGCACGGTTTTGAAGCATAAGTGGTATGTTTTTAAACTTTGTGTGAAAGCGGGAATTCCTTGGAGGGGTATTGTTCATGATTTATCTAAGTTTTCATATACGGAGTTTTGGGAATCTGTTAAATATTTTCAAGGTACTAGAAGTCCGATTGTGATGTGTAAGAAGGAAGAAGGATATTCTAAAGCATGGCTTCATCATAAAGGTAGAAACAAACATCATTATCAATACTGGAATGATTATGAAGCGCCAGATAGTACGCCGATTATGCCGTATAAGTATACTGTTGAAATGATTTGTGATACGATGGCTGCGGGTATTGTTTACAAAGGTAAAGATTGGACAAATAGTTCACAATTGGAATATTGGAATAAGTCTAAGGTGAATGCGAAGATTAATCCAAAGCTTGTAGCTTTATTGGATGAATTTTATACTCAAGTTGCAAATGAAGGTTTGAATAAGGCTATTAATCGTAAGAATTTGCGTGAATTGTACAGAAAACATTGTGAAAAATAAGAAGATTTTCTAATAAACAAAAAAGGCAGGCGTTTTAAACGCCTGCCTCGTATTTTGAAAAATATAATACATTACCGTTTGTTATCGGTTTTACCGAAGCCTGTTCGATTAGACTATGCAGTTGCTTGATTGAAAGTTCTTCGTAAGGCATGAGTGCATATTCTGTTCCAGGGAACGAATAGTACAATTGTGCATCAAACATAGAAATCATCAAGAAGTAATTTTGGGCTTCAAGAAACATATTAGTAGTTCTGCCAGAAATTTTGAATTCTTTCAAAACTTGCTGGAGGATTTCTTTATCAAAGAAAAGCTGATATTTTTCAAATTCATCTCTGCCAAATTTCTTGGCTATTTTACTGACGTAAAGCCGATGTGCTCCCATTTTAATAAGAATTACAGAAAAAATCACGTTGAAAACGGTGAGTGCTGTGAATACGATGCCAATAAAAGTCATGTAGAGACCTCCTATAATTAAGATTGCTTATATATTATATAACATATTATGTAAATTTGCAAGTGGATTTTAAATAGATTATTGATTAAATAAAAAACAGATGCTGTTAAGCATCTGTTTTGACGGATTGCAGATTGGCTAAGACCAATTCGTGTTTAATTGTCAAACAACATATTATACTGAATTAATTCATATTCCTCTGGTAATGAAATATCTTCTAGTTCCTTCCATACATTGTTTGAATCAAGTGCTCCAAATGGATTTATTGCTTTATATTGTGAATGAGCATCTTTTCTTATTTTATCCCATTTTGTTAGCGGTAGACCAACTTCTTGCTTTAATATCAGTGATAAATAGTTTGTACTAACTACATCAAGTTCTTTTGAAGTTGAATCATAGTTTTTCCAAATTAAAAATGGAGTAGTGTAAGTTTTTTGCTTTTCTTCCATAGATAAATCGTTGAATGATTCTTTGCCCATTATTTTCGCTATAGTTTTTTTGTTCATTGATGGTTGGTGATCGCCAAAGAACAATATTACAGTTTTCTCATCTCTATTTTTAAAATAGTTTATAAATTCTTCTAAAGCGATATCACTTTCTTTAATTAATGTTAAATATTGATTTAATTTATTATCTTCATATTCTTCTGCAATTACAGTGTTTTCAAAATTTTCTCCTTCATAAGTATAACCACCATGATTTTGCATTGTTATAGAGAATATGAATTTATTTTTAGGATCGTTTTCGTAGATATCTATTATTTGATTATAATTTTCTCTATCTGATACTAAAGTTCTAATAATTTCTAAGTCTTCACTTTGATAATGTTCAAGATATAAATTGTCATTAAATACTTCTGTGTCTAAGTTTGCCATATCTTCTAAACTTGTAAAATCATCAAATCCTAATTCGCTATATATTTTATTTCTGTTCCATGCAAATTCCCAAAATGGATGAACTGCATATGTATTAAAATTCAACTCTTTAAAATACCAAGGAAGTGAATCTTTCAATTCGTCTTCGATATATTGCATGTATGCATATGTTCCTTGAGGTAAATAGGTTGTTGAACATCCAGTTAAAACTTCGAATTCTGTATTACATGTACCGCCACCATATACAGGAACAATCAAGTTTCCGTAAGCAGATTCTTTCTTTAATTCATTAAAATATGAAAGATATTCTTCGTTTGTTTTTATATCTCCTAAGTATGACAAATCTGAAAAAGATTCGTTCATTATTACAATTACATTTGGAAGATCTTCAGTTGTAAATTCGTCATCTTCATAACTATCATACAAACTTTCAATTTTATCTGGTACATATGACTCTGGTTTTTCTACAGATAAATTTTGAGAAAATAATATTGTAGAAAATATAAATCCGAAATTCTCATGTGTGTCTCTTACAGCGAAATATATTCCGGAACGAGTTTTAACAGTAAGCAAACAGATAACTATTGCTAATGTGCCTACTATAGAAATACCAATATTAAGTGGTAAAAGTTTTTTGTTAGGTTTTTCGTCTAAGAATTTAAAAATTATTAAAAGTAATAATATAAATCCAAAGGTACATATTACCATTTTAGATGAAAACACAAATGAATATTGTCCAGATACTGCAGCTCCTGTAGAAAGTGCATATATATCATTTGGTAATATTGGAATTCCTCTTACTATATAAATGAATTCATTAAGCATACAAATTGCATAAGAAAATATCGCTTGAATAGTACATGCAATTTTATTATTCTTTAATAAATAAGTCAGTAATGTATGGAATATAAATAAGAATGCATAGTTTGCTATAAAATAAATTGCAGTATATTCTTGCCAAACAAATAAAGTTATGAGTAGTGGGAATAAATAGTACACTACTTTTTTTATATTTTCTAATAACTTTGGTTTTAGTTTTGAAAAATCAAAGAATAAAACAAGAAATGTACTTGTTAAATATAGTAATAAAATGATACTGTGCCAGACATTGTTCATAATTCCTGAAATAAAAAATGAACTTGCACCAACTGCAAGTAAAAAGCTAACAATATATTTTGAATATTTAAGCATAATCATCCTCCCTACACTACATAATACAACAAATTACGTAAAAACGCAAATAATATTGAAAAATGTCGTTTACTAATATATAATAAGAACAAATATTCTTGTTGGTGATGTGAATGGAAAGAAAGATTTTACATGTTGATGTTAATAATGCTTTTTTAAGTTGGACAGCAATTGATTTGATGAATAAAGGATTTAATATTGATATTAGAAATATTCCTGCTGTAATTGGTGGTGATGAAGAGCGAAGAAGTGGAATTGTTTTAGCTAAAAGTATGATTGCAAAAGCCTGTGGAATTGTAACAGGGGAACCTCTATATCAGGCTCGTTTGAAATGTAATAATTTACAAGTGTTTAAACCAAACCATAGATATTATCATGAATGCTCAGATAAATTATATAATTTGTTGTTAGAATATACAGATCATATAGAACGCTTCAGTGTTGATGAATGTTTTTTAGATATGACTAATTTTTTAATGGATAGAAAGATAGAAGATATTGCTAAAGAAATTAATTATAGAGTCAAAACAGAATTAGGTTTTACAGTTAATATTGGAATTGCTGAAAATAAATTGCTTGCCAAAATGGCATCAGATTTTACTAAGCCAGATAAAATACATACATTATATAAAAACGAAATTTATAGTAAAATGTGGCCACTTCCTGTTGAAGAGCTTTTCATGTTGGGACGACGTACTGCACCAAAACTATATAATATGGGAATCAAAACCATAGGAGAATTAGCAAAAACAGATGAGAAAATCCTTATACGTAAATTTGGAAAACAAGGTAAGATGATGTGGGAATATGCAAACGGAATTGATAAATCGGAAGTTGTTTATATTCAAGAAAAACCAAAAGGAATAGGAAATTCTGTAACTTTGCCTAAAGATTTAGGTACACTAACTGAACTTGAAGAAATAGTTTTGCTACTAACCGAAAAAGTTGCATATAGGTTGAGAGCTGAGAATATGATTGCTAATACTGTTGATGTGCAGCTTAGAACAAATAACTTTGAAAATACATCGCATCAAGGTAAGTTAGAATATGCCACAGCCAACACAAAAATTATATATGAAAAAGCAAAAGAGTTATTAAATGAAATGTACAAAAAGGGTACTAAAATAAGGCTTGTGGGAGTGAGAGTTGATGGATTATTAAATAAAGAAGAAAAGCAAATTTCGCTTTTTGAAACAGAGCGAAATGAAAAACAACAAAAACTTGATGAAACATTAGATATGATAAAGAACAAATATGGATATGATAAAATATCGAGCGCAACACGAATAAAAAAGGATTGGAAAATTTAATTTTCCAATCCTTTTCTAAATGCCTCTAATGTTTCCGGTGTTTCATCTAACCAATATGGTCTAGATACTTTGCCTTTTTGATTTGGATCATAATCCGCTGCGCTGAACCAAACGGCAGCTTTTATATTAGGATAATTATTAATGTTTTTAAACATATCTTCTATCCATTTAGCTTTATCACCACCAACAGAGCTGCTTGCAAATTCAGTTATAATCCATGGAAAGTCTTTAAATAAAACATTATATTTATTATTGATTTCATCATAAATTGTTTTAAAAGATTTCCAAGTTTCTCCGTTTTGTTCAGCATAATATGTTCCGGTATTATAACCAGTAACACCAATCATATGAACATATTCGTTGCCTGGATAATATGATAAGAAATTATTCCATTTTGATGGAGGATAGTTATTGTCATTTGGATTAAAAATCCAAATACAGTTTGTTACTTTTTCTTCTTCAAATATATTGTAAATTCTATGCCATACTTCTTTATATATTTCTGGATCACTAAGTGTAATTATTCCAGAGTAACTAGTCCAATCACTATTCATTTCATTATTAAGTCTAAAAAGAACGGGGTTTCCAAATTCTTTTATTTCTTTTGCAAGCATTCGAATTTGTTCATCTTTTTTACCTTCAATAATATCGAACATTGGAGTATAATCAAAAAGTTTTGTGTTGTTGTTTGCGCAAGTTTGAACCGTAAGTTCTATGACTTTATCTTTATCTTTCATCTTTCTCATAGTTTCAATTGGTAGCGGATTTCCCAAATGGTTATACATTAAAATAATATCAAATTTGTAGTTTAGAGCATTTTCTAATTCAGGAATTTTTTCATCGATTGCAGTTGTTGTAATATTCGCGGTGAAAATCCCCCATTTTAAATCATTAGAATTAAGAAATGCATTATATAAATCTAATGTTTTTTCATCCCAATTTTTGTTTTTTATAGGATACATATCTAAAAAATATTGTGATTTGCTGCTTGCAATGAGTTCTTCAACATTAAATAATTTTTTAGAAACTTTATTTGCATAGTATATTAGAGTTTCTTTAAGTCCACTTTCAGAAGTTTCGTTATATGAATTTAATACATTTGTGTACATATCTATATAAGCATCATCAAATGAGTTGTTGGATTTAAACGTAAAACGAGTATAATACTGGCCGTTTGTTTGTATAAATGCGTACGTATATGTTAAATCATCTAATGTGTCAAAATGTCTAGTTAAGGTTAAAATACTAGTTTTGTTTCCATTGATTTCAGTTTGTCTGTTTTCATGCAAAGTAATATTATTAGTTTGTAAAAATGATTCATTAGTGTAGAAGCGATTTTGATAATAATCTATATACCAAAAAGTATCTTCATAAGGAGAACGATCTTTAGAAATATGAATATATAAATCATCATTTTTTGCAATAACATAGTCTTTAGATTTAGAAAAATCAAATTCAAATAAACCAGGAAGTTTTACACTATATTTATCAGATATGTTTTTTAGTGTACTGATGTTGTTTTCAATAGAAACAATCTTTATATCTTCGCTACCATTCAAGTTGGGAAGAGTATCGTGTTTAACATTATTGACATATATACAATCTCCGTTTTTGATGTTTTCAAAACATTCATTATAAAAAACATTTTTTATTAAAAATAATGCAAATAAAGTGATTAATATAAGTATAATAGCAACAATAATCTTTTTTTTCATGTGGCACATCCTTTCTATTGTAATTATATAAGACATAATATATTCTTTCAATTAAATATTAAAATATTGACTAAATTGAGAAATCGTAGTAAATTCAATGTATATGATTAAGAGGAGGCATAAAATGGAACATTATTATTCAAGAATTCCAATGTGCAGTTCAAATGAGAGATTGATAGAATGCAAGATACAAGATACAAACTTTAGATTTGTTACAGATAATGGAGTTTTTTCAAAAAAACATTTAGACTTTGCAACGGAGTTTTTATTAAAAGTATTGTTAACTAAAGAGAATATAAAAGGAAAAGTTCTAGATTTGGGTTGTGGCTATGGTCCAATAGGAATAACTATATGTAAATTGTGTGATACCGATGTAATAATGGCTGATATTAATTTGAGAGCAATTGAACTTGCTGAAAGAAACGCATTTTTAAATAAAGTAACTAGAATAGACACAAAGGAATCAGACTGCTTTCAGTCAATTACTGATAAGTTTGATGTTATAATCACCAATCCACCAATAAGAGCTGGAAAAGAAACTACATATAATATGTATAAAAATGCAAAAGAACATTTGAATGATGGTGGAGCATTATACATTGTAATAAACAAAAAACATGGTGCACCTAGTGCAATGGAATACTTAAAAGAATTATATGGCAATTGTGAAGTGTTAGATAAAAAAGCAGGTTTTAATGTTTTAAAGTGTGTAAAAAAATAGAAAGAAAACAAGATGTTGAAAAACAACATCTTGTTTTTTATTTACGGCAGAAACGAATGTAGAAGTTTTTTTGTAATCTTAAGTTTTAAAAAAAGGCTATGATTTTTTGAAAAAGTGCAGCTGTGTAATATTTTTGTAATTTTTTTGTAATCTAATCTTAATATTTTGAAGTAAAAAAATTAGAAAGTAGCTTCCGTAAATAGGTTTAAGCCAAAAATGTTGTCGAAAAAAGTTTTCCAAAATTTTGGCATAGACTTTTAAAAATAAATAACTATAATGAAAATTAAGAAAACAAAATTTAAAATTTTTAAGAAAGGAAATGATGTAGCAAATGAGAAAAAAATTAACAATTACAATTTTGATGTTGCTTATTCTTATATGTTGTAGTGGAGTGGCAAATGCAGCGACGGTGACAACTGATTGTCCTTATCATGAAGGATATACTTTAACTAAAATATATACGCCAGCAGATGGTGGTACACGTCATTCAGTAACTGAATATTGCAATTATAACGGATATTATAGCCATTACCAAGGATCTGAAGAACATACTTGGGGATCATGGACAACAAAATCAGAAGCAACATGTACAGACGCGAAAGTGGAAAAAAGATCATGTAGCAGATGTGGTGAAGGTGCTACACGAACAGTGGGCGAAGCGCTTGGACATGACGTGGTTAGCGTTGGTTATACTGCACCAACGTGTACAACAAAAGGCTCAACAACATATGAATGCCAAAGATCAGGATGCGGGTATGGTTATACTAATGAAATTGACATTGATTCAGAGGCACATAACTGGGGAGGTTGGGTAGAAACAACACATGGAACATGTACAACACCAGGAGTAGAAACAAGAACTTGTTCATATAATTCAGCACATACAGAAACAAGAGCAGGTTCTACTGATTCTACAAATCATAATTATGGAGCATGGGTAGAAACAACACATGGAACATGTACAACACCAGGAGTAGAAACAAGAACTTGTTCATATAATTCAGCGCATACAGAAACAAGAACAGGTTCTATTGATTCTACAAATCACAATTATGGAGCATGGAATGTAACAACACCTTCTACATGTACAACAGAGGGAGTTGAAACAAGAATATGTGCAAATGATGCATCACATGTAGAGACAAGAGCATTAGCAATGTCTGGACATGACTGGGGAGCATGGACAACAACAACAGTTGCAACATGTACACAACCAGAAATTCAAACAAGAATATGTAAAACAAATTCTGCACATACAGAAACACAAACATTATCAGTAAATGCAGATGCGCATGATTGGGGAGCTTGGGTAACAACAACAGAAGCAACATGTATGCAAGCAGAAATTCAAACAAAAACATGTAATTACAATTCATCACATAAAGAAACAAAAACATTATCAGTAGATGCAGATGCACATGATTGGGGAGCT
>JAFXCN010000001.1 GCA_017521465.1 Clostridia bacterium | reverse complement strand
TGAAAAAGATCAAAAACTTCTGCTTTGATGAATACACGTTCAACTGGGTTATTATTGGTTGCCTTATTCTTGTAGCTGTAGCAATTTTTACTGTTGGATTTAATGATTTTGTAAAGCCGATTTTTGTTTATCCTGAAAAGGAATATCAGCTTCTTGAAAATGAAGCGCAGCGGATTATTGATGAGCAGACTTTGAATACGGAATTTAAGCATGATGTTAATTATAGTAACACTCTCGAAAACAAGAGTGTGGATGTGAAGATTTATGGCGATAGAGCTTCTGTTGTGATTGAGGTAGATAATTATAGCGAAGAGACTGAAAGCGTAAATGTATATCGCAGTCAATCTAACGGAGTAATGTATCATATCATAAACTTTGCAGTGCTCATTTTGGTTATTCTGCTATTTGCGGCTTATTTGTTTGTTTTTGTTATGCTCGTCCTGTTTATTCTTGGCGTTGTATGCAGGTTCTTTGATTGGATGATTAGAGCGCTTCGGTACTAAAAAGCAACAAAAAAGGCATTCGAAAGAATGTCTTTTTTGTTTGAAAAGAGAAAGGAGTTTTATGCCCAGGGCGAAAAGGCGAAGCCACGGCTTCACAGCGGAGATGTGAGACGGACGACCTGGGCAAAAACGGACTGTATTATACATAAAGAGCTTATCCAGTCGCAACATTTTCCGTCGGACATTTTTTGTTCACCATGCGGTGTACAAAAAAGTGTCGGACGATAAAATGTTTCTCTGTGTGGCATAAATAAAAATAGACACTCTTATGAGTGTCTATTTTTATTTATGAATTTAAACTTTCCTCAATTACTTCCCAGATTGTTTCAAGATTAAATTTTGTTTCAGATGAGAATGGGAATATCAAATCTTCTGGAACATTTAATTCTTTTGCAATATCATCAACATATGATTGTACTTTTGTTTTAGCAATCTTGTCTGATTTAGAAGTAACAACAATGTATCTACGACCTGTTGATTTAATATAGTCCATCATCATGCGATCGTTTTCGCCTGGTTTATGACGAATATCAACAAGTAATATGATTAAATTTATATTAATTCGATTTTTCAAATATGCTTCAGTAGAAGTACCAACCTTTTGTTGTTCATTTTTTGACATTTGTGAATAACCGTAACCTGGTAAGTCAACAAAGTAAAATTTGTCATCCATATTATAAAAGTTTAATTGACGAGTTTTGCCTGGCATGCTACTAGTTCTAGCAAGTGACTTTCTATTAGTTAAAGCATTTATAAAAGATGACTTGCCAACATTAGATTTTCCAGCAAGAACAATTTCAGGTGTTTTGCCTTTTGGATATTGTGATTTATTCATAACAGATATTTCAAATTTTGGATTTTTAATAAGCATAATAATTAACTCCTTAATTAATTTGTTGGATGAATTATATCATAAATTATGTAGAGAAGCAAATGAAAAGAAATGTTGAGGGAAGGAGGATACATACAAATGATAAAAAACATTATTAAAATACTAGTAATGATTTTGATTATACTATTTGTGTTTGAAAAAGTTGTTTACTAGTAAAACAAAAAAGCTACCAATTCGCACTTGGTAGCTTTTTTGATACATACAAATAAAAAACATTATTATTGCTTAAGCTATAATTAGTATAGCATCATTTATATTATATGTCAAATTTAACTTAATTATAAGAAATTTACTTTTTCGCTACTGCATTATGCACTTTCTTAAGATATTTAATGGCATTTTCGCGACCCCAGGCATGAATACCTCGCTTACCTGTAGTAGTAAGCACTCCGTGGTTGATAGATGTAGGAATATGACTAAAATTCTCACACCATTTAGTGACATTCTCACCATTAAAAATAGCCATATCAAAAGGCTTGAAATCTTCTTGCCATTCAATAGAAATTACGCGTTTACGGCAACCAATAATGATGTCGCCATCAGAAGTATGGAATCGGAACCACGGAATATGAGCACAGCAATTTTGGTTACAATATCCATTGGGAAGCAAGTCAAAATCAGGACAATCTCCATATACTCTGTCTACAAGTTTTGAAGTCATTTCGTTGATTTCTTTTGCATGATAATATGTCTTTCGACAAGATTCGTGAGCAATTTTACCATTAACTAAACCAAAGTCAGTTTTCTTCAAATCGGAAATACTAAACTTTTTGCCACAACAAGGGCAAGCGCTATTAGATTTAGGAATTGGCGGATGATACGTTGTACCAAAAGTCTTAACGTTTTCTCTGAAATATTCAAGTGTACAAACATCAGGCATGGTGTATTCGCAATCAAAATACTTAATAAGTAAAATTTGTCCAAGAGAGTCAAGAATATATTTTCCATAAACAACAAATTCTTTCAGCTTTTTTTCTTTATTATTCAGAGTCCAAAGCTTTCTATGGTTAAGCATTTCATGAAATGCTGCGAGACTTTTTAAAGATTTTCGAATACCATCAGTAGAATCGAACATATATTTAGGAATATTAAATTCCATTTTCTCATACATTACATCAAAAATAGTAGCATCATTATCATCATCAATATCGTGATGGAGCCTTTGATAATCTTTCCAAAGGTAAAGATCTGTCATCTCTTCAGAAAAAATAGGATAGCCGGATAAAGTAAAACTTTCGGGATATACCGGCATGCCCATATAACTAACTTTTACAGTAGATGGATTAGCAGGAAAAGACAATCGAATTAGTCCATACGATTTTTGATTAGCGCAACATGGTGTAAGAGAAAGCCGTTCGTGAATCAACATGATGTGTCCTCCTTTTGAATGTTATTTTAATTAACAAATAAGTAATCAAATAGGAAAATATAGCATTTGCATCGACATAATATCAAGATGTATTCAAAATGTCAACTAGATCTCCTTTCCAGCACCTGTAAATGAGAACGTAACTATTTTTCGCTACTTAGTTTCCGTAGGAAACATTTTTCCAGGGCGAAAAAATGGCTTTGCCCGCGCAGCGACGCTCTGTGAAAACGAACTGCGTTACATTTAATTTGTGTAGAACACAAAAAAATGACCGCATGGAAAACATGCGGTCATTTTTTTACTTCTTAGAAATCTTATCGAAAATTTCCTTAATTTCGTTACCATAAACAACTTCTTTTTCGAGCAGAGCTTCAGTCAAAGCTTCGAGTTCAGCACGATGTTCCTGAACAGTCTGATATGCACAATTATACAAGTCTTGAAGAATCTTAAGAACATACTTATCGCTTTCTTCGAGAATATACTCAGAGAATTTGAAGGCAGACTCATCATCGTCAGAAGAATAAACTTCGCAAATAGAAATAGGTCCAAATTCATCGCACATACCGAAAGCAGAGACCATAAGCTTGGCATAGAAAGTAGCCATCGCAAGATCTTGTACAACACCAGACGTGTTGGAACCAAAGATAACGCGTTCAGCCGCCATGCCACCGAAACAGCCAATAATGCGATTCTCCCAATCAGCCTTAAAGAGACTCAGCTTATCTTCATCGACTTCTTCCATCGTAACACCCAGACTCTTAGTACGATATGCAACTTCAACCTTTGAGAGTTTATAGTTGGGATCACTAAAGTAGTGGGCGATAACGTGGCCAGCTTCGTGATAAGCTGTGCACTGCCGCTCTTTATCAGTCATCTTTTTGCGCTCTTGTCCAAGAAGCTCAAGAGAAATCATTTCGTCAAAGTGCTCACGAGTAACAGTCTCAGAACCATTACGGATAGCGAGCAGAGCAGAGTTTTTAATAATCTGCTTAATATCTTGAGCAGTCATTTCATACGAATCACGGGCAAGCCGTGCAAAAGAAACATTTTTATCTACAGGAATATTAGCGCAAAAAAGTTCATACATTGCTTCACGAGTTTTCAAGTCAGGATACAAAATATCAATAGTTTTACTAAAAGCATCCTCATCAAAAAGATAATCACCACCGCTAATAGCGAGTGTGGTAGAGAGTGTAGAGATAACAATAACATTTTCGCAACTACGCATCAATTCCAAAAGCTTACCAAGGAAAATTACCTTAAAAGAGTCATTTACTTGGAAAAAACCTTCAAAATTCTTAAAGAGCAGAACAGCATGTTTATTAGAAGCGGCTGTCGCAAAAGCTGTTTTCAGCAATTTGAAAGAACGAGCTTTTTCGTCTGCAAAAGCTTTGCAATTTACAACAACAATAGGAATATTTGCTTCGCGCGCAACTGCATAAGCAAGAGATGTCTTGCCACTGCCGGGAGGGCCTTGGATCAAGTAGTGCATATGCGGCCGAATACCGAGTTTATCAAATGAAGTAGGATCCTTAATGTAAGTTACAACATCTTTCAAATCGTCTTTAGCATTTTCAAGACCAATAAGTCCATCGAAAGTAATTTCGATTTCATCAGGATTATATACCGTAACTTCAGACGGCTTCGAGAAAAGCTTGGAAATGAAGTTGGTAGTATTTTTCATAATGGAAGTCCTCCTTATGACATATTTTTCACGTAATCTTGCATGTCGAATTATATCTAGGAAATGTGAAAAAGTCAACTAGAACTTAAAACGTTTTAAAAATATGAAAAAAATGCCTGAAAAACGTTGACCCGTAAGAAAAAAGCTGATATAATTCTGTGGATAGTGTATATATGGCGAATTATACGAAATTTGTTATGTATATAGTATTCGTACGGAAGAAATAAATAAGACATTCGCGTAGCATCTTGAATGTAGTTTGGGTTAATGATTAATTGCGTGGTGGCTAGGGAAGAAGTAAAAAAATTTATACTGAGGTGATTAAATTTGATACGTGAAGTAAAAAACGAAAAAACTAGCAGAATGTATTTTGGCAACATTGAAGATGTTGTTGAGATGCCAAACCTAATTCAAGTACAGAAAGATTCGTATGATTGGTTTATTAAGAAAGGTTTAAAAGAAGTCTTTGTTGAATGTTCACCAATTACGGATTATTCTGGTAAATTAATACTTGAATTTGTTGATTACCATTTTAGCGAAGAAACGAAGTACACAATCGAAGAAGCAAAATCTAGAAATACTACTTATGCTACAAGATTGCAAGTGAAAGTAAGATTGATTAACAGAGAAACAGGAGAAGTTAAAGAACAAGAAATCTTTATGGGTGATTTCCCTGTTATGACTGACTATGGTACATTCATAATCAATGGTGCAGAAAGAGTTATCGTTTCTCAATTAGTTCGTTCACCAGGATGTTACTATGATAGAACTTATGATAAGTTAGGTAAAAAACTTTATGCAGCAACAATTATGCCAAACCGTGGAGCTTGGTTAGAACTTGAAACTGATTCTAATGATATTTACTATGTTAGAATTGATAAAGCGAGAAAATTACCTGTAACTTTAATTTTAAGAGCTATTGGTATTGCGTCAGATAGCCAAATATTAGAATTGTTCGGTGAAGATGAAAGAATAGTTGCAACACTTGCAAAGGATCCAATAAAGACAGAAGAAGAGGCTTTAATTGAAATTTATAAAAAATTAAGACCTGGAGAAATGCCTTCTATTGAAGCTGCAAGAAGTTTATTTACAGCATTATTCTTTGATCCAAGAAGATATGATTTAACAAAAGTTGGTCGTTATAAATACAACGATAAGCTTTCTTTAGCAAGAAGAATTGCTGGACAAATATCAGCAGAAAAAATTGTAAATCCAGAAACAGGAGAATTACTTGTTTCTAAAGATAAAGTTATATCTGAAGAAACTGCTGAAGCAATCCAAGAAGCAGGTATAAATATCGTAACTGTAAAAGTTGAAGATAAGTTAGTAAAAGTTATTGGAAATGGAACAGTGTGGATAAATAGTTTTGTTGATGTTGATGCTGAAGAACTAGGAATAGATGAAAGAGTTAATTATGCAGTATTAAAAGAAATATTGGATAACACTCCAGAAAAAGAATTATATAAAGCTTTAGAAAGTAATATAGACAGATTATTACCAAATCACATAACTAAAGAAGATATGATAGCATCAGTAAACTATCTAAATACTTTAGCATATGGTCTTGGCGATACAGATGATATTGACCATCTAGGAAATAGAAGAGTTAGATGCGTTGGTGAATTATTACAAAACCAATTTAGAATTGGTATAACAAGACTTGAAAGAGTTGTTAGAGAAAGAATGGCTATTCAAGACTTAGATGTAATAACACCACAATCATTAATAAATATTAAACCAATAGTTTCTGCAATTAGAGAATTCTTTGGAAGCAGCCAATTATCACAATTCATGGATCAAAACAATCCATTAACAGAGCTTACTCACAAGAGAAGAATTTCTACTTTAGGACCTGGTGGTTTATCAAGAGAAAGAGCTGGTGTAGAAGTTAGAGATATTCACCACTCACACTATGGAAGATTATGTCCTATAGAAAGCCCAGAAGGACCAAACGTTGGACTTATTGGTTCACTTTCTACATATGCTATTATCAACAAATATGGATTTATCGAAACACCATATAGAATTGTTGATAAGAAAAAAGGTGTAGTAACTGATGAAATTAGATACTTTACTGCTGTAGAAGAAGATAAATATATTGTTGCGCAAGCAAATGAACCATTAGATAAAAAAGGTAAATTCTTAAATCAAAAAATAAAAGTAAGATTTAGAGAAGAACTTATGGAAGTTGCTCCAAATCAAGTTGATTTGATGGATGTATCACCAAAACAATTAGTATCAGTTGGTGCCGCATTAATTCCATTCTTAGAGAGCGATGACGCAAAACGTGCTCTAATGGGTGCAAACATGCAACGTCAAGCAGTGCCACTATTAAAAACTGATTCTCCAATTGTTGGAACAGGTATAGAATACAGAGCTGCAAAAGACTCAGGTGTTTGTATTATAGCTGAAAATGATGGTGTAGTTGAAAAAGTAACTGCAGATCAAATCATTGTAAAAACTAAAAAAGGAAAAGATACATATAACGTATTGAAATTTAAACGTTCAAACCAAGGAACGTGTTCAAATCAAAGACCAATCGTAAGTGTTGGCGAAAAAATAAAAGCAGGTCAAACTCTTGCTGATGGACCTTCAACAGATCAAGGTGAATTAGCATTAGGACGAAATATCTTAATAGGATTTATGAACTGGGAAGGTTACAACTACGAAGATGCTATCTTGATTAATGAAAGACTTGTTAAAGAAGACGTATTAACTTCTATTCATATTGAAGAATATGATTGTGAATGTAGAGATACAAAATTAGGACCTGAAGAAATTACTAGAGACATTCCAAACGTTGGTGAAGATGCATTAAAAGACTTAGATGACAGAGGAATAATCAGAATCGGTGCTGAAGTTCGTTCAGGTGATATATTAGTTGGTAAAGTTACACCAAAAGGTGAAACAGAATTAACAGCCGAAGAAAGATTATTAAGAGCAATCTTTGGTGAGAAAGCAAGAGAAGTTAGAGACACTTCACTTCGTTGCCCACATGGTGAAGCCGGAATAATTGTAGATGTTAAGATATTTACAAAAGAAAATTCTGATGAACTTGGAACAGGTGTAAATGAAGTAATAAGAGTATATATAGCTCAAAAGAGAAAAATCTCTGTTGGAGATAAGATGGCTGGACGTCACGGTAACAAAGGTGTTATTTCAAGAATTCTTCCAGAAGAAGATATGCCATTCTTACCAGATGGTACACCACTTGAAATCGTATTAAATCCACTTGGAGTTCCATCACGTATGAATATTGGACAGGTGCTAGAAGTTCACTTGGGATATGTTGCTAAAGCTTTAGGATTTAAAGTTGCAACACCAGTATTTGATGGCGCAAAAGATGGAGACTTTAAAGAATTATTTAAACAAGCAGGTCTTCCTGAATCAGGAAAAACAGTACTATATGATGGAAGAACTGGTGAACCTTTTGATAACGAAGTTACAGTTGGTATAATGTATATGTTAAAACTACATCACTTAGTTGATGATAAGATACATGCTCGTTCTACTGGACCATACGCACTTGTTACACAACAACCTTTAGGAGGTAAAGCTCAATTCGGTGGACAAAGATTCGGTGAAATGGAAGTTTGGGCACTTGAAGCATATGGAGCTGCGTATACACTACAAGAAATATTAACAGTAAAATCAGATGACGTTGTTGGAAGAGTAAAAACTTACGAATCGATTGTAAAAGGCGAAAACATTCCTGAACCTGGTATTCCAGAAAGCTTTAAAGTTCTTGTAAAAGAATTACAAAGTTTAGGATTGGATATCAAATTATATAATCAAAGTGATGAAAACGAAGTAGAATTAAAAGAAGATGTTGGCGATGATGATGACGACATGACATTAAATATTGTTTCACCATCTATTGAGCCAGATGATATAGGCGATGGTATGATTATTGAAGATGAAGATGGCGAGGTTTTAGAAGACATCGATGAAGATGATGAACAATTATTTGATGACAGCTTTTTAGATGATGATACTTTTGAAGATGAAGAAATGTAGATTATATAGAATGTAGGAAGGAGAAAAAAGATGGTTGATTTAGAAGTTTTTGACAGAATAAAAATTGGATTGGCATCTCCTGAGAAAATAAGAGAATGGTCTAAAGGTGAGGTAAAAAAACCTGAAACAATTAACTATAGAACATTAAAACCAGAAAGAGATGGATTGTTCTGTGAAAAGATTTTTGGACCTACAAAAGATTGGGAATGTCATTGTGGTAAATATAAAAGAGCTAGATATAAAGGAATTGTCTGTGATAGATGTGGTGTTGAAGTAACAAAATCAAAAGTTAGAAGAGAAAGAATGGGGCATATTGAACTTGCAACTCCAGTATCACACATTTGGTACTTTAAAGGAATTCCAAGTAGACTAAGCCTTATGTTGGATATCTCTCCAAGATCACTTGAAAAAGTATTATACTTTGCATCATATATCGTTACAGATGCAGGAGATACATCACTTGTAAAATATCAAGTATTATCTGAAAAAGAATATAGAGAATTTGTTGATAAATACGGTGAAGACGCTTTCAAAGTTGGTATGGGAGCTGAAACAATTAAAGAATTATTACAAGAAATAGATGTTGCAAAACTTGCAGATGATTTAAAAGCAGAACTTGAAAATGCAACTGGCCAAAAGAAAGCTAAACTAATCAAAAGATTAGAAACAGTTGATAGTTTTAGACTTTCAGGAAATAAACCAGAATGGATGATATTAGATGTATTACCAGTTATTCCACCAGATTTAAGACCAATGGTTCAATTAGATGGTGGTAGATTTGCTACTTCTGATATAAATGATTTATATAGAAGAATTATTAATAGAAATAATAGATTAAAAAGATTACTTGAACTTGGAGCGCCAGACATTATCGTTAGAAACGAAAAGAGAATGCTTCAAGAAGCGGTAGATAGCTTAATCGATAATGGAAGAAGAGGAAGACCAGTTACAGGACCTGGTAATAGAGCATTAAAATCATTATCAGACTTGTTAAAAGGAAAACAAGGTAGATTTAGACAAAACTTACTTGGTAAGAGAGTTGACTACTCTGGACGTTCAGTTATCGTTGTTGGTCCAGAATTGAAAATCTATCAATGTGGACTTCCAAAAGAAATGGCAGTTGAATTGTTTAAGCCATTCGTAATGAAAGAATTAGTTGAAAGAGGACTTGCTCACAACATTAAAAATGCTAAGAGAATGGTAGAAAGATTGAGACCAGAAGTATGGGATGTATTAGAATATGTTATCAAAGATCACCCAGTTATGCTAAACCGTGCTCCTACACTTCACAGACTTGGTATTCAAGCATTCGAACCAGTACTAATAGAAGGTAGAGCTATAAAACTACATCCATTAGTATGTACAGCCTTCAATGCTGACTTTGACGGAGACCAAATGGCTGTTCACTTGCCATTAACGCCAGAAGCTCAAGCAGAAGCAAGATACTTAATGTTATCTGCAAACAACTTGTTAAAACCACAAGATGGAAAACCAGTTGCAGTACCAACACAAGATATGATTCTTGGTTCATATTATTTAACAATAGAAGAAAATGGTGCTAAAGGCGAAGGAATGGTATTTAAAGATATCGACGAAGCTATGATGGCATATATAAATAAAGACATTTCAATACATGCTAAAATAAAAATAAGAATGAGCAGAGAAGTTGATGGTGAAATGAAATATAAGATTGTTGATACAACAATTGGTAAAGTAATATTTAACCAATCAATTCCTCAAGACTTAGGATTTGTAAATAGAGAAGATCCAGAAGAAATGTTTGAACTTGAAATAAACTTCCCAGTAACAAAGAAAACAATTGGAAAAATAATTTCAAAATCAATTAAAGCTCATGGACTATCAGACACAGCAGAATTATTAGATAACATTAAGGCATTAGGTTATAAATATTCAACACAAGCTGCTATAACAGTATCTATTTCAGACGTTATAGTTCCTGAAAGCAAAAAAGATATGTTAGCACAAGCAGAAGCAAAAGTTGATGAAATAACAAAACAATATAAGAGAGGATTAATATCAGACGAAGAAAGATATAACTCTGTAATTAAAGTTTGGGATAAAACAACAAACGATATTACAGATGCCATGATTGCAAACTTCGATGAATTGAATCCAATCTATATGATGGCTACATCAGGAGCCCGTGGTAATATGAAACAAATTAGACAGCTTGCCGCAATGAGAGGTCTTATGGCTGATACATCTGGTAAGACAGTCGAGATTCCAATTCGTTCTTGTTTTAGAGAAGGTATGGATGTTCTAGAATATTTCGTATCTGCCCATGGTGCTAGAAAAGGTCTGGTTGATACAGCTCTTAGAACAGCTGACTCTGGTTACTTAACAAGAAGGCTTGTTGACGTATCACAAGATATCATCGTTAGAGAAGAAGATTGTGGAACAAACGAAGGAGTTTATGTAACAGATATTAAAAATGGTAATGAATTAATCGAAAGCTTATCTGAAAGATTAGCTGGAAGATATACTGCGGAAGATGTTAAACATCCTGAAACAGGTGAAATCATTGCTGAAAAGAATACATATATGACAGAAAAATTAGCTGATCAAATAGTTGCAGCAGGTGTAACAAAGGTTAAGATAAGAACACTTCTAACATGTAAAGCAGAAAAAGGTGTTTGCGCTAAATGTTATGGAAATGACTTGGCTGGAAAACGCGAAGTTAACATCGGTGAAGCAGTTGGTATTATCGCTGCTCAATCAATCGGTGAACCAGGTACACAGCTTACAATGAGAACATTCCACATGGGTGGACTTGCTGGTGGAGACATCACACAAGGTCTTCCTAGAGTTGAAGAATTATTTGAAGCTAGAAAACCAAAGGGACTTGCAATTATTTCAGATATCGCAGGTAAAGTAACAATTAGTGATACTAAGAAGAAGAGAGAAGTAATAGTAACTTCAAACGAAGATTCTAAAACATATTTAATTCCATTCGGTTCAAGATTAATAGTTAGAGATGGAGATGAAATTGAAGCTGGTGACGAAATCACAGAAGGTTCAATATATCCACAAGATATTATGAGAATTAAAGGTGCAGAAGGCGTTCAAAGATACATTGTTTCAGAAGTACAAAAAGTTTATAGAGGTCAAGGTGTTGATATAAATGACAGACATATTGAAGCAATAATTAGACAAATGCTTAAGAAAGTTAGAATTGAAGATCCTGGAGATACTAAACTACTTCCAGGTACAATGGTTGATGTAATGGTATTCGAAAAAGAAAACAAAGCAGCAGTAGAAGCAGGATTAAGACCAGCAGAAGGTAAGAGATTATTACTTGGAATAACAAAAGCTTCTCTTGCAACAGATTCTTTCTTGTCAGCAGCATCATTCCAAGAAACAACAAGAGTATTAACAGAAGCTGCAATAAAAGGAAAGATTGATCCATTGGTTGGATTAAAAGAAAACGTAATTATTGGTAAATTAATACCAGCCGGAACAGGATTAATGAGATATAGAGAAATGCAACCAGTTTCAGTTGAAACAGGAGAGCCAACAGCAAATACTGTTCCACCGCAAGAACCTGTAGAAGATTAATAAGAAATATGAAAAACCACCAGTTAAGTTATACTGGTGGTTTTTTCTATATTATATTCTTGAATAAATCCATTATATATTACTCGAGAATTTTCTAAACTTAAAAAATCAGTTGCTTGCGTATGTTCAGGTGGGTTTGGTGTTTTTATGCCAGCATTATTTAAAATATATGAGACGAACTGCGAACAAAAAAATCTTTTCTTCCTTGGAATACGATATTTTGTAAAGAAAATGGTAAGATTAACAAAATCGTATTTATATTCTTCTTTATTTTGCTCGAAAACTTTTATTGTATTACTAATAGTATCATATTGTTCATCTGTTATTGAAAGTTCAACAACTAATGAAGGTGCATTTTTAAAAATTTTAAAAACACCAGCATCTTTACGTTCAATTACAAATCCACCAATAAAAGCATTATGTGGTTTTAATCTACCAAAAGAATAAAACTTGTCTAATGATTTATCAAGTGCAATAGAAGCATGATTATATGGTTTGTGTGAAAAGAAACGTATTAGCTTTGATAAAAGTGTTCCAGATTGAGTTAATATTAAATATACATTTTTCATAAGTACTCCTAAATTAGAAATTATATTTAAATTATATCATATTCCAATAATATTGACAAATATCAACACAAAAGTTAAAATGTTTTCGTGTTCGACAGTTATAGGAAGACCTCATGACTATAATAAGTAAGGAGGAATTAGTATGGAAGAAAGATTACTAGGTACAATTTCTATGGGGGTTAGAGCTCCAATTATAAGAGAAGGGGATAATCTTGCGCAGATTGTTGCAGACAGTGTTATAAATGCGAGTCGTAACCATAAAATTAGTATTGACGATAAAGATATAATTGCAATCACAGAATCAATCGTTGCTAGAGCGGAAGGAAACTATGTAACAGTTGATAACGTTGCTTACGATATTGAAAGAAAGTTTGGAAAAGATGCTGAAATTGTTTTGGTATACCCAATAATGAGCAGAAATAGATTTGCAATGTGCCTTAAAGGAATTGCAAGAGCTGCTAAAAAACTTATAATAGTATTAAGATATCCATCTGATGAAGTTGGAAACAAATTGGTAAGCGATGAAGAATTTGAAAAAGCTGGTTTTCTAGATAATTCGCGTATGATTAACGAAGAAGAATATAGAGAAGCATTTGGATATGCAAAACATCAATTTACAGGTGTTGATTACGTAGAATATTATTCAAGTTTGGTTAAAGAAGAAAATTGTGAAGTCGAAATTGTATTTGCAAATGAAAATCATCAAGTTAGCTCATTAGGTACAAACTATTTGTGTTGTGATATACATACAAGACATTCAACTAAAAAATATTTGAAACAATATACTGGTGGATTAGAAAAGGTAGTTTATGGATTAGATGATATTTGTACTGAATCAATTGATGGTAGTGGATATAATCCAGATTATGGACTTCTTGGAAGCAATAAGGCAAATGAAGAAAGATTAAAATTGTTCCCAAGAGGCGGAAATGAACTTGTATTAAAAATCCAAGAACTTGTGAAAGAAGCTACAGGAAAACATGTAGAAGTAATGGTATATGGTGATGGAGCATTCAAAGATCCTGTAGGAAAGATATGGGAACTTGCAGACCCTGTAGTATCACCAGCACATACTGATGGATTGTTAGGTCAACCAAATGAACTTAAATTGAAGGCTTTGGCTGATGGAAAATATGCAAACTTAAGCGGTGACGAACTAAAGAAAGCAATTACAGAAGAGATTAAAGCAAAAGGCGATAATTTAGTTGGTAGTATGGCATCACAAGGAACAACTCCAAGAAGAATCACAGACTTAGTAGGTTCACTATGTGACTTAACATCAGGCAGTGGCGACAAAGGCACCCCAATCGTATGGGTAAAAGGATACTTTGATAATTATACAAAATAACCAAAAAAGAATGGCAAACAAATTGTTTGCCATTCTTTTTTGTTATTGTATCGAACATATTTTCGTGATATAATAAACTGTATGCAAAAAGGAGAGAATGATATGTTAGATAATATATATATAAAGGGTGCTAGAGTAAATAATCTTAAGAATATTGATTTGAAGATTCCCAGAGATAAACTTGTTGTTATTACTGGACTTAGTGGTTCGGGAAAATCTTCACTTGCTTTTGATACGATTTATGCGGAAGGACAAAGAAGATATGTAGAAAGTTTATCTTCTTATGCAAGACAGTTTTTAGGTATCAAAGATAAACCGGATGTTGATTATATTGAAGGGTTGTCGCCTGCAATATCTATTGACCAAAAAACGACTTCTAAAAATCCTCGTTCAACAGTGGGGACAGTTACCGAAATATATGATTACTTACGTTTGTTATATGCGAGAATTGGTGTACCACATTGTCCAAAGTGTGGAAAAATAATTAAACAACAATCAATTGATCAAATTATAGATGCAATTTTAGAATTAGAAGAAGGTACTAAAATTCAAATTTTAGCGCCTATTATTCGTGGTAGAAAAGGTGAATATGCAAAACTTTTAGAAGATGCTCATAAAGATGGGTTTGTCAGAGCAAGAGTTGATGGAACAATATATGAATTAGGTGAAGATGAAATAACTATTGATAAAAAGAAAAAGCACAATATAGAAATTGTTGTAGATAGACTTATTATAAAAGAAGATATTAGAAACAGATTAACAGACTCAGTGGAAACGGCACTTAAATACGCTAACAAGTTAGTCCTTGTTGATGTTGTAGGAAAAGAAGAAATGTTATTCTCACAAAACTATGCTTGTCCGGATTGCAATATTAGTATTGAAGAATTGTCACCAAGAATGTTTTCGTTTAATAATCCATATGGAGCTTGTCCATCATGTAGTGGTTTAGGACATCTTATGAAAATGGATCCAGAACTTGTAATGGCAGATACTGATAAGACACTTTTGAATGGTGGAATTAAAGGTATGGGGTGGAACATGGAAAAAGACGGAATGGGTACAATGTACATTCAATCTTTAGGAAATCATTATGGTGTTGATGTTACTAAACCAATTAAAGAACTACCAAAAGATTTTATTAATAAAGTTTTATACGGAACAGGAAATGAAAAAATTACTTTCAAATACGAAGGTAGTACAGGTACAAGAACATTTACATCGCCATTCGAAGGAGTTATAAATACACTTGAGAGAAGATATAGAGAAACTACATCAAACGGTATGAGAGAATTCTATGAAATGTATATGTCATCATCGCACTGTAGTGAATGTGATGGTGCAAGATTGAGAAAAGAATCACTAGCTGTGACTGTTGGAAAGAAAAATATTTATGAATTAACAGCAATGTCTGTTGTTGAAATAAAAGAATATATAAACAAGTTAAAACTTACACCAAAAGAGAAAATAATTGCAGAACAAATAATAAAAGAATTAAATGCAAGATTAACATTTTTAATAGATGTTGGATTGGATTACTTGACACTTTCAAGAAGTGCGGGAACATTATCTGGTGGTGAGGCTCAAAGAATACGTCTTGCAACTCAAATTGGTTCTGGACTTATGGGAGTCTTGTATATACTAGATGAGCCAAGTATAGGATTACATCAACGTGATAATGAAAAATTATTGGCTACCTTAGACAAACTAAAAAAACTTGGAAACACTTTATTAGTTGTAGAGCATGATGAAGATACAATGCGTGCAGCGGACTACATTGTAGATATAGGACCAGGTGCTGGTGTGCATGGTGGTGAAGTTGTTGCAACAGGAACTGCAGAAGATATCATGAAAAATCCAAATTCAATTACAGGAAAATATTTAAGTGGTGAGCTTAAAATAGAAGTTCCAAAGAAGCGAAGAAAAGGAAATGGAAAACATTTA
This sequence comes from Clostridia bacterium, assembly GCA_017521465.1. Lineage (GTDB taxonomy): Bacteria > Bacillota > Clostridia > TANB77 > UBA1234 > RGIG6291. The sequence continues at coordinate 117,679 of JAFXCN010000001.1, read as the reverse complement.
GAAGTAATAGGTGCTTCTGAAAATAATTTACAAGATGTAAATGTAAAAATTCCACTAGGAGTTATGACGTTAGTAACTGGTGTATCTGGTTCTGGAAAGTCATCATTAGTTAATGAAGTAATTTGTAGAAAGTTATCTAAAGATTTAAATAGAGCAAGTGGAAAAGTTGGTAAGTGCAAACAAATTAAAGGAATAGAAAACTTAGATAAAGTAATTGCAATTGACCAATCACCAATAGGAAGAACACCTCGTTCAAACCCAGCAACATATACAGGTGTGTTTGATGCAATAAGAGACCTGTTTGCGGAAACAAATGAAGCTAAAATGAGAGGTTACTCTAAAGGAAGATTTAGCTTCAATGTAAGTGGTGGAAGATGTGAATCTTGTGAAGGTGATGGAATAGTAAAAATAGAAATGCATTTCTTATCTGATGTGTACGTACCTTGTGATGTGTGTAATGGGAAACGATATAATAGAGAAACTCTTGAAGTAAAATATAAAGGCAAGAATATATCAGAAGTATTGGATATGACAGTAGAAGAAGCATTAGAATTTTTTGCAAATATACCAAAAATAAAATCAAAGATGCAAGCATTGTATGATGTTGGATTAGGATATATAAAACTTGGTCAATCATCAACGACGTTATCAGGTGGCGAAGCGCAAAGAGTAAAGTTAGCAACCGAACTATCCAAAAAAGCTACAGGAAAAACATTATACATTCTAGATGAACCAACAACGGGACTTCATATGGCAGATGTACACAGATTAATTGATATACTAAATCGATTGACAGATACAGGAAATACTGTTGTTATAATAGAACATAATTTAGATGTTATAAAGAATGCAGACTACATAATAGATTTAGGACCAGAAGGTGGAATAAGAGGTGGTACTATAGTTGTTACTGGCACACCGGAAGAAGTTGCAAAGTGTGAAGAATCATATACAGGACAATTTTTAAAAAAATATCTAAAAAACAAGGGTAAACAATAATAAATATACATAAAACCATAAATAAAAAGTTCACATAACCACGCTTCAAAAACGTTGGCGCAGTATGGTTACACGTCACAAAATATTTTGACAAAATGTGATTTTTGTGTTATACTTCAAGCATAGTCTGAATATAGGGGTGGGTTGTATGATAGAAAAAAAGAACATTAATGAAGTAAAGAAAAATATAGAAGGTTGTGTTGGCCAAAAAGTGTTACTTCGTGGTAGTCTTGGTAGAAATAAGTCATTCGAAAAAGAAGGAACTTTAGTTAATACATATCCCAATATTTTTGTAGTAAAAATGGATGATAGCCAAAGAAACGTTACTTATAGTTATACTGATGTTTTAACAAAATCAGTTGAACTAGGAGTTGATGTTAACGGAAGTTATAATTCAATATTAGATTCAATGAATCCAGAAATTACATTTTAATATCAGACACGATTAGGTGGCGAACTATTAGTTCGCCACCTTTTTTTGCCCAGGGCGAAAAGGCGAAGCCACGGCTTCACATCGAAGATGTGAGACGGACGACCTGGGAAAAAAAGGCTTAATTTGGTTTGCGGAAACGAACTGCGTTACACCAGATGGAAAAATGATTCGAATGTGTGGTGCGAAAAAATCGATATTTCGTGCAGTAAAAGCAGGTGCTGAAAAATCGATACAAATACTTGTGTTTACAAATAAGTATTGGTAGAATAAAAATATATGTAGAAAGCTACAAAAGAAGGGGAGGAAAAATATGAGAAGCAATAAAGGTGTATCAATGATAACATTAATAATAACAATAATAGTTATCATAATATTGGCAGCAATAGCATTTATCGGATTTGATGATGCAACGGGAGGAGCACAATTCGCAAAATTTGAACAAGAATTTGGTGATTACGCAATAAATTTTGAATCGAATACAGTTGGGAAAATAAAAGAGAATAATGCTGTTGACGGAAATGTGCTTACAACAGCACAAATGAATTACGAAGCAGCAACAAAAAATGCAGCACCATCAGGACATATAATTCCAGCAGGAGAAGAGTTTAATAATTTAGTAGTTGCATTAAAAGTTAGATTTCCAGATCAAACATTGTTAACGTTAGAAGAAACTGATGCAGATGGAAATATAATCAGAAAAGCAACACAATGTTATCCAATAACAGATTCAAATGTAAAAGGATATAAGGATGATCATGAATTTTATGGAAATAACTTAGGTGACGAAAAACACTATGTAACACAAAATGGCGATGTTTTTACAGTACCAGGATATCCAAGAGAAGTAGATGGTGAAAACAGAATGTATGTAACAACAGAATTATACTATGTGACTGACGAAGGATATTCAGATATAGCTGATATTACAACAAGTGAACCAGGAATAGGGACAGTAGTAAATGGTGGAACTGTAGATAATAATGGAACACCAGGAGGAGAGACACCAGGAGGAGAAACACCAGGAGGAGAAACACCAGATGAAGAACCAACAGAAGAAAGTATAGTGGCAACTATAAAAGCAGGTGAGTTTGTTGCATATACTGCAGATATAGATAGTAGCATACAGTGGAGAGTATGGGGCAAAGAGGGAAATAATGTATTAATAATACCGACAGCTCCAGTTGGAAAAATAACAATCGGGTATAATAGCTATTCGGATCCTACTGCTCAAAAACTTGCTAAATGTTTAGATGACTATACAAATTTACCATCACGTATAGAAGAACTATGTAAACAATACACATCAAGTTCTTTAGGAGTAACATCAGCTAATATAAAAAGTTTAACATTATCTGATGTAGAGGAAAAGATTTCTAATTTAGATGAATTTTTAGCTAATTATACTGAAAGTGGTGTAAGATATGGTACGGTGAAGACTTTTGTAAATAGAGAAGGAACAGGTAAATATTATATACAAGAATATAATGAAGGGACAGGCGAAAATGAATTTCTTCCAACCTTCACTGCAGCGAGTGAAACATATCCAATAAAACTAAAACAAACAGCATATCATTTGAATTCGCCAAGTTGGGAAACATTGTACGAGGGTTCTACACTTACTTATGGTGATATATTATCTACAACTGATGCGTATTTGCCAGAAAGAGCTGTTTACTGCTTTGATGGAGGGGACAATTATACTGAAAATGCAAATTTTGGTATATTCTATGTTTCTAAATCTAGAGTTGGGAATAAAGCATTGTTAAAAGCAACAGGACCTTATGCAAGTGCAACTAATGTAGGAGTTCTTCCTATAATTTCTTTAGATGCATCTGCTTTTAAAATTGCTTCAGGTAATCCTGGAGATGGAAGTTCAGCAACTCCATGGAATTTAGAAAAAAAATAATAAATAGTAAAAAAGAAAGAATAAAGAAATTTATTCTTTCTTTTTTTTTGTGGTGCGAAAAAATCGATATTTCGTGTGGTTTTTCCAGGTGCTGCAAAATCGATATTTGGTGTGGGAAAATAGGTACTACAAAATAGATACTTTTCACTCTTCACTATTAGTTTTTCACTATCTTATGTGTGCTACAAAATATATATTTTAGTAATACTTTTTTCACGTCTCTCATATAAATATACTAACAAATGGTATAGGAGGTATATTATGGATATTAATACAATAAATGAGAAGGTACAAATAAGTAGGTTTGTTAAAAATGAAAACATTGTAGAAATCGTAGAGGGAGATATTATTGTTCCAGATATAAAACCAGATATTTTAAAATTGAGTAGAGTAGATGGGAATGTATATATTACGAAAAAAGAAATACAAGATGGAAGCCTGAAAATTGATGGAATTATTGATACATACGTTTTATACGTTGCAGATAATGAGACAAATCAAATAAAAGGAATAAATACAGTCTTAAACTTTAATGAAAATTTGGATATGCCTGAACTAAATAATAATATGGACGTTAGCTTGAATTATTCTCTTGGGAATATAGAACACAAAATTGTTAATGGAAGAAAAATATCAGTTAAGTGTCCAGTAGATATTACAGTAGGAATAACAGAAAATAAAAATATAGAAGTGATAAAAGATTTAGAGGGAGCTAATAGCATTCAAAAGCAAACTAAGAAGCTTACATTTAATGAATTAGTTGCATCTGGTTTTGAAAATGTATCAGTAAAAGAAACAGCAACAATACCAAATGACTTACCTCCTATAGGTGAAATATTAAGAGTCTGTGGTTCTTTAGAAGATAAAGATTTCAAAGTAAGTTATAATAAATTGCTAGCTAAATGCGATATGAAAGTTCGAGTTGTATATATTGCAGACACAGAAAAAGGAGAGATAGAAGCTTTTGAAACAAGGATTCCAGTGACAGGTTTTATAGATTTAAATGGAATTAGCGAACAAATGAGATTTGATGTAGATTACAATCTTTCATATTTATATTTGAAGCCTGTATATCAAGATTTAAAAGCAAACTCTATATCAATTGAAGGTGAATTAGAATTTTGTGCTAGAGCTTATGATTCAAGAACATTAGAAGTTGTTGCTGATGTCTATAATCCAGAACATGAGATAAAGTATGATATAGAATGTAATGATATGAAATGTAAAAATAAATTAGCATCTGAAAAAGTAAAAATAGATCAATTGGTAACAGTACCTGAATTAATGAATAGTACCCTTCTTGATTTGAATGTAAAGCCAGTAATAACTGATAAACATTTTATGGACGATAAGCTTTCACTAAATGGAAGTTTGGATTTAGACATATCATATTATAATAGAGATAAAAATATAGTAGAAACAAAGAAAATAGAGTTACCTTTTAAACAATCGATAAAGTTAAATAAGAAAGTAAATGAAAATGATGTAAGTATAAGCTTGTGTATTGAGTATGCAAAATACGATTTGCAAAGTTCAGGACAATTACAATTTGAATCACAATTTGCAATAGATGTTTTTGACTTGGATAATGTTGAATTTAATACAATAAATAATATTATACAGACAGATGAAGAAATGATGCCAGTTGCTAGTGTTGTGATTTACTATGTAAAACCTGGCGATACTTTGTGGAAAATTGCAAAAGAATATAGAAGTACGATTGAATCAATAATGCAAGTAAATGATTTGAAAGATGACAAAGTATATCCTGGTCAACAATTAATAATTCCTAAAAAAGTTTATAGAGTGTCGCTAGACGCGATTAGCTAATATGGAAAGGCTAGGTTTAAAAAGAAAGTGGGTAACAAGAAGAAAAATAAAAAATCAAAGATTTGTAATATTTTTTGTATGCTTATTACTTCCGATTGTTGTATTTGAAGGAATAACATTACTTATAGAACCAAGTATAATGGCTCTTTGTCAGATCAGAGCAACTAGTATAGGTGTTAGTATTTCGAGTACTGCAGTAAAGGAAGTTATGAATGATATTGAGTATAAAGATTTAGTTACATTAGAAAGGGATAATAATGGAAAAATAATAGCTCTTCAGGCGAAAGTAATAGAAATGAATCAACTTTCATCGCAAATTGCAACAAAAATGCAAGAATTGTATAGTCAAATAAATGATGCATATGTAAAAATACCTATAGGAAATTTTACAGGAAATACACTTCTTGCTGGTAGAGGACCTAATATAATAGTAAGAATTATTCCAGCTGGAACAGTAAGTACAGATTTTAAAACAGAATTTATATCAACAGGAATTAATCAAACAAGACATAGAATATATTTAGAAATAGTTTCAAAGGTAAGAGTAGTAGCACCACTAACTACTAAAACAATAGAAGTAGTAAATAATGTAAATGTTGCTGAAACGGTATTAGTAGGCGATGTGCCAAATAGTTTTTATAATTTAGAGGGAGTAGACAATATAGTTGACGATAGCTTGAACCTTTGGGAAGAGTAGCTTTCGAAGAAAGCTTTTTTCCAGGGCGAAAAAATGTTTTCGCCCGCGCAGCGGCGCCCTGGGAAAACGAACTGCGTTACACTAAATTGGTGAAGGCATGTAAAACAGGAGGTGAAACGAAATAGATTTTTATATCTATTTAGTCGCACTTCCTTTTTACATGCGACTGTTTGTATCGAACTGAATCGTTTTTCGTCGGCCCACTAGCTGATTCACCGAAGGTGAATCGGAAAGTGCCCGACGTAAAAATGATTCACAAAAGCAAATTGTAACAAAAAAAACTGTACCCGGCAAATGCCGAGCACAGTTTTTTATCATTTTTTAGCCAACCACTTGGGGAGCAAGGGCAAAATGATAAAACCGGTCACCCCCCCCCAGACGCCAACGGGGAGAAACCTCTGGAGCACATACACGTGCAGGAGAGTCCAGAGGATACCAATAAGGAGCGCGCATCTGATAGTCTTTTCGTTATTCATCATTTTCTTCCTTTCTTCCTTTATCTTAGCGGTCGTTGCCGATGGCGCCACCGTATTCATTCGTAGGGACGGAGACATAACGGTAGTATTCAGAGCGGTCTCTGAAGGGACGGGGCTTGGGGGCGGAAGTAGCAGAGGTGGGGGCAGTTGCCTCCTTAGGCTTGTTGTTGTGGTGGTTCGTGGTGTTCTGGACAGATTCCTTCATGGTGTAAAACCTCCTATATATATAATGGGATTACCAATTAACATAATACCATATTTTGCAAGAAAAGTCAACATAATCAAAAAGAGAGCAAAAAAAAAGAAACCTACCGAAGTAGGTTTCCAAAATATTATCTCTTTGAGAATTGTGGTGATTTTCTTGCTTTCTTTAATCCTGGTTTCTTTCTTTCTTTCATTCTTGGGTCTCTTGTTAAGAATCCAGCAGCTTTAAGAGCAGGTTTGTTTTCTTCATTAGCTTTAACTAATGCTCTAGCTAAACCATGTCTGATAGCTCCAGCTTGACCTGATAATCCTCCACCGATAACTTTAACGATCATATCAAATTTTCCTTCATTGTTTGTAGCAACAAGAGGTTGTTTGATTATTATTTTTGTAACATCAGTTGTAGCATATTCATCAAGAGTTTTTCCGTTTATAGTGATTTCACCTTTACCTGGTAAAATTCTAACTCTAGCTACTGAACTTTTTCTTCTACCTGTACCATAGAAAGTTGTATTTGAATTTTTATTAGCCATTTTCGTATTTCTCCTTCCTAAAAGTTATATGTTTCTGGTTTTTGAGCTGCATTTTCATGTTCGCTACCAGCATATACTCTTAATTTTGTTAACATTTTTCTTCCTAATGTATTTTTAGGAAGCATGCCTTTTACTGCAAGCATAAGCATTTTGTTTGGATCCATATCTTTGGCTTGAACTTCTTTCATGTTACCAATGTATCCTGTATGTCTTCTATATATTTTGTCTGTTTCTTTGTTTCCTGTTAAAACCATTTTTTCTGTGTTAATAACAATTACATGGTCACCAACATCCATATGAGTAGAGTAAGTTGGTTTGTGTTTTCCTTTTAATAATTTAGCAACTTCTGTTGCAAGTCTTCCAAGAACTTTTCCGTCAGCATCGATAAGATACCATTTTCTTTCAATTTCGCTAGCTTTAACGCTATATGTAGTATTATTCATGGTAATACTTAAACCTCCATTTCACAATATAATTCATCTAATATATTGAGCGCTAGGGATTTCCGGGCTACCTAACAACTCATGCGCAATAATTTTAATACAAATGACTAAAAATGTCAACAAAAAAACTAAAAATAATAAGGAAAAATAGCAATTTTTTCTAATAATTTTGCTAAAATCATATTGACATGTATAAAAAAATGTATTATACTAAAGTCCGTTCAAGAAGAAGTCATCCACTTCTCACCTCGCCATATGAATGAGCGTTGGTTAAATATAATTAATTTTCAGTGATTAAATATATTTATAATTGTGTGGAATGACTTGAGCTTGGCTCAAGTTTTTTTAATTGAAGGGGGTTTTTGATATCAAACAAGAACTACGTATTAATGACGAAATCGTCGCAAAAGAAGTAAAACTTATTGACGACGAAGGAGCACAACTAGGAGTAATGTCAGTAGCTGATGCTCTAGCAGTAGCTGAAGAAAAAGGTCTAGACTTGGTAGAAGTAGCGCCGAATGCTAATCCTACAGTTTGTAAAATAATGAATTATGGTAAATACAAATATGAACAAGCTAGAAAAGAAAAAGAAGCTAAGAAAAAACAAAAAGTAGTAGAGGTAAAAGAGATTAGATTATCTCCTACAATTGATACGCACGATTTTGAATTTAAAGCTAAAAATGCAAGAAAATTTTTAGAGGATGGAGACAAAGTAAAAGCAACAATAAAATTCAAAGGTAGAGAACTAAACAATACAAGTTTTGGTGCTAATGTTTTGAATAAGTTTGCTGAAAGTCTTGAAGACGTTGGAACAGCTGATAAAGAGCCTAAACTAGAAGGCAGAAATATGATGTTAATTATCAGTCCAAAAAATAGTTAATAAATAAACGGAAGGAGAGTTTTAATTATGCCTAAAATGAAGACACATAGAGGAACAGCAAAAAGAGTAAAAATCACAGCAACAGGAAAAGTTAAAAGAAGTCAAACAAACAAAAGACATTTGTTAAATTCAAATGCAAAAACATCAAAGAGAAAAGCTCATTTAAGAAAATCAACATTAGTTGATAAAACAATGGAAGCAAATGTAAAGAGAATGTTACCATATGCTAAATAGAAACTAATAGAAAGGAGAAATATAAGAAATGGCAAGAGTAAAAACTGGTATAATAACAAGAAAAAAACATAAAAAAGTTTTAAAAATGGCTAAAGGATACTATGGAGCAAAAAGCATCAGATTTAGAATGGCTAAACAAGCTGTTATGAAATCTGGTCAATATGCTTATGTAGGAAGAAAATTAAAGAAAAGAGATTTCAGAAGATTATGGATCGCTAGAATTAACGCAGCAGCAAGAGCTAATGGAGTTAACTACAGCACATTAATCAACGGAATGAAGAAAAATGAAATCAACGTAAATAGAAAAATGTTAGCTGAAATGGCGGTAAATGATCCAGCAGCTTTCACAGAATTAGTAAAAGCAGCAACAAAATAGTTGAATGAAAAAAGCACACCTTTTGGTGTGCTTTTTTGTTGTTAATTACTAGATTTATCGAATTGCGTTACATTTGCACTGTTTTTGCCCGGCCACTTTTCACCGGAAAATCCGGTGAAAAGTGGCCGGGCAAAAATACCAGAATATATTCAGATTTGTCCTCATACAATTATGCAGGAGGATGATTTTATGCAAAAGATTATTTTCGGATTGTTTGCTTTTATGATAGTTTGTTTTTGTATTTCAAATTTTTTCTGTATTGGATTAACAGATGAGAATGAAGAAATTAGAACTATTAAACTTTTGATTACTTCTACTAATGAGATTATCGAGATGTCTTTGGATGATTATATAATTGGTGTTTTAATTGGAGAGGTTCCTTCTACATATGAAGATGAAGCTCTAAAGGCACAGGCAATTGTTGCGAGAACATATACTTTGTATAAATTACAAAATTCTCCAGATAGTCATGAAAATGCTGATATGTGTGATGATATTAATCATTGCCAAGCATATAAAACTAAAGACTATGCTATGCAATGTTGGGATGATGATGTAGAGAAAATTAAATGGAGTAAACTTGAAAATGCTGTTAAATCTACTTCAGGAAAAGTGATTACATATAAAGACAATCTTATTAATGCGTTTTTTCATGCTCATAGTGGTGGAATGACTGAAGATGTTAAATATATCTGGGGGAATGAAGAAATACCGTATCTTAAAAGTGTAAAAAGTGAAGAGGGATATTTGTATGAAGATAAAGTTGTTATTTCTAAAAAGGATTTTTTTGATGTTGTAAAAAATAAGTATAATGATTTTGATAATACGGCCACTAACTATAGTATTGATAGGCTAACGCCGAGTGGAAGAGTTGATAAAATGACTATAGGAAATAAAGTTCTTGCGGGTACTGAAATACGTACACTTTATGGCTTACGCTCTACATATTTTTCTGTAAAAGAGGAGGATGAAAATATAATTTTTACTACTAATGGATATGGACATGGTGTTGGTATGAGTCAAGAGGGGGCAAATTATATGGCGATAAATGGTAGTAGTTGTGAGGAAATAATTAAACATTATTATACTGATGTTGATATAGTAAGTATATAATTTCAAAATTATGGCAATAATACCAATATCTTGGAGGTGTATTGCTATGAAAAAAATAGTATATTTATGTATGATTGCATTATCAGCTGGACTTGTGGCTTTTGTGATTACGTTAGCAAAATATGATTATGATATAGATGAGAGAAAAGAGATAGTTCCTATACGAATTGATTCAGAAAAAGAATATGTTAGAGCTGAATCTTCAATTAGAATTAATCCAGAAGCATTGGAAAGAGAGACAAAAAAGGTTGCTACTAAAGTTGAGATTCTAAAAACAGAAACTGAGAGTGTTAATAAGAGCAAAGAAGATGAAAAGGTAAGAGAAGTTGTTGCTACACCTAAAAAGGAAATTACATTTACAAAACCATGTGAAGGAGAAATTATTAAAAGTTTTTCAGGGGAGGATTTAGTATATTCCAAAACTTTAAAAGAATGGATAATTCATAACGGTATAGATATAAGTGGAAAAAAGGGAGAAATAATAAATTCAGTTTGTGATGGAGAAATTGCAAATATAAAGTATGATTATAAATATGGAAATGTCATTGAAATGAAAAGTGGAGAATTTTTTATTAAATATGCAGGTGTCGAGCCACTTGATGGTTTAAAAATAGGTGACAAAGTCAAAGTGGGACAGCAAATTGCAATGATGTCTGATGATGTGGGATTTGAACTTGATGCTGGAGTACATCTTCATTTGGAAATAATAAAAAATAATAAACAAATTAATCCTTCTACTTTAATTTCTAACTTGTAAATGTTGAAAAACAAACGAAAAAGTGATATTATGTCTCAAACAAATGAACGATTAGGAACCTAAAAATAATTTGGAGGGATAATATGAGCCAAGAAGACAAGAAGCGGAGTAATTTGGTTTGGCAAATATCATTTTTTGTAATTTTACTCGTCTTGATTGTCTCATTAGTTTATGTTATATATGATAAATATTTAGATAAAGGCATGGAAGTGTATTTCTTTGATGTTGGCCAAGCTGATTGCACTTTTATACGGATTGATGGTCATACTATGTTAATTGATGCAGGCAATAAAAATGATGCGGATACAGATTTAAAAATTACAGATAATATAAATATTGTATATGAGCTTAAGCAATTAGGTGTAAAGAAAATTGATATTTTTATTAACACTCATCCTCATGAGGATCATATGGGTGGAAGTGCTGCTATCATTGAAAATTTTGAAGTCGGACTTGTAATTGCGCCAAACAATGAAGCAGATGATATCACAACTGAATTTTATACAGAATTTGCAAAGCTTGTGGAAAAGAAAGAGATTAACTGGAGTTATCCTAAAGAACATATCAAAATTGGGGAAAGTTTTAATTTTGGTTCTGCAATAGTAACAATTCTTTCGCCAAATGCAGATATGTACAAAGACAAGAATAATTATTCTATAGCATTGATAATCGAATATGAAGGAAAGTCAATTTTGTTTACTGGTGATATTGAAGAAAAAGCAGAGAATGAGATTCTTACAATGGCGCTAGAAAAAGGTATTTTGCTTGATGTGGATGTTTTAAAATCTGCGCATCATGGTAGCGAAACATCTAGTTCTCAAGAGTTTTTGGATGCTGTAAAGCCAGAATTTGTAGTAATTTCTTGCGGATGGGATAATACATATGGACATCCGGATGATGTGGTTATACAACGTTATCGAGATAGTAGAACTAGAATCTTCAGAACAGATATGCTTGGTGATATCGTAATGTATATAAATGATGGTGAAATAATTTTTGACACGTGGTCATATTTGCATACGAAAAAGGATTAACCCTTGCTAGGGTTAATCCTTTACTTTTTTAGTGTATAGAAATATCTTTACACTTAATCTTCAATATCATCATCATCAATAAAAATTGGATTCAAAGGTTCATTATGAACATTTTCATCATCGTCTTCGCAAGACGAATCTTCATCATTCATAAAAGCATTGATAGCATCAGAAACTTCATCCTGACCATCGATATAGCCCTTGGTGTAACCTTCTTCATAGGCATCATGTTGCCCCTGTTTGAAGCCTTTGCTACGACCATCGGTGTAACCGGAATCAAAGCCTTGCTTGTAGGCACGGTCATATGCTTCTTTTTGCTGGATAGAATGCTCATATTCTACAGTTTCTTCTTGAGTAAGATTGAGTTCGGCTTCAGCCTTGTTCAACTTATATTCTCGCTGGATTGCCTTATATTGTTCCTTAATCAATTCGGATACGTCGATAACAATTGCAATAATTCCATAAAAGATGAAGTAGAAAATAAAGGAAAAGCTGGCAGTGAGAATAATCATGAAAAGACATGAGAGGAAAAGATGTTGAGAAGAAGTATAGTTGTAGCTGTTTGTAGAGTTATCAAATACTGCAGTGCACGCGGCAAGCGAATTATTAATAGAAAGTTCGGTGCCTTTTTTAGAAATTTCAAGAGTGTATTTGTCGGTATTTATGGCATACCTGGAAGGGCTTGCGAGATAACTTGCAAGTTCTTCTTTACAAGCTACCATATCATCATTATTTTGAATATTAACTAGTGCGTCTGCGCATATCAATGCGACAATAATAGCCAGCATAATACAAATAAACTCTCTAACTTTTTCACTATGTGTAGCACAATACTTCTTAACTGCAACGACCCGGGCTTTGTTTTCTTTCTTCATAGACACATACCTCCATTTTCAGGTAGTTAAAGTAAACGTAGAAACGGTATTAATATAACATAAAAAGGTAAAAAAGTCAACTATACGTAAGGGAGTATAATCATAAAGCGAAAAACCGGAGTCCCCAATAGGGTAACTCCGGTTTGAATTAGTTAACTAGGTGTATTTTCATCATTGAGATATGCTTCGATTTCTTCAAAGGTTTTATAGCCGTCATCATTTTCTTGAGCCGCGTTATAACCATTTGTATAACCATATTCATAGGCATCTTCTTTGCCTTCGACAAATCCTTCTTTGCGACCTTTAGTGAAGCCTTCGTTATATCCCTTTTTATATGCACGGTCAAATTCTGCTTTGAGTTGCATATGCTTAGGATTCTCACGTGCTTCTTGTTCAGAAATGTTAAATTCGGCTTTAGCTTTGGCAACCCTGTATTCATCAGCGACGTGCTTAGAGAATTTTCTTACGATAGGGAAAAGCCAGCAGAAGAAAGTAATAAGTCCGTAAACAACCAAATAGAAAATTACCGCGAAAATGAGCGTAGCCCAAATAGCTTGAAGAATGGTTTCAAGGGAACCGGTGTGCATAATGTAGCTGTATGTACTGTCTTCCTGCAAGCTAGCAGTGCAGAACGCATCACTATTTAGAATATATAGTTTAACAATACCATTCGAAATATGCAAAGAATATTTTTGGGTATCAACAGGATTAGAAATAGGGTCTTCAATATAATTCATAAGAACTTGCTTAGATTCAATCATGGTGGCATCATCTGGAATATCGGGACAAATTTGGCAAACTAAAATTACGGAAATAATAATTGCTAATACTACAGAAATAATGTCTTTAGCCTTTTTAGGCCGTTTGCGAATGAATTCTTTCAAAGTTTCAGTGTACACTTTGGTCTTTTTCATAGTTCTACCTCCAGTTTCAAGTAGTATTTAGTAGTATAGAAACGCAGATACAATATAACATAAAAAGGTAAAAAAGTCAACCACCCGTAAGATTTTGTAGAATTTTCTTGTTGCTTTGTAGATATAGGTTTGATATAATCTGATGATGTATGGAGTGATATTTTAAGGAGGAAGAAAAATGTCAGAAAATAATGAAAAATGTCAATGCCAATGTGGATGTGGCGGAAAAGACGAAAGAGAAGAAAAATTAGTGCAAATTATTAAAGATTGCAATTATGACAAGAGTCAATTAATGCACATTTTAAATGAAACACAAAACATATTTGGTTATATACCAATGAGAGCTCAAAAAATTATATCAGAAGAACTTGGTATTCCTATGGCTGAAATCTATGGAGTTATAACATTCTATAGTAGATTCTCATTAGAGCCAAAAGGAAAATACAACATTGCAGTTTGTTTAGGTACAGCTTGCTACGTTAAAGGTTCACAAGGTATATTAGATAAATTAAAAGAAATACTTGGTATCGACGTTGGTGGAATTACACCAGATGGAAAATTTTCACTAGAAGCAACTAGATGTATTGGTGCTTGTGGATTAGCTCCAGTTATGACTATAAATGAAGAAGTTTATGGAAAATTAGACCCTTCAATGATTAAGGATATATTGGAAAAGTATCAATAATATAGCAGTATAAAAAACTTTTAGAGGAAAGGAAAAATCTTATGAAAACGATAAATGAAATTAATGAGATTAGAGAAAAGACTTTAAGTGAAATATCTTTAAGAAAAGATATTAACTATAAAGGAAATGAAAAACATATATTAGTTTGTGGTGGTACAGGTTGTACATCATCACATTCAGATAAAATAATAAGCAAAATGAATGCAATTATTGAAGAAAAAAATATTGAAAATGTTCGTGTTATCAGAACAGGTTGTTTTGGACTTTGTGCAAAAGGACCAATAATAATAATTAGACCAGAAGATACTTTCTATGCAATGGCGCAAGAAGAAGATGTTGAAGAAATATTTGAAAAACATATCTTAAATGGTGAAATTGTTGAAAGATTATTGTGTAAAGATATTGATGGAAATACAGTTAAACGTTTAGATGAGCTTAACTTCTATAAAAAACAAAAAAGAGTTGTATTAAAAAATTGTGGAATGATAGATCCAGAAAATATTGACGAATACATAGCATTCGATGGATATAAAGCTTTAGAAAAAGTATTAACTTCTATGACACCAGATGATGTTGTAAATGAAGTTAAAGCATCAGGATTAAGAGGTAGAGGTGGTGCTGGATTCCCAACAGGATTAAAATGGGAATTTACTAAAAAAGCTGTTGGAGATCAAAAGTATGTAGCTTGTAATGCTGACGAAGGAGATCCAGGAGCATTCATGGATAGAAGTGTTCTAGAAGGAGATCCTCACGCATTAGTTGAAGCTATGGCTATTGCAGCCTATGCTGTTGGTGCAACTAAAGGATATGTATATGTAAGAGCGGAATATCCAATTGCTGTTCGTCGTTTACAAAGAGCAATTGACCAAGCTAGAGAATATGGTTTACTTGGAAAAGGAATATTTGGAACAGAATTTGAATTTGATCTAGAGATCAGACTTGGTGCTGGTGCATTCGTTTGTGGTGAAGAAACAGCTCTTATGGAATCTGTTGAAGGTCACAGAGGAGAACCAAGACCAAGACCACCATTCCCAGCAAATAAAGGATTATTTGGAAAACCAACATTATTAAACAATGTTGAAACATATGCTAATATTACACAAATTATTTTAAATGGAGCAGAATGGTTTGGAAGTATTGGAACTGAAAAATCAAAAGGAACAAAAGTATTTGCAGTTGGTGGAAACATTAACAACGTAGGACTTGTTGAAGTTCCAATGGGTACAACACTTCGTGAAATTATATTTGATATCGGTGGTGGAATTCCAGGTGGCAGAGAATTTAAAGCTGCACAAACAGGTGGACCATCAGGTGGATGTATCCCAGCTGAACATTTAGATACACCAATCGATTACGAAAGCTTATCAGCAATTGGTTCAATGATGGGTTCAGGTGGATTAATTGTTATGGATGATACAAAATGTATGGTTAACATTGCAAAATTCTTCCTAGACTTCACGGTAGATGAATCTTGCGGAAAATGTCCTCCATGTAGAATTGGTACAAAGAGAATGAATGAAATATTAGATAGACTTACAAATGGACAAGGTAAAGAAGGAGATATTGAAAAGTTAGAAGAATTAGCTAAAAATATCAAACGTTCTTCTTTATGTGGATTAGGTCAAACAGCACCAAATCCAGTATTAAGCACATTAAAATATTTCAGAGATGAATATGAAGCACACATTAAAGAAAAGAGATGTCCTTCAGGTGAATGTAAAGCAATGACAACGGTTACAATAGATAAAGATAAATGTAAAGGTTGTAGCTTATGTGCTAAAAACTGTCCAGTAAATGCAATTTCTGGTGAACTTAAGAGTCCATTCTCAATAGATCCAGATAAGTGTATTAAGTGTGGAGTTTGTATAGCTAAGTGTCCATTCAAAGCTATTAGTAGAAAATAAATGAAAATCGGCACTTTGGCACAAAAATCGATTGCATCTTCGGTCCTCGACGTACCATCGTACGACTCCGGTCCTCGGCAATCGATGTTTTGCGCCAACCTACCAATTTTGATTTATTTTCAAAAAGTGTATGAGCTTGATAAGCAAATGAAAATTGTATTTTGATTTGTTTACAAGAAATAATAATATTGAAAATTTATTCGGTGGAAAAAATATATAGGAGGTAAATTCAATGGAAAAAGTAAAAATTACTATTGATGGGATAGAGATGGAAGTTCCAAAGACATATACAATTTTGGATGCTGCCAGAGAAGCTGGTATCGATATTCCAACATTATGCCATTTGAAAGATATAAATGAAATCGGTGCATGTCGTATGTGTATCGTTGAAGTAGAAGGTGCTAGAGGATTTGCAACTTCATGTGTTATGCCAGTTGCAGAAGGTATGGTTGTTAGAACAAATACACCTGCAATTAGAGATGCAAGAAAAGTAACTTTAGAATTACTTCTTTCAGCTCATGATAAAAAATGTTTAACATGTGTAAGAAATAAAAATTGTGAATTACAAACTCTTGCTGAAAAAATGAACATAGACGAATTAGAATTTGAAGGAGAAATGGAAAGACATCCAATCGATGATATGTGTCCTTCAATTGTTAGAGATCCAAATAAATGTATCTTATGTAAGAGATGCGTTGCAATGTGTAAAAAAGTACAAAAAGTTGGTGCAATTGATACAATGAATAGAGGATTCAAATCAGTAGTTGGTACTGCATTTGATAAATCTTTAGACGATGTTCCATGTAGCTTATGTGGACAATGTATCAATGTTTGTCCAACAGGAGCTTTATCTGAAAAAGATGCAACAAAAGAAGTTTGGAAAGCTTTAGAAGATCCAACTAAACATGTTGTTGTTCAAACAGCTCCTGCTGTAAGAGCTGCAATTGGTGAAGAGTTTGGTATGCCTATAGGAACACTTGCTACAGGAAAAATGGTAGCTGGTCTTAAGAGAATAGGATTTGATAAAGTATTCGATACAAATACTGGTGCCGATCTTACTATTATGGAAGAAGGAACAGAAGTTATCGAAAGAATAAAAGAGAATAAAAACTTACCTATAATAACATCTTGTAGTCCAGGATGGGTAAGATTTGCAGAAAGCAGCTATCCAGATTTATTAAATCATTTATCATCTGCAAAATCACCACATCAAATGTTTGGTGCAATTATCAAATCATACTATGCTGAAAAAGCAGGAATAGATCCAAAAGACATATTTGTGGTTTCTGTAATGCCTTGCGTAGCTAAAAAGGCAGAATCTAAGAGAGAAGAAATGAATGTAAATGGTCTTAGAGATGTAGATGCCGTATTAACAACTAGAGAAGCTGCAAGAATGATGAAACAAGCTGGAATCGATTTAAATACAATTGAAGATGCTGAATTTGATAATCCAATGGGAGAAGCAACCGGTGCAGCGGTTATATTTGGAACAACAGGTGGAGTTATGGAAGCAGCATTAAGAACTGTTTCAGAAATATTAACAGGAAAAGAATTAGAAAAAATTGATTTTGAAGAAGTTCGTGGCGAAGAAGGATTAAAAGAAGCAACAATAAAAATCGGAGATATGGATGTTAAAGTTGCTGTAGCTCATGGATTAGCAAATGCTACAAAAGTAATGGATAGCATAAAAGCAGGAACATGTGATTATCATTTCGTAGAAGTAATGGCTTGCCCAGGTGGATGCGTAAATGGTGGTGGACAACCAATACATGATGCAAAAACTAGAGCGACTGTTGATATAAGAGGATTAAGAGCAAAAGCACTATATGATGCTGATAAAAACTTGCCAATTAGAAAATCACATGAAAATCCAGTAATAAAGAAATTATACGAAGAATTCTTAGGTGAACCAGGAAGTGAAAAAGCTCACGAATTGTTACACACACATTATCATAAGAGAGAATATTTTAACGACTAAAATAAAAGCCCCCACACGAAACGAAAACGTGTGGGGGAATTTTTAATGCAATCTTCCGGTAGATGTATCATCAATAAAAAAAACCGTTCTTTCAAGTTTAGGAATAATAGTTAATCTAGCACGTCTTGCATCAAAATTATATTTTACAGTAGTCAAATCATCCAAATAGGAAGAAATTCTTTCAGCAACTTCTACGGTGAGATTATTGGGTGAAAAGTCGATAACTACAGGGGACTTTTTCATAACAGCAATTTCAACAGCCTGGTACACATTGAAAATGAGTTGTTCAGTTGCATTGATGGAATTGGTCAAAGAAACCCGCTCCTTTCCAAGGATATTAATATGGTTACATAATATCATAAAGTTTTTGAAAAAGCAATAAATAATTCAATGACTTTCTGTATGGTAAGTTGAAAAAGGAAAATACTTTTAATATAATATAGGATAAAAGGTGGGAGAGTATGAATATTCAAGAGATAAAAGATGAAGCTAAAAAGTGTTTAAATTGTAAAAATCCTAATTGTGTTAAAGCATGTCCGTTAAATATGGAAATACCTACATTTATAAATTATGTATGTAATAATGAACTTGAGAAAGCATATAAAGCAATAGTTGAAAAAAATTACATGGGATATATATGTGGTACTGTTTGTCCTCATGAAAAACAATGCCAAGGTAATTGTATAAAGGGGATAAAAGGAGAACCAGTTCAAATTGGTAAAATAGAAGCAGCTGTTTGTGAATATGGTTTAGAAAATTTTGCAAATGAATTTAATATGCCACAAATTACCAAAGAAAAAATTGCAGTTATAGGTGGTGGACCATCAGGAATAACTTGTGCATTCGAATTAAGAAAAATGGGATATGATGTTACCATATTTGAAAGAAATGATTATATAGGTGGAATTTTAATATATGGAATTCCAGAATATAGGCTGTCAAAAGAAATGGTAAATAAAATAATTGATAATATTATAAAAAATAATATAAATGTTGAAACAGGCATTACATATGGCATTGATGAAACTAGTGAAACATTATTTCAAAAAGGATTTAAAGCAATTTATCTTGCAATTGGAAATGAAAAATCAAAGATTTTAGATATACCCGGAAATGATTTAGAAGGTGTATATGGCGCAAATGAATTTTTAAAAGACAATATAAATTGTGAAAACAAAAAAGTTATAGTAATTGGTGGCGGTAATGTTGCAATGGATGCAGCAAGAGTTGCTAAAAGAAATAATGCAAAAGAAGTAACGATTGTATATAGAAAAAGATTAGAAAATATGCCAGCAAATAAAATTGAAATAAATGAAGCTATGGAAGAAAAAATAAATTTTATATTTGAAAAAAATGTAGTTAAAATTAATGGTGAAAGTCGTGTAGAAAATGTACTATGTGATGATAATTCAGTAATTGAAATAGATACAGTTATAATGGCTATTGGTGCTATACCTAATAGAGAAGTGTTAGGAAATATAGAATATGTGGATGATGGCCTAGTAAATATTAATGAAGAATTTATGACAAATGTAGATTTAGTATTTGCAGGCGGAGATTTGGTACAAAACAAATCAACTGTTTGTATGGCAATCAAAAACGGAAAAGAAGCGGCGTTAGCTATTGATAAAAAACTTTCTTTAGTCAATTAGATTTACTAATTATTTAAGTTATGATAACATATGATATTATTATAAATATGGAGGAAAAAAGAATGCTAGAAGTTAATAAAAAGAAGAAGTTTACTTCAGTGCAAATAACAGCAGTATCCTTTTTATTGTTGATTTTAATTGGTGGATTTTTACTTACATTACCAATATGCAATGAAAAACCAATAACATATATAGATGCATTATTTACAGCAGTTTCATCAGTTTGTGTAACAGGACTTTCAACAATAGTTGCGGCAGAACAATTTACTTTTTGGGGTGAATTAATAATGTTAATATTAATTCAAATTGGTGGACTTGGGTTTATGACATTTGTAACTTTAATTTTTGTATTTTTTAAAAAACGAATTACTCTAAAAGAACGAATTATGCTTGGTGATTCATTCGGAAGTAATGCATTAAAGGGATTAGTTCATTTAACAAAAAGAGTTTTTTCATATACAGTTATACTTGAAGTTATTGGAGCGATTTTAATTGCTATAAGAACTATACCTATGTATGGAATAAAAAGTGGAATATGGCGAGCGATATTTTTATCGATATCGAGTTTTTGCAATGCTGGGTTTGATTTGTTTGGCGGTACAAGCTTGATAAATTTTGCGACTGATAAATTAATATGTACTGTAGTTATGGTTTTGACAGTACTGGGTGGTCTTGGTTTTTTAGTTTGGAATGAAGTTAGAGATAAAATCGAATATAAAATGAAAAACAGGACATCATTTAGAAAAATGATATCAACATATTCAGTACATACAAAGTTAGTATTTACAATGACATTCATTTTAATAATTTTAGGAACTATAGGATTATTCTTTGCTGAATATAATAATGAAGAAACAATAGCAAATATGAATTTTGGTGATAAAGTATATGTATCGTTATTCCAATCTGTAAATGCAAGGACAACTGGAATAACATCTGTACCAACAGCTGAATTATCACCAGCCTCAAAAATAATGACAATAATACTAATGTTTATAGGAGGTGCACCAGGAAGCACAGCAGGTGGAATAAAATGTGTAACATTTGGACTTTTGGCAATGACGGTATTTAGTGTAATTTTAAATGAAAAACATGTAAATATATTTAAGAGAGAAATACCAGAAGAATTGATAAAAAAAGCAATTGCGTTGTTATTTTTAGCATTAACATTAGTTGTGCTTACAACAATTGTATTAACTGTTACAGAGAAAAATATAGATACATTAGACTTAGCATTTGAATCAGTTTCAGCATTTTCAACATGTGGATTATCAGCAGGGGTAACTTCTTCATTATCACTTATTGGAAAAATAATGATAATGCTATTAATGTATAGTGGTAGAGTGACAACAATAACAATGACGATGGCGATATTCAAAAGTAGAATGAAAGAACATGATGTATTAAGATATACTCAAGAAGAGATAATGATAGGATAGGAGAATAAATTATGAATAAAGTAAATCAACAAATACTTATAATCGGGTTAGGAAAATTTGGAACATCAGTTGCAGAACAACTTGCAAATTATGATTGTGAAGTTATGGCCATAGATAATTCATATGAAACAGTAGATGCGGTTGCACAATATGTAACTAAAGCAGTAAAGGTAGATGCAGTAGATGCAAATGCCTTGAGAGAAATTGGTGTAAATAATTTTGATGTAGTTATTCTTGGAATTGGAGATAATATTGAATCAAGTATAATGATAGCGCTTACATTAAAAGAATTAGGTGCTAAATACATAATAGCAAAGTCAAGAGATGACATGCATACAAGAGTACTTACAATGTTGGGGGTTGATAAAATAGTTCAACCAGAAAGAGACTCAGCAGTAAGACTTGTTAGAGGATTAATTCATAAAAACTTAGTAGAGAGAATGGAATTTAGTAAAGACTATAGTATTGTAGAAGTAACAGCATCAGAAAAATGGATAGGCAAAAAATTAAGCGACTTAGCATTAAGACAAAAGCACAATTTAAATGTAATCTGCATAAAGAAAACAAATGAAGATAAAACGATATTCCCAACAGCAGATTACGAAATTACAGCAGAAGATAACTTAATGGTAATTGCACCAAATAAAGAAATTGAAAAAATGGGATGGATGTAATATGAGATTGATATTAGCTTCAAATTCAAAATGGAGAAAAAAGATAATTAATGATGCTGGCTTTAAATGTGAAACAATGGTTAGTGCAGTTGACGAAAATATAAACTTTGAAACACCAGAAGAATATGTTGTAACATTATCTAAAATGAAAGCAGAAGCGGTAGCTGAAAAATTAGATGGAGGAATAATAATTGCCGCAGATACAATTGGATATATGGATAATGAAAAATTTGAAAAACCAAAAGATAGAGAAGAAGCGTTTAGAAATTTAAAGAAACTTTCTGGAAGAGTAAATTATGCGGTAACAGGTGTAACAATATTTGATAAATACAAAAATAATAAAATAAGTTTTTCTGATACTGCAGCAGTACACTTTAAAGAAATGACAGATGAAGAAATAAACTGGTATATAGACCATGAAAAAGGTGTATACGAATGTGCAGGATATTCTATTGAAACATGTGGGGCTCTATTCATAGATAAAATAGATGGAAATTACAGCAACATAGTTGGATTGCCAATCAGCAGAATATATGATGAATTGAAAAATATGGGCTATTCGATAAATGACTTTGAAACAATAGAATAATAAGAGGGGAAAAATATGAAATTATTAAGAAAAAGATACATTCCAAATGAAATAATAGATATATCAAAAGATGAAGTTGTATATCAAGATGATGAATTAATAGTAACAAAGTGGTTACCAATAAATAAAAGAAATGATATAGGAAGCGGGATATCATATAGCTATATAAAAGAAGGATACAAGATAAGCAAATTTTTTGACAACAAAGGAAAATTTTTATATTGGTACTGCGATATAATAAATTATGATTATAATCAAACTGAGGATACACATACATTTATAGACTTATTAGTAGACTTGAAAGTATACGAAAATGGGACATACGAAATATTAGATTTGGATGAATTAGTAGAGGCGTACGAGCAAAATCTAATAACATTTGAAGATGTTCTAAGTGCGTTAAAAAAATTAAACAAATTATTAGAGATGGTGAAAAGTAATGAATTTCCGCCTGAAAAAATAAAAAGAGATACAGAGGATTAAATCTGTATCTCTTTTATTATTTATCAACGTGTTGTAACATTCTTCGTTCAGCATCTTTCTTGGCTATATCTTGACGTTTATCATATAACTTTTTACCTTTAGCAATAGCGAGTTCAACTTTAACATGATTTTTGTCGAAATAGAGAGAAAGTGGAATTAATGTAACACCTTTTTGTTGAATCATACCAACTAATTTTCTAATCTCACTCTTATGTACAAGTAATTTTCTAGTTCTCAAAGGATCTTTGTTAAAAATATTACCACGCTCATAAGGACTAACATGCATATTACAAATGAAAAGCTCACCATCTTTAATTTGCGCATAACTATCTTTCATATTAACTTTACCATCTCTAATAGATTTAACTTCAGTACCAACGAGAACAATCCCACACTCTAAAGTATCATTAATAAAATAATCGTGACGAGCCTTAGGATTATTCGCAACAACAACTCTATCTGACATAACTAACCTCCATACGAACCATATTTTATCATAAATTTGAATGATTTGCAATGTTATGTTTTCGTACCGTTACACAAAGCAGAGTAAGTGAATAGTGAATGGTGAATAGTGAATAGTAGCTTCAAAGCCAGGAAGTACCTGTTTACTATTCACTATTAACTATTCATTATTCACTGCTTTTTAGTATCTGTCTTTTTTTCTGTGATTGTCGTTACTTGGTGAGAAGTAGTACCATATTAAGCCTATGACTGCAGCTGCAGCAACGATTACAACTATCCATGTGAAAGTTGTGTCTGTTGTGTCACCGGCTGTAGCAGCTGTTCTTGTTGTTTCATAATCATCTCTTGTTGTAGTTCTTGTTGTGTATCCCCTATCAGTATCATTGTTTGTATCATCTGTGTTATCTATACCAGTTGTTGTAGTATTTCTATTATTAGTGTTATTCGTGTTGTTATTTCCATCGAATGTATCTCTTACTGCATTACCAATATCGTTTCCTACATTTCTAGTAGCGTCACCGACGCTTCGTAACGCATCTCCAGTGCTGTCGATAACACCAGCAGCGCCGTTGCCAATATCAGTTACAACATTTCCTGTTGCTGTTCCTGCGTTATTTGTAGCATTTCCCATAGTGTTATTTGCAACTGATGTTGCAAAGCTAAATGAACATATTGAAAGTATTGTAACTAATACAAATAAAAATAATATTCTTTTATTCATAAATTACCCTCCTAAAATTTTTCTTATGAACTCAAGAATATTATTTATAAATTTTCAAAAAATATTCAAAATATTATTTTTTAATTTAAATTTGATTCATCATCAATAGTTTCTTCTGATATTTGATAATCAGTTTCTATTGGCTCGCTGATTTCAACAGTATCAATTTCTTCTAAAACATTATTATTATCGAATGCCTCTTTTTTTATAAACATTAAATATACATCATAAATAATTTTGGCAAGAGTTAAAAAAGAAATTAATGTATATGTTATAAAAAATGAATAATTACCATATGAAATCATAGCCATAATAGCATGAATTCCTAATAATAATAACCATAAAAAATCAGAAATAGAGTTTAGTACTTTAAAATTTGTAATTTTCCATTTTGCATATTTACCAAAAGTTAACAAATATCCAATAAGAGCAAAAATAAGTACAAAAAATAAAATTGAGAAGCAAACAATTGAAGAAAAAATGCTGCTAAAAAATATAATTAAAAGGTGGAAGGCAGATGCGGTTGACGCTGATGCTTGCATTCCTAATGGATTTGATAGGCCAATAATAGGCGCGATAGCTGATAGTATAATTAATGCAATGGATGAAATAAAAACTATGTTACATGTTTTTCTCATTTAAATTCCTCCAATCTATAATATAATAATATTGTACAAGATAAAAATAAGTAATTCAACTTTATTTATTTAATAGAAATTATTAATAATATCTTTAAAAAACACAAAAAATCTGATATAATCATTTTGAAAATTAGGCTTGCAAAATAGTTATACTAATGAGAGTAAAAGGAGGTATTAGTATGTTTGATGCAGAAAAGGAAACAGAAAAAATAGTAGAATTTATTAGAGAATATTACGCTAAGAACAACTTGGGTGGTGCTGTTTTAGGTATAAGTGGTGGAAAAGATTCTGCAGTTGTGGCAGCTCTGTTTGTTAAAGCATTAGGTGCTGAAAATGTTGTAGGCGTTACATTACCATGTCATTCAAAAGATGAAGATAAAGAAGATGCAAAACTTATAAGTGATTATTATGGGTTTAAACTATTAAATGTAGATTTAACAAGTGTTTTCGACGCCTTTAAAAATGAGATTTCAAAAATTGGAGATTTTACAGAAGAACAAACTAAAAATAGTGATATAAATATTAAACCTCGTTTTAGAATGTCTACATGTTACTATTTGGCAGCACTTATGTCTGCAGTTACAGGAAAAACATATTTGGTGGCTGGAACTTCAAATAAATCAGAACTTTTTGTAGGATATTTTACAAAAGGTGGAGATTCTGTTCATGATATTGCTACTATTGCAGATTTAACTGTTAGTGAAGTTTTAAAAATTGGTGAAGTTTTAAAAGTTCCTGAGAAAGTATTGTATAAAGTGCCTAGTGATGGATTATCAAATCAGAGTGATGAAGATAAATTAGGAGTGACATATAAATCAATTGAAATGTATATAAATAATGAAGAATTAGATGAAGAAACTAAAAATAAAGTTGAAAGATTACACAATGGAAGTAGACACAAATTTTCAATTCCAACATATAGAAAAGGAGAATAAGATGAGACTTGGTGTGTATGTAGGCAGCTTTGATCCAGTACATAAAGGTCATATAGGTGTTGCCAAATATTTGTTAGATAATAATATAATAGATAAAATTTTATTAATACCAACTGAAAGTTATTGGGATAAGAATGATTTGGTTGATATTGAACATAGATATAGGATGTTAAAAATATACGAAAATGAAAAGATTATTGTTAGTATGAAATATAGTAATTTTAGATCTACATATCAAATACTTGATGAACTCACAACTGATTTTGATGATGATTTATATCTGATAATTGGTGCAGATAATATTATTAAATTTCATTTATGGGCAAATGTTGAAGAAATATTAAAGCATAAAGTTGTAGTCTTAGGAAGAAATGGAATAGATATGGAAGAACACATAAAGAAATTTGAAAAAGACGATAGTTTTGTTCTTTTAAAAGATTTTCCACAAATGGATATTTCATCTACAAAAATTAGAGAGAAAATAAAAAATTCAGATTTTGAGGATATTGAGCAATATTTAGATAAGGAAGTTATTCAATATGTAATGAATAATAAATTATATTGTTAGGAGAAAAAAATGAAAGAAGTAGTTGGCATAGCTTTTTTTAAAGATGGTAAACTTTTGATTTCTCAATCAGTTAAATCAGCAAAA
The DNA here is from genome assembly GCA_017521465.1 of Clostridia bacterium. Taxonomy (GTDB): domain Bacteria; phylum Bacillota; class Clostridia; order TANB77; family UBA1234; genus RGIG6291. Next base: position 91,157 of record JAFXCN010000001.1, on the reverse strand, counting down.
AATAATAAATTTACATTAGTTGGTGGCTCTATTGAAGAAGGAGAGACGATATTGCAGGCTGCTGTACGAGAATGTAAAGAAGAAATTAGAAATGGTTTTGAAATATCTGAAGAGGATTTTGAGCCGATATTAGATTTTTGTGAACATGCTGCATCTGATTACAGTTTAATGATACACATGCATATGTTACTTGCTAAAAAAGAAATTGATGTAGAATTAAAACCAAATGAAGAAATATTGAAATACCATTGGTTTGAAGAAGGCGAAGACGAAACAATATTATCAACTTCTATAAGTGAACACTTGCTTCCGGAAGCAAGAAAAATGAAGTTGTTTTATAAAAAAATAGAGGATTAAAAAAATATGTCAATAATTATTAAAAACGATTTCTTTAATAGAGATGCATTAGAAATTGCGCCTGAATTAATAGGTAAGTTGTTAGTTAGAGAAATTGATGGTAAACGAATAGTACTTCGTATATCTGAAGTTGAAGTGTATAGAGGAGAAGAAGATACTGCTTGTCATGCTCATAAAGGAAGAACCAAAAGAACGGAAGTAATGTATGGCAAACCTGGAAGATATTATATTTATTTGTGTTATGGAATTCATTATCTTTTGAATATTGTTACCGGAAAAGTTGATGAGCCACAAGCTATATTGATAAGAGCAACGGTGGAAGCGGATGGTCCACGGCAAACTAACAAAAATGTTGCAAATAGATAAAGAACTGAATGCCAAAAAAGTAGAAAAGAAAAGTTCATTGTGGTTAGAAGATGATGTAAAGAAGTTTAAATATTATAAAGATAAAAGAGTTGGAATTGGTTATGCATCAAAAAAAGATCAGAATAGATTATGGAGATATATTTTAAAAGAAGAATAAGAAGAAAGCTCTCTGTGTATTACACAGAGAGCTTTTGGCTTAATATTTACCATTTTTAATTTTCTTAATTGTTTTATCAGATTCATCATCAAAATCGCGAAGTGCTTGATTGAGTGATTCTTCAAGTCTTTGACGACTTTCGTATCTTTCTTCCCACCAAAAAACCTCATAGTCTTTCTTAAAAATGCTGTAAAGTAAATGACCCCAAGCGATTTTATGAGTTTGAGGATCGTGGGGGAATGGAATAATATCTTCTCCTGCACTTTGAAGTCTGAGTACTTTATTAATTGAAAAATAATAATCTGTATACATCATAAGATAGGGAATGTTATTATCTTTGAAGAAAATGTAGAATGTTTCATTCCAATCACATGAATTATTCGAAATACAAAAATCATAAAATTCAGCCAAAATCGTAGGAACATCGTTTCTCGTAACAGGAATAGGGTTATTAAACCCAACTTTTTGCAGAAATGAACAAATTTGTTCGCTGGTCAGCTGTTTTGCAAATCGGCTTTCCCGCATAGATAGACCTCCTTTTAAGTTCGTACTAAGATACCCATATCAATAAGTTGATTTATTGTATTAAGAAACTTTTCTTGAATTACCAAATCGTTCTTACTCTCAATATCTTTCGGATTATAGAACTCTTCAAAAGAGTATGGATGTACACCACTAGACCGAGTAATCTTAAAGGTAAATTTGCCTGCATTACGAGGTGCTTTCTCATCATAAATTGTAATCCAATATTCGTTGCAATTGGCATCTTCCATTTTAGAATCATCAACTCCAAAAATAAACCAAGCAGAACAAAGATTATTCCACCAAAAAAGATTCGGATTAATTAAGTCATGTCTACCAACACGCAAATTTTTGATATCATTAATTGTTAAAGCATATTTATTTGCAACACGTGGGATATGTGGTAGTTTTTGCATATGTATTTCCTCCTTCAAAAGTTGAGTAGGTTATGGTATTTCTTTTGAATTTCGCGGTTAGTATATCATGCTAACAAAACAAAGTCAACATAATTTTCGAAAGCGCTGTCACCAAAGATAAAAGGCGCTTTAAGACTACGGAAATACGGCGTATACACTGTAGTATAGAAATTTTAACAAAAAACTAAAAAATTTTTTATTGAAAAATTTTTTTAGTTGCCAAAAACAATAAGCCGTAAGGAAAATGTAATATAAAAAAAGATGTAAGCTTAGAGTTTCTAAGAAAATATTGATTTGGTTAGTTGGGCTGTGGTAAAATATAGTTAGGTACACGAATTAAATAAGATGTATAACAAAAGAAAAGGGGGATGCATATGAAAAAGAATTTGATAGCAATATCTTTAATAACACTTGGTGGATTATATGGTGTTTTGGCTGCTGTAATCATTTTAGCATTTGCAATAGCAGAATTGCCAATATCGACAGGTATTTTATTAAGTTTGGTTATAATAGTGATTCAATTCTTTATTGCTCCAAATTTGAATGATTTTGTATTTAAATGTTTCTATAAAACAAAGTTTGATTATGAATTACCAGAATATTTAAAAGAATTTATAAAAGAGTCTTGTGAAAAACATAACATGAAATATCCCAAAATCGGATTTATTGATGATGGAAGTCCGAATGCTTTTACATATGGTAGAACAAAGAATGATGCTCGTGTGGTCATAACAAGGGGAATTTTAAATCTTTTAAATGAAGAAGAAGTTAAAGCGGTTGTTGCGCACGAATTAGGACATGCTGTTCATCATGATATGATTTTTATGACAGTTGCACAAATTGTTCCATTATTATTGTACTATGTGTATGAAATATTATTGGGAACTCGAAATAATTCGTCAAGTAGAAGTAATGATAGTGATAGCAAAGACTATGGTGCAATGATCGGACTGTTAGCATACGTTTTATATATTGCTAGTCAATACATAATTCTATGGCTTTCAAGAACAAGAGAATATTATGCAGATAGTTTTTCACTAGAAGAAACCAAAAATCCAACGGCACTTGCTAATGCTTTAGTAAAAATTGGTTTTGGCCTTTCAATTGGTGATAAGGCAGGAAAAAGTAAGGTTGCGGAAGGTAATGCTTTAGGAATTAGTAATGCTAAGATTTCAAAAGGTGTTGCGATTGGTTCGTATAATAATGGAGGTGTTTCAAAAGAAAATATCGTTAAAGCTATGAGATGGGAAAGATGGAACATATGGGCTAAATTGCAAGAGCTAAATTCGACACATCCACTTATATCTAATAGGTTGTTGGCAATTTCAGATAGATGCGAAGAATTTAATCAAGAAAGATATATTGTGTTTAATGAGCAAAAGCAAGAATCATATGTGGATGATTTTGTAAAAGAACTATTAATAGCAAGTGCACCTTGGATAATTTTAATTTTATTCTTTATTTTCTTTGTGATATTTGTAGAAGGAAATTTATTAATGGTTACAGGAATATTTGGTATTCTTTTTGTAGCATCATTATTCATACAACTAAATTATACGCATAGAAATGAAGGATATGATGAAACAAATGTAGCAAATTTATTAAGCGAAGTAAAAGTTTCAAATGTTACAAGTATTCCTTGTATTTTAAATGGTAAAATTATAGGTAGAGGAAATCCTGGATGTATATTTAATGAAGATTTTGTATTGAAAGATGACACGGGAATTATATTCTTAGATTATACACAACCTTTACATGTACTAGAAAAATTATTTGCAATATTTAAAGCAGAAGAAAACTTTGATAAAGAAGTAAAAATAAAGGGATGGTATAGAAGAGGTGTTGTTCCATATGTTGAAATATATTCGATGGAAGTAGATGGAAAAGTAAAGAAATGTCATACATATAAAACAGTAAGGGTATTCTGTTATATACTAATGGCATTAGCAATATTTGCGTTAATTGCATCATTTGGAATTTAATTAATAAAATAAGGGAGGAATTATCATGAGTAAAAAAGAAAAAGTAGAAAAAGAATTTAATCCTGGTATGTTTATGAAAAACTTTATTACATTTCATGTTATACTATTATATATTGTAATTAGTATAGGAGATGTAGTTGCACTTATGTCTGACGATTTATCAATAATCTTCACAAGGTTTTTACCAGTAGGAATTGTTGCATTTGTTTTTACTTTCTTTAATATAAAAAGTTCAGCAAAGAAATGTAAAAAATCTGATGAACAAAATATGAGGAAAAAAATATTTATAGTACCATTAATTGTTGCAATAATAGTATTTGCATATGGATTGTATAGTGTTCATTCAATTGTGAAATCAAGAGAGGCAGAACTTTCAATGTACAAGCTTATGATAGGAGAAGAGGCATTTGAAACTATGATGACAGAAGCGGCTAACGAAGCAAGACTAATTTGGGGAATAACTGCAGTGGTATATTTGGTAGCGGCTGAAGCAGCAGCAATCTTGCTTAAAAACAAGTTAAATGAATTAATGCAAGATGAACCAGAAAAACCAGTATTAAATGAAGAAGTGCAATCAGACATTCAGCCAGGAATGGAAATGGAACAGAAAGACGAAAAACCTGAAGAAACAGTAAATAATATTAAATGGGATTTATAAAAAAAGAACCACCAGTTTGAAACTGGTGGTTCTTTTTAGTTATTCACCGCGCCATGGAGTGAAACCATCATAATGAGAATTTTCATTAAATTCATATTCGTACACATTGCAGTGAGGAATTTGTTGCTTATCATATCCAAAGGTACGAATAAACATTGCATGAGCAACAACAATAATCTTTTTATAGCCCATATTATAATATTCTTTCATACCACGGAAAGCGCGTTCGGCGATGTGGCTTGCAGATTCCCAGTTGTAAATACAATCAGGATTTCGTTCAAAATTATTATCGTAAAATTCATGATATGCAGCACGACCATATTTAGGATCGAGAGTAAAAATATGAGAAGTATCGCCTAGCCACTCGTGGAACTGTGGTTCAACAACAAGCGGAATTTGTGTTTTGCGAGAAATGATAGAAGCAGTTTGAAGTGCTCTAGTAAAAGGTGAAGAAACAATCAAATCGGCATCTTGTAACCGTACATCATCTGCAACTTCTTCTGCTTGAGCAACTCCTAGAGGAGTGAGTTCAGCAACATAAGAAACTAGATTAAGGCTTCGAACGTTTTCGTAGCAAGGTTCACCGTGTCGAATAAGCAAAACTTTCATGACAAGTCCTCCTTCAAAAATTGAGTTGGATATAGTACATCTGTGTTTTCGCGGATAGTGTATCACGGTTAGTAGCAAAAGTCAACATAATATTAAGGCCGAAATAGAAAATATTCATATTAACAAAAAAAATCTATTATGATATAATTTTTGAGTAGGTGAGATTATATGAAAAAAACAATATATAGATTAATGTTATGCTCTTTTTGCATTGTACTTACTTTTACTATTTTTTGTAATTATATAACAGCATGTGATTCACATATTATTGAATGTAATCAATTTAATTGCGGTAAATGTTTAAATATACAAAATGCAAAAGAAATATTAGAAACTCTTTTTTGTGGTACTTGTTTAATTTATATAGCTAAACATATAGAATTAATTTTGAAAATGATAACTATATCAAGAAATATAATTGATTTTGATGTTTTGCTTTTGAAAGTACAATTAAATGAATAGTAAACTTATCATAAACTATATAATATTTAATTGAAGGAGGAAATATGATAAGGGTTGAAAAGGTAAAAAAAGATTTTAATGAAGATACAAAGATTCATTTAAAAAATATAGAATTTAAAGATGGAAAAAGTTATGCTATTTTAGGTGTTTCTGGTTCGGGAAAAACCACATTATTAAATATAATAGCTGGAATAGTTACACCGAATGAAGGTAGGGTGTTTGTTGATGATATAGAAGTAACAAATCTTACACAAAAAGAAAAAGATAATTTTAGATTGAAAAATATCGGATATATATTTCAAGATTTTAAGTTGATGGAAGATATGACAGTAGAAGACAATTTAAATTTACTTAAAATTGAGAAAATAGATTGTATAGATATTGATAATATATTAGAACAAGTTGGATTAAAAAATAAAAGAAAAATTAAAGTAAAAAAATTATCTGGTGGTGAAAAACAGAGAGTTGCAATTGCAAGGTCTTTGATAAAATCACCAAAGATAATATTAGCGGATGAGCCAACAGGAAGTTTGAATTATGAAAAAGGAATTGAAATAATAGAGCTTTTGGACAAGTTTCATAAAAAATCAAATCATGTAATGATATTTGTAACACATGATGATAGAATGGCTAAATTTGCTGATGAAGTAATTCATTTTGAAGACATACTTGTAAAAGGAGGTAAGAAATAATGTTTAAATTTTCTATTAAAAACCTTCTAACAAGAAAATCAAAATTTTTAATGACAACTATTGCAATTATAATATCAACATTAATTATAATGTTTAGTTTTAATGTTGCAGGACAAATAAATGATGGGATAATTTCAACAGCATCATATTATGATTTGGTTGTAGGAGCACCAGGAAGCTCTACAGATTTAGTAATGTCTACAATGTTCTTTACAGGCACTGCTTCGGATACAATAGATGGCGAAGTATATGAAGAATTGTTGCATAATAGAGATGTGCGAGAAGTTGTACCATTTGCTACTGGAGATAATTATAAAGGTAGTTTGATTGTAGGAACTGAGAAATCATTTTTAGCAACTAAAAATTTAAAAGAAGGTAAATATTTTGATGATGCTTTTGAAATTGTTTTAGGAAGTAATGTTGCAAAAGAAAATGATTTATCTGTAGGTGATAAAGTTATAGGTAGTCATGGCATAGCTGAAAGTGCACATTCACATGAGAACAAACCTTATACTGTAGTTGGAATATTAGAAAAAACACATACAGCATACGATAATACATTATTCACAAAAGTAGATAGTGTATGGAAGACACATAGTGAACATGATGAAGTAACTGATGAAGCTAACGAAGAACATGAAAATCACGAAGAACAAAAATATACAGCTATTTTAGTGAAAACGAGCAATCCATCAGTTGCGTTAAATTTAATTAGTGAACTAAATAAAAAAGGTGGAGTTATAGCAGTAAATCCATCAACAGTTCTTAGAGATTTATTAAGTAATATCGACCTTGTTAAAAATATAGTTTATATATTGTGTGCAGTAATCGGAGTAATGTCATTTGTAATTATATATATGATAAATCTTATGATGATGCAGGATGTAAAAAAAGATGTCTTACTGATGAGATTATTAGGGTTACAAAGAAAAAATATTACAGGAATAATTCTTATACAAAATATTATTGTAAGTATAGTTGGTGTTGTAATTGCATTTATATTTACAAGGTTCTCATTAATGTTAGTTAATAATATTACTGCTGCAGTTGGAATAGTTATGAATTATTCAAAGGTATACATGGGAGAATATTTAATAATGGGTATAGTAGTTATAGTAAGTTTAATACCTACATTGATAAGTCTTGCAAAAATGTTTGAAAGGAGTTTGGAAAATGAAAAGTAAATTAAAGATAAGCAGTATTTTTCTATTAATAATTATTTCTATGTTTATGATTGTAGGATGTTCAAACAATACAGAAAGTTCTAATAATGATATAACGAAAACAAAAAATGTATTGAATGCAGCAAGAATAATGTCTGATGGCTCATATCAAATAAGGTTTAGTGATTTGGTAGAGCTAGAAGCATTAAAGGAATACAATAATAAAACAGTAACAGCTCTTGGCTATTTATCTCCAATAATGGGATATGATGGAAGTTTTGGATATCTTATGAATTTACCATATCAAACTTGTCCATATTGCTTGCCAAGTGATACTAAAATAACAAATACTATAGCGATATTTACTGAAAAAGGAAAACCAATTGATTTTACAGAAGCGGCAGTATTAGTAAAAGGAACTTTAAAGCTTGAACCATATACTGATGAATATGGATATTCATATAATTATAGAATTGTGGATGTTACAATCGAAAAAGCAGACACATCTGAGTTAGGTGAAAAAATTACATTGTATAATAAACTTGCAGAAAAAGAAATTTTAACAAGATTAATGGATACATTATATTGGGTAGATGAAAATGTATATTATGATGAATATACCGCAAATGGATATGAATATGATAGATCAATTGTTGACTTTACAAACTTAGATGCTGTAATTAGTGATTTATCAGAATTTAATCAAGATGAAGTATCAATTCTATTAAATACGGCGAATTCATTAAAAGAAATTGGAACTAAAGTAAATGAATTAACTAAAAACGAGGAATACGAGAAAATAAAAGAATATAAAGAAATAACAGCTCAACTATTTTATAAAATAGGCGACTGGATGAGTATTTATGAATTATAATGAAAACTGCCAATGGGGGACGGACTCATTGGCAGTTTTTTCATAATAAATTGCAATATATATTGTAAATTTACATAAAATGTGATATAAATTATTAGAATCATTCCAAAAAGGTAACCTGTAGATAATTTTTATCAAGAGGAGGAGTAGTCATGGCAAAGAAAACGATGTTATCACTTTATGAAATGTTGGAACTTAGAGATAAACATATAAAGGTTAGTAATCAAATTTTTATGCTTCTGTCAAAAGATAGAGAAGAATTTGAAAAGCGTAAAAGTTTGGTAGCTGAGTATGGTGGATATTCTAATATTACTTTCTTTTCGGATGGTAGTGTGTTTATTGATGGGCGAAATGTTAAAGGTTGTTGTACAGGATGGATAGTGCCGACTCCGTTACATTGATTTAAAAATAAAAACTGTGTTCAATTTAGAACACAGTTTTTTTGTTGTTTTAAGCAGTAAAATAATTTAATTAAAATTGATAGTAATTTAATTTTATGATAGTATAATTTAAGAACATTAGTGAAACTTTTTGAAAATGAAATTGTCTAATAATTATATGGAGGCGATAAATATGAAAAAAATATTAATTAGTATAATAGTAGTTGCACTTATAGCTACAGGAATTTATTTATCAGCAAATTCTTTTGATTCAGAAGATGTTGGAAAAAATGTTAATAATAAAAATATAAAAATAGTTACTTCCTTAGAAGATGAAATATCAGATAATGCTGCTTGGTGTGGAACATTTAATTTGATATGGAATGACTTGAAAAATGATTTAGCAAAACAAGATATAGTATTCCCTAAAAATTCAAACATTGTAGATAATCTTAACAAAGGTACATTTACTGTAAATGATTTATCAGAAGATAGTTACTATAAAACATATGGCAGACCAACTCTTGAATTAAAAGCAGAAATAGAGAAAGCAATAAAAGAAAAGTTTGATGAAACAAGTGATATATTAGATGATTTTAATTGGGGGGGAGCTGGAGAAAAAGATTATTTCTTGTATTCAATGTTAAAGAAAAAATTTGAATATCCAAAAGAATTTAGCAAATTAGAAAATGGAATATTTGGACAATATAATAATGTAAGATACTTTGGAATTAATGGAAAAACTAAAAAAGAAGTAAGAGAACAAATTGATGTTTTATATTATAACTCTGAAGATGATTTTGCATTGAAAATAAAAACTAAAGGCAACGATGAAATAATTGTATCAGTAGGAAATAAAGAAAAAAACTTCTTAGATATTTACAATAGCATTATGCGTGAAAGTGAAAACTATAGTGATGGAAAGTTTTTAAGAAATAATGATACATTTAAAATGCCTTATATAACTTTTGATTTAAAAGAAGAGATAACTGAAGTTGAAAATAAACCATTTTATTTTTCAAATGGAGATGAATATATAATAGACAAAGCTTTACAAACAATACAATTTGAGTTAGATGAAAAAGGCGGAAAGATTAAGAGCGAAGCAGGAATGTCAGTAAGAGCAACAAGCGCAAAACCACAAGAACCAAGAAAATTTAATGTGGATCAAACATTTACAGTATTTTTAGTAGAACAAAATAAAGCATTACCATACTTTGCAGCTAAAATATCTGATATATCATCAGTTCAAAATGACGTGCAAATAAATGAAAATCCTAAAGAACAACCATCACAAGAAAATGAAGGAAATAGCACAAGCGCATACATACCAGATGGAATGCAAGTTGCATCAAAAGATGATATAGGTACAAAGACAGAACAAATTATAATTAATAGAGATAAAGAGAAAGTTACTATAGAAGTTTTAATGGATACTCTAAGACGAAATGGTGCGACAATAGTAATTACAGACAAAAATGAAAATCCTTATGGTTGGGGAAAGAGTTATAAATTACAACAAAAAATAGCTGATGAATGGTATAATATGGCACCACAAACTGAAATGATATTTGAAGAAATAGCTTATATACTAGATGAAAATGGACAATTTAAACAAGATATAGATTGGACTAGATTTTATGGAGAATTAGGTAATGGAACTTTTAGAATAGTAAAAGATACATACGACAATGGATATATTGATTTTTACTCAAATGAATTTGAAATTAAATAAATAAAACGCCAATGAGGTGCGGACTCATTGGCGTTTTTTATTAAAAGAAGCTCTTGTGTACATAATTTAATTTGGCAATTGACAATAATTAGCAAAGGTGATATAATTGCCCATGTCGTAAGATAAGGTTATCAAGTGATCGGCAAGTATTTTTGTCTGTGTGTGGGAATAGTTCAATTGATAGAACGTTTTGAAGCTGCTTTTAAAGCGTAATTTGGAAGGAACTGATCACTCCTTCCTCTGCTTCAAAAAGATGCAGGTTTGAATCCTGCTTCCTACGCTGTGGGTGTATAGTCTAAATGGTAAGACGCGAGTGACCATGCTCGAGAGTAGAGGTTCGAGTCCTTTTGCACCCACCATTTTGTTAGCGGATATAGCTTAAAAGGTAAAGCACTTCACTTTTTTGCAAGTAACGGCGAGTGAAAGCAAATGAGTACAACCAGACCACTGGGAGTACATAATTAGTGAAGAAATGCAGGTTCAAATCCTGCTATCCGTACGAGTTAATGCCAATGGGGTCATCTGCCCATTGGCATTTTTTATATTAGTATTACATATTAACAAATACTGCATTATATGGTATAATCCTAGCCATAGGAGAGAAGATTATGTTTAAATTACATTCAAAATTTGAGCCGACGGGTGACCAACCAGAGGCTATAAAAAGTTTAGTTAATGGAATAAAATCAGGAGATAAGTTTCAGACATTACTTGGTGTTACAGGTTCTGGTAAAACTTTTACAATGGCTAATATAATAAAAGAAGTGCAAAAACCAACTTTGATTTTGGCCCATAATAAAACGCTTGCAGGGCAATTATATAGTGAATTCAAAGAGTTCTTCCCAGAGAACGCAGTTGAATATTTTGTATCATATTACGACTATTACCAACCAGAAGCATATATGCCACAAACAGATACGTATATAGAAAAAGATTCCGCGGTTAATGAAGAAATTGATAAATTAAGACACTCTGCAACAGCTGCTTTGTTTGAAAGAAAAGATGTAATAATCGTGGCGAGTGTTTCGTGTATATATGGTTTGGGTGATCCAGAAGACTATAGCGGACTTACTCTTTCGTTAAGACCGGGAATGCAAATTGAACGTGATAAACTTTTAAGAGAATTAATTGATAGACAATATGACAGAAATGAAATGGAATTTAAGCGAGGAAAGTTTAGAGTTAGAGGAGATGTTGTCGAAGTATATCCATCTAACGAATCTGAAAAGGCGCTTAGAATAGAATTCTTCGGAGATGAAATAGATAAGATAACAGAAATCAATCCGATAACAGGACACAAGATTGGACTTCGAAATCATGTTTTAATTTTCCCTAATTCACATTATGCTACATCAAAAGAGAAGATGAAAAAAGCTATTGTTACAATCGAAGAAGAATTAGAAGAAAGAATAAAATATTTTAATGATAATAAAAAATTAATTGAAGCTCAAAGAATTGAACAACGAACAAATTTTGATATTGAAATGATGCAAGAGACAGGTTTCTGCCAAGGTATTGAAAACTATTCAAGACATATAAGTGGAAGAAAACCAGGAAGTGCACCATACACTTTAATAGATTATTTTCCAGATGATTTTCTTTTGATAATTGATGAATCACATGTTACAGTTCCACAAGTAAGAGCAATGTATAATGGTGATAGAGCAAGAAAAGATAGCTTGGTTGAGTACGGCTTTAGACTTCCATCAGCTTATGATAATAGACCACTTAAATTTGAAGAGTGGGAAGATAGAATTAATCAAGTTGTTTTTGTAAGTGCTACTCCAGCTGATTACGAAGAAAAACATACTCAAAATGTTGTTGAACAAATTATAAGACCAACTGGACTTCTTGATCCGAAGATAGAAGTTAAACCAATTGAAAATCAAATTGATGATTTGATTGAACAAATAAATATAGTAACAGCAAATGGAGAAAGAGTTTTAGTTACTACCCTAACTAAGAAGATGGCAGAAGATTTAACAGCATATTTAAAAGATGTTGGAATTAAAGTAACATATATGCACTCGGATATTGACACTTTAGAAAGAATGAAAATTTTAAAAGAGTTACGTCAGGGAAAACATGATGTGTTAGTTGGAATAAATTTATTAAGAGAAGGCTTGGACTTGCCAGAAGTTGCATTAGTTGCAATTCTTGATGCAGATAAAGAAGGTTTCTTACGAAGTGAACGTTCTTTAATCCAAACTATAGGAAGAGCCGCAAGAAATGTAAATGGACGAGTTATAATGTATGCAGATGAATTAACGGAATCTATGGAAAAAGCTATTTCTGAAACTAATAGAAGAAGAAAAATTCAAATGGAATATAACGAGAAACATGGAATCATACCACAAAGTATAAAGAAAGACATTAGAGATGATATTAAAGCTACATTTGCAGAAAATGATGATAGTGAATATATTACAGAAGGAAAAGATATTAATCAAATAATAGATGAATTGACTATTGAGATGTTAAGCTATGCGGAAAAAATGGAATTTGAAAAAGCTGCTGAAATAAGAGATAAAATAAAAGCATTGGAAGAGTTGAAATAGTTAGTATGCTTATGATAATATAATGTATGTTAATATATTTTACGGAGGATAAAGATGATAATAATAAACATAGGTTTATTGATATTAGGAATAATTTTGCTGATAAAAGGTTCAGACCTTTTTGTGGATTCTGGGTCTCGAATAGGTAAGATACTTAATATAAGTGAGATATTGTTAGGAATGACAATAGTATCTTTTGGAACTAGCTTGCCAGAGCTTATAGTCGCAATAAATGGTGCGCAGACAGGAAGTAATGGAGTTGTAATAGGAAATATTATTGGAACAAATATATTCAATGTATGTGCGATTTTGGCAATTTTGTGTATTATAAAACCAATAAAATTTTTAAAAGAAACTGTACGAAAAGATATGTATATGAGTCTTTTGTCAACAGTAGTTTTATTCGTGTTGATGGCAGATAGAATTTTTGATGGTGGTGTTGGAGCAAATATAATAAATAGAGCTGACGGAATAATTCTTTTGTTATTCTTTGGAGTATTTATATATTATTCTTTATATCATTATGTAGAAAATAGACATGAAAAACCAAAAGAAGAAGTAAAACTAAAATTAAAAGATATTGATGAGTTGACTAAGAAAATATTGTTTATGATGCTTGGTATTGCTATGGTTTTTATAGGAGGAGATATAGCTGTTGATTCAGTAGTAAAGTTAGCTAGCGCATTACACATTTCTGAAACATTTATTGCTATAATGGTACTTGCAATAGGCACATCTCTTCCTGAAATATTTACTTCAATAGCGGCGGTGAAAAAACATAAAAACGAAATGGCAATTGGAAATTTAATAGGAAGTAGTATATTTAATATATTATTTGTTTTAGGAACATCTTCATTAATACATCCTATAGCATTACCTATGGATTCACTACTAGTTGATACTGCTTTGTTTGCAGTAGTGTCTGCTATGCTTATAATGTTTGCACGAAACAAAGGAAAATATGAAATGTCAAAATTAGAAGGATATTGTTTGTTAGCGATTTATGCAACGTATGTACTATATGTAATAATAAGAAAATAAGAAAAATGAAGACAAAAAGGACGGGAACAATCCCGTCCTTTTACTTTTTTTCAACAGCATAATTATGCGGATAATCAGAATGAGCGACAAGTTGGCCACCTAAAGTTTGAATTTTAATAAAAATACCATAATCAAGCTCAATAAATTCAGTAACAATACCTTCGCGATTCTCAGCTTTCGGTATTCCAGTAATGCCGACTACATAATCTCCAATAGAAATCTTATTGCCAAAAAAATCTTTGCATATAACATGCGAGGTGGTAGTATTTACTTCTCCAGTCAATGGCACTAAGGTGAGCTGTTGCTCTCGATCAATCTTAGCCACATTGAAAACCTCCTTTATAAGTTATCTTACAAAAAGATGATAGCAAAACAAAAAATATAAGTCAACAAACAAAAAGAAACAAATTATGATTGAAAAATTACATAATGTGTAGTATAATTTTTACGCGAGGTGAGAATAAATGGAATATATTCACACTAGAAAAGATGAAATAAAAAGCATTCACGACATATATAATGACAATAGTACAAAGATTTTAGAATTGTTTGATGATATACCAGAAATCAATAGACTGGAGAATATCAGCGAAGTATCTGGGATTAACTTAACTAAATTTTTTGGAGGCTTAAATCAATCTACGATATTAGATCATTGTATAGGTGTTGCTTTGATACTGGAGAAATATACTAATGAAGACAAGCAAATTATAGCCGGATTATTACACGGGTTAAATACACCTGCGTTTAATGAGGCATCCAAACATATGAATAAAAAATTGGACGAAAAAAGTATATATGATGTTATTGTTGGTTCAGATAAATTGTTTGAATATTTTTTAAATAATAATATTGATTTAAAAGATATTTGTGACTATTCGAAATATCCATTAGCTAAATCAAATGGAACTAAACTTGATGCTGAATCGATAGAAAATGTATTAAGAATTTCATATCTTTTGGGAAATATAAATTTAAAAGAATTAAAAACAATTTATGAAGATATAACAGTAACGAAGAATGAAGAGGGAATATTTGAATTTGCATTTGATAACTATAGTGTAGCGGAAAAATTCTGTAAGTTAAGCATCGAAGTTGCTCGAAAGCATCGTTCTTACGAGTCAAAAATATCAATGAAAATTGTCGCTACTCTTTTAGAGCTTATGTTGAAAAGAGAAGAAATTAACAATGAAGATTTGTATAAATATGCTGATAAAGCAATTTATGAAATGGGAATAAACAGTAGTGATAGAAGAATAAGCGAAGGATGGCAAAAACTAAAAGAAATAGAAAAATTTTATACAAAATTTAATCCTGTTGATGATAAATTCTGTGTAAAAGTAAATGTTGAAGCTAGGTATATAGATCCTTTAGTAAAACTAAAAGGCGGATATGTTAGAATATCTAGAGTGTCTTTAGAACTTAAAGAAGAGATAAATCAATTTTTAAATTCAGATACAGATTTATATATGTATGCGGATTTTGTTATATAACGTAAAACCATTGAAAATAGTATAACTAGAGAATATATAAATAATAGAAAAAATAATATCGCTAAGTTTAGCACTTATACTTGACAAGTGCTAAACTTAGTGATATTTTTATTACTGTATTTAGCACTCGAACGAAAGAAGTGCTAAAAGGAAGGTGATAAGAATTGCTTCTAGATGACAGAAAAAAGCGAATTTTAGAGGCTATAATTGAAGAATACAATAATACAGCTGAACCGGTAGGTTCAACAAAGATTGCTAATGACTACAATTTAGGTTTTAGTCCAGCTACAATTAGAAATGAAATGGCAAGTCTTGAGGAGTTAGGGTATCTTGAACAACCTCATACTTCAGCGGGAAGAGTTCCTTCTAGTAAGGGGTATAGACTATATATAGACAACATTATGAAGGAAAAAAATCTAACTGCAAAAGAAAAAGCTGTAATTGATGAAATACTTCAAAATGATATAACAAAAATTGAAAATTTAATTCACGAAGCTACTAATATATTATCAAGACTTACTAATTATGCTTCAATTGCAATGGGGCCAGAAATAGAAAATTGCAGTGTTGAAGAAATAAAACTTGTAAAAATTGGTAATAATAGATTAATGATTGTTATATTAGCTGATAACGGAATTATAAAAGAATCGTTAGTAAATTATGACGGTGTTATTCCAGAAGAAAATATAGAAATCTTTAATAACTTTTTGAATTATAAATTAAAAGGTAGAAATTTTAGAGAGATATATGAAAATATAAATTCGTATGTTGAAAATGAATTATATAACATAAGTAACAATATTGTGCCACTTATGGTTGAGATAAACAATTTATTAGTTGATGGAAATTCAAAAGTATATATGGAAGGAGCTACAAATATGCTTGCACTTCCAGAACTAAAAAAAGTTGATACTTTGAAAAATTTTTTGAACATTATTGAGACTAAAGATGCTATCAAAGAACTTATGAAGAGTGGATATGATGGTAACATTAATGTTTATATAGGACAAGAAACGGCATTTGATGATTTGAAAGATTTTACTATTATTACATATAAACAATCTTTAAATGATAAAGAAGTTGGAACTATTGGAATTATAGGTCCCAAAAGAATGGATTACAAGAAAGTAATTCCAACTATAAAATATTTAGGAGAAGCAATACAGCAAAAAATAAATCAAGGAGGAAAGAAAGATGTCAGAGACGATGGAGAAGAATGAGGAAGTGGAAATGCAAGAAAACGAAGTCATGACTGAAAAAACAGTAGATGAACTTGAAGCAGAAATTGAAAAACTAAAAAAAGAGAATGACAAATATTATGAGCATCTTCAAAGAACAGCAGCAGAGTTTGATAATTACAAAAAAAGAGTTAGCAAAGAAAAAGAAAATATTTATCAATTAGCTGTTGGCGATGTTGTTGCAAAATATATAACAGTTGTTGATAGTTTAGAAAAAGGTGTTAATGTTCAAGGTATGGACGAAAGCATGAAAGAAGGAATTAATTTAATATATAGACAAATATTAGATGTAATGAATTCTCTTAATGTTGAAGTAATTCCAACTGTTAATGAAAAATTTAATCCTGAATTTCATGATGCAGTAATGCATATTGAAAGTGAAGAATATGATGAACAAACAGTTGTTGAAGAATTGAAAAGAGGCTACAAAATAAAAGATAGAGTAATTAGACCTGCAATGGTTAAAGTAGCAAACTAGCAGATTTTAAATTTATTTTAATATAAAGTTTTAAAAGTAAGAAAGGAAGGAATTTAAAATGTCAAAAATTATAGGAATTGATTTAGGAACAACAAATTCATGTGTAGCAGTTATGGAAGGTGGAGAACCAGTAGTTATACCAAACGCAGAAGGTAATAGAACTACTCCATCAATCGTAGCATTCACAAAAACTGGAGAAAGATTAGTAGGACAAATTGCAAAAAGACAAGCAGTTACAAACTATGATAGAACTATTAGCTCAATCAAGAGAGATATGGGTACAGATAGAAAAGTAGAAATTGATGGTACAAAATATACACCACAAGAAATATCAGCTATGACATTACAAAAATTAAAAACAGATGCTGAAAATTATTTAGGACAAAAAGTAACTCAAGCAGTTATCACAGTTCCTGCATATTTCAGTGATGCTCAAAGACAAGCAACAAAAGACGCTGGTAGAATTGCTGGATTAGAAGTATTAAGAATTATAAACGAACCAACAGCTGCAGCTTTGGCTTATGGTCTTGAAAAAGATGTTGATCAAAAGATTATGATATATGACTTAGGTGGAGGAACATTCGACGTATCTATTCTTGATATTGGAGATGGTGTATTCGAAGTTCTTGCTACAAGTGGAAATAATAGACTTGGTGGAGATGATTTCGATGAAAGAATTATCAAATATCTAGTTGAAACATTCAAAAAAGAACAAGGTATTGATTTAAGCACAGACAATATGGCTATGCAAAGACTAAAAGAAGCTGCTGAAAAGGCAAAAATTGAATTATCAAGCGTTACTCAAACAAATATTAACTTACCATTTATCACAGCTGATAAAGACAGTGGTCCAAAACACTTAGACATCACATTAACAAAAGCTAAATTCGAAGAATTAATTGGTGATTTAGTAGAATCTACAACAGGACCAATGAATCAAGCTTTAAAAGATGCTGGATTAACAGCAGATAAAATTGATAAAGTATTATTAGTTGGAGGATCTTCAAGAGTTCCACTTGTTCAAGAGACAGTTAAAAAATTAATTAACAAGGAACCACACAAAGGAATTAACCCAGATGAATGTGTTGCTATTGGTGCAGCAATTCAAGGTGGAGTTTTAGCTGGAGATGTTAAAGACTTAGTATTATTAGACGTAACACCACTTTCATTAGGTATTGAAACTTATGGTGGAGTATTTACAAAATTAATAGATAGAAATACAACAATTCCAACAAAGAAATCACAAATCTTCTCAACAGCAGCAGATGGTCAAACAAGCGTAGAAGTACATGTATTACAAGGTGAAAGAGAAATGGCAGCTTACAACAAAACATTAGGTAGATTCCAATTAACAGGAATTCCAGCAGCTCCAAGAGGTGTGCCACAAATCGAAGTAACATTTGATATTGATGCTAATGGTATCGTTCACGTATCAGCTAAAGATATGGGAACAGGAAATGAGCAAAAAGTTGTAATCACAGCAAGCACAAACTTAACAGAACAAGAAATTGAAAAAGCTGTAAAAGAAGCTGAAGCGCATGCTGAAGAAGATAGAAAGACAAAAGAAGATATCGAAATCAAAAATAATGCAGATTCACTTGTATATAATACAGAAAAAACATTAAAAGATTTAGGTGATAAAGTAAGTGCTGAAGAAAGAGCTAAAGTAGAAGCAGAACTTGAAAATGTTAAGAAAACATTAGAAGGAAATGATACAGCAGCTATTAAAGAAGCAACAGAAAAATTAACTCAAGAATTCTATAAAATTTCTGAAAAATTATACTCAAATGTAAATCCAAACGCTGGTGTAGATCCAAATGCAGCTGCAGGATCAACTGAAGATGATGGACAAAAACCAAATGATGGTACGGTATATGACGCAGACTATAAGGTTGAATAATAAAATTCGCATGAAAAACGGCATCTCGCTGCGTTGAACGATTCGAACGGTGCTCAACGTGCATCTAGCACGCCTCCGCTCCTTATCGAGTCGTTCGCCTTGCGATATACACATTTTTGCTGCGAATTTGGTGCGAAAAATAATAAGAAATTCGCATGAAAAACGGCATCTCGCTGCGTTGAACGATTCAAACGGTGCGAAATATAGTGAAAAGTGAATAATGAATAGTGAAGAATGAATGGTTATCTGAGTTAAAATTAGGAAATAACTATTCACTATTCACTATTCACTATTAATTATTCTTTTAAGGAGGTATAAATGAACGGAAACAACAAAGATCTATCTTTTCTGTTTTCGTTCATTTTGATGATACAATGGCAGAATCAAAAAGAGATTATTATGAAGTTTTAGGTGTGCAAAAAAATGCAACTGATGATGAATTAAAGAAAGCTTTTAGAAAGCTTGCAAAGCAATATCATCCTGACGCTAATCCTAATAATAAAGAAGAAGCTGAAAAGAAATTTAAAGAAGTAAATGAAGCTTATGAAGTTTTATCTGATAAGCAAAAAAGAAATATGTATGATCAATTTGGACATAGTGGTCCAAATGGTTATAGTAGTGACTTTAGTGGCTTCAGCGGTTTTGACGGTTTCTCTGGATTTGGTGGTGGCGGATTTGATGTTGACCTTGGAGATATCTTTTCATCATTTTTTGGTGGCGGAGGAAGAACCCAAAGGAGAAACGGACCGCTTAAAGGAAGAGATATACAAGTACGCGTAGATATAGCATTTGAAGAAGCTGCATTTGGTATAACTAAAGAAATTGTTGTAAATAGAAATGAGCAATGTGACTCTTGTAAAGGTTCTGGAAGTAAAGCCGGAACGTCAAAGGAAACTTGTAAAGTTTGTGGCGGAAGTGGTCAAGTAAAAACTGTTCAAAACACAATACTAGGATCATTCTCATCAGTTAGAACTTGTGATCATTGTGGTGGAGAAGGTAAAGTAACAACAAATCCTTGCCCAGAATGTAAAGGAAGAGGAACAACTAGAAAACAAAGAAAAATTAAAGTAGCAATACCAGCAGGAATTGATAGTGGACAAGTAATTTCGTTGCGTGGTGAAGGTGAACCAGGTTTGCGTGGTGGTCCAGCGGGCGATTTATATATTACGGTTTATGTGAAACAACATTCTATATTTACAAGAAAAGGCGATAGTATCTTTTGTAATGTACATGTTTCTTTTGCACAAGCTACTTTGGGTGCTACAATAAAAGTTCCAACTTTGAATGGCGATATGGACTATGAGCTAGCCGAGGGAACACAAACAGGTTCTATATTTACATTAAGAGGAAAAGGAATTAAAAATATAAATGGAAGAACTACAGGAGATTTGTATTTTACAGTGGTTGTAGATGTTCCAAAAAAATTAAATAATGCACAAAAAGACTTGTTAAGAAAGTTTGCTGAAGCTACAGGTGAAAGCGTCGAAGAAACTAAGAAAAGAAGCTTTTTTAAATAAAGGGGGGCAAAATGTCAACTTTTTATATTAAAAATAATCAAATTGATGGAAAAAATATAAGAATTATTGGTGATGATGTAAAACATATAAAAAAGGTTCTAAGATATAATATAGATGATCCTATAGAGATTTGTAATGAAAATGGTGTAACTTATGAAGCTCAAATATGTGAATATACTGCCAATGATGAAATTCTGTGCAAAATAAATAAAATTAGTGAAAAAAACGCTGAAGTGCCATATAAATTAGATTTATATCAAGGATTGCCGAAAAGTGATAAATTAGAAACAGTTATTCAAAAATGTACAGAACTAGGCGTGACTAGTGTTATACCTGTACAAATGGCAAGATCTGTTGCTAAAATTAGTGATGAAAAAGGTGGCAAGAAACTTGATAGATGGAATAAAATAGCTACTGAAGCATCAAAACAGTGTGGTAGACAGAAAATACCAGTAGTTAACAATGTAATTATTTTTGAAAATATCATTGAAAATATTTCAAAATATGATATAGTATTAGTGCCATATGAAAGTGAAGAAAACATAAGTATTAAGCAGATATTGAAAGGGCTAAAAAGAAATATTGCAAGTATAGCTATAGTAATCGGACCAGAAGGTGGATTTTCTGATGAGGAAATTAATTTATTAAAAGAAAATGGTGCCCAGATATGTACTCTTGGCCAAAGGATACTTAGAACGGAAACGGCAGCAATTGCAACAGTATCTATGGTTAATTATGAGTTAGAGCTATAGAAGTAAGGAAAGGTAAGAAAAATGAATTACAAAGAAAAAAATAAATTGGCAGATAAATTATGTGGTGTTGGTATAATGCTTATATTTGTAGAAATTTGTATAAGCATGATACAAACTATGTGTATTAATGCAATGTATGACAGAATAACTATGAAAACTATTAGTTGTGCTGTTGGAGCAGTATTTTTATTGATTGCGATTGTGTTATATGTATTTGCATACAAAAAAAGTTCAGGTTCAAAAGCAGTGTGGGCTACAGAATTTGTAGCATTGGCATTTACTGTTCCTTTTATAGTGCACGTTTACGCGTTTGCTAAATCAGATTTTATTAAAAGCATACCAGTTAGACATGTATGGATACCATTCTTTGTGTATTATGTTGGAAAAGCAATCTATGTTATAATAAAAGCTAATAAAAATAGCAGTTCAAGAAAGAAAAAATAAATTATAGAAAAGAGAATATAAAATATGATAAAAAGTATGACAGGCTATGGTAGTGGAAAGTACGAAAATGACGGAAGAGAATATACTATAGAAATAAAAACTGTTAATCATAGGTATAGTGATGTAACTATAAAAATGCCAAGATACTTAGTCTTTTTAGAAGATAAATTAAGACAGTACATCATACAGTCAATCCCTAGAGGTAAAACGGATGTATATATATCGTTAGTTAACATGAGTGATAAAGGGAAAAGTATTAAAGTAGATAGGCAATTAGCTAAAAAATATATAGAGGAAATGAAAGCTTTAGTTGATGAATATAATATAACTGATGATATTACTGCTACATCAGTAATGAGAATGCCAGATATATTATCTATCGAAAATGAAGCGGATGAATCATTATATTGGGAAGAATTAAAAAAAGCAACAGATGTTGCTATTGATAATATAGTCGAAGCTAGAAAAATAGAAGGGGAACGACTAAAAAATGATATAGAGAAAAGACTAATCGTTATAGAAAATAACATTTTGTTTGTAGAAGAAAAATCATCTGGACTAGTTGAAGAATATAAGAAAAAGTTAGAAAACAGATTAAAAGAGCTAGAAGCAAATAATATAATTGACGAAAGTAGATTAGGAGCTGAGCTAGTTTTATATGCAGATAAAACTAGTATATGTGAAGAAATAACAAGACTTAAAAGTCATATAATATCTTTTAGACAATTCTTAAATAATAGTGATGGTCCAATAGGTAAGAAGATTGATTTCTTAGTACAAGAAATGAATAGAGAAGTAAACACGATAGGTTCTAAAGCAAATTGTATAGATATAACAAAATATGTTGTTGATACAAAAAATGAAATAGAAAATATTCGTGAACAAATACAAAATATCGAATAAAAATTAATTATAAAGGAGAGAGATTGTATGAAGTTTATAAATATTGGTTTTGGAAATATCGTATCTGCTCATAGATTAATTGCTATTGTAAGTCCGGAATCTGCTCCAATAAAAAGAATAATTCAAGATGCTAGAGATAATGGAAAACTTATAGATGCTACTTATGGAAGAAGAACAAGGGCTGTTATTATAATGGATAGCGAGCATGTTATTTTATCTGCAATACAACCTGAGACTGTTGCAAATAGATTAGATAAAGACGCTACAGATGATATAGCAGATAACATTGAATAATACAAGGAGGAATAAAAATGATAATAAAACCATCAATGACATCTTTATTAAATAAAGTGCCAAGTAAATATTCATTAGTTGTAGGTACAGCTAAAAGAGCAAGACAAATAGCACAAGGAAGTCCTAAGCTTACTTCTGTTAAAG
This sequence comes from Clostridia bacterium, assembly GCA_017521465.1. Lineage (GTDB taxonomy): Bacteria > Bacillota > Clostridia > TANB77 > UBA1234 > RGIG6291. Next base: position 68,022 of record JAFXCN010000001.1, on the reverse strand, counting down.
TTGAATCTGACGTAACCACTGCAGCAATTGAAATTGATGAAGGAAAAGTAACTGTTAGTAAATAAACAAAAAATATATTGAGAGGTGAGAAATACTTATCTCTCATATTTTGTACATGGGAGGTTTTGGGTATATGAAGAAACACATAATTTCTATTACTGGTGATTTAGCTAGTGGAAAAACTACTGTTACTAAAATGATAGCTGATGAATTAAATTTTAAAATATATAAAAACGGAGAATATTTTAGAAAACTTGCGTTAGAACACAATATGAATGTTACGGAATTTAACAAATACGTTGAAGAACATCCGGAAATAGATAGACAAATAGAACTTAGTGCAACAAAGTATGCAGAAGAAAATGATAATTTTATAATTGATGCTAGACTTGGATGGTACTCGGTTCCAGAATCATTTAAAATATATCTAAAAGTTGATATTGATGAATCAGCAAGAAGAGCTTTTGGAGACGAAAGTAGAAAAGCAACTGAAAATTTTGCTACTGTTGAAGAATATAAGCAAGATTTGTTAAAGAGATATACTTTAGAAAATGATAGATATTTTAAATTATATGGTGTTAAGAAAAATGATATGAATAATTATGATTTGATTGTTGACACAACTAATATTACACCAGAAGAGGTTAAGAATATTATAATTGAAAATTATAATGAATGGTTGAAAAACATATAGATAAAGCAAGGAGAAAAACATGGGATTATTTAAAAAGATTTTTGGAGACTATAGTGAAAAAGAAGTAAAGAAAATAAAACATTATGTTACAGAAATTAATGAATTAGAACCATCAATGGAAAAACTATCAGACTCTGAATTGAAAGCAAAAACGGATGAATTTAAAGAAAGATTGAAGAATGGAGAAACATTAGAAGATATTTTAGTAGAAGCTTTTGCTGTTGTTAGAGAAGCTTCAAAAAGGGTGTTTGGTAAAAGACCTTTTGATGTTCAATTAATAGGCGGTATTATTTTACACCAAGGAAGAATTGCAGAAATGAAAACTGGTGAAGGAAAAACATTAACTGCAACACTTCCTCTATATTTGAATGCATTAGAAGGTAAAGGTGCATATCTTGTAACTGTAAACGATTACTTAGCAAAGTCACAAGGTGAAGAAATGGGTAAACTGTATAATTTCCTTGGATTATCATTAGGTATAATAGTACATGATATTAATGGCGCTGAGAAAAAAGCTGCATATGATGCAGATATTACATATGGTACAAATAATGAATTTGGATTTGATTATCTAAGAGACAATATGGCGATACAAAAAAATCAAGTTGTTCAAAGAAAATTACATTATGCTATTGTTGATGAGATAGATAGTATCCTAATTGATGAAGCTCGTACTCCGTTAATAATATCTGGTCAGGCCGATAAAGCAAATGATTTGTATAAAACGGCAGACAAATTTGTAAAGCGATTAAGTGCCAAGGTTATTGCTAAATCAGATGATAAAAAAGCAGAAGATGAAGAAGATAAAAAATATGACTATATAGTTGATGAAAAAGCGCATACTGCTGCGTTAACAGAGACAGGAACTAAAAAAGCAGAAAAAGAATTTGGTGTAGAAAATCTTTCAGATATAGAAAATATAACTTTGTTACATCATATAAACCAAGCATTACGTGCGAATGGTGTAATGCACAGAGATAAAGATTACATTGTTAAAGATGGAGAAATCTTAATAGTTGATGAACATACTGGAAGAATAATGTATGGTAGAAGATATAGTGAAGGTTTGCATCAAGCAATTGAAGCTAAAGAAAATGTACAAATTGCAAATGAAAGTAAAACTCTAGCAACAATAACATTCCAAAATTATTTTAGAATGTTTGATAAATTAGCTGGTATGACAGGTACAGCAATGACAGAAGAAAACGAATTTCGTGAAATATATGGATTAGATGTAGTTGCAATTCCAACTAATATGCCTATGATAAGAAAAGATCATAATGATGTTGTATTTAAAACAGAAAGAGCAAAATTAAGAGCTGTTGTAGAAGATATAAAGAAAAGTCACGAAAAAGGACAACCGGTACTGGTTGGTACAGTTACCGTTGAAAAATCTGAATATTTAAGCGGATTATTAAAAAGAGAAGGCATAAAACATGAGGTTTTAAATGCAAAATATCATGCGAAAGAAGCCGAGATTGTTGCGCAAGCAGGAAGATTTGGTGCTGTAACCATTGCAACAAATATGGCTGGTAGAGGTACAGACATATTGCTTGGAGGAAACACAGAGGCATTAGCAAAACAAGAATTACGTAGACAAGGCGTTTCAGACGAAGATATTATGAATGCGGTTAGTTTAAATGAAACGACAGACGAAAAAATATTAATGCTTCGTGATCATTATAGACACATTTATGAAAAATTAGATGATGACGTAAAAGTAGAGAGAGAAAAAGTAATTGAAGCTGGTGGATTAAAAATTATAGGTACTGAAAGACATGAATCAAGAAGAATTGACAATCAGCTTAGAGGTCGTAGTGGCCGTCAAGGTGATGTTGGTGAATCAAGATTTTATATTTCATTTGAAGATGATTTAATGCGTTTGTTTGGTACAGAAAAAATGCAAAATACTGTAGCATTATTGAAAATACCAGAAGATATGCCATTAGAAATGAAAATGATGACAGATGCAATAGAAATGGCTCAAAAAGGTGTTGAATCAAGAAACTTTAGCATAAGAAAGCATGTGTTGCAATTTGATGATGTTATGAATATGCAAAGAGAAAAAATCTATAACGAAAGAAATCAAATTTTAGATGGTACAGATATGAGAGAAACTGTGCTTAAAATGCTAGCTGATTCTGTTGATAACATTGTTGATATGCATATATTACCTGAGGATTCTGGAATCGAAAAAGAAGAATTCGAGAAATATATTCAAAAAGTTTATAATGTTGAATATACGCTAGAAACCGATAAAATTGAAAAAATACGCGAAGATGTGAAGAAACTTGCAGAAGAAAAATATAGAGAAAAAGAAGAAGAGATTGGAGCAGAAGAATTAAGAAAATATGAAAGATATGTTATCTTAAAAACTGTAGATGCAAAGTGGATGGATCACATTGATGCTATGGACCAATTAAAGCAAGGGGTTAACTTGAGAGCTTATGGCCAAAGAGATCCTGTAACAGAGTTTAAATATGAAAGTTATGACATGTTTAATGAAATGACAGCAAGCATAGAAGAAGAGGTTATAAGAACAATACTTCATTCAAGAAAAGTTCAAGAACAAGAAAATAAATTGCCAGACATAATGAAAAAATTAATAACCAATTTCGAATCTGCAAAAGCAGCTTCAACAGCAAAATCACAACCAAAAGTAAATAAAGGCGAAAAAGTTGGAAGAAACGATTTGTGTCCATGTGGAAGTGGGAAGAAATATAAAAAGTGCTGTGGAGCAAACGGGTAGTATTTAAGCAGTAAAGCGTGTAATTATTGATAATTGCACGCTTTTGTGATATTATTGAACTGCCAAACTAAAGTTTGATGAAACTTTTCTTACATATTTTTGTCTAATTAATGGAAAGGTTGTGACTTTATGAAAAAAAGTATATTAATTACTATAGCTATAATTGCTGCGATTGTTTTATCAATTTTTGGTGCATATTTAATTGATATGAATTGTATGGAAAATAATAAACCAGTTGTATTCAGTACATGGGGTTATGATTATGCACCACCAGTTGGAATTGATGAAATTATTAATGTTTCAAAAGAGGAAATGATTATAAATGAAAAACAAGCTATTTATGATGTCAATAATGATTATTTAAATTTAACTATTCCTGATGATTGGGAGTTTGAAATTATTACAGATTTTACAAATAGCATGTATAGATGTGGATTAAAAATTTATCCTAAAAATTCAGAAACCTATATGAATGTATATTGTGCTAATAGGTTTGGAGTTTGTGGAACTGGACTTAAGGTTGAAAAAATAAATTTAGATAATGGCATAGAAGTAGAAGTTGGATATTATAACGACAATGAAAATTGGGAGTATGCATATTTTGAAGATGGAGAATCTAAAATTGCGGCTTGGAATAGTGGACTTGTAGGAGAAAATGCGAATGCTGCTCTTGAGATTTTAAAGACTGTTAAATATAATAAAAACAAGTAAAGGAAGTGAATTTATGTTAGAGCTTGATGAAGCTAAATACTCTATGAAAGAGTTAACAAGAAGATTAAAAGAAATGGGTGAATCTCTTTGACATTGCTACCAAAAACGCAAGATTAAAAGAGCTAGAAGATATGACTAATGAAGCGGATTTTTGGAGTGACAGTAGTAAGTCTAGCGTTGTTTTAAAAGAGATAAAAATATTAAAAGATAAATTAGATAAATACAAAAAAGTTAGTACACTACATGATGATACTCTTGTTTTAATTGATTTAGGAAATGAAGAAAATGATATAGAAATAGTTTCCGAAGTAAAACAAAATATAAAAGAATTGACAAAAGAAATAGAAAAATTAGAAATAGAAAATTTACTAGCAGAAAAAAACGATCAAAATAATGCCATCATAACAATACATCCAGGAGCAGGTGGAACAGAAGCTCAAGACTGGGCGGAAATGCTTTATAGAATGTATACAATGTGGTCTGAAAAGAATGGATATAAAGTTGAAGAACTAGATTATTTAGAAGGTGACGGAGCTGGAATAAAAAGCGTTACATTTAGTGTTAATGGTGCTAATGCTTATGGATATTTAAAAGGTGAAAATGGAGTTCATAGACTTGTAAGAATATCACCATTTGATGCAGGTGGAAGAAGACATACTTCGTTTGCATCAGTTGAAGTAATACCAGAAATAGATGATAATATTGAAATAGAAATTGATCCAAACGATTTGAAAGTTGATACATATCGTTCAAGTGGTGCTGGTGGACAACATGTAAATAAAACAGAATCTGCAATTAGAATAACACATATACCAACTAATATAATAGTTTCATGCCAAACTCAACGTTCACAAATTCAAAATAGAGAAACTGCAATGAAAATGTTAATGTCTAAATTATTTGAATTAAAAGAAAAAGAAAATAAAGAAAAAATAGAAGATTTAAAAGGAATACAAAGAGAAATAGCATGGGGAAGCCAAATACGTTCATATGTATTTTGTCCGTACACAATGGTAAAAGATCATAGAACTAATTTTGAAACAGGGAATGTTCAAGCTGTTATGGACGGAGAATTAGATGATTTTATAGATGCATATCTAAAAATGAATATGAATAAGTAAACAACGTAAAACGCACATACCAGATAACTAACGGTATGTGCGTTCTACATAGATGACTCTTCCATAAAAGCATCCTTCCTATATTATTTCTAACTACATCACACATCAGCCTTTCGAGCCTCACCGGAATCTACTCCTCAGCCTATTCAGCTAGAACACTCGATACATGTGGGACATCTCCCATCATTACCGGTCTCCAATGATTAGTTAGATTGTTATTATTATAGCAAAGTTAACATAAAAAGTCAATAGCTTTTTGAAAAATAGTTTACAAAATATCAAAAATAATGTATAATGCCCATACAACAAAAATATTGGAGGACTTGTGTATGAAAAAGTTGCGTTCGCGGTTGTATGAAGTATATGGTGGATTGCAAGCTTGTAGTTTTAGTGTAGAGAGTCAGGCAGTATGGTACTTGGATACGATTTTGAAACATCTTCAGAAAAAAGATAAGCATGCCGTAAAATCTAATGTTTTGAATGATATTGAAAAATATTGTCCGGGATTTTTAAATTATCTGTGTGAAAATATAAGTTTTAATGTTAAAAAGGTTGAAGATAAGATCATCAGTTTTACATTGCCGGAAATCGGTGAAGTCCAAGTGATTTATAAAGAGTAAATAAACTTTATAGTATATTACGGAGGAGATAATTACAATCTTCTCCTTTTATATTAGTATATGATATAATGTTTATAGTATTTTTAGGAGGTATGTTATGATAAAATCTCTAAAATTAATAAAAACAATAAAAAGAAAAAAAGACATTCCAGAAAATGAAGCATGGTTAAAACATTTAAAATATACTGAACAAAAATCATATAATCTTAGAAATGTAGAAGATTTATCTATGGTTTCTAATAAATCTGTTTTAAACTATGTTGTGCGTACGTTAGAAGCATTAGAAAAAAATATCGCAAGTCAGGAATACTCTAAAGACGAAATTAAATATGTAGAAAATACTTTAAAGTGGTCTGAAGTGGCAAAGTGTGGAAATAAGACTGATAGAACACGATGGACTAAAAAGGGATATGATTTATTTGTGCATAATCTAGCATCTGCTGAAATATATAAAGATTCTATAGAAAAGCCTGACGAAATTACATATATTTTGATAAAAACACATGGTATGATTGGTCAATATACAAAAGGCGAAGTGAACTTAGATAAAAATAGTGAGTTGACTAACTTAGTTTTTAAAAAGAAAATTTCTAAAGAAAAATTAGAAAGAATATTAATTCTTTTGAATCAGTGTATATTAGAAGGAATAAGTGAAGAACTATATCAAAAAGTTAAAGAAAAAATAAACAGTGCAATTAATAATATAGTTAATAACGAATACGGTAAAGTAAATTATTCTAGCAAAAAATATATACTAGATAGAATGAAAAATATTTTTAAGGATAAGTCAAAAGATGAATTTGAGCTTTTAAAAGAATATTTAAATGATGAAAGAATATTGAAATGCTTTAGTTATATTTTTGAAAATTTTGAATTATGGTATGTAGATAGTGGACTAGAACATTTTTCTATGGAAGAAATTATTAAAATATTATTAATGGTTTCTATTAATGCAGAAGCTAATAAAAATATACATATAAATTTTGAACCAATCATGAATGACATGTATTATATGTATAATGGCATGAAAGTCAAAAATTTATATAAGCTAAGAATAATTGAATCATATCTAGAATCATTAACAATTGAAGATATATTAAAAAATAATATTAAAAATTCTAAGCATATTTGGATTAGATTTAGAAGTGTATTTAATACTTTAAGAGTTAGATTTAAGTTTTCAATTCAAGCACAAAAATTAATTGAATTTTGCGAAGTAGCATATGGAAGTGACGAAATATATAATCAAGCTGTATTTATGCTATATGATTTATTTGGATTTAGAAGAGATGCATATGATAGATTCTATAATGAAATAAGCTATTTAAATACAATGAATTCTACAATTAATTATAAAGCGGTAATTTTAGATTATATTACAGGTAAAACTGTTTTAGATGTTGGTCCTGGTGGTGGTGCGTTACTTGATTTAATAGAATCATCAAAAAAAGCAGAAAGAGTAATTGGAATAGATATTTCTCAAAATGTAATAGAAGAACTGAAAAGAAAGAAACATGCAGAAAAGAAAAAGTGGGAAATAGTAAAAGGTGATGCATTAAATTTAAAACAACACTTTAAGACTAATGAAATTGATACAATAATCTTTTGCTCTGTACTTCATGAATTGTTTTCGTATATAGAAATGGACGGAAAAAAGTTTAACCATAAAACGGTTGAAATGGCTATGAAATCATGTTTTGATGTTTTACCAAAAGGTGGACGAATAATCATAAGAGATGGAATAATGTCTGAAACAAATAATAAGAGGATAATTCGATTTAAAAATAAAGATGATATGAATTTCTTAGAAAAATATTGTAAAGATTTTAAAGGAAGAGAGATTACATATAAATTAATTGATGACAGAACAGTAGAAATGAAGGAAAATGATGCAATGGAATTTCTATATACATATACTTGGGGGGAAGAATCATATCCAATGGAAGTTCAAGAACAATTTGGATATTATACACCAAGCGAATATGTAAAAATGTTACAAAAGGTTGGAGATTGCAAAATAATAGAATGTAATCATTTCTTACAGGATGGGTATGAGGAGCATTTATTAGAAAAGATAGAATATTATGATACAAATTGGCAAAAATGTAGTTTGCCAGATAGTACTTGTATAATAGTAGTAGAAAAAGTGTAGAAAAAAAGACAAGGTTTTAAACCTTGTCTTTTTTGGCACGATTTTAAAGGCAATTCCCAATTTTTTGTTTTTTACACCTTTCTTTATCATTTATATTTTTTATTAAATATACGACATTTTTTATAAGTTATATACAAATGCTAATTCACTATAATCTTTACCAGCTAATGTAAATGGTTTTTCTTTGACCTGTATACCACCTTTTTTTACATAAAAGTTAATGGCATTATTATTTTCTTTTACACACCATAACCCCATTTTCTTTTTGTTATTTTTAACAAATGTACTTTTAACATAATCAAATACTTTAGAACCAATACCTTTTCCAAGATATTCATTTTTTATATATAAGCCACATAGTTCACAATCAATATCTAAATCTTTTGAAAATTCATTAGTAAGAGTAAACTCAGAAAAAGCAATAATTTCATTATCTAATATTACTACAATCATTTTTCTTAAATTAAATTCATTTTTCATTCTTTCAATTCTTTTATCAAGATTATTCTTCATATTATCAAGGTGTTCTTGTTCAATTATTCCTTTGTATGTTTTATACCAACTATCAACATGTAGTATAGCTACTTCAGGAATATCTTCTAATGTTGCTTCTCTAATTATTAATTTATCTAAAACCATTATCCTCACATCCTTATATATCTATTGTATCATAAATTTTTCCAATCTTATATTTATAAAAAACAAAAACGCTGATTTTCCATTTAAAATCAAGCGTTTTCAGTATATTTAACTCCAAAAGTTGGAGTAATATCCAAATGGCAGGGGTGGAAGGAATCGAACCCTCCTCTGGAGTTTTGGAGACTCTTATTCTACCGATGAACTACACCCCTATGTAAGCTACTTATTAAATATAGCATACCTAGTAAGCTTTTGCAAGAAAAATTTCCACTTTTGTTATATATATGCATAAAAAAGAGCCTGTTCCGAACCGCGGAGTCAGGCTTTGGGGCGTTAGGGGAGGGTGATGTAAGAGCTGATCCAGTTCTGCAGCACAGGAATCAGATCAAGTTTTTCGGCAATCACCGTGAGGATCAAGACGATGGTTGCTGCAGCAAGCAGCAGTCCCAAAACGATTGCCAAGGCGATGACAATGTTACGTAAAAAGCTTGTGATAGTGTTCCGAAGTTGGTTGAAAAAGTTCCGAATGTTTGTCATCATTTTTAGATGACCTCCTTTTTATTTGCCCCACATTTTATCAATATCCTTAAAAGGATTTTGAAATTATACAAACAAAACAGACGCAACGCGAACTGCCAGTGTATAAAAACGATAAAATATGAGAACTTATAATAATTATACCATAAATTTACATAAAAATAAAGACTGAGGCGGTATGATGGTAATTAAAGGCTAACTTCCGTATATAAGAAAATTTTATTTTGTGTCCTTTTTGGTTGATTTTTTGAAATATATAATATATATTTCAGATGTACTTAATAATATTGTGAGCTTTTGAAAAATGGAAGGAGGCAACCGTTATGAAAAATATTTGGCATATAGTAATTACAGGTGGACCTTGTGCTGGCAAAACTACTGCTTTTGGTACGATTGAACAAGAACTTACTGAAAAAGGGTATAAAGTATTTGTTGTACCAGAAACTTTTACAGATATGTTTAATGGTGGAATTAAGCTTTCTGAATATGATACTGTAACTTTTCAGGCTATGCTTATGAGATTTCAGCTTGCTAAGGAGGCTACTTTCTTAGAGGCTGCTGAAAAGATTTCTAATGAAAAAGTTGTTATTTTGTATGATCGTGGTCTTATTGACAATAAGGCTTATATGACAGAAGAACAATTTAATGCAGTGCTTACTGACACAAACCAAAATGAAACTGAGCTCAAGGAGCGTTACGATGCTGTTATTCATCTTGTAACCGCTGCTGATGGGGCTGAAAAATATTATTCTCTTGATAATAAAGCAAGATATGAGACCGTTGAACAAGCCCGTGCTGTAGATAAAGCTTTGATGGGAGCATGGACTGGGCATCCTCATCTTAGAGTTGTTGATAATAGTACTGATTTTAAAGGAAAAATTAATCGTGTAATGAAAGAGATTTATGCAATTCTTGGGGTGCCTGCACCTCTAGAAATTGAAAGAAAATATCTTATTAAAATGCCTGATATTGAAGAAATGATGAAACTGGTTAAATGTAGTAAATCTGACATCATTCAGACTTATTTGTGTGATGATGGAAGCGGTTTCGAACGTAGAATTAGACAAAGAGGAACTGATGGCAGTTTTACGTATTATTACACTACAAAGCAAAGAATTAGTGATTTGGTGCGAATTGAAAAAGAACGCAAGATTACTGAAAGAGAATATCTTGCACTTCTCATGGAAACTGATGCTAATTTGAAGATGATAAAGAAGACTAGATACTGCTTTATGTGGAATAATATTTATTATGAGCTTGATATCTATCCAATGTGGAAAGATGTAGCAATTGTTGAAGTTGAAGTAAGTGATGAAAATCAAGAAATCGCATTCCCTGATTTTATCGAAGTAAAACGTGAAGTTACTAATGAATTGCCGTATAAAAATTATTATTTGGCACAAACTATGGGTAAATAAGAATAAGGATGTCCACTAATTTATTTAGTGGACATCTATTTTAAATAAAATACTTGCAATAAAATAAATATTAAAATATAATATTTACCATATGAATACGATTGTACAAAGGAGAGGGAAGAAAATGGCAAAAGCTAAAGAACAAAGTGTTGAATTAAAATACACAGGATGCTTAGATGGAGCGAAGTCTATCTATTTACATTATGGAATCGGAGATTCTTGGGATAATGTAACAGAATGTAAAATGAGAAAATTAAAAAGTTGTTACAAAACAGAAGTAACAATACCAGCAAACACAGAACTTAATTTCTGTTTTAGAGATGCTGAAGGAAACTGGGATAATAACTATGGCCAAGATTATAGTTATGCAATTACAACAAAAACAATTACACCAGCATGTGAATACACAACAGTAGAAGTAAATCCATATGTTGCAAAAACAACAAAGAAATAAGAAGAAAAAGAAATGCATGTCATGCATTTCTTTTTTTATCAGATTTCTGTATGTATCAAAGTTTCCGAAGGAAACATTTCCGCTGACGGAAGAAGGCGAATCGCCACCCGCGCAGCGGCCGTCTGCAAAAACGAAGTGCGTTACGTTAAATGTCTGACGAAAAATGTTTCAATTTTTTATGCCCAATTAATAAAAGAATGTATACAAAAAACGGAAGAGTGATGAGATTATAACTGTCGCTCTTCCATTTTTATATCATAAATTATTTTATATTTCTGTAAGTGTGGTGCGAAAAAATAGATATACATGTCTCTTTTTCAGGTGCTACAAAGGAGGCATGTATGTCCCAAAAGCAGGTGCTGAAAAATAGACACAAAAAAATACCAAGAATAAGAAATAATTCAAACCCTTGGTACTTTGGTGCGCGAAACCGGAATCGAACCGGTACGGGTTATTAGCCCGCAGGATTTTAAGTCCTGTGCGTCTGCCTGTTCCGCCACTCGCGCATGTCTAATTTCAATTGACAAGAAATATAATAGCATTTTAATCAAAACTTGTCAACACAAAAATGATAAAATATTTAAAATAAATATTGAAAAGTTATGTAAAGTGTTATATAATGTCATTGAAAAAAATATAATAAGGAGGTTTCCCATGGGTTTAAGGGCATCTAAGGGCATGATTCAGGTAAGAAGGGATAGATTGGACAGAGCGATGACCACAGACAGTGAGAGGAAGAAAAGGGAGGATAAGCAAAATCGTTTGGCTCGGGAATATCCCGAGATGCGGAGGGTTGTCGACTTTTTTTTCGAAAACTGCCCGTGTGAGCTGTCAGATGACGAAAAAAACATCATTGAGAAAGAACTCTTTGGGCGCCAGTGCTCTAAGAGTAAACTCGGTGTGATTAATTTCTTGGGAAATATAGTTGGAGTGAATCGTTGGCCGGATTGGGTTGACGTAGCCAAAAAAGAATTTGGCATCAATTACTGATGATGTCATCAGGCGGAGCTGCGGCTCCGCTTTTTTATATGCCAGAAAGTGATACAGATTGCTTTTTGATGCTAGATGAGATATAATACATGTGCATTTTTATGTGATAAGGAGAATATAATGGATAAGTTCTTAAAAATGGTAGAAAAGCCAATTAGATATACTGGTGAAGAAGTTAATATGTGCAAAAAGGATCCTAGTAAAGTTAAATGCAGATATGCTTTTTGCTTTCCTGATGTTTATGAAATTGGTATGTCGCATTTAGGCCTTAGAATTTTATATGATTTATATAATAGAAGAGAAGATACATACTGTGAGAGAGTGTTTGCTCCATGGGTTGATATGGAGCAAATTATGCGTGATAACGATATTAAATTGTTTGCTTTAGAATCAAAGGACGAGCTTATGAAATTTGATATGCTTGGATTTACTCTTCAATATGAGATGAGCTATACAAATATATTAAATATGCTTGATTTAGCTGGAATTCCATTGCTTTCAAAAGATAGAACAGAAGGTATGCCTTTTGTTATGGCAGGAGGTCCATGTGCATACAATCCAGAACCTATTGCAGATTTCTTTGATTTCTTTGTAATGGGTGAAGGTGAAGAAGTTAATATGGAAATTACAGATGCATATATCAAATGGAAAGATGAAAAGAAAACTAGAATTGAATTTCTAGAAGAAGTGGCTCAAATAGAAGGTGTATATGTTCCTGCATTCTATGATGTTTCATATAACGAGGATGGAACTATAAAAGAATATAAAAAGAATAATGCAAATGCAAAAGATATAATTACTAAACGAATTATTAAGGATTTAGATACATTAACATATCCTGAAAAATGGATTGTACCATATTTAAATGTTGTTCATGATAGAGTTATGCTTGAAATGTTTAGAGGATGTATCAGAGGTTGTAGATTTTGCCAAGCAGGATATATTTATAGACCTGTTAGAGAAAAAAGCAAGGAAAGATTAAAAGAGTTAGCAAAAAATCTTATAAAAAACACAGGATATGAAGAAATTTCTTTAACATCATTAAGTACTAGTGATTATAGAGAATTTCATTCATTGGCAGATGATTTGATAAAAGAATTCAAACCTAAGAATGTTAATTTGTCACTTCCATCACTTAGAATAGATTCAATAAGTTTAAAACTTTTAGACGAAGTAAATCAAGTTAGAAAAAGTGGATTAACATTTGCGCCAGAAGCAGGAACACAAAGATTAAGAGATGTAATAAATAAAGGCCTTACAGAAGAAGATATCTTAAGTGCTTGTGATAAAGCATTTAGAAGTGGTTGGAACACAATAAAATTATATTTCATGATTGGACTTCCAACTGAAACATATGACGATTTACAAGGGATTGTTGATTTAGCTAACAAGATTGTTGATACATATTATGCAGTTCCTAAAACCGAAAGAACAAAAGGATTGTCTGTAACAGTAAGTGCATCAACATTTGTGCCTAAACCATTTACACCATTCCAATGGTTTGGACAAGATGATATTGAAACAATAAAACAAAAACAAGATTTCTTAAAGAATAATTTAACTAATAGAGCAATCAAATTTAATTGGCACGAACCAGAAATAAGTGTGCTTGAAGCTATTGTTGCAAAAGGTGATAGAAGAATGTGTAAAGCAATTCAGAGAGCTTTTGAACTAGGATGTAAATTTGATAGTTGGGGAGAATTCTTTGATTATGAAAAATGGATGCAAGCATTTAAAGAAACAAATGTGGAACCTAAATATTACAGTGAAAGAAAAATAGGTTTAGATGAAAGGTTACCTTGGGATCATATAAACATATTGGTTAATAAAGATTTCTTTAAAAGAGAATATAACAATGCATTAAACGAAAAAGTTACTCCAAATTGTAGACAAAATTGCGCTGGATGTGGTGTTGGAAAATGTGGAATTGGAGTATGTGTAGAATAATATATAGGAGATAAAATTATGATATATCGAATGAAATTTGAAAAACATGACGAAGTAAAATATATAGGACATCTTGATACAATGAGAACTTTTACAAGATGCATAAAAAGAACAAGTTTGCCAATAAAATTTTCTAAAGGATTTAATCCAAGAGTGCAACTTTCTTTTGCGTTACCACTTGGTGTTGGTGTAACAAGTGATTCGGAATATGTAGATTTAGAACTTGAAGATGAAGTAGATGTAATTGAACTAAAAAAAGAATTAAATTCTACGTTACCTGATGGATTTAAAATTGTAAATGTTATAAAATCAGAAAATTCAAAAAGTCTAATGTCGCTTGTAAAAGAAGCAATATACGAAATCGGAATAGAATTTGAAAATGATGATGATATTGAAGAACTAGTTCAAAAGATTGAAAATATATTTGCTCAAGAAGTAATTGAAGTAGAAAAGCAAGGAAAGAATAAAAAGATAGAATTAGTAAATATAAAACCAAATATATTAGATATTGAAGTTGAAGTTATAGGCTTTTCGTCTATAAGAGTTACACTTCATTGTAATGCAGGAAGTGAAAATAATCTTAACCCTAATTTAGTGGTTGATAAAATAAAGAATGAATTAGCAGGAACAGAGATTATAGACTTTAATATTCACAGAAGAGAGTTAATATTGAAAGATTAGTAAAACTTATTGATAAGGAGAAAACAATGGATTCATTAATAAAAGTTTTACCCAAGATGAAGAAGTTTGAAGAATATATTAATGATGTTAATAAATCAAATTTTCCTATTACTCTTTCGGGGTTATCTGAAAGTCAAAAGGCACATTTTATATATGCAACTAAATTCTATTCTCAAAAACCAATATTAGTTGTTACATATAACGAAATAGAATTAAAAAAGATGAAACAGAATATGGCATTCTTCAGTAACGAAGAAATTTCTGTTTTCCCTAAAAAAGATGTTATATATTACGACATAGATACAATGAATAAAGATGTAACGATGGAAAGACTTAAAGTATACACAGATTTATATAATTCAGAAAGCAAAGTTATATTAACAACAGTAGAAGCGCTAATGCAAAAGACTATACAAAAAAATGACTTCTTCTCAAAAGTTATATATCTTGAAGTTGGAAAAACTATTTCGCTAGAAGAATTAAAAAACTCTTTTGTACAATTAGGATACGAACGAACAGATATGGTAGAAGGAAGAGGACAATTTTCTATTCGTGGAGGAATTATTGATGTATTTCCGCTTACTACTAAAGACCCTGTAAGAATAGAGTTTTGGGGAGATGAGATTGATTCTATAAGATATTTTGATTTAATAACTCAACGAAGTGTAGAAACAACAAAGCAGATTACAATTTTTCCTGTTGAAGAATTTTTAATAGATCAAGATAAATTAGAAGAAATAAGTAAAGACATTCTAAAAGAATATCCTAGTGCAACAGAAGATGTTGAAGCGATAGTAAATGGTAATTATATAAGTAAAGTAGATAAATATTTTAAATTTTTCTACAAGAAAACTTCTACGTTATTTGACTATCTTACAAAAGATACTATTATTTTTGTCGATGAACCAGCTAGAATAAAATCTAAATGTCAAGCAGTTGAATTTGAAAATAAAGAAATAATAGAACAATTTTTAGATAAATACAAAATAGTTCCAAGTTATACAGAAAGTATGGCAACATTCACAGAAATAACTATGGTCCTAGAAGGCAAAAATATAATTAATCTTGAAAGAATAGATACAAATACGCATGCAAAAAGAAATGGATACAGCTTTAGCTGTAGGGAGGTGAACTTTTTTCGTGATTCAGTGGATATATTTGTACAGGAAGTACAAAAATCAGTTGAAGAACGAAAAATAGTATTAATTCTTGCGGGTGTTAATTCTAAAATGAAAAGTATTGCATCAATGCTCTTGGATCATGGAATTAACACAGAATGTGTTGAAAAAGAAAATTTAAATATAGATTTTGATAATAAAGAATATAAACCAATAGTCTATGTAACAACAGGAAGCTTATCAGAAGGATTTGAATATTTAGATTTGAATCTTGTAGTTGTTGCTGGCGAAAGTTCTCCAATAAAAGAAACTAAAAGATCATACAAGCCGAAAGCATTTACAGAAGGAAAGAAAGTTGTATTTGCAGATTTAAAAGATGGAGACTTTGTTGTTCATTCGGTGCATGGTATAGGACAATATATTGGAATGCATACACTTATTGTAGATAATGTAAAAAAAGATTATTTAAAGATCAAGTATAAAAATGATGATACATTATATATACCAACTAATCAGTTAGAAAATATAAGAAAATTTATTAGTGCTGGTGAAGGTTCTCCAAGGCTTAATAGATTAGGAAGTAAAGACTTTGAAAAGACTAAAGCAAAAGTAAAAGCATCATTAAGAGATATAGCTAAAGGTTTAATTGAGTTGTATGCAAAAAGAAAGCAACAAGTAGGATACGAATTTTCAAAAGATACAGTATGGCAAACACAATTTGAAGAACAGTTTCCTTATCAAGAAACTGATGATCAATTGAGATGTATCGAAGAAGTAAAGAAAGATATGGAATCAAAAATTCCAATGGATAGACTTCTTTGCGGTGATGTTGGATATGGTAAAACAGAAGTTGCAATTCGAGCTGCGTTTAAAGCTGTTATGGATAGTAAACAAGTCGCATATTTAGTTCCAACGACAGTGCTTGCGCAACAACAATATAAAACATTTAAAGAGAGAATGGAAGGTTTCCCAATTAAAGTTGCTGTTCTTAATAGATTTAAAACTAAAAAAGAACAAGGCGAAATATTAAAGAAATTAAAAAATGGTGAAATTGATATCGTTATTGGAACACACAGAATAGTTCAAAAAGATATGGGATTCAAAGATTTAGGATTATTAATAATAGATGAAGAACACAGATTTGGTGTAGAACATAAAGAACTTATTAAACAATTAAAAACAAATGTTGATGTGCTTGCAATGACAGCAACACCAATTCCAAGAACACTGCACATGTCTATTGTTGGAATAAGAGATATGAGTGTAATATACGATCCGCCTCAAAACAGAAGGCCTGTGCAAACTTATGTATTGGAATATGATGAAGAAGTTATCAAAGAAGCGATAATAAAAGAAATAGAAAGAGAAGGACAAATATTCTATTTATATAATAAAGTAGAAGGAATAGAAAAAAGAGCAAGTGAGATATCGAGATTAGTACCAGAAGCGAGAGTGGCATTTGCGCATGGAAAAATGACTGGTAAAGAAATTGAAAATATCATGAATGACTTTACTGAACGAAAAATAGATGTATTAATATGTACAACTATTTTGGAAACAGGTATAGATATTCCAAATGCTAACACAATAATAATTGAAGATGCTGATAGGCTTGGATTGGCACAGCTATATCAAATAAGAGGTCGTGTTGGTAGAAGTGATAGAGCTGCATATGCTTATATAACATATAGAAGAAACAAAATATTAACAGAGACTTCTGAAAAAAGATTGAAAGCAATAAAAGAATTTACAGAGTTTGGTTCGGGATTTAAGATAGCGCTTAGAGACTTAGAAATAAGAGGAGCAGGAAATATATTAGGACCTGAACAGCATGGACACATGGAAGCGGTTGGATATGAAATGTATTGTAAATTACTTGAAGAATCGGTAAAAGAAATGCAAGGAGAAGAAGTTGAAAAAGAAGCAGAACCAATCCAAATAGATATAAAAGTAAGTGCATATATTCCAGATTCTTATATTGAAAATCAAAGTCAAAAGATTGCGATTTATCAGGATATAGCTAACATTGATGATGAAGAACAAATTTCAGAAATGGTAGATGAGTTGATTGATAGATATGGTGAAATGCCAAATGAAATATATAATTTACTTGAAGTCGCAAGAATAAAGTGCTATGCTAAAAATGTTGGTGTGGTTTCAATTCAACAAAAAGAGAATGGTGTTGTTATAAAGTTTGATGATACAGCAGCGCTTACAAGCGATATAGTTCAACTTTTAATTGATAACTACAAAGGAAATATTTTCTTTTCAGCTACTGCTATTCCATATATAACTTTAAAATTACAAACAAAAACTGAAAAAGAAATATTAAAAGAAATACTAAAATTATTTAAAATTATGAAGGGATGATAAAAATGCAAAAGATGCAAAAAATTGGAATAATAGCAATAGCAATATTTTTATTAGCTTTAATCGTATTTGTTATAATATACGATTCTGCTATTGATAAGTGTGTTTTAAAAATTGACGGGGTAAAATATGATTTAGAAGATTTTGATAATTATATAACTTTGCTTGAATTTGAACAGAATGAAGAAGTAGACCCTAAAGAAGTGTATGAACAATATGTTAATATAAAACTTTTTCACCAAAAAGCTAAAGAACACGGTGTTACATTAACAGATGATGAAATAAAATCTCTTGAAGATAATTATGAATCCGAAAATGTTGACAAAGAAAAACTAGCTAAAATTGGTTTTACAAAAGACGATTATATGAATTATTATAAAGAAACATTGCTTGCATCAAAGTTTATTGAAAATTCAGGAGAATATTATCCTATGTCAGAAATTGAATATGCAGCATCTAGAGAACAATATGTTGATATGTTAAAAATGTATAATTATAGAGTTTTACAAGTTACACCTGAACAAGTAGAAGAAGGCAAAGAAGAAATATCAGAAACCGAGAGAAAACAAGCGGCTAAAGTAAAAATGGAATCTTCATTAGAAAGATTAAAAAATGGAGAAGATTTTGAAACTGTTGCAAAAGAAAATGGAACATATAGATTTGTTACAACAGTATCAGGTGGATATTCGTTAGTAAATGGACAAACAGAATCTATGCCATTATTATACTTAAATGAAACGGTAACAAATATGACATTATATACTGAATTAATTGCGCTTGAACCTGGAAATTACACAAACATCATAGAAGATGGAGAGGGCTATGTAATTGCGTACTTAGAAAGTATCGATGAAACACCATCTGATGAAGCAGAAGCTAGATTGAAGAAAGATTTAAATACAATTTATGCACAACAATATATTTTAGGTACAACAGAAGTAATTAGAAATACAGCTAAAGTAAAGGCTGCGTCTGGTATTGTTGTAGAAAAAGAAGTATCAGATGAACAACAAAATGTAGCTACTGAAAATGTAAAAGAAAATAATGCAACAGAGCCAGGAAAAGTTGAAAACGAAAGCGAAATTGTTGCAGAATAGAGGAAATAAAATGATTGCTAGTAAAGACAACTCTCAAATAAAACATATAAAACAATTAAAGCAAAAGAAATATAGAGACGAATATAAAGAATATATTGTCGAAGGTATAAAAATAGTTGAGGAAGCTATTGAAGAAAAAGAAAACATTATTTTGATTGTTATATGCCAAGAATTGCTAAAGAAACAAATTAATACGTATGATTATAAAGTTGAATTTGTTAATAAGAATATTTTTGAAATGATTTCTGATACTATAACACCGCAAGGAATATTAGCTGTTGTAAAAGAAAAAGAAGCAATAAAAATAAGTTCAAATGTATTGTTTGCACTTGATGACATTCAAGATCCAGGTAATATGGGAACGATTATTAGAACATTAGATGCAGCTGGTATTGAAGATTTGATTATTTCAAAAGAATCTGCAGATATATATAATCCTAAAGTTACGAGAAGTACAATGGGTGCTATATATAGATTAAATGTTGTAAGAACTGATTTACTATCTAAGTTGAAGGAATTGCAAAGAGACGGATATAAGATAGTAGTTACATCACTTGCAACAAATAAAAATCATTATGATATTAATTTTGATGAGAAGACGATAATTGTTATTGGAAATGAAGCAAAAGGAGTATCGCAAGAAATAATGGAAATCGCAGATGTTAAAGTAAAAATTCCTATGCTTGGAAAATCTGAAAGCTTAAATGCAGCAATGGCAACGGGAATACTTGCATATGAATATGTGAGAAAATTAGTGAATAACTAATAGTGAAAAGTTAATAGTAAAGGTAAAAACAAGTGCAACAGGGTTGTTGCACTTGTTTTGTTCTATTTTTACATGCGACTGTTTGTATCGAAGTACTGTCCGCTTAAGTTAATTATTCACTATTAACTATTATCTTCGGTAAGTTTGCTTGCCGATTTTGCTGGCCGTCTGCGGAAGCGAATTGCGTTACACAAAAAGCAGTGAATAGTGAAGAGCGAAAAGTGAATAGTAAAACAAAAGAAGAGACTAGTTTGTCTCTTCTTTTGTTTTTGTTAACATTTTTATTACGTTTGGATATATTTCGTTAGCATTGTTTTTCCAATTGTCCGCGATTTTCTTTGCTTGTTCTTGTGAAGCACAATATACGTTTATTTCAAAAAGCACTTTATGAGCTTCAGAGATTTTGCAACTAGTAATATATTCATTATCGTTTTCAGGAATATATTCAGCAGTTATTGCAACTTCGTTTTGAACAGTTTGTAATTGTTCTTTAGTTATAATGTCTAATTTGTGTTTTACAATACCAGGAAGAATATTTCCAGTTAATTCTAAGACTTCACGACCTTCTGCTGTAATTTCGTATAACCATTCTTCGCCTTGTTTATAATTAAAAATATATTTTTTTTCGACTAAATCTGACAATAAATGCTGAAAATAGTAGTAGTTAAAGCCTTCGAAATCGTATAAAAGTCTAAGAATCTGCAAATTTGTTAAAGTACAGTTTGCATTATTTAGCAAATATAGGATAATAAGCTTATTTTCAGCCAATTTCTCTTTTTTTATTTCTTCTTCGTTCATAAAATCACCCACATTTCTAAGGTAATTATATCATAAATTTGTCAATATACAAGAATTTTTAGATGGGCAAAATAGTTGATAACATCAAAAAATATGATATAATTACAGTATTATTGGAAAAAGGTGGTGAAAAGATGATTGACGAGAAAATATTGATATCAAAGGCCAAAGAAGGCGATAATAAGGCTTTTGAGGAAATAATCAGCTTGTATGAGAAAAGAGTTTTCAGCACGATATATTATATGGTGAAAAATGAAAATGAAGTAGAAGATATAGCACAAGAAGTTTTTATTAAAATATATAGAAATTTAAAGAATTTTAAGGAAGAATCATCTTTGTATACCTGGATTTATAGAATAACAATAAATGTTTGTATTGATGAATTAAAAAAGAAGAAAAATGTTGTGTATATAGATGAAAAACTAGAAACTGCTGATGGTGAAATGGAAATACAACTCGAAGATACGGCAAAAGGTCCAGAACATTTAGCTGAAGATGAAGAGCTTAAGCAAAAAATTACGAATTGTATTAGAAAATTACCGATAGATCAAAGAACGATGATTGTTTTAAGAGATATTAAAGGTTTTACATATATGGAAATTGCAGAAATGACAAAAATAAATTTGGGCACAGTAAAGTCAAAAATAAACAGAGCAA
Organism: Clostridia bacterium; assembly: GCA_017521465.1. GTDB lineage: Bacteria > Bacillota > Clostridia > TANB77 > UBA1234 > RGIG6291. Next base: position 46,503 of record JAFXCN010000001.1, on the reverse strand, counting down.
GGACTGCTTTAAAGCAGATTTTAGAGGAAGATGGAACATTTTTGGAGTATAACGAGTCAAATAATTAGTTATAATTGTATAGAAGGTGGTGATAATATATGAAAAATTTAATTGAAGAATTACAAAAAATGAATAATGAAGAAGATTACAATGTGCCTGCAGATTTTAGACAAAAAGTTATGAATAGAATAAAGAATGGAGACAAAAATAATATAGTTAAATTTAAATATATTATACCAATACTATCATCTGCTGCTGTAATATTAGTTGCTGCAATTTTTGTTGGAAAAACAGGAAATCTTGAAAGACAAACTGCAGACAATGATATGATGTTGATTGCTGATGGAATGGTAGCAGAGTCAACGGAAAACGATCGTACTAATGGAGCTGCTGCTGGATTAAATATGTTTGATAAATTCGTTACAGATAATAATGCACCAATGGCGGAACTAAAGTCAGAATCGGCAGTTGTAAAAGACTATTCTCAAACCGATTTTTATAATGAAATAGTTGATATGTTTAAAACAAATGATATTGAAGCAAAAGTTGATGGTAAATCTGTAAAAGCAAAATGTACAAAATCAGAAGCAGAAGAAATTTTATTTTATTATGAAGGACAAATTACAATTACAGTTGATGGAGAATATGTAATCGTAAAGTAAAGGGGTAAAAATATGCTGGGTCAATTGCATATAAAAAATATTGGAATAATTGAAGAGATAACAATTAATTTTGATGAGGGCCTAAATATTTTAACGGGTGAAACTGGAGCAGGTAAAAGTTTAATTATAGATTCTATAAATGCCATAACAGGTGGTCGTATATCAAAAGAGTTGATTAAGACTGGTGCTGATATGGCATTTGTTGAGGCATGCTTTTTTGATGATAATAACGAAAATATAATTCTTTCTCGTGAGATATATTTAAATGGAAGAAGTATATGCAAAATAAATGGTAAAATGGCAACTATAGCACAAATGAAAGAAATTGGAGAATCACTAATAGATGTTCATGGCCAACATGAAAATCAATCTTTGTTAAACCCTAAAACACATATTGAATTATTAGATAATTTCGCAGGTGAAGAATTAGAAAAAACCAAAAATGAATATCATGAAATTCTTAGAGAGTATAGAGAAATAAATGCAAAAATAGAAAAAAATTATGGAGATGAAAAAGAAAGAGCTAGAAGAATAGACCTGCTTAAATATCAAGTGGATGAAATAGAAGTTGCATCATTAAAAACAACCGAAGAAGAAGATTTAGAGAAAAAAAGAAAACTTCTACAAAATTCTGAAAAAATTGTTACTGTTTTAAATGACACTCAAAACATTATGGGAAATAATATATTAGAAGAACTAAACGAAATAATAAGAAAACTTAATAATATATCTGATATTGATGAGAAATATTTAGAAGTTTTAAATATTATTAACGAATCGTACTATACATTACAAGATGCAACCAGTACAATTTCAAAGTATTCAAATGAAATGGAATATGACGAAGGTGAACAAGCTGCGATAGAAGAAAGGCTTGATACTATATTTTCATTAAAAAGAAAATATGGTAATACTATAGAAGATGTTTTAAATTATTACAAGGAAGCAAGTGAAGAATTATTATTCTTAAGTAATTCAGAAGAAATGATTAATGAATTAAGAAATGAAGCTAGCAAATTGAAACAAAAACTAGATAAACTTGCAGAAAAAATACATAATATTCGTACTGAAAAAGCTCAAATATTAGAAGAAAAAATAAATACGCAATTGCAAGATTTAGAGATGTCTAAAGCATATGTAAAATTTGATTTTAAAAAAAATGAAGATTTTAATGAAAATGGAATTGATAACATTCAATTGCTAATTTGCACAAATCTTGGTGAAGGTTTGAAACAATTAAATAAGATTGCATCAGGGGGAGAAATTTCGAGAGTGATGCTAGCCATAAAAACAATTTTGTGTGAATATGATAACGTTGCGACAATGATTTTTGATGAAATAGACACGGGAATAAGTGGGCAAGCTGGTAAATCGGTTGCAGAAAAAATGAAAATAATAGGAAAAACTCATCAAGTTATATGTGTAACACATTTGCCTGTTATTGCTGCAAGTGGTGATGCAAACTTCTACATACAAAAGGATACAAAAGATGATAAAACTTATACATCTGTTAAACGATTAAATGAAGAAGAAACAATATTAGAAGTAGCAAGAATATTGGCAGGAAAAGATATAACACAAATGGCAATAGAACATGTGAAAGAATTAAGAAAAGCCATGACATAATATAAAATTTGTAAAAAAAATTACCTTTAATTTTTGTTAAAGGTAAATTTTTTTTGCCTTATAATATTTTCTTTTTTTGGACAACTTAAAAAAAGAAAGATAGGAGGCAATTAAAAATGAAAAATAAAAAATTTTGTATCACAATAACATTATTGACAATTTTGTTGATTTATATAACAAATATTACAACAATTCCGAAAAAAATAGTTTTGTTTCAAAATGAAAATTTTAACATTTCACATGTAAAAGGTATAGAACTTGAAGGAAATTTAAAATCAATTGAAGAAAATGTTTTGAAAAAAATATCGACAATAAATAGTGAAATTGTTGGAAATATAAAATTGAAACTTACAGCATTAGGAATGATTCCAATAAAAGATATAACTGTTAGTGTTATTCCACAAACAATGGTAATTCCAAGTGGAAAAGCAGTTGGATTGAAAGTGTATAGCAAAGGAGTTTTGATAATAGGTGAATCGGAAGTGGATGGAATCGATGGCAAAAAATATAAACCATATGAGAAAGCAAATGTAAAAAAAGGAGATTTGATTTTAGAATTTGATGGAGAGAAAATAGAAACAACAGATGAACTTATAAAAGCTGTTAGAAAGTCAAGAGGAGAGCTAACTAACATAGTTGTTGAAAGAGAGGGAGAGAAGATAGAAACTAGCATACAAGCAGTAAAAGCAATAGACGACAATAACTATAAGATTGGATTATGGGTACGAGATGGAACTATGGGAATTGGAACAACAACATTTTATAATCCGAACACGGGAGATTTTGTAGCATTAGGACATGGTGTGTCAGATCTTGATACTGGAAAAATGATTGAATTAGAGCATGGAACACTTAATAAAGTAAATTTGATTTCTGTATTACCAAGTAAAAAATCAAATCCAGGTGAAATTGTTGGGACACTTGATTCATTTAATGAATATGGAGAAATTATCAAAAGTGATGAAACTGGAATATATGGTAAGATATATGATTATAGAAAAGAAGATTTCATAACTGCAGCTCCTGTTCCTGTTGCTTCAAGAAATGAAATAGAACTAGGAAAAGCGACATTATTATGCACGTTAGACAATGAAAAAATAGAAGAATTTGAAATAGAAATACAAAGAAAATATTCTAATTCTGAAGCAGAAGCAAAAAGCATGATTGTAAAAATATTAGATGAAGATTTGATTTCAAAAACAGGAGGAATAGTACAGGGGATGAGCGGAAGTCCTATTTTGCAAAATGGAAAATTAGTTGGAGCACTAACACATGTATTTGTAAATGATCCGGTTAGAGGATTTGCAGTATATGCAGACACAATGATAGATAATAAAATATAAAAGCAAAAAAATATGAAAAAAATTTTTTCATATTTTTTAAATTTATATTGAAACTTTAATTAACAATATGGTAAACTTAATTTGAATATAACCTATTTAAATAGACGAGGGGTGAGTGAAGTGTCAGTGTTTCCAAATATTGAAGATATCGCAATAACTACGGGATGTGCTGGAAAGACAAGAGAAGAATTAAAAGAAAGCGCAGATCAAGAACTTGACTTGTTAAAAATTGTAAAAGAAAGATGGCCTGACTTTAAAGCAAAAGCAAAAGAAGCAGGACAAGAAATAAAATGGTCAGCAGAATATATTGCAGCTGTTATAGGTGCAGATAGAACTCCAAGTGCGGATATAATAAGAAGAGCTAATATCACTAGAGCACAATTTGTTGAAATGAAACGACATCAGGAAAAAATAAAACAAAATGATATAAATCAAAATAAAATAACAAAAGATGATGGAAAATCTAGATAAAAAGGAGAATAGATATGACAATTAATATAAAAGAATATTCAATTGCGGCAACGGAAGTAAATAAAATTTTACGTTACACTTCTGATGTAGATGTTAATAAAATACCAGTTGGATTAAGAATTTTTTTAAAAGAAATTGCTGATCCAGAATATGTTCCAGACATTAATCCGGCAATAAGTTTACAAACGCAACATATATCACAAAAAGCAAAAGATATATTGGCTATGATATATTGTTATTACTGGTGTACAGAAGAAGAATTGGATCATATTGATAATGAGTTGAAGGCAGAAGTACAAAATACATCACAAGAATTATTCGGAAATGTAAATACGGATCTTTTATTTGAAGAAGCAAAACAAAGACAAAAAAATTCGTTAGAACAAGCTGGCATGGCAAATGCTTTAGCTGAAAGAAAAGCGCCATGGTATAAGAGATTGTTTGGATTTGTAAAAAAATAGATTATAAAAATTAAAAGTTGCTATTTTAAATAGCAACTTTTTTAAATATGAGATTTTTTATTTTTCATTATATATTCTAGCTAAATGTACACCAGAACAAGAAGCCATCATAAGTCCACGAGTCAATCCGCCACCGTCACCGATAGAATAAAGATTCTTTATGCTTGTTTCAAAATTGTTATCAATAATAACTTGGTTACTATAGAATTTTATTTCTGGTGAATACAATAAATTATCTGGATGAGCAAACCCTGGAATAACTTTATCTAATGCTTTTATAAATTCTAATATATTTGTCATTGTTCTATAACCAAGAGCATATGTAATATCTCCGGCAACAGCTGACTTTTGAGTAGGTACTACACTATTAGTTTGTAATTCTTTTTCCCAAGTTCTTTTTCCATTAAAAATATCGCCTAGTCTTTGAACTAAAATATTTCCGTTGCCTAATTGATTAGAGTTTTCAGCAACATTTCTACCGTATTTTATTGGTTCATTAAATGGATAGTTAAATCTATGAGAGCAAAGAAGTGCTAAGTTTGTATTAGTGCTTTTTCTGTCTTTGTATGAATGACCATTAGCAAGTGTGATGTTCTTATCATAAACTTCTGTTGAAACAAAACCACTAGGATTTTGACAGAAAGTTCTAACTTTATCTTTATATGGTCCAACACGGCCAATAAATTTTGCTTCGTACATGTATTTATTTACATCTGCCATAAATTTATCTGGCAATTCATATCTAACACCGATATCAACAATACCAGCTCGGCTGTTTATATTGTGTCTTGCACACATATCAGATAACCATTTAGCACCTTTTCTTCCAACACCAATAACAACGGTCTCAGCATAAATATCCACTAAGTCAGTATATTCAGCATCTTCAACATATTTGGCTGGTTTTGTTCTAACACCTTTAATAACATTATTTTGAACAATTAAATCTTCTACAACAGTGTTAAACATTATCTCGACACCATTATCAATAAGAAATTGTTCTAGTCTTCCGTATAATTCGTGTGCTTTTTCAGTTCCTAAATGTCTAACAGGGACATCATATAAAGTTAAATCTACTTCTTTAGCTTTATCTTTTATTTTCTTTATTTCTTCTTTATATTCAAGACCTTCAATTTTTGGATCAGCACCAAATTCTAAATAGATACTATCTGTGTAATCAATTAATTTTTTTGTGTTTTCTATTCCAAGGTATTCATGTAAATTTCCACCAACATGAATTTCAGTATCTTCTTCATTATATAGACTAAGTTTTCCATCTGAGAATGCGCCAGCACCAGAAAAACCGTTTGTTATATGACATAAAGGTTTGCATTTTATGCATTTGCCGGTTTTTTCGATAGGGCAGAATCTATCTTCGACCTTTTTTCCTTGTTCAATCATTAATATTTTTTTCTTAGAATTTAGCTTTATTAATTCATAAGCCATAAAAATTCCACTAGGTCCAGCTCCTATAATAATTAAATCATATTTAGTATTTTCCATACAATCACTCCTCACGGGGATATTATACATATTAATGCTTGAATTTGCAACAATATATATATATAATAATTGTGTATGAAATTGGTCGTAAATGATTGATGGAGAGTGATTTAATGTACAAAGGATTAGAAAAAATAAAAACGTATGAAGAGTACGGAGAAAAGAAACAAGAGTTAAAATATTATGTAGATGAATATTCTTGGATAACTAAAACTAAAGAACCATTAGCTGATATTTCAAATCAAATGAAAACTTTACTTTCTAAATTAGATGATGAAGAAATATCTGCAGAAGAGCAACTAAGAATTTTAAAAAGAATTCATTTATTACAAATAAAATATTTAAAAGTAAAAAGAGATGAATATCTTCCAATATTAAAAAGAAATATAACGGCTACACTTGTTATAATTGAGCAGTACGAAGCAAGTATTGAGAAACATTCTCCATGGAAAGTATTAACAGGAGTAATTACTGGTAGTGCAGAAATTAAAAGTTATTTACAAAGAAAATATATGCTTTCTAAAGTAAATGACAACAGAGTTGTGCAAAGTGCTGTAAATTTAAGTGTAGAAAATATAGAAGACATATTAGGATATATAGATCAAAATTATAATTTGGTAGATATAAAAATTCCAAAAGAAGAAAACGCCTTAATGCTTGTTGAAGATATAGGAATTGACAATCCAATTCAAAAGCAAGTTCAAGAAAAAGCAGAAACATTTATAGAAACTGAGCTTGAAAAGTTAAGCGAACAAATTATCGAAAATGATGCAGGGCTATCTGAAGCAGAAAAAGAAAAAATTAGAGAAAGACGTGGAAAAACTAAGAAGAAAACTCAAACAATACATTTGGAAAATGATTCAAAGGATAGGGAAATATAATGACGTTAATAGTTTTGCTTATATTAATAGATCAAATAACCAAAATTTTTGCGACTAGATTATTAGAACGCATTGTTGTCATAGAAGGGTTATTAAGTTTTGATTATGTTGAAAACAGAGGAGCAGTATTTGGGTTAATGCAAGGTAGCAACTATATAATGGCAGCACTATCTGCAATAATATGTGTTGTATTAATAATATATCTTGCGAGATTAATAAAAGATGGTAAAACTCCAAGTATAGGTTTTTATATGGTAATAGCAGGAGGCGTTGGAAATATAATCGATAGAATATTTAGAGGTTATGTTGTAGATTTTATAGATACACCTTTTATCGCCACATTTAATGTTGCTGATATGTTAGTAGTAATTGGTGCATGTTTTATAATATTATCGCAGTTAAAGGAAATAATGAAAGATGGAAAATAAATATATAATTGATGAACAAAATGAAGGAAAAAGAATAGATGTAGTAGTTTCAGAGTTGGAAGAAAAAATTTCACGTTCGTTAGCTCAAACGTTAATAAAAGATGGGAAAATATTATTAGATGGCAAAGTAGTAAAAACATCACAAAAAGTACAATTAGGGCAAGAACTATTAATACCAACTCAGATAGAAGAAACAACAGAAATAAAACCGGAAGATATTGATTTAGACATAATATATGAAGATGAAGATATTATAGTTATAAACAAACCGAAAGATATGGTTGTGCATCCAGCAGTTGGGAATAAATCTGGAACGGTTGTAAATGCTATTTTAGGTAGACATGAATTGTCGGATTTAAATGGAGATATAAGACCGGGAATTGTACATAGACTAGATAAAAACACAACAGGAATTTTAGTAATTGCAAAAAATAATTATGCACATCAAAAAATTGCAGAACAAATACAAAATAGAGAAACTAAAAAAACATATATTGCATTAGTTAGAGGAATTATTGCAGAAAATAATGGCGAAATAAATATGCCAATCGGCAGACATCCGACAGATAGAAAAAAGATGGCTGTTGTGAAAAATGGTAAAGAAGCAATAACAAAATTTAAAGTTTTAAAAAGATATACAAAAGGTTATACACTTTTAGAAATAGATTTGAAAACAGGAAGAACTCATCAAATAAGAGTTCACATGTCACACATCGGATATCCTATTGTTGGCGATGATGTGTATTCAAGTGGAAAGAATGAATTTGGTATAACAAGTCAGATGTTGCATGCACAAAGAATTAGTTTAATGCATCCAACCAAAAAAGAACAAGTAGAATTTGAAGCACCACTACCAGAATATTTCAATACTATTATAAAAAGTTTAGAAGATTAACAAAGGAGAAAAATATGAAAATACTATATGTCGCTTCAGAAGTAGTTCCATATGCAAAATCGGGAGGACTTGCAGATGTTGCGGGATCACTTCCAAAAGAATTAATTAAGCTTGGCCATGATACATCAATAATAATGCCAAGATATAAAATGATAACTCAAGATTTAACATATGTATTAGATTTTCCAATTAATATGAATGGAAGAACAGAAACTTGTATTATCAGAAAACATGAACAAGAAATTGGTAATGGAAAAAAACTAACGACATATTTTGTAGATAATGCTTATTATTTTGACAGAGATGGAATGTATTGTCATCCAGATGAAGCAGAACGATTTGCATTCTTTGATAAAGCAGTTGCTGAATTTTCAAATAGAATATTAAAACCAGACGTTTTACACTTAAATGATTGGCAAACAGGACCAATTGCATTATTAACGAGAGATAGATACAATAATAAGCATGTGAAAATAATATATACAATTCACAATTTGGAATATAACGGAAGATTTAATAGTGGAAATTTATATCACTTTGACCTGGATTGGTCATACTTTACACCAGAAAAATTAGAATTTTTTGGTGACTTTAGTTTTACGAAAGCTGGACTATTATATTCAGATATAATAACGACAGTTAGCAAAACATATGCTCAAGAAATTCAAACAGAAAAATATGGTTTTGGCTACGAAGGAATATTAAGATATAAAAGTGAAGATAAGAAATTGTTCGGAATAGTTAATGGAATAGATTATCAAGAATTTAATCCAGCTATTGATGATGAGATATATACAAATTTTGATGTTACGACGTTAAATAAGAAAAAAATAAATAAACAGAAATTACAAGAAGAATTAGGATTACCAGTTAAAGATGTTCCAATCCTTTCAATAATATCAAGAATTGTACAACATAAAGGTGTTGACATTTTGGTAGAAAGCATGAATGAAATATTAAAACAAGATGTACAATTTATAGTTCTTGGCGTTGGCGAGCAACATTATATAAATAGATTTAAAATGTTAAAAGAAAGATATGAAGATAAAATAATTGTAAAAGATATTTTTGATCCAGTACTTGCTAAAAAGATTTATGCAGGCAGTGATATTTTTATGATGCCATCAATGTTTGAACCATGTGGCTTGTCACAGTTGATAAGCTTTAGATATGGAACAATACCAGTTGCTAGAAGAACGGGAGGACTTAACGATACTGTTGTTGGATATCTTGGAAATAAAGAAGAAGGAAATGGATTTACTTTCTGGGGAACTAGAACAGAAGATTTAATTGAAGTTACAAATAAAGCAATTCAAACATATAGTGATAAAGATACATGGACAAGTTTAGTAGAAAGAGCTATGACGCAGGATTATTCATGGGCACATTCGGCTAAAGAATATATTAAACTTTATGAAATGTAAAAATCGAGTAGGTTTGAGAAAATATACACTTTCCCAAACCTACAATCTATATTAACCGCAAATACTATAAGTATTTGCGGAAGATGAATATCTACAATATACTATGAATTCAATGAATATTATGTGAAAAGATGTTGAATATAATACAAAAATTTTGGAGGAAAATATGGAAGAAATTAGATTGCAAAAATATATGGCAGAATGTGGCGTAGCATCAAGAAGAAAATGTGAAGAATATATTCAAAACGGAAATGTAAAAGTAAATGGTGTTGTAGAAACAGCCTTAGGAACTAAAATAAATGTTGAAAAAGATATTGTAGAAGTTTTTGATAAAGTAATTGGAAAAGAAAACAAAGTATATATTTTACTTAACAAACCAGTTGGGTATGTAACAACAGTAAATGATGAAAAAGGCCGTTCAACTGTAATGGAATTATTAAAAGATGTAAAAGAAAAAGTAGTTCCAGTTGGAAGATTAGATATGTATACATCAGGTTTGCTTTTATTGTCAAATGATGGTGAATTTATATATAAAGTAACACATCCAAAACATGAAACAACAAAAACATATATAGCTAAAACGCGTGGAATCCCTACAGAAAAAGATATAGAAAAATTGAAAACAGGTGTTGTAATTGATGGATACACAACATCACCTGCAAAAGTAGAAATATTACTAAAAGACAAAAAGAATGACATATCAAGAATATGGATACAAATACATGAAGGAAGAAATCGTCAAGTAAGAAAAATGTGTGAAGCGGTTGGATTATCAGTTATAGCATTAAAGCGTGAAGGCGTAGGAAACTTAACATGTGAAGGACTAGAAAAAGGAAGTTACAGACATTTGACTGAAGAAGAAGTAAAGGAAATACTAGAGAACAATTAATAGAGACATGTAAAACAGGAGGTGAAACAAAATTGATTTTGTTTCACCTCCTTTTTATATGCGACTGTTTGTATCGAATCAAAATAACAACTGTAAAAATGATTTGTTTTCACTAAAACTGCGTTCACAACAGTTTCTAAGAAATTATTAATGACAACATCTACGAAAAAATTTTCCGTCGGCTACGCACAAAAAATTTTTCCTAGTTGTTGTAACATTAATTTTCTAAGAAACTATAAGTGTCACTCCGCAAATCGTTCAAACAAATAATTTTTACAGTTGTAATACAGTTCATAAAAAAACGAATTGTATTATTCAAAACTAGTTAAAAGTGAATAGTGAATAGTACTGCGCTGTTAAAAAGTACACTTCTTACATAACTCTTCAACAGCAACAGAGTTTTTAAATCCGTTCACAATATTAATAGCTCTTTCACTATTAATAATTTTATCTAAATCTTCTTTAAAAATGTTGCCTAAACAAATATCACCATCATTATCTAAACAACATGGTGTAACCGTACCATCAGCTAAAATAGCAAGCTGATTAATAAGACCGTAACAATACTTTTTATCCGAAGCTATCTCGTCATCAAGAGAAGGCCATTTAAATTTATTCTTCTGAGAAAGAAAAACATTTTCAGCTAAAGTAAAATTTTCCGAATTATCAATCTCTTTATTAAATTCAGACTCTAATAAATGCTTTAAATCAGGATTTTCATCAATATTCCAAATCCTAAAACAAACAATACAATCAGAAATTTTCTTCACAGTTTTAATAATCTCTAAATCATTAGTAGCATGAAGAGAAACATTAACTTGCCTTAAAAACTTCGTAACACTAAGATGCTCGTGAAGCAGCGTCGCATTAGTAGTAAGATTAATATAAAAACCAAGATTATAAGCATGCTCAATAAATCTATCAACATCAGGATGAAGCAAAGGTTCACCCTTAACATGAAGATAAATATAATTCGTAAAAGGCTTAACTTGTCCCAAAATAAAATCAAACTCCTCAAAACTCATAAAACGACTCTCTCTATGATGAGGCAGGCAAAAACTACAACTCAAATTACACACATTAGTAATCTCAATATAAACTCTCTTAAATCTCATAAAAAACCTCCATGATGCTATTATAGCATAGTGAATAACTAATAGTGAAGAGTGAATAGTTTTCTGCCCAGGGCGAAAAGGCGAAGCCACGGCTTCACATCGTAGATGTGAGACGGACGACCTGGGCAAAAACGAAAGCGGCCGTCTGCGAAAAGAAACTGCGTTACACATATATTTTTGAATGCGACCGTTTGTATCGAATAAACGAACTGCGTTACATTAAGTTTTGAATGCGACTGGTTGGACCTGATAAACGAATAGTGTCATAAGGGTAACCTTTGATTTGACGGAATCGAGTTGACATAAAATAAAAAAAGTGATATAATTACGTCCGATAGAATATGGAATTCTAAAGCCTAACACAAAATATAGGAGGAAATACATGCAAATCAAAACGTTCACAAGCGACTTGAGGTTTGCGGAGGGCCTCGTAAAAACTGTTGCAGATGAATTTCTGAAGGCACTGAAAAATAGTATTATTTTTTCTGCAAAACTTGAAAATGTAATGATTACCATTGAACCGATTGGTATTCAAACAGCAGGACTTACAGGAACTACTGACGGTGAAAATCGAGAAAGTTATGTAAAAATTTTTGTTTGCGAAGATGATCCTGTTGAATTTATCACATTCGTTATTGCGCACGAATTTGCTCATCTTATGATGATTAACCTAAACGACATTTTGAAACTTACAAACAGAGCAAATGATGGTAGCACGGCTTATACGGCAGTAACTAGACTCTCGAGTTCTGGTCAAGAATATGGAAGAGCTTTTGAAGAAGCTGTTGCTGACAAGCTGGCAATGTACATCATCAAAAGAATCTATGGCAATGACGGCGTAAAAAAAGTAATGAATAAGCTGTTTGAACGTCAAAAACATCAGCTTAAGATTGTCGATATGTTCACGAGCATTTTTGGAAAAAAACTTGAAAACTGCTCGTACATTGACGAATATTCATTTTCAGGTAACTGTGGCAGTATTGCCAATATTTTTTGGTATAAAGTTGTCACATTTGATTTTGGAAGGATTATCAACATTTGCAATGAAGTAATGGGAACACCTGAATCTTTTTCTGATTTTGCAAAAAGTCTCGACGAATACTTTGAAGAAGAAGGACCTGAAACACTCCAAAAACTATATTCATGGTTGATAACGTTTCAAGAAAAAGCTAAAGAAGAAGCCTGAGTGCTTCTTCTTTTTATGTAAATTTTTACACAAAATGGCATAAAAAATTCCCAAATTATTGAAATTCACATAAAAAGATGATATAATCAAATTAATGTAACTTACGTTACAAAAATATTTGGGAGGTAGACAACATGTACAATATCGTTAAGGAAACCACGATTCTCCAGCAGGCCCGCGAGGCTGAGCGCTTCGCCTCTGGTCGTTTCAACGACCGGGAGGTGAAAGGTCTGATGAAGACCTACCACCAGGCCGGGAGGCCGTTCGAAGAGGCTGTGAGCGAGATCTCCGCTCACCAGGCCAAGGTCGGCGGTCGGATGCCCGATGAGCGCAAGCTGGCACAGTGGTGGCGTAGCTTCCACCACTAATCTTCCCAAAAACCTGCCGAAGTCTCATTTGCGGAGGCGGGTTCATCCCTCAGGCGGGTGCCTGGGGTTTTTTTTGTCCTATTTTAGCGCGGCCACTTTTCGCCGGAAATGTGACCTTTTTGCCCGGCCACTTTTCGCCAGAAAACAAACTGCAACACGTAGAACCTTTACAAAAGCTACAGTTGATTGTATAATCTCTTTGATGATTTTTTTGTGAAAGGTGTGGAATTTATGTCTTTTTTGATTTGTGTGACAGGTAAGTCAGGTAGCGGTAAGTCTACATTTGCTAGATATGTTGCTGCTATTCATGATTGCACTTATATTGATGTTGATGAAATTGGCCACGATTCGCTTATTCAAGAAGACGTTATTCACGGACTTTGCCAAAATTTTGGTAAGGAAATTTTAGGGTTTGATGGAAAAATCGATAGAAAAAAGCTTGGTAAGATTGTTTTTAATGATAAGTCTAAAATGGAGATTTTAAATGATTTAACCTGGCAGTATATGGAGCGTACTATTGATTCTCATATTCAAAGGGCAACAAAACCTGTCGTTATTGATTGGATTTTACTCCCTAAGACTAAGTATTGGGAGTTGTGCGATATTAAGGTTTTAGTCGAAGCAGATATCACTAAAAGAAAGCAAGTTGTTGTTGCACGAGATAATATTTCTGAGGAGTATTTTGATAGTCGTGATTCTGCAAGTATTGATTATTCACCGTATAGCTTTGACTATGTGTTTTTTAATGATTATTCTAGTGAAGCATTAAATAAAATGCTAGAAACCTTTAAACTAGGAGGAAAAAATAATGCGGATTAAAGTGCTAGGCACTCAATCACCTTATGTTACTGAAAATCATAATTGCCCTGGTTTTCTAATTGAAAGTGGGCAACATAGGATTATGCTTGACTGTGGTAGTGGCACTCATAGGATGCTAGATTTCCCAAATGATTTGAATAATTTGCATGTGTTTTTGACTCATTTGCATCGTGATCATTATAACGATATTTTCAATATTCAATATGCATCATATGTTTTTCATAATCAAAAGAGACTTGAAAATCCAGTGGAGATATATTTACCAATGTCTCCTCAAAGAATATATGGAGATATTATAAGCGAAAGTAATTCATATACGAAATATCATAAAATTAAGTCAAATACTAAGGTGCATATTGGTGAATTAGAAATAACTTTTTTGTTGGTTGAACACGCAGTTGAAACATACGCTGTAAAGGTTACTGATGGTAGAAACACTATTGTATACACATCGGATGTTTCTTTTATTTCAAGAGAACAACTTGTTGATTTTGCTAAATATGCAAATGTGCTTATTAGTGAATCGAGTTTACTAAAGGAACATGGTTTTCCTAAAATTAATTCTCATTTGACTGCACATCAAGCTGCGACTATAGCAAAAGAAGCAGAAGTTGGTAAACTTGTTTTGACACATTTTTGGCCTGAAGAAGATGTAAATAAATACTTGAGTGAGGCAAAAGAAATTTTTGAAGATGTAGAAGTAGCAATTGAAGGTATGATATTAATGTAAAAAGAGTAGAAGTATGAAGAGATTCATGCTTCTACTTTTTATGAAAGTGTAAAGTAAAAATCAGCCCAATAACTTGACATAATAAGTTGAAAATGATAGAATTGTACAGGAATTAAAATGTGAAAGGGGAGAAACTACATGACTATGTCTCCTGTCTCTAATAATGACTATCCGCTTGAACGGGATATGCTAGCCGCTGTTGCGACCCAAATTGACAAGAATCTTGAAGAAATTGAAGAAAGGCGTAGAACTGTTTGGGAATGTTCTGCAAGCCGGGAGGTTGCAGAGAATCTCTATAACATGCTTAATGAGCAGCAAAAGGGGTTGAAAAAGGTTTCGGCAACTCCATATTTTGCTCGAATTGATTTTGAGAAAACTAGTGGTGTAGAAAGGTATTATATTGGAAAGCATACAGTGTTTAATGGTGCAGATATCATGGTTTTGGATTGGAGAGCTCCGCTTTCTTCTCTTTACTATGATGGCAACATTGGACCAGCAAGCTATGAATGTCCTGATGGTACTATTGAAGGAAATATTCTACTCAAGCGTCAGTTTGATATTAAGGATAGAATTCTTATTTCGTATGCTGACATGGATATTTGTTCGAATGATGAATTGCTTCGGGTAAGTCTTGCGGAAGCATCTGATGTGCGTCTGAGGAATATCGTTGCTACGATTCAAGCAGAACAGAATGCTGTAATTCGTAAAGAACTTAAAAAGAATGTGATTGTTCAGGGTGTTGCGGGTAGCGGCAAGACGACCGTTGCTTTGCACCGAATTGCATACTTGATCTATACGTATGCTAAGCAGCTTACGACTGAAAAAATTCTGATTCTTGCTCCGAACAAGTTTTTCCTGGACTATATTTCTGATACTTTGCCTGATTTGGGTGTTGAAAACATTCAGCAGGAAACATATGAGGATTTCGGACTGGGAATTCTGGATAGCAATGTTCAGGTAGTACCTTACAATGAAGACCTTAAAAGAGTTATTGATTCTTCTGCATTGGTTGATGAGCAAACCGTCATGGGATTTAAAACTAGCATGATTTTTGCTCAAATTGTTGAGAAGTATCTTGAAAATTTTGAGAAAGCTATTGCAGATCAAATTGAGGATTTCTCGATTGATGGCCATGTAGTTGTAAATAAAGAATCTATAAAGAGAATGTTTACTCAGTATGCTGACATGTTGAGTACCAGTGAACGAATTCAGAAAGTAAAGAATTTTTTGCTGAAGACTATTAAGGAACTTGCTCAGATTTATGAGACTGGGGCATATTCCTTCAATCCCAATATTACCAGCGATGTATGTGAAAAAGCGAAAAAAGAAGGTAAAAAGCTGGTTAGTAGCTATCTTCAGCTGTTTAAACTTAAAGATGTGCTGAGTCATATGAAGTTACTTCTGACACAAAAGGAATATTTTTCTGAATATTTGACTCCTGCACAATATAAGTTTATGAAAGATTCTTTTGCTAGCAAACTGAAGCAAAAGAAAATCTCTTATGAAGATATGCCTGCTTTGCTGTTGATGTATCATCGTTTCTTTGGTGAAAAAATTCAAAGTGATCTTAAGCATATTGTAGTCGATGAAGCACAAGATTTGGGCGTATTCCATTTCTATGTACTTCGGAAGATGTTTAAGAATAGTACGATGACTATTCTTGGCGATATTGCTCAAGGCATTTATTCTTACCGTGGAATTGATGATTGGAATAAGCTTAATGCAGAAGTGTTTGAAGGAAATGCTGAATTTATTCCTCTCGTTCAGAGCTATCGTACAAGTGTAGAAGTAATGGAAGAAGCAAATAAAGTTGCTGAAAAAATGCGTTCGCAACTTGGAATTTCTCTTGCTAAATCCGTGCTTCGTCATGGCGAGAAAGTCAATTACATTAATGCTGATAGCCAAGAATGCGAAATCAATCTGATTGTAGCTAGAATCAAAGAACTGCAAAAGGAAAATCGCAAAAACATTG
The DNA here is from genome assembly GCA_017521465.1 of Clostridia bacterium. Taxonomy (GTDB): domain Bacteria; phylum Bacillota; class Clostridia; order TANB77; family UBA1234; genus RGIG6291. The sequence continues at coordinate 29,730 of JAFXCN010000001.1, read as the reverse complement.
CAGTTATTGCCAAAGATGATGAACGCGCCCAAAAAGTGTATAGTCGTCTTAAAAACCAATTTGATGCAGTGAATTTGATTGATAATTCGACCGATAGATATCTAGCGGGTATTACAGTTTTGCCGGTATATCTTTCCAAAGGACTTGAATTTGATTCTGTTCTTTTGGTGGATGCGGATGAAACTTGCTATGGTGAAGATACCCTTCATGCAAAGCTCTTGTATGTTGCCATTACACGTGCTATGCATACCCTCGATATCTATTATGTGAACCCCCTTACCAAGTGGCTTCGGTAATATCAACCAACACCCCTACGATACAATATCGTAGGGGTGTTTTCTTCTAAACAAACTCAAAAAACCATCATTGATGAGGGCTTTTTTGAGTTGAAAATTAAATTAATCTGAATATTTCTTCTGGCAAATATTTAGAAACATCATGTCCGTGGTTAAGAAGTTCCATTACCATGCTAGAACTTATAAAACCATGACTGCCAGCTCTAACATAAATTGTATCAATACCAGAAATTTGTTCGTTGACAGTTGCAATATTTTCTTCATATTCATAATCCGTACCGTTACGAATACCTCTTATAAGAAAATTTGCGCCGTGTTCTTTGGCGACATCAACAGTAAGATTATCATAGCAAATAACAGAAACATTAGTTAAGTTTCTTTCTTTAATTAAAGTTTCAATTGCATCTTTCATAACGTTTGAATCAAATCTACGTTTTTTTGTAGGATGCACACCAATACCGATAATTACTTTATCAAACAGCTGAACAGCCTTAAGCAAAACATGCAAATGACCAATAGTAAATGGGTCAAAACTCCCTGCGTAAAATGCAGTATTCATAAACATCCCTCCTTGCAGTAAGATTTTAACATGAAGTAGTAAAAAATACAAGGGAAAAACTTAGTGAATAATGAAGAATGAATAGAGAAAAGTGAATAGTACAAAAGTGGCTTTAATCTGTCACTTATTAATACTTTTCACTATTCACTATTAGCTTTTCACTGCGGCAAACTTGTTTGCCGCTTTTGAACTGTGTTACACTTACTTGCTATGATACTCAAATTTATGTTGACATCTTGCTAGAACTAGGATATAATTTGTCATATATTGAAAAACGATGATCAAGAGGAGTAGATTGCTAGAGTTGAAAGAGATGAAAGGTTACCAGCTGAAAGCCTTTCTCAACTTGAATAATTGAAGGTAGCTTGGGAGTTGCTATGCTGAAGTAGCAGTAAGTGTGGCCGTATGTATGCGTTAAATAAAATGAGATAACAATCAAAAGGTTGTTATAAATTAAGGTGGTACCACGAGCAAATCGTCCTTTTTGGATGTATTTGCTCTTTTTGTTTTTTGGTACATTAGAAAGTAAGGTGATGTTTATGTGGATTAATTTGATATCAGCGGTGGGAGTACTCGTCGGACTTATATTTGTGTTTGATGCAAGAAGAATTACTAAGAAAAATTTTTCATCAGCTGATGAAAATAAAATTACATTAGGCATAAAAATTTTTGGAGCATTATTAATATTTATATTTGGAATGCTCGTATTTATAAATGTTAAATAATTTAAGGAGGATAAAAATGAACTTATTAGCAAAGGCTTATGAGCCAAAAGAATTTGAAGACAGAATTTATAGAAATTGGATGGAGAAAAGATATTTTGAAGCAAATGTAAATAGCGACAAACCTGCTTTTACAATTATGATGCCTCCACCAAATATAACTGGTGTTTTACATATGGGACATGGTATGGATAACACATTACAAGACGTAATTGTTAGATACAAGAGAATGCAAGGCTTTGAAACTTTGTGGGTTCCAGGTGTTGACCATGCAAGTATAGCAACAGAAGCAAAAATCGTTGAACAAATGAAAAAAGAAGGCATTACAAAAGACGATTTAGGAAGAGAAGGTTTCTTAGAAAGAGCTTGGGCTTGGAAAGAACAATATGGTGGAACAATATTAGAACAACTTCGTAAGATGGGTGTTTCATGTGACTGGTCTAGAGAAAGTTTCACAATGGACGAAAACTTAACAAGAGCAGTAAAAAGAGTTTTTGTTAGCTTGTATAATAAAGGACTTATTTATAAAGGTGAAAGAATGATTAACTGGTGCCCAACTTGTATGACATCTATTTCAGATGCAGAAGTTGAGTACGAAGAAGAAGCTGGACATTTATGGCACATTAGTTACAAAACTCCAGATGAAAAAGATGAAATTATTGTTGCTACAACAAGACCTGAAACAATGCTTGGAGATACAGCGGTAGCGGTTCATCCAGAAGATGAAAGATACACACATTTAATTGGCAAAACAGTTGTACTTCCAATTATGAATAAAGAAATTCCAATCGTTGCAGATAGCTATGTTGAAAAAGAATTTGGTACAGGTGCTGTTAAGATTACACCAGCACATGATCCAAATGACTATGAAGTTGGATTAAGACACAATCTAGAAGTTATAAAAGTATTTACTGATGATGCAAAAATGACTAATTTGGTACCTAAGTATGAAGGTATGGATAGAATAGAAGCTAGAAAAGCTATTGTTGAAGATTTAGAAAAATTAGGTTCTCTAGTTAAAACTGAAAATTATACACATAATGTAGGTAAATGCTATCGTTGCCATCAAACAGTTGAACCAGCTGTATCAAAACAATGGTTTGTAAAAATGGAACCACTTGCAAAACCAGCTAATGAAGCTGTAAGAAATGGCGAAACAAAATTTGTACCAGAACGTTTTGATAAAATATACTTCTCTTGGATGGACAATGTAAAAGATTGGTGTATATCTAGACAATTATGGTGGGGACACAGAATACCAGCTTTCTATTGTGATGCATGTGGTGAGATGATAGTAAGTGAAAATGAAGAAACAGTATGTCCAAAATGTGGAGCACCATTAAGACAAGATCCTGATACACTTGATACATGGTTTAGTTCAGCGTTATGGCCATTTGCAACATTAGGCTGGCCAAATGAAACGCCAGAACTTAAAAAATTCTTCCCAACAGATGTATTAGTTACAGGTTATGATATTATTTTCTTCTGGGTTGCAAGAATGATATTCTCAAGTATGGAAAATATGAATCAAGTACCATTTAAAGATGTTTTAATACATGGATTAGTTAGAGATGCTCAAGGAAGAAAAATGTCTAAGTCATTAGGTAATGGTGTAGATCCACTTGAAGTAATTGATAAATATGGCGCAGATTCGTTTAGATTTGCATTAGTACATGGAACATCTGCTGGTAATGACATGAGATATTCAGATGAAAAGATTGAAGCTGGTAGAAACTTTGCAAATAAATTGTGGAATGCTTCAAGATTTGTATTAATGAATTTCGGTGAAGAAGAATTTACATGTGATGAAAGTAAATTAACAATAGAAGATAAATGGATTAGGACCAAAGCTAATAAAGCTATAAAAGAAATAACTGAATGTATGGATAAATATGATTTTGGTATAGCTCTTCAAAAAATAATAGAATTCACAAGAGATGAATTCTGTGATTGGTATATCGAAATGGTAAAACCAAGACTTTATGATATGACATCCGAAACAAGAAATGAAGCTTTATCAACATTAAATGATATGCTAGTTATTTCACTTAAATTATTACATCCATTTATGCCATTTATAACAGAAGAAATCTACACAAAATTAAAAGTAGATTCAGAAAGTATCATGATTTCAAAATGGCCAGAATATAATGAGGCAGCTAATTATGAAGAAGAAGAAAATGAAATTGAGACAATTAAAGAAATAATTAAAGGTGTAAGAAACACAAGAGCTAATATGAATGTTGCTCCATCTAAAAAAGTTAGTATGATATTTGTTACAGATAAGGCTGAAGTTATCGAAGCTGGTAAAGGATTTATAGAAAAACTTGCTGGAGCAGAAAAAATAGAAATTCAAAAAGATAAAACTGGTATACCAGACAATGCAGTTTCACTTGCTGTACCAGGAATTGAATTATATATGCCATTTAATGAATTAGTAGATATAGCAGCTGAAATAGAAAGACTTGAAAAAGAAAAATTAACATATACAAATGAAATTGCTCGTGTTGAAAAAATGCTATCTAACGAAGGCTTTATAGCTAAAGCTCCAGCCCAAAAGATAGAAGAAGAAAAGGCAAAAAAGGAAAAATATCTTGAATTATTAGCAAAAACAGAGGAAAGAATAGCACAAATTAAATAATTTACATAAAACTATTGAAACAATTTACATAACATGATATAATCGCGTAGTCTGAATATGCTTTTATGTACCACAAGCTAAATAGCAGAGGTAACTTTGCTGTTTAGCTTTTTATATAGATACCCCAAAAACAAACATCAAAGGAGGACGTGACATGGTTCTGGTAGCTTTTGTTGTAGCATTGGTAGCATTTTTGATTTCGAGTGCGATTTGGGATAGGGATGAGTATTTTTCTGCAGGTGCAATCAAGATTATATCAATTATTATTATGGTTGTTTGTGCAATGATTGCAGTGGGCGCAATTATTGAACTTTCTTCAGCGCATAATATTGATCAGAAGATTGAATTGCATACTCAGGAAAATGCAGCCATTGAAGAGAGAATCAGTGGCCTTGTGAATGGTTATATGTTCTATGAAAAAGAGACATATCAGGAATTTTCTGGAGATGCAATGACTATTCTGACAGTTTATCCTGAACTTAAGAGTGATACTTTAGTCCAGGAACAAATTAAGTTGTATAATGAGAATTATCAGAAGGTTTTGGAACTTAAAGCTCAGAAAATTGATGTTTCTCGAGCCAAGTGGGTCCTTTACTTTGGTCGATAAGAAAAACAGAGGAGGAAGGAAAGATGTTGTATGTCTTGCTGGCTGTTTTTATCGTAGTTCTTATTTTAGCAGAAATCCTGCTTAACCGGTTTAACGTTTGTGAGGGTCTTGCATTTGTGGCAGGAATTATCTCATTTTTTGGAATCATAGCGACATTGATTGCAATTTTGTTTATTGCTCCTGACGTAAACACAGAGTTTGTGATTGATCAAAAAATCCAGCTCTATGAACAGGAAAATGCGATAATCGAACAGCGGATTGATACTATCGTACAAGAATATATGGCATATGAAAAGGAAACGTATGCTGATCTTTCTGCGGTAGATCCTGTTGCGAGAGTAGCACTCTTCCCTGAGCTTAAATCTGACACCATGGTGCAGTCTCAAATTCAAACATATACTCAAAACTGGGAAAAGATTATGAGCCTCAAAGAAGAGAAAGTGAATTTGATTACTAAACGATGGTGGTTATCTTTTGGTAATTAATTAAGCATTTGGCTTTGCGTTTTATACGCAAAGCCAAACGTTTTTTTGTCGAAATGTTTTCACATTTCGGCAATTTTTTTATTTATAAAATTTTATAATTTATGTATAAAAACTTACAAAGGAGGAAATAATATTATGATATGTGAATTTCAAAAAGATACTAAAGAAATGTATGTGAAGTTTGAAGGAGAAATTGACCATCATACATGTCAAATTATGAAAAACGAATTGGATTATGAAATACACAGAAACACACCAAATAAACTTGTTTTTGATTTTAAAAATGTTAAATTTATGGATAGTTCAGGAATAGGTTTGCTAATAGGAAGATACAAATCTTTACTTAGAATTGGTGCAGATGCAGAAATAATTAATGCAAATAAAGAAGTAAAAAGAATTTTAGATATGGCAGGAATATTTAAAATAATGTTAATAAAGGAGGAAATAGCATAATGATTATAAATGAGATGAAATTAGAAATAAAAAGTAAATCAAATAATGAGGCTTTTGCAAGAGTAGTTGTTGCAGCTTTTGCTTCGCAATTAGATCCAACGATAGAACAGATTGCAGACATAAAGACAGCAGTATCTGAAGCAATAACCAATTGTATTATTCACGCATATGATATGAAGGAGGGCAACATAGAACTTAAATGTCAGTTAACTGAAGATAGTATATACATAGATATAATTGATTATGGAAAAGGAATTGAAAATATAGAAATGGCAAAACAAACACTTTATACTTCTAAACCTGATGCTGATAGATCTGGAATGGGATTTACAATAATGGAAAGCTTTATGGATAAATTAACTGTAGAATCAATAGTAGGCATGGGAACTAAAATACATATGGAGAAAGTTATTAAGGAGGCAAAATGAATAAGTTGATATGGCAAGCTCAAAATGGAAGCAAAGAAGCCATGTCAACATTAATACAAAGTAATGTAGGATTAGTATGGAATGTAGTAAAGAGATTTAATAATAGAGGTTACGAAAAAGAAGATTTATTTCAAATAGGTTGTATTGGCTTAGTGAAAGCAATTAGAAGATTTGATAGTGAGTTTGAGACACAACTATCGACATATGCAGTGCCGATGATTATAGGCGAAATAAGAAGATTTATAAGAGATGATGGACCTATAAAAGTAAGTAGAAGTTTAAAAGAATTAGCATACAAAATAGAGCTTCTTCAAAGTGAAAACGTAAAAAACGGGAAAGAGCAATTGTCAATTCAAGAGTTGAGTGAATTATTAGAAGTAAGTAAAGAAGAAATTGTTTTATCACTTGAATCTCAAGAATATATAGAATCATTAGATAGACAAATATATGATGATGATGAAACGACTGTTGCTGATAAAATTTTAGCTAATAAAAATGAATATGATAATGTTGTCGATAAATTAACTATAAAAAATATGATGAATGTATTAGATGAAAATGAAAAGAAAATAATTATATATAGATATTTTAAAGAAAAAACACAAACGGAAATATCAAAAATTATAGGAGTATCACAAGTTCAAATTTCAAGGATAGAGAAGCGAGCGCTAGATAAAATGAAAACGGTATCATAATAAACTTGAAAACTTTTCTGTTTTGGCATACTATACTCTATAGGAGAAGTGATGAATATGAATGAAGTGAAAAAAGAAAAATTTGAAAGAATATTTTCTACATGGGTATTAATTAGTTTTGTGGTTCCAATTATATTTTTGATTTTTCGTATTGTAGTAGAACCAGCAGAAGGAAGTGCTTTTGGCGATGTTGAAAGAACACGTTCTGATTATATATTGATGTTGATTCAATGTTTACTTGGTGCATTTGCGCTAGTGCTTCCTACCTTTTTGACGCGAAAATATAATATAAAAATTCCTACAGCAATGTATATTCTTTATTTAGTGTTTTTGTACGCAGCAATATTTTTAGGAGAAGTTAGAAACTTTTATCATGTAGTACCATACTGGGATGTAATATTGCATGCTTTTAGCGGAGGTATGATAGGAGCATTAGGCTTTTCTTTTGTATCACTATTAAACAATATAGAAAATTTACATTTGCATTTAACACCACTTTTTGTAGCATTTTTTGCCTTTTGTTTTGCAATTACATTAGGTGTAGTATGGGAAGTGTACGAATATGTTTTTGATGGATTGTTGGGACTAAACATGCAAAAATTTCTGCTAGAATCGGGTGAAGCGCTTGTGGGAAGAAATGCGGTTGTTGATACTATGCATGATTTAATAGTCGATTCGGCTGGCGCATTCATCATGTGTACCATAGGATATGTATCGCTGAAATATAAAAAAGGATGGGTTGAGAAGTTGTTAATAAAAAAGAAGTAGTGGAAACACTACTTCTTTTTAGTGAATAACGAATAGTGAAAAGTGAATAGTACAGGGCGAAAAAATGGTTTTGTCCGCGCAGCGGCGCCCTGGGAAAACGAACTGCGTTATATTGAAATTTATAGTGAAAAGTGAAAAGTGAATAGTACAAGGCGAAAAAATAGTTCTATTTTTTCGCCTTGGTGCATATACATATACTAACAAAGGAGGAAGCGATTATGCCAGTTGATGAAAAGAGAGTTACAAATATGCAAAATGTTGTTCTTGAAAATAGAACACTTCTAAATGTTTCAGGTGTTATTGATGTGCTGAATTTTGATGAACAACTTATAACATTAGAAACAGAGTTAGGAATACTTATAATAAAAGGTTCTAATCTCAAATTAAATAAGTTTAATTTAGATAATACAGATCTTAGTGTAAACGGCGATATTAATTCTATAATTTATGATGATAAGCCAACTAATCGTTCGGAGGGATTTATTACAAGGATATTTAAATAGGAGTGATAATATATGATGGCAGAGCAAGTATATATTTTTTTTACTAGTGTAGTAATTGGTGCAATAATGGGAGTTATATTTGATTTTTTTAGAGCGTTAAGACGAAAAGGAAATACTAAAAACATATTAGTATATATACAAGATATAATTTTTTGGTTAATAATCGCAATAATAATTATTGTTAGTAGTTTTATAATCAATAATGGTGAGTTAAGAGGATATATGCTGTTAGGATATATATTAGGTGCAATAATATATATGCTAGTTTTCAGTAAATATATAAAACTCTTATTTGGTATTGTTTTTGACTTTATCGAGAAAATTTTTGGATATTTAATGTTGCCTTTTGAAAAAATAGCGAGAAAATTAGAAAAAAATAATAAAAATGCATAATAAGGCAGGATTTTTATATGAAAATGTAGAATTATATATGTAGATTGGTACGAAAGATAAAAATGAATTAGGGGAATGTTCATATGAATAAGAATATCAAAAGATTATTTACTACTTTTTTGATTACTTTTGCTTTGATGTATGCTTGTTTTGTTATTGTGAAACAAGAAATGCAATTTGTTGAATATAAACAAGAAATTGAAACATATGCAAGATTGATTGAAGAAGAAGAATTGAAAAATGAACAATTGAATATAACTAAAAGTAGCATTTCTTCAGATAAATATATAGAAGAAGTTGCTAGAGAAAAATTAGGCTTGGTTTTGCCAAGTGAAATTATATTTGTTAATGCTAATATATAATCTCGACATTTATAATGTGTCGAGATTTTTTGTATAGTTTTCTGGCCAGGGAGAAAAGGCGAAGCTACGGCTTCATATCGTAGATGTGAGACGGACGGCCTGGGCAAAAAACGGTAAAAGTTGCAAATTTGTGGTGAGAAAAAATCGATATTTCATGTGGCTTTTTCAGGTGCTACAAAATATCGATTTTGATTGACTATTTTGTAAAAATGTTGTAAAATTACTGCGTAATCGTGTGAAAAACTAAAGGAGGAAGTTTATTTTATGCCAGTTAGTGTGGGCGAAATCGTAGAAGGAAAGATTACTGATATTATGCAATATGGAGTTTTTGTAAAACTTGAGGACGGAAAAAGCGGGTTAGTGCATATATCAGAAGTTTCGAATGAATATGTTGAAGATATCAATCAAGTAGTAAAAAAAGGCGATACTGTTAAGGTAAAAATTTTATCAATGGATGATAGTGGTAAAATTGCACTTTCAATAAAAAAAGCATTGCCTAGAGAAGACAAGAGAAATAGAAATAATAATGTTAGAGAAAAGAAAGTGGAAGAAGGTCCACAAACACTGGATGATATGCTTTCTAAGTTTTTAAAAGATAGTGATGAAAGACAATTAGATTTAAAACGTAGTATGGAATCAAAAAGAGGTTATTCAAAAAGACGTTAATTCAAGTTTTTCAGGGGCTTTTGCCCCTGAAATTTGTTTCTAAAAATCAAAAAAATTCTTAAAATTTTCAAGTAAAGGAGAATAGAATATTGGAAGAATTAAAACAATTATCAGTTATTGAACTGAAAGAATTGGCGAAACAAAAAGATATAAAATTGTCTTCCAAAATGACTAAAAATGAGATTATTGATGCTATTTTGGAGGCGTGCAAAGAAGCTAATGCTAGTGAGGCTAATTCTGGAAATATGTTGAAAAATACACAGGTAGAAGCAGATTTAGTGCCAAACAATAAAGACGATTTCTTAGTAGAAGGTGTTTTGGAAGTATTGCCAGACGGATATGGCTTTTTAAGAGGAGAAAATTATCTATCTACACCTAAAGATATTTATGTTTCACCAGTACAAATTAGAAGATTTAAATTGGATACAGGTGATAAGCTTAAAGGAATAGGTAGAACACCGCGCGAAGGCGAAAAATTCCCAGCGCTAATATATGTAAATACGGTTAATGGAGATTCTCCAGATGTTGCTATAAAAAGAACAAATTTTGATGATTTAACACCAATTTTCCCAAATAGACGAATTCATATGGAATCAGTAGCAAACGATTATTCAATGAGATTAGTTGATTTGATAGCTCCAATAGGTTTTGGTCAAAGAGGAATGATTGTAGCGGCACCTAAAGTTGGTAAGACAACTATGCTTAAAAAGCTTGCTAATAGTATTACGGATAATAATCCAGACGTAGAGTTGATTGTACTATTAATAGATGAAAGACCTGAAGAAGTAACAGATATGAAACGTTCTATAAAAGGAGATGTAATTTATTCTACATTTGACGAGATGCCAGAACATCATACAAAAGTTGCTGAAATTGTATTAGAAAGAGCTAAAAGGCTCGCAGAACACAAAAAGGATGTAGTTATACTTTTAGATAGCATAACAAGGCTTGCGCGAGCATATAACTTAACAATTCCATCGTCTGGAAGAACTTTGTCTGGAGGATTTGATCCAGCGGCACTTCACAAACCAAAGAGATTCTTTGGTGCAGCTAGAAATATTGAAGAAGGTGGAAGTATTACAATACTTGCAACTGCTTTGGTAGAAACTGGAAGTAGAATGGACGAAGTTATATTTGAAGAATTCAAAGGTACAGGCAATATGGAATTATACCTAGATAGAAAGCTTTCAGAAAAGAGAATATTCCCAGCTATAGACCTAAATAAATCTGGAACTAGAAGAGAAGATTTGCTTTTAGATAACAAGGAATATGAGGTCGTTTCTAAGATCAGAAAGGCTTTCAGCGATATGAACTCTACAGCTGTTGTAGATACTTTGGTCAAATTAATTATGTCTACTAGAACAAATTCTGAGTTTGTAGATAAATTAAATAAGATGAACTGGTAAAAAAGACTTGAAAAATTACATAATATGATATAAAATACGAGAAGTGATATATGAGAAATAGGAAGGGGTTTTAAATAATGATTACTGCAGGAGATTTTAGAAATGGAGTTATATTTGAATTAGACAGTCAAGTATATAAAGTAGTTGAGTTCCAACACGTTAAACCAGGAAAGGGAGCTGCTTTCGTTAGAACAAAATTAAAAAATGTTATTACAGGAGCTGTTTTAGAAAAAACATTTAATCCAACTGAAAAAGTTCAAGAAACTCAAATTGATAGAAAAGATATGCAATATTTATACAATGATGGTGAAACATATTATTTCATGGATAATGAAACATTTGAACAATTACCATTAAGCAAAGAAGATTTAGGAGATACATTAAATTACTTATTAGATAATATGGTTATCAAAGTATTATCATACAAGGGTAAAGTATTTGGTGTTGAACCTCCAATGTTTGTTGAATTAGAAGTTACATATACAGAACCAGGATTCAAAGGAGATACATCTACAGGAGCAAGTAAGCCAGCAACATTAGAAACAGGATATGTTGTTAACGTTCCTTTATTCGTAGAAATTGGTAACAAAATTCGTATTGATACTCGTACTGGAGAATATATGGAAAGAGTATAGGAGGCTGCTATGTCAGATATTAAAGAAAAATTAACAGCAGAAGTACAAAAAATAAATGAAACTATTACTGATGCAAAGGAGAAGGCTATTGTTATGGATGCAGTACAAAATATGATTAATGTTTTCACAGAACATGTTGTGAAACTTACAGAACGTCAAGTTGAAGTTGAATCAAGAGTTGAAGAAATATTAGACATGTTATCTTCTATCGAAGATGAAATGATCGAAAGCTTTGCAGATGATTTACAAGCTGAATGTCCATATTGTAAAGAACTTATTCCTTTAAGATTCCCAGATGATGAAAGCACTGATTTTGAATGCCCACATTGTCATAATGTTATAGAATTAGAATTAATGCTTGATGGTGAACACGAAGGATGCGGATGTGGATGTGACGACTGTCATGATTGCGATGATGATTGTGATTGTGGCTGTGAAGATTGCGATTGCGAAGATGAAGAAGAATAATAGATAATGTATTCTTTGGAAAAATTTTTATAAGATAAGAAAAAAGTACAAAGTATATTGCTTTGTACTTTTTTGTATAAAGGAGCGGACTATATGATAAAAACAGTATCATCAGAAGAAATAGAAAACCAATATGAATATATGAAAAAAATTAAAGAACTTGATATCCAAAGAAAGTATTATATAAACACAATGGGTTGTAAATTAAATGAAAATGATTCGGAAAAAATTTCTGGAATGTTATCGCAAATAGGATATGAAGAAACTAATTCACCAGAAGATGCTAATCTTGTAGTTTTTAACACATGTTGTATAAGAGAAAATGCAGAAGAAAAAGTATTTGGGAAATTAGGAGAGCTAAAAAATATCAAAGAAAAGAATAATATGATTATTTGTTTTGCTGGTTGTATGAGTCAAGAAAAACATGTAATTGAAAAAATTAAGAAAAGTTATCCATATGTTGATGTTATTTTTGGAACACACAATCTTTATAAATTTCCTGAAATGCTACATGAAAAAATTGTTAAAACCAAAAGAGTATTTGACGTTTGGGATATAGATGGAGAAATTTTTGAAGGACTTCCTATCAAACGTGTTGGAGATAAAAGCGCGTGCGTTACTATTATGAACGGTTGTAACAATTTCTGCTCATATTGTATAGTTCCATACACACGTGGAAGAGAAAGAAGTAGAAAACCAGAAGATATTATAAATGAAATTAAAGAATTAGCTAACAATGGTTATAAAGAAGTAATGTTACTTGGGCAAAATGTTAATTCATATAAAGGTGGAGAAAATTACAATTTTGCAAATTTATTAAGAGATATAGATAAGATTGAAGGTATTGATATCGTAAGATTCATGTCACCTCATCCTAAAGATTTTAAAGATGATGTTATAGAAGCTATAGCAGAGTCAAAAAGTGTATCTAAAGTTATACACTTACCTTTACAATCTGGTAGCACAGCAGTATTAAAGGCTATGAATAGAGGATATTCAAAAGAACAATATTTAGAGCTTGTAGATAAAATTAGAAATAAAGTTCCAAATGTAACATTTACGACAGATATAATTGTAGGCTTTCCAGGAGAAACAGAGGAAGATTTTGAAGACACATTAGATATAGTTAGAAAAGTATGTTTTGAGCAAGTATTCATGTTTATATATTCTGTTAGAAAAGGGACAAGAGCTGAAAAAATGGAAGGTCATATTCCAGAAGAGATTAAATCTAGACGATTTAACCGTTTGAAAGAACTTGCTGATAGAATAACTGAAGAAGAAAATTATAAATATATTGATACTATTCAAAAAGTGCTTGTTGAAGGCGAAAGTAAGACAAATAAAGATGTTCTAACCGGAAGAACATCTTCGAATAAAGTAGTAAATTTTGTTGGAGATAAAAATTTGATAGGAAAAGAAATAAATGTAAAGATAGTCTCTCAACATATTTGGTATTTAAAAGGAGAAATAATTGACTAAAAACGTGCATAATTATAAAATATAGATATGGAGGGATTAGTTAGTATGATTGAAGTTAAATATAATGAAAATAAATATGAATTAGAAGAAAATACAACGGCGCTAGAATTTGCAAGAATTGTTTTAAAACTAAATGTTGATGAATTATTAGCATGTAAAGTACATAATGAAGTTAAAGCTTTAGATTTTAAATTAAATGAAAATTGTACTGTTGAATATATTGACTATAAAACATCTGATGGAAGTAGAATATATGTTAGAGGTTTAACATTTATTTTTTTAAAGGCAATGGAAGAGTTATATCCAGATGTAAAAATGATGATGAATTATTCATTAGGGCATTCTTTATATTGTGAAGTAACAAATGACGTTGAACTTACTGAAGAAATGATAGAAGCAATAAAAGCCAGAATGGCAGAAATTGTGGAAATGAATTTACCATTTGAGAAGAAAGTAGTTTCTATTGAAGAAGCAAAACAAATTTATGGGGATTTAAATAGACAAGATAAACTTGGATTACTAGAAAATAGAATGAAATCACATGTTTCTATTTATTATTGTGGTGATACATTTAATTATTTTTATGGTGTAATGCCATTGTCTACAAAATATTTAAAATACTTTGATGTACAAAAATACGAAAAAGGTATTTTATTAATATATCCAAGAAGATATAATCCAACTCAAATTGAAAAGATAAAAGATACTAAAAAATTATATGCTACTTTTGATGAATATGATAAATTGCACAGAATACTTGATGTCGGAAATGTTTCTGAATTAAATAAACATATTAAAGAAGGTAGAATTGGTGACATCATTAGAATATCAGAGGCACTTCACGAAAAGAAAATAGCTAACATTGCTGATATGATTGCTGCCGACAAAGATAAGAAAATAATATTAATTGCAGGACCTTCTTCATCTGGTAAGACTACATTTGCTCAAAGATTAGGTATTCAATTAAAAGTTAATGGAATTAAAGCTGTAACCTTATCAATGGATAATTATTTCGTAAATAGAGAAGATAATCCAAAAGATGAAAACGGGAATTATGATTTTGAATGTATAGAAGCATTAGACTTGAAATTGTTTAATGAACAATTATCAGCTCTTTTAAACGGTGAAGAAGTTCAATTGCCTACATTTGATTTCCATACAGGAACAAGACAATATTTAGGAAATACAGCTAAATTAAATGATGATGAAGTACTAGTAATCGAAGGAATTCATGGATTAAATGAAAGAATGACAGAAGCAATTCCTAGAAAAAATAAATTTAAGATTTATATAAGCGCACTAACAGTGTTGAATATCGATGATTACAACAGAATATCTACGACAGACTCGAGGCTGTTAAGAAGAATGTTAAGAGACAGTAAATATAGATCACATCCAGCAACAGCAACAATTAAAATGTGGCCTTCTGTTAGAAATGGAGAAGAAAAATACATATTTCCGTTTCAAGAAGATGCTGATGTAATGTTTAATTCATCTCTTGTATATGAACTTGCAGCTTTGAAATCATATATTGAACCAGTACTTGCTGCAGTTCCAAATTCTGCACCAGAATATTCAGAAGCAAAACGTTTATATGAATTTTTAGGATATTTCTTACCAATTGAGACAAAAGAAATTCCAATCAATTCAATAATAAGAGAATTTATTGGCGATGGATGTTTTTATAGATAAAAGGATGAATTAAAATGGCAAATTTTGTTGAAATAGATGATGAATTTATATGTGAAAATTGTGGTGCTAAAGTACCAAAGTTAGGGTACTCATCAAGAGATCATTGCCCTAATTGTTTGTATTCAAAGCACGTGGATAAAAATCCTGGTGATAGGGCTGAAGAGTGCCATGGTGCATTAGAACCGATTTCGGTAGAGCTTAATAGTAA
This sequence comes from Clostridia bacterium, assembly GCA_017521465.1. Lineage (GTDB taxonomy): Bacteria > Bacillota > Clostridia > TANB77 > UBA1234 > RGIG6291. Next base: position 14,264 of record JAFXCN010000001.1, on the reverse strand, counting down.
AAAAGGATATGTTATAATTTATAAATGTAAGAAGTGTGGAAAGATTAGAAAAAATATTTCTGCGAAAGATGATAATATGAGTAAGATAATAAAATTAACAGCAAATCCAATTGAATATTAGTAATATAATAAACCTCTTCCTAATACTTATGTATAAAGGAGGAGGTTTTGCGTTATGAAGAATAAATTGATATGGATAGCTGTAATTGTTTTGATATTATTTGCACTTGCTTTAAAGTTGTTTGTGAAGGATGAAACAATTGTGGAAAAGCCACTAGATGTTAATATAGGCGAAGAATTTACAGTGTTTGAAACGGAAAACAAAAAATATGTACTTAATTATACAATTGGTGATGTAACAGGTGATTCAATTAATGACATGATTCTATTAATTGGCGAAAAAAGCAATATTCAAGATGCTTTTTCAAAAAATGTTGATATTGTTTTGTATGACTCGGGAAATAATGAATATACCAAACTTGAATTGAAAAAATTTAGTGGTAATAATGCTAAAATAGAATTAAGTGATTTTACTGGAGATAATGTGAGTGATATAATGACGATTCTCGAGAATGATGGAGAATGTAAAATTAGAATTGTAACATTTAGCGAAAGTAATCTTAAAGAGATTTTTAGAGATAAAGATAATAAAGGAATATATTTTACGATAAATTTGTTGGATGGCTTTAAAGCAAATGTTACAAACAGAAAATTAAATGTAAATAATATGCTTGATTTACAAAATGAAAAAGAAATATATATTAATAAAAAAATATTTGATGCATCAGGTAAATTATTAGAAAATGAAATAAAACCAAAAACAACAGGGATTATTAATACTGAACTTGTAAAGCTATCGGATTGTACTGGATTAAAAACAACCCAACGAATAATTATGAAAGATAAGTTAAATATAATAGATGAAATAACAATTGTATGGAAGTATCAAGATGGCAAGTGGCAGATAAAAGAGGCTACTGGATTAAGACAAGGTAATTTGTTGTACTAACTTGACTTTTTGAGGCTAATGATAGATAATCAAGGTATAAATTTTAAGGAGGTTTTTGTATGAATCCATATGATAAAGTACATGAATTAGTTAGAGCAATAAAAGAAAGTGAAGAAGTTAAACAATATTTAACAATAAAAGAAGAATTATATAAAGATGAGAAAAACAAAGAAATGATAAAAGATTTTAGAGAAAAACAAGTAGAAGTTCAAAGCTTATTGATGCAAGGTCAAGAAGCAGATGCAGAAAAAATGGAAAAACTTCAAAGTTTATACCAAGTTTTAGTTAGTAACCAAAAAGTTAAAGAATTTTTTGATAAAGAAGTTCAATTCGATGTTATGCTATCAGATATATATAAAATTATTGGTGAAGGATTAAGAGAAATATTAGAATAATATGAGGTGATGTTGTGCTAGTATTTATCACATTTTTAGTTGCAACAGTATTTTTAATAATAGTTAATTTTAATGAAATGAAAAAAATAAAAGAAGAAGCATGTGATGAAAAGTATGACAATAAAATAGCCACACTACCAGACAATAAGCAAGTTTGCAGTGAACTGCAAAAAATGATAAATAAAGAATGTGAGATACAGTTAGATGATAATACTAGAAGTAGTGCATATATTTTCTTTTTAGATAAAATTATTTTAAGCAATAATGAAATGTCTAAAAAGAGTTTTTCAAGAATTCTTTTTATAGCACATGAATGCATACATTCTATTCAAAGTAGAAAAATGCATATTGCAAACTTTACTTTAAAGAATATTTTAAATATATTTACCTTTGTGTTATTTATAGTATTATTTCTAAATAAGATTTCAGTTGAATTGTTGCTTACATATTTTTTAGTAGCATTTATTAGTTTTTGCATCAATATGATTTTAGAAACAGATGCAATATACAGAAGTCTTATTCTTGCTAGAAAATATTTATCGAAATATGATTCAAATGAAATAGCAGATAGATATGAAGAGATGGTACCTAAAACTATAAAGGGTATATATTTTAGATATGCATCTTTTAGTATCTATGTTGTTTTTATAATGTCAATATCATTAATAATATAAGGAGAAAAAATGAGTTCAATATTAATAAAAAATGCATATATAGTTAACATGGTTTCGCCAATATCAAAAGCTGATTTGCTAATTGAAGATAACAGAATTGTTGAAATTGGTATCATTGAAAAAGAAGCTGATAAAGTAATTGATGCAACTGGAAAAGTTGTAATGCCAGGTATGATAAATGCACATACTCATATTGCAATGTCTTTGTTCAGAGGTTACTCTGATGACTTAGAACTTATGGATTGGTTGCAAAAAGTATGGAAAATAGAAGATTTAATGACTCCAGAAGATGTGTACTGGTTATCATTGCTTTCAATGATAGAAATGGTTAAAAGTGGTACAACAACTTTTTGTGATCATTATTTCTTTGAAGAAAAAACTGCTGAGGCACTTACAAAATTAAAAATGCGTGGTACGTTATCGAGATGCATAATTGGTGATGGAGAAGCTGCGGATGCTAGATTAAAAGAAGCAGAAGAATTATATAATGAATGGCACAATAGAGAAAATGAAAGAATAAAAGTTTGTGTAGGAGCGCATGCGACATACACATGCCCACCAGAAACTATAAAAAAATCATTAGAGTTAGCCAAAAAGTTAAATGCTCCACTTCATATTCATTATTTAGAAACACTAGACGAAGTAAATCAAATGAAAGAAAAATATAATAAATCTACTACTGAATATCTAGAAGAATTAAATACTTTTGAAAATCATGTTATATTAGCGCATGGTGTACATCTTAACGATGAAGATATAAATTCTTTAAAACACATAAAAGGTGGAATAGTTCATAATCCAATTAGTAATCAAAAATTAGGAAGCGGAATTGCTAATATAAAGAAACAAAGAGAAAATGGTCTAACTGTTTGCCTTGGCACAGACGGTCAAGGCAGCACAAATACATTAGATATGTTTGAAGAAATAAAAAGCGCTGCATATTTACAAAAAGCAACATACAAAAGTGCAACTGCAATATCTGCAAAGGATGTATTACAAATGGCAACGATTGATGGAGCCAAAGTATTAGGATTAGAAAACGAAATTGGCTCATTAGAAGTTGGTAAAAAAGCAGACTTAATAATAATTGATTTAAATAAACCACATCTATGTCCAGTTCATGATATATATTCAACACTTGCATATTCAGTAAATGGAGCCGACGTTGAAACTGTTATAGTAGATGGAAATGTTTTAATGGAAAATAGAGTTGTTTTAGGTATAGACGAAAATGAAATAATGGAAAAATGTAATGATATCGTTAAACGATTATTCTAGATTATTTACAAAATATTGTAATTTATAAAAAAGACTTTTAAAAAGTCTTTTTTTATTATAAAATAAAGAAAAATTATTAATAAAGGTGGAGGAATATGACGAAAAAATGGGAAACATATAGTGTTGACAGTAAAATTATAGAAGAAATTGCTTTAAAAAATAACATATCATTATTATTGGCACGTATTTTAGTTAATAGAGGAATAGATACTGATGAAAAGATAAAAAAATTTCTATATCCTAGCTTAGATGATTTATATGATCCATATATGTTAAATGATATGGAGGTTGCAGTTAAAAGAATTAATCAAGCAATAGAACAAAAAGAAAAAATAACAATATATGGCGATTATGATGTTGATGGAATTACATGTATAACAATATTGAAACGCTTTTTAGATGAAAATGGTATCATAGTTGATTATTATCTTCCTAATAGATTAGAAGAAGGTTATGGATTAAATAATAACGCGCTTCAAAAAATAAAAGATAGAGGTACAACATTATTAATCACGGTTGATTGCGGAATATCAGCATATGATGAGATAGAATTTGCAAAATCATTAGGGATTGATGTAATAGTTACAGACCATCATGAATGTCCAGCTGTTTTGCCAAATACATTTGCAGTTATTGACCCAAAGAGACCAGATAGTACGTATCCATTTAATTCATTAGCTGGTGTTGGCGTAACATTTAAATTGATTCATGCATTATCAATAAACATGAATTTACCAAGTGAAAGTTATTTGAAATATTTAGACATCGTATGTCTTGGAACAGTAGCAGATATAGTTCCGCTTGTTGATGAAAATAGAGTTATAGTTAAATATGGTCTTGAATATATCAAAAAGACAAAAAACATTGGATTAAAAGCATTAATTAATATTTCAGGATATTCAGAAATAGATTCTTCTGCAATTTCATTTGGACTTGCGCCAAGAATTAATGCTTGTGGACGTATGGGAGAAGCGGATATAGCAGTAGAAATGTTACTTACATCTGATGAAAGTATAGCTATGGATATAGCTAACAAATTACAAGAAAAAAATAAAGAAAGACAAGAAGTAGAAAAAGGAATTATGGCTGATGCTGTTGCGAAAATTGAAGAAGCAAAGATGTATAATGATAATGCAATAGTAGTTGGAAGCGATAAGTGGTATCATGGTGTAATTGGAATAGTTGCGTCTAAGATCACAGAGCTATATTATAAGCCGTCTATCCTTGTCTGCTTTGACGATGAAATTGGAAAAGGGTCAGGAAGAAGCATAGATGGTTTTGACTTACATGAAGCATTAAATGCTGCGTCTGAACATTTGCAAAAATTTGGTGGACATGAAATGGCAATAGGTCTTTCGGTTGAAAAAAATAAATTCAATGATTTTAAAGATTGCATAATAAAATATGCAAACGAAAAAATTACTGAAGAATTTTTGCCAGTAATAAAAATAGATGCAGAAGTTAGTACAAAAGAAGTATCAGGAAAAACAATTCAAGATTTAAGACTATTAGAGCCTTATGGTGAAAATAATATGCCACCAATCTTTATGTATAAAAATATTAAAGTAGACAGCATTAGAACTCTATCGAATGATAAGCATTTAAAACTTAATGTTAAAGATGGTAATATTGTTTTTGATGCAATTGCTTTTAATATGGGAGACAAAAAAGATAGTATACGAATGGGAGATAAGGTAGATATTTTATTCCATTTAGAAATAAATAAATTTAACGGAAGAGAAACAATTCAATTAAATGTAAAAGATATAAAGAAGAGCTTATAAAGGGGTGAGCAATATGGCTACAATACAAGATATCATATCGAACGCAAAAAAATATAATAAAAAAGCAGATACAAAATTAATAAAAAAAGCATATGAATATGCAATAGAAGCGCATGGAGAACAAAAAAGAATGTCGGGTGAACCATATATAATACACCCTCTTGAAGTTGCGTACATAATAACAACATTAGAATTAGATGATGCAACAATATGTGCAGCGTTATTGCATGATGTTGTTGAAGATACACCTATAACTCGTGAAGATGTAAAGCAAGATTTCGGAGAAGAAGTTTTAGAGTTAGTTGATGGTGTTACAAAATTAAGTAAAATATCTTCATACATTGACAAAGAAGAGCAACAAGTAGAAGACTATAGAAAATTTTACATGGCAATGGCAAAAGATATAAGAGTTTTAATGATTAAACTTGCAGATAGACTTCACAACATGAGAACATTAAAACATTTGTCTGATGAAAGAAAAATTGCAATCGCAAAAGAAACAAGACAATTATATGCGCCACTTGCCAACAGACTAGGTATTTATTCTATAAAATGGGAGCTTGAAGATTTAAGCTTTTTCTATCTAGAACACGAAGCATATGCAGAATTAGTTGAAGGTATAAATTCAAAAAGAGAAGAAAGAGAAACATTTATAAACGAAATAATTGAAGACATTAGAAAAAAATTAAGTACAATGAAAATACAAGCAGAAGTATATGGTAGACCAAAACATTTGTATAGCATATACAGAAAAATGCAAAGAGATAATAAGACATTAGATCAAATATATGATTTATTTGCATTGAGAATAATAGTAAATTCAGTAAAAGATTGCTATTCATCACTTGGACTAGTACACGAAATGTACAAACCAATGCCAGGAAGATTTAAGGACTATATAGCAATGCCTAAACCTAATATGTATCAATCATTACATACTACACTTATTGGAACAAACGGTGTTCCTTTTGAAGTGCAAATTAGGACATGGGACATGCATAGAGTTGCTGAATATGGTATCGCTGCACACTGGGCATATAAAGAGAAAGGTGCAAGCGTATCTGTTACAGATGACAAATTATCATGGCTTCGTGAATCTATAGAATGGCAAAAAGAAACAAACGACGACAAAGAATTTATGAGTAAGTTAAAGTTTGATTTGTTTGATGAAGATGTATTTGTATTCACACCAAGAGGAGACATTAAATCAATGCCTGCTGGAAGTACACCAATAGACTTTGCATATATGGTTCATGAACAAGTTGGACATAGAATGGTTGGCGCTAAAGTAAATAGTAAAATAGTACCATTGATTACTAAATTAAAGAATGGTGACATTGTAGAAATAATAACATCAGATAATTCAAAAGGACCTAGCCGTGACTGGTTAAAAATAGTAAAAACAAATGCGGCAAGAAATAAGATTCAAAACTGGTTTAAAAAAGCGCAACGTGAAGAAAATACAATAAAAGGTAAAGAAATGATGGAAAAAGAATTGAAACGTATTGGAATGAGTTTCAATGAATTATTTAAAACAGAATGGCTTGAAAAAGCTTTAACAAAATATAAATATTCTACGATTGATGATTGCTATGCAGCAATAGGATTTGGCGCAATATCACCAATAAAAATTATTACAAGATTATTAGAGGAATATAAAAAAGAAAATAAAGAACTAGAAATAGAAGAAAAAATTGCAGAACTTAAAGAAGCTAAGAATAAAAAGAGAACAAGTTCAAAAACAGGTATAGAAGTTAGAGGAATAGAAAACTGCCTAGTAAAACTTTCAAAATGTTGTAATCCATTGCCAGGAGACGAAATAATAGGTTATATAACAAAAGGAAGAGGAGTATCTGTACATAGAGCTGATTGCATAAACTGTAAAGATTTAGTTTCTGACGAACAAAGACTTATAGATGTATGGTGGACAAAAGAAATCCATGCTTCATATATGGCAGACTTAGAAATATATGCAAACGACAGAAATGGATTGCTTGCTGACATAACAGTTGCATTAAATGATGCGAAAGCGAAAATTGTTTCAATAAATGCTAGAACAACGCAAAATAGAGTTGCGATTATTTCAGTTGGTATAGAAGTTGAAGATACAGATAAATTAAATAAAGCATTAAAGGCAGTTAGAAAAGTTGATAGTGTATATGAGGTTCAACGTAGTAAACAATAGCGGATTTGCATGAAAATCAGCATCTCGCTTCGTTAGTGAAAACTTAGAAAATCCTCAACGTATAAACATACGCCTCCGGTTTTCTAGCTTTCACTGCCTTGCGATATACTAATTTTGATACAAATCATGAAGAAAAAATGTAGCGGATTTGCATGAAAATCAGCATCTCGCTTCGTTAGTGAAAACTTAGAAAATCCGGATTTCTATTAATGTTGAATAGTTTTAGAGGAGGACAATAGGAATGTTATTAAAAACATTTAAAGGTGTAGTAGGAGAAATGGGAACTTATACAAACACATATGTTGTGTATGATGAAAAGACAAAAGAGGGAATAATAATAGATGTAGCAAATAATGCAGATAAAATCTATAATTATATAGAAAACTCTGAAATAAAGCCTAAATATATAATTTTAACCCATTGTCACGGAGACCATGTCACTGGATTGAAAAATATTAAGAATTATTATCCAAATATCAAAATTATGATACATGAAGCGGATAGTGCAGGGTTAACGGATGATTCAGTTAATATGTGTACATACATTTCATGTGAATCTAACTTTGTAAATGCAGATATAGTGTTAAAAGACGGTGATGAAATAAAAATAGGCGAAATAGTTGCTAAAATTATACATACACCAGGACATACAGCTGGTAGCATATCTATACTAGTAGAAGATGCGCTTTTTTCAGGAGATACGCTCTTTAGAGGGACTCATGGAAGAACGGATTTGCCAACAGGAGATGAAAATCAAATGCAAAAATCATTGAAAAAGCTGTTAGAACTACCAGAAGATACAATAGTATATCCAGGACATGGGGTAGGAACAATAATAAGTGATGAAAAGTAATTGACAAATTTACATAATTAATATATACTATATTGGCAAATATCGGTGGTAAATATGGTTGCGAATTGCAATTTCGATAAGGAGGTAGACTGGATGGATCGGAAAGAGCTTGACTATGTTCTGAAAAACCTGGCTTTTATGCCAGGTGGAACAAGAGAAGCTTGTGTCAAAGTAAAAGATTTCATGAGTAACTTTTTTAAGCATTTGTATGATACTGGTCAGGTAACACTTCCGTCGGGGCATGCTCCGCTTGTGTTCCCTGAATCCTGTGTGACACTTGATGAATTTATCGAAGCGGTAAATGTTCTCATGGCATCTGCTGCGATGAAAAAAGACGAGATTCCAACTCGATGGAACTGTGATACTGATTGCAAGCGAGCATGTAATCCATTTTGTTTTGGAATGTTCAATTTGACAAAGGATACGACGGCAATTTGTCCGTTTTTTGTCGATGAAAGCAATGTATAACAGAGGAGGAAACGGTATGGAAATCATCAAGAAGGCGCTCAAGTTTGTATGGTCTGTTATCTCTGCTCCGGTCAAAAAAGGTGTGAAGGCAGCTTCGCTTGCCGATGAAACCTTCCAGTTCGATCTCCGCACTGGTCGGAATGCGGTGCTTCATGTTCCGAAGAAGTATGTTCGTCCGATTCTCAAGAAGGTCGTGAACGACATGCTGAAGGAAAAAAAGTATGTTGTAACCAGCATCAAATATCGATTCCGCGGTGCTGATGTGTTTGTTGAACAGAAGTGACATGAAAAAGGTCTCTCATTAATTTGAGAGACCTTTTTGCAGTAAGAAAGAGAAGCGATTTTCGTCGGCCCACAGGGTGTTGCGCGAATGCGAAACGCAATGTGTTCGACGTAAAATTGATTCGACTGGAAAAAAATGAATTTTAACTAATAGTGAAGAGTGAATAGTTTATAGTGAATAGTACAAAAAGAAACGACAATCTTCTTTCGAAAATTGTCGTTTAGGAACAGAAAAAGTATGTTTTAAGGATGAAAGATTAAAATTTATGAATAATATGGATAAGAAACTAATATTATTCACTATTCACTATTAGTTATTCACTAGAAACGACAATTTTGATGAATAGTGAAGAGTGAATAGTTTATAGTGAATAGTACAAAAAGAAACGACAATCTTCTTTCGAAAATTGTCGTTTCTTTTTGGTGCCCAAGGTGGGACTTGAACCCACACGGTTTCCCGCACGATTTTGAGTCGTGTGCGTCTGCCATTCCGCCACTCGGGCATGTTTCTAAATGCTTTTTAATTATAGCATAAGCATTTTTAATGTGCAAGTATAAATTTAATATAACTACACAATTTAGGTGGAGTATGGTATAGTGATGTAGAGAATAAAGAAAAAAGAATAGAGAATATTTATTCACTATTCAATATTCTTTATTATTTATAATAAGGAGTGTGAATATATGATATACCCAAAATTTTTAAATAATAATGGAACTATAGGAGTTACAGCGCCATCAGCAGGAGCTGGTGATGAGATAGATATTTTTAGAATAGAAAATGCAACTAAAAAGCTTAATAAACTTGGAATTAATATAATTGAAACACCAAACTGTAGAACAAGTTTTGGTGTAAGAAGTTCAGATGCAAAAACAAGAGCAAAAGAATTAGAATCATTATTTGAGAATAATGATGTGGATAGCATTGTTTGCTTGGCGGGCGGAGAATTTTTAGTTGAAATGTTGCCATATATAGACTTTGATGTGATAAAAAATAATCCTAAATGGCTACAAGGTTTTTCAGATGTAACAGGAATATCATTTGCAATAACAACATTATTAGATATTGCAACAATATATGGATATAATTTTAAAATATATGCTATGGAAGAATGGCATGAATCAATAAAGAATAATTTGGAAATATTAAAAGGAAATTTAGTAGAACAAATAAGCTTTGAAGCATATGAAAATGGACGAGTAGAACGAACTACAGGTAATGAATTATTTAATTTAGATTCAAAAGTAAATTGGATAAATTTAAATGGTGAAGAAAAAATAGAAATCAAAGGCAGAATAATAGGTGGATGTTTAGACTTAATAAATCATCTTGCTGGAACTAAATATGAAAATGTATTGGGCTTTATTGAAAAATACAAAGAAGACGGAATTATATGGTATTTTGATAATTGTGAATTATCATGTGAAGATATAATAAAAGTAATGTGGAAATTTAAAGAAATGGGATGGTTTGAACATACAAAAGGTATAGTGTTTGGTAGAACGATGTTAGATATTAGTGGTACAGGTTTAACATTCCATGAAGCAGTAAAAACAGCATTTGATGGAATGAATATTCCAATAATAGTAGATGCAGATATAGGACACAAACCACCACAAATGACAATAATAAATGGCGCAATAGCAACGATTACATCGGAAAGTGGAAAAGGTAGTGCACTATTTGAACTAAAATAATTCAAGTTGACGAAATGTGGTATTTGTAGTAAAATTATGCAGATAAGGAGTGATTTTAGATGGATAAGAAAAGAATAGTAGAACCAAGAACATTACCAGGATTTATGGAGTTATTACCACACGAACAAATACAATTTAATCATATTAAGGATGTTATCCGTCATACTTACGAACAATTTGGATTTTTACCTATAGATACTCCTATAATTGAAAGTTCAGAAGTACTTTTAGCTAAAGCTGGTGGAGAAACAGAAAAACAAATTTATCGTTTCAATAAAGGCGAAACAGATTTATCTTTACGTTTTGATATGACAGTACCTTTAGCTAAATATGTTGCTAAAAATTATAATGATATTACTTTCCCATTTAGAAGATATCAAATTGGAAAAGTTTATCGTGGAGAGAAAGTTCAAAGAGGTAGATATAGAGAGTTTTACCAATGTGATATAGATATTATTGGTGATGGAGAATTAGGAATAGTTAACGATGCCGAAATTCCAAGTATTATTTATAATATTTTTTCACAACTAGATTTTGGTAAATTCACAATAAGAATGAATAATAGAAAAATATTAAGCGGATTTTTCAATGCGCTTGATTTACAAGATAAAATTGTTGATATATTAAGGATTATCGATAAGATAGATAAAGTTGGAAAAGATACTATAAAAGAAATGCTAAAAGAACAAGGTGTTAGTGAAGATAGTATTGAAAGAATCATAGAATTTGTTACAACAAAAGAAAATGTTATTGAATATTTAAAAGGTCTTAATATTGAAGACGAAACATTCAATACAGGTGTAAATGAACTTGAACAAATTTTGAAATATGTTAAAGCTTTTGGTGTGCCAGATAATTACTATATGGTTGATTTAAGTATAGCGAGGGGCTTAGATTATTATACAGGAACTGTATATGAAACAATTCTAGATGAGCATCCAGAAATAGGTAGTGTATGCTCTGGCGGAAGATATGAAAATCTTGCCGAATATTATACAAATAAGAAATTACCTGGTGTAGGTATATCAATTGGTTTGACAAGATTATTCTATATTTTAAATGAATATAATTTGATGAAAGAGGATACTAAAAAATCAATTTCTGATATTGTAATAATACCAATGCTAGATGACTTATCATATCCTATTGAAGTTGCTACAAAACTTAGAAACAAAGGAATAAATGTTGAAATATACCTTGAAAATAAAAACATGAAAAAGAAAATGAATTATGCTAATAAACAAAATATTCCTTATGCAATAATTATAGGTGAAGATGAATTAAACACAAATACTGTTACACTTAAAAATATGATTACAGGTGAACAAAAGAATATTACTGTTGACGAAGTTTCAATATAGTGAAAGGATGTTGAACAAAAGATGAAAGGATTAGCTATTGCAGGTGGTGGACTAAAATGCGTTGCGCAAATTGGTGCATTAAAAGCATTAGACGAATTAGGGATAAAATTTGATATGGTTTCTGGAACAAGTTCTGGCTCTATGATTGCTTCTATGTATGCCATGGGATGTACATTTGAGGAAATGGAAGAACTTATAAAGAATTATTATAAGAAGTTTACTAAATTTGATTTAACTAAATTGTCTAAAGGTGCCATAAGCTTTTTAAAATCTGGTATTGCTAAAATAGATGGTGTAATAAATACAAAAGAATTACAACTACTTTTAAAAGAAGTTGCAAAGAAAAAAAGAATAGACTTAATGTCAGATGTAAAACTTCCGATTTCTATTATTGCTGTAGATACAATAACAACAAAAGAAGTAATATTCACATCGAAAATTTTTCAAAGTGATTTAAATAACGAATACATTTATATTGATGATGCACCTATAGATATTGCTATTAGAGCAAGTACTGCGTTTCCGGGACTTTTTCCCACATGCAATTATAAAGATTATAATTTAATAGATGGTGGGACTAAAAATAATTTACCAACAGAACCATTAAAGGCAATGGGAGCAGACAAAATTTTGGCATTAACCTTTGAATTAGATGAATATATTCCTAAAAAAGATTTACTTGCAATTTTACTTCGCACCTGTGATATTTTTTCATATGATAGAATGGAACAATCTAAAAAGCTGGCGGACATATGTACAAATATAGCTGTTCCTGGTGCAGATTTGCTTTCGGTTGATAATTTTGGGGAATGTATAAAAATAGGCTACAATGCTATAATGAATAAAAAAGAAGAAATATTAAAATTATTCGCATAATTTATGGCGACTGTTTCTGTAAACACTAGAGACAGTTGCTTTTTGTTATGTATTAAACACAAAATTTGGTATGAAAAACTATTGCAAATATGGGTAAAATGATATAGAATTTAGTGTGAAAAAAATAGAAAATAATTAAGTTTTCTTAAAAAATGTAAGGAGGAATTTTTTATGTCAGTTAAAGCAGGTATTAATGGTTTTGGTAGAATAGGAAGTTTAGCATTTTCAGCATCGTTTGATAAAGAAGGAATTGATGTTATAGCAATCAATGATCCATTTATCGATGTTGAATATATGGTGTACATGATTAAACATGATTCAATTCATGGACAATTTAAAGGTGAAGTATATGCAGACAACGGAGATTTAGTAGTAAACGGTCAAAGAATAAAAGTATTCAATGAAAAAGAACCAGCTAATGTTCCTTGGGGACAAGTTGGAGTTGAATATGTATTAGAATGTTCAGGAGTATTCACAACACTTGAAACAGCTAATGCACATTTACAAGGTGGAGCAAAGAAAGTAGTTATAAGTGCACCATCTAAAGATGCTCCTATGTTTGTTATGGGTGTAAACAACGAAACATATTCACCAGAAATGAACATCGTTTCAAATGCTTCTTGTACAACAAACTGTTTAGCTCCTTTAGCTAAAGTAATTCATGATAAATTTGGAATTAAAGATGGATTAATGACAACAGTTCACTCAACAACTGCTACTCAAAAAACAGTTGATGGTGCTTCTAAAAAAGATTGGAGAGGCGGAAGAGCTGCTGCTGCAAATATAATACCTTCATCAACAGGTGCTGCTAAAGCTGTTGGTAAAGTTATTCCAGAATTAAATGGAAAATTAACAGGTATGGCATTCAGAGTTCCAACAATAGACGTTTCAGTTGTTGACTTAACAGTTAACCTAGAAAAACCAGCAACATATGAAGAAATATGTGCAGCTGTTAAAGAAGCTTCTGAAGGCGAATTAAAAGGAATATTAGGATATACTGATGAATTATTAGTATCTTCTGACTTTATACATGATTCAAGAACATCAATATTTGACGAAAAAGCTGGTATCGCATTAACAGACACATTCGTTAAATTAGTTGCTTGGTATGATAATGAATGGGGTTATTCAAATAAATTATTAGATCTAGCTGCTTATATGCATTCTGTAGATAATAAATAATTTGTAAGAGAAAGGAGCGGCGAAAAGTTTTTCTCGCTCCTAACTTTGTCTTAAGAAAGGAGTTTAAATAGTATGTTAAATAAAAAAAGTGTTGAGGATATAGAAGTTGCTGGTAAAAAAGTTTTAGTAAGATGTGATTTTAATGTTCCACAAGATGAAAATGGAGAAATCACAGACGATAGAAGAATTCGTGAAGCGTTAAAAACAATTAAATATTTA
>JAFXCN010000025.1 GCA_017521465.1 Clostridia bacterium | reverse complement strand
GTTGCGTCAATACTTATACCATTTCCTCATGCTGCAGAAAATCATCAATACTATAATGCTAAAACATTAGAGAATATAGAAGCGGGAATTATAATTGAAGAAAAAGACTTAACAACAGAAATACTTATAAATAAAATAAATGAACTAATGTCACAAAAAGAAAAATTAAAAACAATGGGCGAAAACGCAAAAAAAATAGGCAAACCGGATGCAATAAAAAAAGTGGAGGAAGAAATAAACAAGCTACTGGAAAATTAATTTTCCAGTAGCTTGTTTGTCTTTTTCGAACTTATGTGAGTATCAAAGCTTCCGAAGGAAGCACTTCCGCTGACGGAAGAAGGCGAATTGCCACCCGCGTAGCGGCCGTCTGCGGAAGCGAACTGCGTTACAGTAGTTGAATACATATGTCTGTTGAAAAGAATATGTATGTACGCTTAAATTACTATCGTCTTATAATTCGTATATGTCACTTTCCCAGGTTTCCCACCAGGTAATTTTCTTACGTTTTTTACTAAAGTATAATCAACTTCAATTTTGCTAGAATCCTTGCCTTGACTGTGTTTTACAGCAAGCCCAGCCGCATATAAAAGTACATCATCTGGAACTTCGTCACTTTTTATAATCACATGACTTCCATGCACATTTTTTGTGTGTAGCCATGTATATGTTTTCTTAGATTCTTTTAGTGTAAGTTTTTCATTTTGAATATTATTTTTCCCAACTAAAATTTCAATTCCATTCATTTCATATTTGTGTGGCAATGAAACTTCCTGTACTTTTTTCTTTTTTGAAGGACTTGAATGAATGTATCCTTCATCAATTAACTCTTTGCGAATTTCTTCAACGTCATTAACGTTTTCACACTCATCTATCTGATACAGTATATTTTCAAGATAATCTAAATTGTTCTCATATTCTTCTTTTTGAGTATTGGCATGCATTAGACTGTTTTTTAGTTTTGTATATTTCTTAAAATATTGTTGTGCATTTTTAGATGGGGAAAAAGATTCGTTTAGTGGAATAATAATTGGATTGTTATTATCAAAGAAGTTCTCGACTTCAATCTCTTTTAATCCTGATTGCATTCTATAAATATTTGAACTTAGTAGTTCTCCATATTCTTTGTATTTTTCCATATCTTTAGATTCTGCAATTATTTCATTTACACGTTTCAAATTTTTATCGTATTTCGATTTTTGATTTAATACTTCTCTTGATAATGATTGTTTATATCCATGTAAAATGTTTTTGTTTTCTTTTTCATTATAAAATTTATCTAAAAATTCAGAAAGTAAAGTAGAGGATGTAGAATAGTCATTTAAATCAATGTGATAATCTTTTCCTATATTTATTAGTTTTACTAATCTATTGTTACAATTGTTAAGCAAGATAGAAATAGATGTAAACATTTTTCGAGTATTTTCGTTAGTAAAAGTATTTTCGAAATTACAAAAATCTAATAAGTTTTGTACAAACAATCTGCTGAAACCAACAAATTGATTTGAAATTAATCCAGCATAATCATTTTCCTTTGTAGTCGGTGTCATCAGAGATACTTGCAGTGTTGCCAGAAAGTGATCATAATCCATTCCAATAAAAGTACTTCTATCAAGTGTGGTAGGCAAAATATAATCTCTTGCTGGTAAAACTTCTCTTATAGAAGACATCGTTGAGTCAACATGGCGCATACTATCAATAATTTTTTTTGTATTATTTACTAAAATTATATTGCTATATTTTCCCATTAGTTCTACATATAAACTTTTTCTTGAAATGTCTCCTAGTTCATCGATATTTTCAAAAACAAATTCTATAACTCTATCTAATCCATACTGTGCTATTTTTAATAATTTAGCACCTTGTAAATGTTTTCTTAAAACCATACAAAATTGTGGTGGTTTAGCAGGATTTTCTTTTAAAGTATTTGTAATATGAAATCTTGCATTTGATGCGTCTATTGAAAAAAGTAATTTTAAATTTTCTCTGTTTTTTCTAAGAGAAAGAATAATTTCGTTCTTGTTTGGTAAATATATTTTTTCAACACGACTATCAACTATTATTGAATCTAATTCAGCTACCATGGCACTAGTAATAATTCCGTCAAAAGCCATAAAATCACTCCTTACTATTAACTATAAGAATTATAACAGAAAAATAAAGATTTACAATATATAAAAGAAAATATATAATCAGTGTAGAGGTGTAAAAATGAATAAAATATTAAAAATTTTATTATGTTTGATTCTAATTATAATTGTAGGAACTGTACTTGTTTTAATATATCCTAATTTTAATAAAAAATATTCTTTAAATGAATTTAATATAACATTTAAAGCTCCAATACATTATGAACAAATTAAATCTGAAGAAAAAAATATAGCTTTTAAAAGTAATAAAAATGGTATTGGAATAGCGATATATAAATTTGAAAAAAATTTCTTAAGTCCTACTGATATAGTTGAAAAAATAGATGATTATGCAGGATTGTTAGAAGCGGCAAATTATGATTGTGTATTAGAAAATACAAAGTCTGAAATTATAGAAGTTTCCAAAAAAGTTTGTGGAAAATATACAGCGGAAATAAAATCATTGAATCAATTAAATAAGGAAAAAACAATAATAATTCCAATGGAAGAATATGATCTGATTTTTTCTGTATATGGAGTAGAGGACGAAATGTTAAAAAATGAAAAACAAGTAGAATATATATTAAGTAGTATAAAAATTAAATAATAAATTTACGAAAAATAGAGTATAAATTTACATATGTTAACGATAGAAAACATAATAGATTTATACTCTGTTTTTGTATTTTGTAAAAACCAGCAACCCTTTGCAAATAGTGAGTATATACATAAAATATTTCTTAAAAACTTATCTGAAAATTTTGTCAAAATTTATTGATTAAAAAAAATACTATGTTAAAATATAAATTAATGAATGGTAACTAACGAGGATTAAAAAAGTTAGCCAACAAAAATTACAAAAGAAGAAAGATGTTAATAACGTAAACAAAAGAAAAAGAGCTAGGCAGGGAATAAAACTACATATAGGGGGCGTAAAAATGAACGTAATAAAATTAAAGAAAGAAAATAATGCGTTAGACATCGCACTAATGGTTGACTCGGCAGCGAAAGCAGAAAGACAAGAGTATGACGAAACAGCTATTGTTGATGCACTTATCAGAGAAGCACATTGTGATAAGGCACAAGCGAAAGAAGTTGCAGAAACTGTAACTGAAAAATTGAAAGGTGCAAATCTTTCAGTAGTAAGCACATCGCTTATAAGATCAATGGTAAACAATGTTTTACTAGAAAAAGGTTTTAACAAAGAATTAAAAAACAATTCAGAAGCAATAATACCATTTTATAACATTACAGAAATTATTGAACATGCTAATAAAGAAAATGGTAATACAGCTCATAACCCTGAATCAATTAATTTAACATTAGCAGAAAGAATTCTTAAAGAGTATGCTTTGAAAAATGTTTTTGATTCAGACATATCAGAAGCACATCTATCAGGAGAAATTCATATTCATGATTTAGGAATGATAGATAGATTTTATTGTAGTGGACACTCACCAGAGTATGTTAAGAAAAATGGTATAAAAAACATTCCTACAATACCATCAAACTCAAAACCAGCAAACAGCGCAAATGTTTTAGCAAGACACATTTGTTCATTCACACAATTTTTACAAGGACAATTTGCTGGAGCAATTGGTTGGGAAGCGGTAAACGTATTTTTTGCACCATTACTAGTTAATATGCCATACAAAGAAATCAAACAATTAGCACAAACATTAATATTTGATTTATCACAACTTGCAGGAGCTAGAGGTGGACAAGTTGCATTCTCAGATTTCAATGTGTATGCTTCAATTCCACATCATTATGAAACTGTTTATGCTATGGGAGCAAAAGGACAATATATGGTAACTGATGAATTAGATAACATATATACTTTTGAAACTCAAGAAGAAACAAAAGCTTTTGCAGAAGAAAAAGGTTATAGAATTTTAACATATAAAGATTTTGCTAAAGAAGCAAGATTATTTGCTAAAGCTATATTAGAAGTTGTTGGTGAAGGAGACGCAGATGGAATGCCATTTGCTTTCCCTAAGATTAACTTACATATAAATGAAGAATGTTTCACAGATCCAAAAACAAAAGCATTGTTAATGGTTGCTTGTGAATCGTCAAGTAAAAATGGTTGTCCATATTTCATATTTGATAGAAATGCTTTTTCAGTTTCACAATGTTGTAGATTGAAAATAGATTTCTCAGAAGAGGATAAAAAGTTAATAAATACTCCTGAAGAATTAAGATTTGTTGGTGGACAAAACGTATCAATTAACATGCCAAACATTCCATTAAAGGTTGGAAAGAATATAGAAGCTTTCTACAAAGAATTAGGACTAAGAATGGAAATGGCAGCTAGAGCTAATGTTCAAAGACAAAATTATGTTTGGAGAGTTGCAAGTCAAGAAAATTCACCACTTTCATTCTATACAAAAGGAATGGATGGTAAAGCATATATAAGATTAAAGAATATTTCTTATCTAATAGGAATTGTTGGATTAAATGAATGCGTATACAATTTAATTGGAGAGCAATTACATGAATCAGATGAAGCATATATGTTAGGATTAGAAATTGTTTCATTCATGTATCAACAAACAAAAGAGTTATCTAAAAAATATGGCATAGCTCTAAAATTAGAAGAAACACCAGCTGAAAGTACAGCAGGTAGATTTGCAAAACTTGATATTAAGAAATATGGAGAAGCTGCTTATCATAAAGAAAATAATTTTGGAGTGTATTATACAAACTCAGTTCACTTTGCAGCTGATAGCGATGTAGACTATGTAACAAGATTACAAAAACAATCTAAGTTCCATACATTAGTTGAAGCCGGAAGTATGATACATATTTGGTCTGGAAATAATGTGCCAAGCCCAAAAGCTATATACAATTTATTAGAAACAACATGGTATAAAACAAAATGTGTTCAATGGGTTCTTTCACCAGAATACACAATTTGTCATGACTGTCATACAAAGAGTAACGGATTATTAGATCAATGCCCAAAATGTGGAAGCATTAATCTAAGAGGAGTTACAAGAATAACAGGATACTATGTATTTATTGATAAATTCAATAGTGGTAAGAGAGCAGAGCTTGCAGATAGATTAAGAGAAAATATCGATAGAGAGCAAGTTGCAAAAGAAAATGATGAAGTTAGACAAGCAAACTAAGGAGGAAAAATAAAATGATAAAAACATATACAATACCAAATTGTCCAATGTGTGAAGAATTAAAATCATATATGAAATTAAGCCATATCGATTATACAGAAACAAATGTAGAAGAAGATTTTATGGCTAGAGCTAAAATGGTTAGTTTAGATATAGAGCAAATGCCAGCAGTAGAAGTAAATGGTAAAATATATTCAGGTGATATAGAAGAACTAAAAAATATAGTAAAAATATAATCTTTACAAAATATAAAGCCTAGAATTTTATTCTAGGCTTTTATTAACGAAAAACGGAGGATAAAATGATTAAGTCAGTAATATGGTCTAGCATGATAGATTACCCTGATAATATATGTACAACATTATTTACAGGTGTTTGCAATTTTGATTGTGAATTTTGCTACAATCGTGGTTTGTTAAAAGAAAAAGAATTAGATTTTGAAAAAGAAATATTACCAAAACTATTAGAAAGAAAAGATTTTATAGATCATGTAATAATATCTGGAGGAGAATGTACTTTCCATAAGGACTTTGAGAAATATATAAATATTTTACATGAAAATGGTTTTGTAATAGGAATACATACGAATGGTTATGCACCAGAAATATTAGAAAAAGTAATGGATAAAATAGATTATATCGGAATGGATATAAAGAATGACTTTAATAATTATGACGAAATTACTCAAATAAAAGTTGATGTTGATAAAATTAAAAAATCCGCAAACTTGATATTAAATAGTGGAATAAATTATGAATTTAGGACAACTGTATATCCTAAGTATGTGAATACAGAAAATGTATTAGAAATAGCAAAATATTTAAAAGAAATTGGTGCAAAAAAATATGTTTTACAAAAATATTTTGACCATGATAAAAGTGTAATCCCATACTCGAATGAAAAAATGACTGAAATGTGTGAAGATTGTAATGAGATTATACCAACGATATTAAGAGGAGTTTAGTAAAGGAGAGATAGTATGAATGAAGTTATAGAAAAAGGATTACAAGCTAATCCAAATATGATATTAAATCCAAATGCGGAGCATGTTGAAAAAATACTATTAGGTTTAGAAAAAAAAGGCGGATATTGTCCATGTGTGTTAACACAAAATGAAGATACAATTTGCCCATGCAAAAAGATGAGAGAAGAGAGCAAATGCTGCTGTAAACTTTATTTGAATAAAGAATAGGGGATATTAAAAAGGACTTTATTTGTGGAAATAAAGTCCTTTAATATACATAATATATGCGGATTTGAAGACTAAAATTGATATTTACTGACATGTTATATTTTTTAAAAATATTTTAATATTTTTGTTGACAATTCATATCATATACGTTATAATTTCACTTGTGTCAACTGATGGAGATTTAGCTCAGTTGGTTAGAGCAACCGGCTCATAACCGGTCGGTCCGGGGTTCGAGTCCCTGAATCTCCACCACAAAAATTCTTGTGGCAAGTTGAATATGGGTAGATGGCCGAGTGGCTAAAGGCGGCAGACTGTAGAAGAATTGCAGCCTACAAAAGTGATTTTGTAGTGAAAACCTGGCTAATTCGAGGAAACCTTAACAGGTAATGCTGATGGCAATCTCGAGCTAAGTAGAAATACTGAGTGTAGAGACTTTATACCGGGTGTCTTAATTTAAAGACAAAGAAAAAGTCCAGACCACAAACACTAGTGGCAATGAAAATTGTAGTGGTAAAGAAATCTGTTCTCATTGAGTACGGTGGTTCGAATCCACCTCTGCCCACCAAGAAGCGTGTTAGAAATAATACGCTTTTTATTTTAAAAGTTCAAAGAACATTTGTTTGCGCATTAAGGAGGAAGATAATGTATTTTAATACAAATAAACAAAAAGGTAATACTGGTTTAGGAATGGCAATTGCATATTTTACTTCTAACGATTATACAGTATCTATTCCTTTAAATGATACACAAGATTATGATCTAATAATTGAAAAGAATAATGTTTTAAATACAGTTCAAGTAAAAGCTACTGGTTGCAAAACAAAGTATGGAATTTATCAAGTAGCATTAAAAAGCTGTGGAGGAACTAAAGGAGATACATACAAAACCGTAGTTGATACTAAAGTAGATTATTTGTTTATATTCACAGAAGAAAAAAGTATGTTTTTAATTCCTTGCAATAAAATTATAAATAAATCTACATTAAATTTATCTAATAATTATTTAAAATATGAAGTGAGAATGTAGAAAGGAAATTTAAGCAAATGGAAAGAATCTATAATAAATTAGTAAGAGACAACATTCCTAATATCATAAAAGCTAAAGGCGAAGAACCTATTATAAAGATATTAGGTGATGATGAATACAAAACTGAATTAGAAAAGAAATTAAGTGAAGAATATAAAGAAGTATTAGAGTCAAGTGGTGAGGCTAGAGTAGAAGAACTAGCAGATATGTTAGAAGTAATAAAAGCACTGGCTAAATTAGAAGGAAAAACATTACAAGAAGTGATCATCATTGCAAACGAGAAATCTAGCAAACGAGGTGCATTTGACGGTAAGATATTTTTAGAGAAAGTGATTGAAAATTATTAAGAATCGTGATACTATGTCTGTGTTTAGAGAATACCGTAAAAGCAGAAGATTCATTAATTAAATTGCATGAAAGAGAGGTAGAAACATTATGAAGATAGTAAAAGACACCGTGGCATATGTTGAAGTTAGAGATATATTGTTTTTGGGTAGTGTACCTCGGTATATTGCTGATAACCTACAAGAAGCTTATTCGTCAGGAGACTATATAGAACAGTTTAAGGACGAAAAATCAGTCACATTTTGGCGTGAAAACGATACAATTATTGATTATGGCATTGTAAGTAGTTTATCCGATTTAGAAATATCAGATATGATTTTTAAATTAAAAAACAAGGCAAATACTTTGGCCAAAAGGTGTTTAAACTTGCCTTTAGAGTGGAGAAGGAATATATCTCAAAATGATATCAAAAACATTGAATATCAGATAAAAACACTAGAAGGATATATTGCCAATCGTAATGAGTATGAGCAACGATTTAAAGGACTATTTTAATAATGTATACGAAATTATTAGAAAAAGTAGCATTTTTAATGCTACTTTTTCCGTTTATCTTAAAAATTAATACACTTATCTTAAAAAACTTTCAAATCGTTGAAAATACTAGAATTTATAGCTATAATAATATCAAGAGGAGGGATTAAATGGATATTAAAGTACGTACAAATATCTCAAATGAATACCAAAATATAGAAATTTGCATAAATGCTCCTGAAAGGACTGAAGAAGTTCAAAGATTAGAAAACGAGTTACAAGCAAAAGCAACAAAAAACTTAAAACAAATTGTAGGTATGCAAGATAATGATATTTTTCTAATAAACACTTCAGACATAATAATGTTTTTTAGTGAAGACAAAAATAACTTTTGTAAAACAAAAGATGGAATTTATAAAATAAAAGAAAAATTATATTACTTAGAAGAAGTTCTTCCGATAAAAGATTTTATAAGAATATCAAATTCAGCAATTGTAAATATAAATCATGTAAAGTGTTTTAATACTAGCATAATAGGTAGAATAGTAGTTAAATTTAAGGACGGTTCGGAGGAGAACGTGTCTAAAAGAAAAACTTCTGAAATAATGAAGTTTTTGAAAGAAAGGAGTGAGTAACATGAAATTAAAAGAAATGTTTAAAGGATTCTCACTAAAGAAAATGCTATTAACAATTTTGTGTACAGTTATAGTATCTGTTTTTGTAAGTGCAACAATGACTTTTGTAAGAGATTTTAATACATATACAGCATATGAAAGTGTAGCTGGACTTCATGAAAACCATGAAAAATTTAAAGAAGTTGTAAGTCAATATGATCAAGAAGTTATACAAGGATATTATGATAATGTTGAACAACAAAAAGAAGAATGGGAAAAAGATATTCCAACAAGAGCTTTGACAGAAATATTACTTAAAAGATTTGAAAGCGAAAATAGAGTGCATGTGTATGTTACATCAGTTGTTATGGGAGTTGCATTGGGAATTGTAATTTATGTGATTGCTATTCAAAAGGCAAATATCAAACAAGCGGTTATAGAATTGTTAATCGCATTTGCAATATTGATTGCAATAATTATACTTGTAAATCATATATATATGATTATTTTAGGACATTTTACCCAAAATGCTTTTGAAACTATTATTGATTTTGGTGGAGCAGAGCTATACTATTTAGAAGATAATACATTAATAATTGTATATGTAGTTGCAGCTGTAATTTTATATGTAGGAAACTTAATTAAGCAAAAAATGTTAGCAAATAAGTTGAATAAAGAGCTAAACAATAAATAAAAAGATGTTTTAAAATGAGCGCTGCGGAATCGGTGCTCATTTTTCTTGCAATTTTCGCGAATCTGTGGTATATTATGTATACAAAAATGGTGATAAGTAGAATGTTTTTATTAAAATGTTCGAGGAGGAGAAAGTCAAATGTGGAAGCGGGCGCTTTTTGTGAATATAATTCCTATTGCTTTTTCAGTATGTAGTGTGTGGTTACTTTCTAATATAATTGATTTTGGTACACCGCTATTGATTGTAACGTGTATGATGTTTATGTGCCTTTTTATGATGATGTTTTCGAACGTTTGGGAGATTGTCAACAAAAGAAATGCCAAATTTAACATTCTTTCAATTCTAACAGCAATGGATGGACTTATTATGATTACATCAAGTTTAATGATGTGGAATAAAACGATTCAACTTACTGAAGCTCAAAACAGTATATTGCTTTATATTTCAATTATTTCTATGGTATCCTTTTTCATTCTAGGGACAATATGCATTAGATTGGAAAAAGATTTTAAGAATCTTTCGAATAAATTCAACAACGAAGAAGAAAGCGAGGAAATGTAAAATGTTCAATGCTATCATCAAGTTCTTCAAGGCTCTGTTCACCGTGGTTATTGGTATTCTTATTCTTGCTGCTGTGATTGTTGGTGTAGCTACAATTTTGAATGCCTGTGGACTTCAGGTAGAATTTATTGATAAGATTGCAGTTTGGATTCTTAGCTATCTCTCAAAGTTTCTTGTGTGGCTGTATAATATTATTATTCGGTGATAATGGTGCCGTCCAATTTGGGCGGCACTATTTTTTTATGCCATGCACCTGACATGCTAGAAATGAATATATATTACTGTATTTATTTTGGGCTTTAGGAGGTGCCTTTATTGGTAGGTTTATCTTCAATATTTGCTTCGATGCAAGATTTTTTCTTTTTGGTGGGATATGTTTCAAACTATAACTTGTTTCCAGAACCACTAACACCTGAAGAAGAAAGTAGATATTTAGAACTATATGAAAATGGAGATGAAGATGCTAAGAGAATTTTAATTGAAAGAAACTTAAGACTAGTTGCGCATATTGCGAAAAAATATATAAATTCAAATGTTGAACAAGAGGATATAATTTCTATTGGAAGCATAGGACTTATAAAAGCTATAAACAGTTTTAAAGGGAATAAAGGCACAAGGCTCTCAACATATGCAGCGAGGTGTATAGAAAATGAAATTTTGATGTTTTTTAGAGCTTCTAAGAAGCGTCAGCAAGAAGTATCTCTAAATGAAGCAATAGGGCAAGATAAAGAAGGAAATGTTATAACTTTTATTGATGTTATAGAAAACGATTCTGCAAGTATTGAAGATGAAATAGATATGAAAATGAAAATAAAGAAAATGTATAAAAAAATAGAAGAGGTATTAAAGGGCAGAGAAAAGATGATTATTGAACTTAGATTCGGGCTAAATGGAAAAGAAGCAAAGACACAAAACGAAATAGCACAAATGCTTGGTATATCACGTAGCTATGTATCAAGAATAGAAACTAAGGCTATTAATAAATTGAGTAAAGAAATAGAAAAATAAGCCAGTTGGGACGGACTCTTGTGGCACAATTGCGTGCCGCAAGAGTCCGTCTAATTTATTTTTAAAAAATTGAAAAAACTATTGACAAATACCAATGATGGTATTAATATGATAGTAACAAAACGATAATAAGAAAGAAGGGGGCATTAATATGAAACTAAAAGAGATAGTAAAAAATGAAATAACGGGTTGGAAAAAGTTTGAAGTGTTGTGGTTTATGTTAGCGTGTGCAGTTATAATTGGACTTAGTATTTATTGGAATGATAGTTTAATGGGAATTATAAGTGCAACAACGGGTGTAGCTTGTGTTGTATGTACCGGAAAAGGAAAACTATCTGCATATATATTTGGTGTAGTTAATTGTGTATTGTATGCAATAATTTCGTATCAAGCAAAATTATATGGAGAAACAATGTTAAATGCTTTATATTATGTTCCAATGCAATTTGTTGGGTTCTATATATGGAGCAAAAATATGAATAAAGAAACACATGAAGTAAAGAAACTTCACATGACTAATAGATCAAGAATTTTAGCGCTTCTTGCTATGATTGCTTTAACGATAGTATATGGCTTAATTCTAAAAGTAATGGGAGATGCAATGCCTTTTGTAGATAGCTTTACAACAGTTTCTTCTGTAGTTGCAATGATAGTTTCTGTAAAGATGTATTCAGAACAATGGTGGATTTGGATTGCTGTAAATGTATTTAGTGTATACATGTGGTTTTGCAACTTTATGGCAGGTAGTGATAATATGGCAACGTTGCTTATGTGGATAATTTATTTAGGTAACTCGATAATTATGTGTATTAAATGGGAGAAAGAAGCAAGGAAGGTGAAGAAGAATGAAGTATAAAGTTGGCATGTACGGCGGCTCCTTCAATCCATTACATCTAGGTCATGTAAATAATATCATTATAGCGGCAAACCAATGCGAGAAATTATATGTTGTTCTAAGTGTAACTAAATCTAAAAACGAAATATCTCATAAAGAAAGATTTATGTGGCTAAAAAACGTAACGAATGATATGGAAAATGTCGAAGTTTTTGAAATATTTGACAATAATGATTCGAAAGAGAGTTACGATTGGGAAAAAGGTGCTGAAGATATTAAAACATATATTGGCCAACCAATTGATGTGGTTTTTTCTGGTGATGATTATCAAGGTAGAAACATTTGGGAGAAATTATACGAAGGTAGCGAGGTTGTTTATATCCCAAGAAGTAATTTGAATATTTCTTCAACTCAAATAAGACAAAATCCATATAAATATTTTGAATATTTGCCTAATGTAGTGAAGAAATATTATACAAAAAAGGTATGTATTGTTGGTACAGAAAGCTGTGGTAAATCGACGCTTGTACGTAATTTGGCTAAATATTTTAACACCGCATATGTTGAAGAGGCAGGACGTTATATATGCGATGATGCTGGTGGAATTGATAACATGCAGCCATATCATTATTTTGAGATTTTATTTAAACATAAGCAACTTGAAAAAGAAGCATTAGCAAATGCAAATAAAGTTTTGATTATTGATACAGATTCTTTAATTACCTTGTATTACTACCAATTAGGATTTGAAGGAACATCAGATTATGATGTGCATTTTCCACAAATTGCAGAATGTATTTCTGCACTAAATAATTATGATTTATATATCTTTTTAGAGCCTGATGTTGAATGGGTGCAAGATGGTACAAGAACTTATGGCGAAGATGATGTAAGAGCCGAAAACAATAAAAAGTTAAAAGAAATATTGGACAGAAATAATATACAATATATTTCTGTTAGCGGTGATTATAATCAAAGATACGAAACAAGTAAAAATTTAATTGAAGAATTATTAATTTAAAAATATACTTTCAATTGCGACTCCTTTCAATTAGTTGTATAATTTATACAAAGAAAATTGAAAGGAGAATTTTTATGGAAAAAACAGAGTTACTTTCAAGGATGAAGCAAGAAGGTCTTGTTGCAGTAGTTAGAGCAGAAAATAAAGAAAAGGGAGAAAAAGTTATTGATGCAATTGTAAAGGGTGGAATAAATTTTATTGAAATTACAATGACTGTCCCAGGAGCAGTAGATATAATAAAAGAATTATCAGAAAAATACAAAGATGATAAAAATATAGTTATTGGAGCAGGAACTGTATTAGATACAGAAACTGCTAGAATGGTAATTTTAGCTGGAGCACAATTTGTTGTAAGTCCAAGTTTAAATCCAGATACAGTAAAGCTATGCAATAGATATAGAGTTCCAGTTATGCCAGGAATTATGACTGTGAAAGAGGCAGTAGAAGCATTAGAATTAGGTGTAGATATTTTAAAAGTATTCCCGGGAAATGCATTTGGTCCATCAATTATAAGCTCATTTAAAGGACCTTTACCTCAAGCACAATTTATGCCAACAGGTGGTGTTTCTGTTGATAATGTTGATAAATGGTTCAAGGCAGGAGTAGTAGCTGTTGGTACAGGAAGCAATTTAACAGCTGGAGCAAAAACTGGAGACTATGATGCGGTAACCAAAATGGCTGAAGAATTTGTTAGTGCTGTTAAAAAAGCAAGAGAAGAATAAATTAAGAGGTGAATAGAATGGAATTAAATTTAAAATCAAAAGATACTTGTAAATATGACGAAGTATCACTTGGTGAAATAATGTTAAGATTAGATCCGGGCGAAGGAAGAATAAGAACAACTAGAAGTTTTAGAGCTTGGGAAGGTGGAGGAGAATATAACGTTGCTAGAGGACTAAGAAGATGTTTTGGAATGAATACAGGTGTTATCACGGCTTTTGCTGATAATGAAGTTGGAAGACTTTTAGAAGACTTTATATTACAAGGTGGTGTGGACACATCACTTATAAAATGGATTCCTTATGATGGAACTGGTAGAGAATGCAGAAACGGAATTAATTTTACAGAAAGAGGTTTTGGTGTTAGAGGTGCCGTTGGAACATCAGATAGAGGACATACAGCAATATCTAAAATGAAACCAGAAGATTTCGATTTTGATTATATATTTGGAACATTAGGAGTTAGATGGTTACATACTGGTGGTATATATGCTGCACTTTCAGAAGAATCTTCAAAAACTGTAATCGAAGCTATAAAAACAGCTAAAAAATATGGAACTATAGTTTCATACGATTTAAATTATAGACCATCACTTTGGAAAGCAATCGGCGGAAAGGAAAAGGCACAAGAAGTAAATAAGGAAATTGCAAAGTATGTAGACGTAATGATAGGAAATGAAGAAGACTTTACTGCATGTCTTGGTTTCGAAGTAGAAGGAAATGATGAAAATTTAAAAGAATTAAATTTAGACGGATATAAAAAAATGATAGAAAAAGTTGTAGAAACATATCCTAATTTTAAAGTTGTTGCAACTACATTAAGAGAAGTTAAAACAGCAACAGTAAATGATTGGAGTGCTATTTGTTGGGCTGATGGAAAAATATATAAAGCTGCTGACTATAAAGGATTAGAAATATTAGATAGAGTTGGTGGTGGAGATAGTTTTGCATCAGGACTTATATATGGATTAATGACAACAAATAATCCAGAAAAAGCAGTAAACTACGGTGCTGCTCATGGAGCATTAGCAATGACAACTCCAGGCGATACATCAATGGCAAATTTAAAAGAAGTTGAAAACTTAATGAATGGAGCAAGTGCAAGAGTGCAAAGATAAAGCAGTGAATAGTGAAGGGTGAATAACGAATAGTAAATGTGTGAAAAAACAGTGTGTCTTTTAACACACTGTTTTTTCTTATTTCAGCTATTCTTATCTGTTCAAGTAATATACTCCAAAGTTTAGATACGCTGCAAATATACACCATACCAAATATGGAATTTGTAATAAACCAGCAAGTTTATTTTGATTGTAAAATTTAATTATCATTATAACAATTAAAATTATAAGAAGTAATAACCATATAAAAGCAAATAATCGCCATTCTAGAACGAAAAATGCGATTGGCCATAATAGATTAACTGCTAGTTGCAAATAGTAGATAAGCTTAATTTCAAGTGTTACTAATCCATTTGATTTAAGTATTCCATAAGATACGCCCATAAGTGTGTATAATATAGTCCAAACTACTGGAAATAGAAAGCTAGGTGGCGAAAGTGGTGGTTGTTCTAATGAATTGTAATCAATAAATTGATATGTAATAAAACTAACAATTGCCCCCAGTATTAATGGAATAAGAATTGATTTTACATAGATTTTTAAATTAGACACATAAACCTCCTTAATAAAAATATTATAGTAAAGTATATGCGTAGTAATTGCTAAAATACGACGAGTGTGATAAGATTGTAAAAAAATACTTAAGGAGAATATATGAAAGATTTATCAAATGAGAATATTATACATGTAAAGAAAAATGATATAGAGTATTTACAGTTTAGAAAATTATTGGAATACGAAAATATTGTTCATTGTTATGCACTAAAAACTGGTGGTTTGGATTTTAACAGAAAGAATGGTGAATCGCTTGTAGAAAATAATTATAGAAGAATATGTGATACGTTAGAAATAGACTACAAAGATGTGATTAGACCAGATCAAAATCATACTAATAAAGTCGTAGTAATAGAAGAAAAAACTGATTGTAGACCAGATATTTTTTCAGATAATTTTACAAATATAGATGGTGCAGTTACAAATAAAAAAAATATCATTCTCGCAACAACAAATGCTGATTGTGTTTTAATTTTGTTTTATGACAAAGAGAAAAAAGTAATAGCGAATGTTCATGCAGGATGGCGCGGAACTTTTGATAAAATTGCTTATAATACCGTGAATGTAATGAAAGAAGAGTATGATTGTAATCCGGAAAATATATTATGCTTCATTTGTCCATCAATAAGACAATGTCATTTTGAAGTTAAAGACGATGTAAAAAGTGAGTGCGAAGAAATATTTAGATATACTGATAGATTAGAAGATATAATTTCTGTTGGAGAAATTAAGGATGGAGAACAAAGATATTTTATAGACAATGTCTTGATTAATAAATTGTTGCTTGAGGAAGCGGGAATAAAAGAAGAAAATATATATGATAGTAATATCTGTAGTTTGTGTAATCCGGATTTAGTACATTCTAGAAGATTTGAAGGTGCAGAAAATTATGGATTAGGATGTGCTCTAATAAAATTATGTTGACATTTTTTAGAAACGATGTTATGATATAGATGTATTAGGAGTGTACTTAATGCAAAAACAGAGCAGTACAGAGCGTGAAAGCGCTTACACAGAAACGAGTTTATCTCGCGGAGGAGTCTTAATGAAGATTCTTTCGCGAGTTTTTTTGTATTTGTGTAATGATACAGACTAAAAAAAGGAGGGGAATTTATGATTAAAGTTGAGAACTTGTGTAAGACGTTCGAAAGACCAAAGAAGAAAAAAGGATTAATGAGTTATCTTAAACCTGAAAAAGAAAAATTTGAAGCAGTAAAAGGTGTTAGTTTTCAAGTCAATAGAGGCGAAATGGTCGCATTTGTTGGTCCTAATGGTGCTGGAAAGTCTACAACAATTAAGATGATGACTGGTATTGTGCATCCAACATCAGGAAGAGTAGATATTGCTGGATTAGATCCAACTACACAAAGAAAAAAATTAGCATATAAAATTGGATGCTTGTTCGGACAAAAATCAGGACTATGGATGCATTTGCCTGCAATTGACACTTACAAACTATATGGCGCAATTTATGATATTGATGAAGAAATTGTAATGAAAAGAATTAATGAATTAGTTGAAATGTTTGATATTCAGGAAATCATAAATGTACCCGTTAGAAAATTATCATTAGGGCAAAGAATGATTTGCGAAATTGTAGGAATATTGATTCATGAACCTGAAATTATTTTCTTAGATGAACCTACAATTGGCTTAGATATTGTTGTGAAAGAAAAAGTTAGGGAACTAATTAAAGAAATAAATAGAAGAAGAAAAACAACAGTATTTTTGACGAGTCATGACATTAGTGACGTTGAAAAAATGTGTGATAGAGTAATAATTATCGATAAAGGAACAATTATAATTGATGAGTCTATAAATAAGTTAAAAGAAAAATATATGAGAGAAAAGATAATAACGATAACGTATGAAGAAAATATAGAAGATAGGACTTTTGATTATGATGTTGATAGCAAAGAAGGCAATAAAGTTACAATACGTGTTGATGAAAGCAAGAACAGTGTAGCTAGTGTATTGAATGAATTTTTGAAATACGGAAAAGTTGTTGACGTTGAATCAAAATCTGTTTCTCTTGAAGAAGTAATATACGATATTTACACGAAGCAGGGGTGATGACTATGAAGAAGTACATTGAAATTATGAAATATTCATTAAAGAAAAACACAACCTTTATTGTAAATTACTTTTTTAATATTATATCTTTTTTTGTGCATATATTAGTATTTAATGCTTTGTGGGATTATATTATAAAAGATGGAAGCCTGGTAGGATATACTCGAGAAGAACTAATTGTATATATTATACTTACAGAGTTTGTTATCTATTCTTCTAATAGGTGTTATAAAGAAATTGCAACTACCATAAAAAATGGCGATGTAGCAGTTATGCTTTCGAAGCCAATTAATTATGTATTATATATTTTGGCAGAACAATCAACAGCAATTATTAGGATAGCTGTAAATATTATTGTATCAATTGCGATGATTATAATGCTTGGAAATGGTATTCAATTTTCGATGTTAGGAATAACACTTTGTACAGTATCGTTAGTGTTTTCAGTAATATTAAATATATTATTAGAAGTAATAATCGGACTTTCAGCATTCAGTATGGAAGAAAATAGATCTATTGCGTTGCTTATACAAAAAATGCAATTTTTATTAGTTTTTGTTCCTATAGAATTTTATGGTGGAATTTTTCAAAAAATATTGTCATTTTTACCAACGACATATATTGTATATCCACCAGGCAAATTACTAGTTCATCCTGATTTAAATTTAGGCATAAAGCTTATAACAATGCAAGGAATTGTATTAGTATTAAGCACAGTTATAATTGCCATCATGTACAAGAAAGGAGTTGAAAAGATCAATGCTAACGGCGGCTAAAAGTTATCTTAGGTTTATAAAAATGAGTGTAATCAAAAATATGAAAGCAGCTATAGAATATAGAAAAAGTTTTGTTATTCAAACGGTTTTCATGTTCATTAACAATTTCTTCTTTTTGATTTTTTGGAATATAGTTTTTGATGTAAGCGGAGACAATATAAAAGGTATAACAATGAATGATATTTTGTATTTATGGTCTATACCAACTATGTCTTATGGCATTGCTTTCTTCTTTTTTGGAGGAGCGCAGAAATTAGGTGATTATATAATAAATGGTGGAATAGATATCCTTTTATTACAACCTAAAAATGTAATAATTAATGCATTACTTTCAAGTTCGGATTTTAGTGCTTTTGGAGATTTATTATATGGATTCTTAATAGGCTTATTTGCGGTACAATTTGATATGACAAAATTTTTATTATTAATAATTTTGTCGTGTGTATCTGCTTTGTTTTTTATTTGTACTAATGTAATATTAAGAGTCATTTCTGTATGGGTAGGAGATACAAGTAATGTAGAACATATTTATACATACACAATGCTTATATCGTTTTGCACATACCCAGAAAATATTTATTCTGGAATTATAAAATTTTTGATGTATACTGTTGTACCAGCAGGATATATTGCGTTTATACCAATTAAAATAATATCAGCATTTGATTTTTCACTATTGTTGATATTAATACCAGTTGCAATCATATATATACTTTTGACTGTTTTAATATGCCAAAAAGCTTTAAAAAAATATGAATCGACAAATAATGTTTTGTTAAGAGATTAATTTTGGAAAAATCTGCATGAATAAAAAATGTAAAAAATACAAACTCTAATCTTGCGAATATAATACAAGAATTAGAGGTGAGATTAGATGAAAGCTTTTTATGCAATTGTATTAACATTAGTAATTATAGGTGGATTAAATTGGGGATTAGTAGGATTATTTAATTATAATTTAGTAGATTCTCTTTTTGGTAGTGCTACATGGTTATCAAGAATTATATACACAATAGTTGGAATTGCAGCAATATGTGCTTTTGCTTTTTATGACAGAACTAGACAAAGAGATTAAATAAATGAGGCTGTCCTAAAATAAGAAAAAATATATTTTATACTATGCCAAGATTTTAAAAGTCGCTCGTTGAGCGACTTTTAAAATCTTATAATTATTACTGACATGAATTTATTGGCGTTTTAAGACCCCCTTGTTTGACTATTAAAAAAAGATTATATATAATCAAATTACAAAGTGTGTCCAATAGGAGGCGGTATTTTGGAAAATGATATGGATATTCGTTCAAAGGAAACTAAAAAAATAGGCATAATAGGTATGATTGGAAATCTATTTTTATTCATAATAAAAATAATCATTTCGTTAATTAGTAAAAGTCAAGCAATGTTTGCAGATAGTATAAATAGTGCTAGTGACATACTAGCATCACTTATGACATACATAGGTGGCAAAATTTCAGGAGAGCCATCTGATGAAGATCATAATTATGGTCATGGAAAGGCCGAGTACATATTTTCTTTAATAATAAGTATCATAACAATTTATTTATCTTTGAAAATAGCTATGGAAGGTGTGACTTCATTAATAAAGAAAAATACATTTGAATTTTCTGTATGGTTAGTTATTGTGTGTGCTGTAACAATACTTACAAAATTATGGTTATATTTTTATACACATAAAAAAGGTAAAGAGAGTGACAATATATTAATACTTGCAAATGCACAAGACCATATAAATGATGTATTAGTTACAAGTTCTGTTTTAATTGGAACGATTGCAGCTTTGTTTAATATTTACTGGCTAGATGGGATGATTGCAATTGGAATTGCGATGAGAATTTGTTATGTTGGGATACAAGTATTTGTTGAAAGTTATAAAGTGCTTATGGATACATCAATGCCTGAAGGAGAAAAAGAAAAAATTTGTGACATAGTAAAAAGATATGGAGAAATAGATCATATTGATAAAATAACATCAAAATCTGTTGGAAATAAATTCATAGTAATAGTTAAAGTTTCAGTTGATGGAAATATGACGGTAAATGAAAGTCATAAAATAGCAGGTAAATTAAAAGCAGATATATTAGAAATAAAGAATATATATGATGTAGTTGTACATATAAATCCGGTATAAAGATAGATATTTTTTATATAGAAAAAACGCACCAATTTTGGTGCGTTTTTCCCATAACTTCTTATTTAATTATAGCATAAAAAATTGAAAAAATCAACTTATAAAAATTTATGAAAAAGTAAGAAAACGAGAGTATTTTTGTAAAAAATATAGCTAGAATATGCATAAAAAAGGTATAAAGGATATGAGCAATTTGCAAATAAAATAGGTGTATGTTATTATATTAATAACCCTACGAGGTACGTGTCACTTGAGTTTTATTTAGAACCAACATTCTAAAGAAGGGGAGTCTGATTCTCTTGATATGGTGTGCAAGCTCAACTAATTCGATTGAGAAGCCCGTAAGTATTAAGGAGGACACCCACCTGTGCAAGCAGGCTCTTAAATTCGCTCATATGGACGGCTTATGTGGGGTTCTATTTTTTTGCTATTTTATAGCAAAAAAATAGTGAAAAGTGAATAGTGAAGGGTGAATAGTTTTTCTGCCCTGGGCGAAAAGGCGAAGCCACGGCTTCACATCGGAGATGTGAAACGGACGACCTGGGCAAAAAACGGTAAAAACTATATGAATTTTAAAAAGAGGATGTGAATAAATTTCACAGCCTCTTCGCATATATGTGTGTATCAAAGTTTCCGAAGGAAACTTTTTTCCAGGGCGAAAAAACGGTTTCGCCCGCGCAGCGGCGCCCTGGGAAAACGAACTGCGTTACAGTAATTTGGAATAAAAATCACATTTCCGGAACAGCGTTGTTTTCCGTTTGCGCCTGCTCTTGTTCCAACTTCGCTTGATATTCTTCTTCACTCATCCAAACACATTGCTTTAGCGCTTCGTAACAATACTTATTACTTGGATCCCAAAGTGTAAATGATTGTATTCTTAAATCATAACAAGCTTGAATTTGTTCTTTAACTTGATTAGTAGAATAATTTAAATATTTTCCTCTACCAAGCCAAGATGCTGTGAAATCTTGTAAGTATGGTCTAATGACTGCTTTTTTTGCATCTGGATTTTCTATTTCTTCATATCTTTTTAATCCATCTTTTACAGAGTAATAAACTGTATTGTATGGACTTTTATCTGGATTAGCAAGTTTGTATTCGCCAGGTGCATAATGTGAAGGATAAACCATTGGACAAATTACATCAACTATTTGCGCTATTGCAGCAAAGTCTTGTCCAATATTTTCAAAGTCGCCTTGTCGCTTTGTAATAATTCCAAACACATCAGCTGAAACAACTATTTTATATTCTTCTAATTCAGACATAACTTTTTCTAAAAAAGAATTTATAACTTGCGATTTTGTTTTTGTATCAGAGTCAAATCCAAAAGCTATTTGTTTCGTTCTGCCTTCTGATGAAGGGAAGCGAACATAGTCAAATTGTATCTCGTCAAATCCTAATTCGGCAGCTTCTTTTGCGAGTGCAATAGGGTAGTCCCATGATGATGTGTTGTAAGGGTTTGGCCAATTGTTTCCAGAATAGTCTGTCCAAATAGAATTATCAGCTTTTTTATAAGCGATATCTTGTACTTTTTTAGCGAAAAGAGGATCTTTAAAAGTAACAATTCTACCAATAACATATATATCATTTTCTTTTAATAAATTAATAACATTAGTAATATTAGAAATCATATTTTGCGATGCACCAATATCAATTGCTGTTTGAACATTTGATTTGTATGAAAGTCTACCAGCTTCATCTTTAATATCGATTACTACCGCATTAAAATCATTTTCTTTTATATTTGTAATTGTACTTTCAAGTTTTGATTTAGTCCCTGCAGACCAACCTGTAAGATAAATTGCTTTTATATCATCTCTTATAATTTTTTCTTTTACAGGAGATTCAATAATTTCAGAAATTGGTTCAATATTATTAGTAGTAGTTTTGTTTTCTATAATTATATTTTCTTTATTAATATCAGTTGCGGCGGAGGACTCTGGACGACTTATAAAATATACACCGATTAGTGTTCCAACTAATATAGAAATTACAGCGATAATAATAAGTTTTTTATCCATAAAATCATCCCCCTTATACAAAAATTATATAATATTTAAAAATAAAAACAATGATAAAAAAGAATATTGTTGAAAATAAAAAATAGGTATGATAATATTTTAGTGTAAAACTAGCGAAAGCTATACACATAACAAAAGAAAAAGAGTGCAAAATATATTTAAGCACTAAAGGAAACAAACGAAAACAAACTCTAATTAGAGAACGTTGAATTATTGTACTGCAAAATGATTTGTTAATGAGATGACAAAATAGACTGCAGTTATGCAGACTAAGAAATCAAATAAACTGAAAAATTTGATTATCGATATTTTGAAATTGAAGAGACAAAAAGTCTTGCTGTAGAATCGTCTGAATAGAACACAATGTGATATTTAGATAAATATATTCCGTTACTAGTTTGGTGTCCACTCAACACAAAAACTTTTAACGAACTCAAAAAAGTCTTGGTCGGCCACATTTGGCAAGCCAAGACTTTTTGTTTAGTGAAAAGTTAAGAGTGAATAATGAAAAGTACAAACTTGCCTTATGAGAAAGATACATATGGCAATATGATACTCTTCACTATTCACTCTTCATTTTTCACGCTTGCCGAAGGCAAGTTTGGAGCTTCCAACGGGAATTGAACCCGTGACCTCATCCTTACCAAGGATGCACTCTACCTACTGAGCTATGGAAGCATAAAGTAGAGCAGAAGCTCTATATTTCTTTTTCATCATCTATATTAATATGTTTTGAAATCTTTTTTCTAATTCTTTGAATTGCATTATCTACTGCTTTTGTGTGTGAATCTAATCTTGTAGCAATTTGTTCATATGAAAGACCTTCGTATAATTGTAGATAATAAACGTTTTGCTCAAATGGTGAAAGAAGTTTTTTCAACTTTTGTTCTACCATTTTAAAAGTTTCTCTTGTTGTTATTGTATCAACAGGGTCTTCAACAATTCCAGCATTAATAGTTTCTATAGTTTCCCTATCATCTTCGTCACCATATGAAGGTTGATTAAGTGAGAATGAAGAATTAAGAGGAGAATGCTTATGTCTTCCATATGTTTTTACTGCTGTACAAATTCTTCTAGTAATGCAAATATCAGCAAAAGTTTTAAAAGGGACATCTTTTGATAAATCGTAAGACTTAATTGCTTGAACTAGTCCAAGCATGCCTTCTTGCGCTAAATCTTCTCTGTCTGCTCCCATTAAAAAATAAGGTCTTGTTTTATTGTATACGAATCCTTGATAACGACGAATTAAATTGTCACGTGCCAAATTATCGCCATTACGTATCAATAAAATAGATTGTCTGTCAGCATCTGGTTCTTCTTGTAATTCACTTAGTATATCGGGATTTAAATTTGGGTCCACCTTTTGCTTTACCTCCTGAAAAAATCTATTGTTATTATACATTCCATAATGGTGACAAGTCAAGTGTAAACTGATATAATCTATATGTGAAAATGCCAAGAGGGAGGGGTTATATGAAAAACATACTTTGGTTGACAATAATTGGAATGTGTGTTATACTTAATCTCGTTGGTTGTGAGAACGGAAATAAAAAAGAGATTACAGAGTTAGAAACTCAAACATCTCAAATATCTCAAGAAAGTTCATTGGAAAATAAAAACGATGAGCTTATTGAAATTAAAGAAGAGTCATATAAATATAACGAAAACGGAAAAATTATTATAGTGATGTATCATAAATTTGCAGAAAATGAGGGAAAAGATGAATGGACAAGATCATATGATAATTTTTATAATGATTTAAAATATTTATATGAACACGGTTATCGTAGTATTTCTTTAAACGATTATATCAATAATAACATAAAGGTGCCAGTGGGATGTACACCTATTATTTTGACGTTTGATGATGGCAGCAAAAGCCAATTTAACTTAATAAAAGATGAAAGTGGTAATTTTATTGCAAATCCAAAGTCAGCTGTTGGCGTTATGGAAAAATTTTATGCTGAATATCCAGAGTTTGGATTGAATGGTACATTTTTTATTAATGGTACGGGATATTTTCAAGGTGAAGGAACTGAAAAAGAAAGATTGGAGTATTTGATAAATAAAGGTTTTGAGATTGGAAATCATACAAATACACATATTAATTTTAGTAAGGCAACACCTGAACAAATTCAAAAAGAAATTGGTATTGTATCAAATGAAGTAGAAGAATTAACCGGTTATAAGATAAATTCATTAGCGCTTCCGTTCGGAATATCATCTAAAGAGTATGCAGAATATATTCATACAGGAGAGTATGAAGGAAAAACATACGAGAATAAAGTAATTTTATTAGTTGGAGCGAGTCCTGCAACTAATCCTAATAACGAAAAAAATAATCTGCTTAAGTTGCCTAGAGTGCGTGCGAGAGGTGGCAATAAAGAAGTAGAGTGTGATTTGTATTGGTGGTTAGAAAGATTAGAAAAAGATCAGGAGCAAAAATATTATAGACTTCACTAAAATGAAAGGAGAATAAATTTGACAGAAGAATTAAAAACAAATGAAAAAAACTTGCAAGAAGAAAATAAGAATATATCAAAGCCAAGAAGGAAATATAATAGAAGACCTAAAAAAGTAAACACTGTGGTGAATAATAATGAAAATATGCAAGTTAAACAAGAGAAAAAAGAAGTTAAAGTTGAAAAAACAGAAGAAAATAAAAAAGCTTTTAATAAAAACAATTCAAAAGTAAATAAAATAAAACCAATAATCGAAAAGAAAACAAGTGCGCCAAGAAGCACGAAACTTACAAGGGATAGAATAAAAATAATTCCTTTAGGTGGTCTTGAAGAAGTTGGTAAAAATATGACGGTCATTGAATATGGAGATGACATGATATTGCTAGACTGCGGAGTAGCATTTCCAGAGGATGATATGTTAGGTGTAGATTTAGTAATACCAGATATCAGTTATGTTGAAAAAAATAGAAATAGATTAAAAGCTATTGTTATTACACACGGACATGAAGATCATATTGGGGCAATTCCATATGTGTTAAAATCGGTAAATGTTCCTTTATATGCAACTAGATTAACATTAGGTTTAATTCAAAATAAATTAGAAGAACATAAATTGGTTAGAAGTACAAATATGAAATGTGTAAAAGCAGGGGACATTGTTACAATTGGTAATATGAAAGTTGAGTTTATAAGAACTACGCACAGTATTGCAGATTCAACAGCGGTAGCTATTCATACACCAGTTGGCACTATTGTTCATACGGGAGACTTTAAAGTAGATTTTACACCTATTGATGGAAAAGTTATGGATTTTGCCAGATTTGCAGAATTGGGTTCGAAAGGTGTATTGGCATTAATGTCAGATAGTACAAACTCAGAAAGACCTGGATATAGCATGTCTGAAAGCAGTGTTGGAAAAGTATTTGATGAAATCTTCTATGATTGTCAAAAGAGAATAATAGTAGCTACATTTGCTTCGAATGTT
The DNA here is from genome assembly GCA_017521465.1 of Clostridia bacterium. Classification (GTDB taxonomy): domain Bacteria; phylum Bacillota; class Clostridia; order TANB77; family UBA1234; genus RGIG6291. The sequence goes on along the minus strand of JAFXCN010000025.1, from coordinate 100,698 downwards.
CACAGAGTACAACAAATTATTAATGCAGCTATGGATAACAATAGAAAAGTTGCTATATGCGGAAGAAGCATGCTAAACGTTATGACGGTTGCCAAAGAACTTGGATATTTAGATATACCGGATGGTGTATTAATTGATATTGATGAAATAGATGATTATGCACCAAATAGATTAGTTTTGATAACAACAGGTAGCCAAGGAGAAACTATGGCAGGCTTATCTAGAATGGCTGCGGGTAGTCACAAAAAAGTTACTATAAGTAAAGATGATTTAGTAATAATTTCTGCACATCCAATACCAGGAAATGAAAAACTAGTTTCAAATGTAATTGATGATTTGTTTAAAATTGGTGCAGATGTTATATATCATTCCCTTGCGGATATTCATGTATCAGGACATGCTTGTGCTGAAGAACAAAAATTAATGTTAAGTCTAGTAAGACCAAAATATTTTATACCAGTACATGGTGAATTTAGACATTTAAAAGCTCATGCAGAAACTGCTAAGAAAGTAGGAGTTCAAGAAGAAAATATAGTAATGCTTACAAATGGTAAGGTGCTTGAATTAGATAAAAACTTCTGTAAGGTTACGGGTACAGTTCCTGCGGGTAGAGTGCTAATAGATGGATTGGGTATTGGAGATGTTGGAAATATCGTATTAAGAGATAGACAACATTTATCACAAGACGGTCTTATAATAATAGCACTAGCAATGGAAGCAAGAACAGGCAATATAATTGCTGGACCAGATATTATATCTAGAGGATTTGTATATGTAAGAGAATCAGAGGATTTAATAGAAGAAATAAAGAAAGTTGCAAATAAAGAGATAGAAAAGTGTAAACAGAATAACATAAAAGACTGGGCTACAATAAAGAATGCAATAAAAGATTCATTGCATGACTTTTTGTATGCAAAAACAAAAAGAAATCCAATGTTAATTCCAATCATAACAGAAGTATAATTACAATATAATATAGTAGAAATAATAGAGGAGAATTAAAATGAATAAAATAAAAGACATTATAAGGGGATTGTTTATTGGTATTGCAAATATGATTCCAGGAGTTAGCGGCGGAACTATGGCAGTTTCTATGGGGATATATGATAAAATAATAGGTGCTGTTAATAATTTGATGAAAGATTTTAAAAATAGCATAAAAATACTATTTCCGTATGGTATCGGTATTGCTGTTGGCATAATAGGACTAAGTTATATTATGGAATTTTTATTAACAGAATATGAACTTCCAACAATAGCATTATTTATAGGATTAATATTAGGTGGTTTATCACCAATACTAAAAAGAGTTGAAAATGAAAAATTTAAAATTACACATGGTGTATCGTTTTTACTATTGCTTTTAGTAATAATTGTGCCAGCGATATATGCAGGTTCATTAGGGGTAGAACCATTAACAGGTTTCAATCTGCTTAGTATAATAGTTTTGGTATTTATGGGAATGCTTTCGGCTGGAGCTATGGTAGTACCAGGCGTAAGTGGGTCAATGCTTTTGATGTTATTTGGATATTATGAATATTTGAATAATGCCATAAGTGGTATTGTAACAGCATTGGTAAAATTTGATATAAATGGAGTTTTGTTAAATGCAGGAATATTAATTCCGTATGGAGTAGGGGTAGTAATAGGAATATTTGTAATGGCTAAACTTATTGGATTCTTTTTAAAGAGATATCCAAATACAACAATGTGGGGAATAATAGGATTAATAGTAGCTTCTCCATTTGCAATTTTAATAGGAGTCTCTACTGCGAGTATAACAGCACTATCAATAATAATAAGTATAATCACATTTGCGATAGGATATGTAGTTGCAGATAGACTATCTAAAATGTAAAAAGGTGTGTAAAATGGAGGTGCACAAAAATCGATTTTTATATCGAGTTTTGTGCACCTCCATTTTTCATACCGTCTAGTAGAAAATTCCGTGAGTATTAAAGCTTCCGAAGGAAGCTTTTTCGCTGACGGAAAAGGGCGAATCGCCGCCCGCGCAGCGGCCGTCTGCGAAAACGAACTGCGTTACACTGATTTGCCATGATACTCGAATTTACGGTGAAAGGATATATTCTTTAGTTTTTTGAAAAAATGCAAATTTTTTTCAAAAAACACTTGCATTATGCTTCCGTAGGCTTTATAATATCTATTGCTGTGATATTGCGATGATGTGGAATGTGGCTGCCATACGGGCAGGGAACTTTCACGGAGTATGTCCGATTTTAAACCGGGCGACAAGGGTAAAAAAGCACTTTCCCCAGGCCAAATCCTGGGTTTAAATATGGGTAAAAACGAAACACCCGGGTGCGTGGATAACTTGTCGGTAGGAATTTTTATAAGGAGGTAAACACGATGCCAAAAACAAAAACGACAGAAGTAGGAAAGGAAAAAATCAGAATTAGATTGAAAGCTTTCGACCATGTTATTTTAGATCAGTCTGCTCAAAAAATAGTAGATACTGCTAAAAGAACTGGAGCACAAGTTTCAGGTCCAATTCCACTACCTACTAAAAAAGAAGTAATCACAATATTGAGATCACCTCATAAGTACAAAGACTCAAGAGAGCAATTTGAAATGAGAACGCATAAAAGAGTGATTGATATTCTTTATCCAACATCAAAAACAGCAGAAGCTTTAATGAAAATAGAGCTACCAGCTGGTGTAGAAGCAGAAATGAAAGTTAACAAATAATAATTACGAATGGTCATGTTCATCATGATGAACCAATAACCAAGGAGGTATAAAAATGAAAAAAGGAATTTATGGTAAAAAATTAGGAATGACTCAAATTTTCACAGAAGAAGGTTTAGTAATTCCAGTAACAGTTGTTGAAGTTGAACCTTGCGTAGTAATTAGAAAGAAAACAGTTGAAACTGATGGTTACAATGCAATTCAAGTTGCAACAGGCGAAGTAAAAGAAAAACATTTAAACAAAGCAGAAAAAGGTCAATTCGACAAATTAAAATTAGCTTATAAAAAATATATAAGAGAATTAAGATTAGATGACATCGAATCTATTAATGTTGGTGACGAACTAAAAGCTGATATTTTTGCAGCTGGTGAATTAGTAGATGTACAAGGAATCTCAAAAGGAAAAGGATTCCAAGGTGTTATTAAGAGACATGGACAACACATTGGACCAAAAGGACATGGTTCTATGTATCATAGAAGACCAGGTTCAATGGGTCCTACATCTTCACCAGGAAGAGTATTCCCAGGTAAGAAATTACCAGGACATACAGGTAAGGACACAATTACTGTTCAAAACTTAGAAGTAGTAAGAGTAGATATGGATAAGAACGTAATATTAATTAAAGGTTCTGTTCCAGGACGCAAAAACTCTTTAGTAAGAATCAAAAATACAGCTAGAAGCGCTAAATAATAGGAAGGAGGAAACGTAAAATGCCTAAAGTAGATTTATTAAATATGGAAGGAAAAAAGGTTGGCGATATTGAACTTGCAGAAAGCGTATTTGCTGTTGAAGTAAATGAAGACGTTATGCATGAAGTTGTAGTTAACTACTTAGCTAACCAAAGACAAGGAACACAATCTACAAAAACACGTAGTGAAGTACGTGGTGGTGGTAGAAAACCTTGGAAACAAAAAGGTACTGGTAGAGCAAGACAAGGTAGTATTAGAGCTCCACAATGGATTAAAGGTGGTATAGCTTTAGGACCAAAACCAAGATCTTACAAATATACATTAAATAAGAAAGTTAGAAGACTTGCATTAAAGTCAGCTCTTTCTTCAAAAGTTTTAGAAAATCAAATTATCGTATTAGACGAATTAAAACTTGAAGCAATCAAAACTAAAGCAATGGCTAAAGTTTTAGAAAACTTAAAAGCTGAAAAAGCTTTAATCGTTATATTAGATAAGGATGTTAATGTTCAAGCATCAGCTAGAAACATCCCTAATGTAAAAACTGCATCTGTAAATACAATAAATACATATGACTTATTAAAATATGAAACACTTATTGTTACTAAAGAAGCAGTAGAAAAAATAGAGGAGGTGTACGCATAATGGTTGCAGAGGATATCATAATTAGACCAATTATTACTGAAAAAAGTATAATGGCACAAACACAAGGAAAGTACACATTCGAAGTTAATAAAAAAGCAACAAAAATAGATATCAAAAATGCTGTTGAAAAATTATTTGAAGTAAAAGTAAAAGATGTAGCAACTATGAATATGACTGGTAAAACAAGAAGAAGAGGTTACCAAGATGGTAAAACTTCAGATTGGAAAAAAGCTGTTGTTACAATAGATACAAATCCAACAGAAAAGAAATTCTTAAAAAAAGGCGGAATAGAAGCTACATCAAGCAAAAAATTCAAAACTTCAATAGAAGAAATGAATGTTTAATAATTAATAATTATAGGTTGCTTTCGTAGTGAGAGCGGAGTAACCTGATAAAATAAATTCTCAAATATTAAGGAGTGAAAAAATAAAATGGGTATTAAACAATATAAAGCTACAACTCCATCAAGAAGAGGTATGACTGTTTTAACTAACGATGAGATTACAAAGTCAACTCCAGAAAAATCTTTAGTAACAGTATTAAAGAAAAACGCTGGTAGAAACTCATATGGTAAAATAACAGTTAGACATCATGGTGGTGGTTCAAGAAGAAAATATAGAATAATCGACTTTAAGAGAAAGAAAGTTGATGTAAAAGCAACTGTAATTGCTATAGAATATGATCCAAACAGAAGTGCAAATATAGCTTTAATTCAATATGAAGATGGAGAAAAAGCATATATCTTAGCACCAATCGGATTAAAAGTAAATGACGTTATAATGTCTGGACCAAACGCAGACATTAAACCAGGTAACAATTTACCAATATCAAGCATCCCAGTTGGTACATTAATTCATTGTATCGAATTAAAACCAGGTAAAGGTGCTCAAATGGTTAGAAGTGCTGGAAACAGTGCGCAACTTATGGCTAAAGAAGGAAAATATGCACACGTAAGACTACCTTCTGGAGAAATGAGATTAGTAAGTGTTAACTGTACAGCTACTATCGGTCAAGTTGGAAACACAGAACATGAAAATGTTAAACTTGGTAAAGCAGGTAAGAGCAGATGGTTAGGTAAGAGACCAGAAGTTAGAGGTTCTGTAATGAATCCTAACGATCACCCTCATGGTGGTGGTGAAGGTAAATCACCAGTTGGTAGACCAGGACCAGTTACTCCTTGGGGTAAACCAGCTCTTGGATATAAGACAAGAAATAAGAAGAAAGCAAGCAACAAGTTTATCGTAAAGAGAAGAAATAGCAAATAATAAATTTGCTTAGTTGTAAACTTGAAAGAAGGAGGAAAAAACATGTCAAGATCAATAAAAAAGGGACCTTATGTTGATGCGAAATTATTAGCAAGAATTGAAAAAATGAATGCTGAAAATAAAAAAGATGTATTAAAAACATGGTCTAGATCATCAACAATATTCCCACAAATGGTAGGTCACACAATAGCTGTTCATGACGGAAGAAAACATGTTCCAGTATATATATCAGATGAAATGATAGGTCATAAATTAGGAGAATTTGTTCCTACAAGAACATTCAAAGGACATGCAGGAGACAAAACATCTAAAGTAAAATAAGATTTAAAAAGGAAGGAGAAACCTAAAAATGGAATCTAGAGCAAGCTTAAAATATGCTAGAATATCAGCTAGAAAAGTGCAAATAGTTATAGATTTAATTAGAGGCAAATCAGTTGATGAAGCATTAGCTATATTAAAATATACACCAAAAGCAGCATCTCCATTGGTTGAAAAATTAGTAAAATCAGCCGCTGCAAATGCTGTAAACAATCATGATATGAAAGCTGATAAATTGTATGTTGCTGAAATTTTTGCTAACCAAGGACCAACAATGAAAAGAGTTAGAGCAGCAACACAAGGAAGAGCTAACAGAATAAGAAAAAGAACTTCTCATATAGAAGTTGTATTAAAAGAGAGAGAATAGAAGAAAGGAGGAATTATTTCATGGGACAAAAAATGGACCCACATGGTTTAAGAGTGGGAATTATAAAAGATTGGGACTCAAAATGGTATGCAGACAAAAAAGACTTTTCAGATAAATTAGTAGAAGATTATAAGATTCGTGAAATCGTTAAGAAAAAATTATTTGTTGCAGGAATTGCAAAAGTAGAAATTGAAAGAACAGCTAATAGCATGAGAGTTAATGTGTTAGTTGCAAAACCAGGACTTGCGTTAGGTAAGAACGGAGAAATCGTTAATAAATTAAGAGAAGAATTATCAAAAAAATTCGGAAAAGAAATTAACGTAAATATAGTAGAAGTTAAAAATCCAGATATGGATGCTCAATTGGTTGCAGAAAACATCTGTGGACAATTAGAAAGAAGAATTTCGTACAGAAAAGCTATGAAACAATGTATGGCAAAAGCTATGAAAGCTGGCGTAAAAGGAATAAAAACACAAGTTTCAGGAAGACTTGGAGGAGCTGAAATAGCTAGATCAGAATTTTATAGAGAGGGAACAATACCTCTACAAACTTTAAGAGCTGATATAGATTATGGATTCTATGAAGCAAACACAACTTATGGAAAAATAGGTGTAAAAGTTTGGATATATAAAGGTGAAGTACTTCCTGCAAAGAAAACAGCAGAAGGAGGTAGAAAATAATGCCATTAATGCCAAAAAGAACAAAATATAGAAAAATGATGAAAGGCAGAAATAGAGGAAAAGCAACAAGAGGAAATACTGTTGCATATGGTGAATTTGGTCTAGAAGCTGTTGAAGCTGGATGGATTACATCAAATCAAATCGAAGCTGCCAGAATAGCAATGACACGTTTTATTAAAAGAGGTGGTAAGGTTTGGATTAAAATATTCCCAGACAAACCAATCACAAAGAAACCTGCAGAAACTCGTATGGGTAGTGGTAAAGGTTCAGTAGAATATTGGGTAGCGGTAGTTAAACCAGGAAGAATTTTATTCGAAATGGCTGGAGTACCAGAAGAAATTGCAAGAGAAGCATTAAGATTAGCTGCTCATAAATTACCTGTAAAAACTAAATTTGTTTTTGCTAATAAAAATGAAGGTGGTGAAAACGATGAAGCTTAGTGAAATTAGAAAATCAACTTCATCGGATTTAAATAAAGAGTTAGTTGAATTAAAACAAGAATTATTCAAATTAAGATTTCAACTTGCTACAAATAATGGGACTTTAGAAAATCCGATGAGAATAAAAAATATAAAGAAAGATATTGCTAGAATTAAAACAGTAATAAGAGCAAGAGAGCTAGGAAAAGAAGAATAAGTTAGAAAATAGCTCAAAAATATCCTATAGAAAGGAGAAAAGAAATGGAACAAAGACATTTAAGAAAAACTAGAGTTGGTAAAGTTGTAAGCGACAAAATGGACAAAACAGTTGTAGTTGCTGTTGAAACAGGATACAAACACCCACTATATGGAAAAATCATGAAAAGAACATTTAAATTAAAAGCTCATGATGAAAACAATGAATGTGGAATTGGCGATACAGTTAAAGTAATGGAAACAAGACCATTATCTAAAGATAAGAGATGGAGAGTTGTTGAGATTACAGAAAAAGCTAAATAATCATAACCAAATGAAAATCGGGAGACATTCGTATGAAAATCAGCATCTTGCTGCGTTATTTGAATTGCTTCGGTGCTCAACGTACCATCGTACGCCTCCGCGCCTCACAATTCAAATGCCTTGCAATATACTAATTTTGATACGAATTAGAGATGATAAAATTTGTAAACACAAATTATTAGGAAGGAGAAAATGACATGATACAACAACAATCAATACTAAGAGTAGCAGATAACACTGGTGCTAAAGAGTTAATGTGTATCAGATGCCTAGGTGGATCTTTTAGAAAGACTGCTAACATCGGTGATGTTATAGTAGCTTCAGTAAAAAGCGCTGCACCAGGAGGAATGGTTAAAAAAGGTGACGTTGTTAAAGCTGTTATCGTAAGAAGCAAAAAAGGTAAACGTAGACCAGATGGTTCTTACATCAGATTTGATGACAACGCTGCAGTTATAATAAGAGAAGATAAAAACCCAAGAGGAACTCGTATATTTGGGCCTGTTGCTAGAGAATTAAGAGATAAAGAATATATGAAAATTCTTTCTCTAGCTCCAGAAGTATTATAAAAGAGCAAGAATAAAATAAAAGGTGGTGTTAAATAGAGATGAATAATTTACACGTAAAAAAAGGTGATACAGTAGTAGTTAACGCCGGTGCAGACAAAGGTAAACAAGGTAAAGTTTTAGAAGCTTTTCCAAAGGAAAACAAAGTACTTGTTGAAGGTGTTAATTTGAGAACAAAACACGTTAAACCTAAAAAAGCTGGTGAACCAGGTGGAATTATAAAAACAGAAGTTGCAATTAATGCATCTAAAGTAAATCCATTATGCAGCAAATGCGGAAAAGGTGTTAGAACTAAAGCTCTAGTTAAGAAGGATGGTTCTAAGGTAAGAGCATGTGCTAAATGTGGAACAGAAATAAAGTAGAAAGGAGGTAATCGTTAACATGACAAGATTACAAGAATTATATAAAAATGAAGTTGTTCCTGAACTTGTTAAAAAATTTAACTACAAATCAGTAATGCAAGCACCAAAACTTGAAAAAATAGTTATAAACATGGGTGTAAGTGATGTAAGAGATAACTCTAAAGCATTAGAATTTGCAATGAGAGATTTATCAATAATAACAGGACAAAAACCAATCGCAACGAAAGCAAAAAAATCAATTGCTGGATTTAAAATTAGAGAAGGAATGGAAATCGGTTGTAAAGTAACTTTAAGAGCTGATAAAATGTATGATTTTGCAGACAAATTATTTAGCGTAGCACTTCCAAGAGTTAGAGATTTCAAAGGATTATCTCCAAATTCATTCGATGGAAGAGGAAACTATACAATGGGTGTTAAAGAACAATTAATATTCCCAGAAATAGAATACGATAAAATAGATAAAGTTAGAGGTATGGACATTATATTTGTAACAACAGCTAATACTGATGAAGAGGCTAAAGAGTTGTTAACACTTCTTGGAATGCCATTTTCAAAATAAAGGAGGAGAACCATGGCAAAAAAATCATTAATAGCAAAACAAAAGCTAGCTCCTAAATTTAGCACAAGACAATATAATAGATGTAAAATCTGTGGAAGACCACACGCTTACATTCGTAAATTTGGTATCTGCAGAATATGTTTTAGAGAATTAGCTCATAAAGGACAAATACCTGGTGTTAAAAAAGCGAGCTGGTAAGAGCAAAGTTAAGCAAATAGCTTAACAATATACATAAATGAATTTAGAAATAAGTTCAAATATTTAGAACGAAAGGAGAGAAGTAAGTAAATGAATATTACTGATCCAATAGCAGATATGCTAACAAGAATTAGAAATGCAAATGCACAAAGACACGAAACTGTTGATATCCCATCATCAAAAATGAAAAAGACTATTGCTGAAATATTATTAGCAGAAGGATACATTAAGTCATTTGAAGAAATAGAAGGCAACGGACAAGGAATTATCAGAATTACTCTTAAATATGTTAATAAACAAAAAGCTATTACTGGTTTAAAGAGAATAAGCAAACCAGGATTAAGAGTATATGCTAATAAAGAAGAATTACCAAGAGTGTTAGGCGGAATTGGTACTGCATTAATATCTACATCAAAAGGTATAATGACAGACAAATTGGCTAGACAAGAAGGCGTAGGAGGAGAAGTTTTAGCATTTGTTTGGTAATATGCAATATATTGAATATTTGAGGAAGGAGAAATAAAAGATGTCTAGAATAGGTAAACAACCTATAACTGTTCCAGCAGGAGTTGAAATAAAAATCGAAGAAGGAAATTTAGTAACAGTAAAAGGAACAAAAGGAACTCTTACTAAAAAACTTCATGAAGATATGATAATTAAATTAGATGCTGGTGTAATAAATGTTGAAATAAAAAATCCTGAACAAAACAATTTACAAGGATTAACAAGAACATTATTAAACAATATGATTATAGGTGTAACAGAAGGATTCCAAAAAGAGCTTGAAATAAACGGTGTTGGTTACAGAGCTCAAAAACAAGGTAACAAGCTAGTTTTAAATATGGGATTTTCACATCCTGTAGAATTTGAAGATAGAGATGATGTTACAATTGAAGTGCCATCACAAACAAGTATAATTGTTAAAGGAATCGATAAAGAAGTAGTTGGACAATTAAGTGCCGAAATAAGAAAGGTAAGACCACCAGAACCATATAAAGGTAAAGGTATTAAATATGCTGGTGAAAGAATCATCAGAAAAGAAGGAAAAGTAGGTAAAAAATAATTGAGAGGTGAAAAGGTGAGATGTGAGAGATGAAAAAGCTCTACATTCTCTTGACACCATAAAAATAATTGGGGAGCGAAATAAGAGTAGAAGAAAGCTTTAGTTAAAAACTTTCATTTCTCACATCTTACTTCTCAATCAGAAAGGAGAAAAACAGTGATTAAAAAAGAGGCAAAAAATGACTTAAGAGTTAGAAGACATGTAAGAGTTCGTTCAAAAATAAGTGGAACAACTGAACGTCCAAGACTAAGCGTTTTTAGAAGCAACAAAGGAATTTATGCTCAAATCATAGATGACGTTGAAGGAAAAACATTAGTTTCTGCATCAACTTTAGATAAAGAAGTTAAAACAAAAGCTAGTAATATAGAAGCAGCAAAAGAAGTTGGAGAATTAGTTGCTAAAAGAGCCGTAAAAGCTGGAATCAAAGTAGTTGTATTTGATAGAGGCGGATACATATATCACGGAAAAGTAAAAGCACTAGCTGAAGCTGCTAGAGAAGCAGGTTTAGAATTTTAAGAGATTAAGGAGGGAAATATAAATGATAGATGCAAGTACATTAGACCTTAAAGAAAAAGTTGTTGCAATTAACAGAGTTGCTAAAGTTGTTAAAGGTGGTAGAACTTTTAGATTTAGCGCATTAGTTGTTGTTGGAGACGGAGAAGGTCATGTAGGCGTAGGAAATGGTAAAGCAGCTGAAGTTCCAGATGCTATTAAAAAAGCTATTGATGACGCAAAGAAAAATCTTGTTGAAGTACCTATTGTTGATACAACAATACCTCATGAGATTATAGGAAGCTTCGGTGCTGGAAAAGTATTATTAAAACCAGCAGCTGAAGGTACTGGACTTCTATCTGGTGGAGCAACAAGATCAGTATTGGAGCTTGCTGGATATAAAAATATTAGAACTAAAAACTTAGGTTCAAACAATCCAAGAAATGCAGTATATGCAACAATTAAAGCATTAAGTGATTTAAGAACAGTTGAACAAGTAGCTGCATTAAGAGGAAAAAAAGTAAGTGAAATAATATAAGATAACATAAAGAAAACAATTTAAGGGAGGTGCAAAGTACAATGAAACTTGACGAATTAAGACCTGCACCAGGATCAAAAACAACTAGAAGAAGAGTTGGAAGAGGTATTGGTTCTGGACTTGGAAAAACATCTGGTAAAGGTCATAAAGGACAAAACGCTAGATCAGGCGGTGGAGTTAGACCAGGATTTGAAGGTGGTCAAATGCCTTTATTTAGAAGACTTCCAAAAAGAGGATTTACAAATAGAAATGCAAAAGTATATACAGAAGTAACATTAGCTATGTTAGAAAAATTAGAAAACGGAACTGAAGTTACAGCTGAAAGCTTAAAAGCAAATGGAATAATCAAAAAAGTTAATGATGGAATCGTAGTATTAGGAAATGGTGAATTAACAAAGAAACTAACTGTAAAAGCAAGCAGAGTAACAAAGAGTGCAGAAGAAAAAATTGTTGCTGCTGGCGGAAAGATAGAGGTGGTGTAAGTGTTTAAAACACTAGGAAAAGCTTGGAAAGTTCCAGAATTAAGAAATAAGATTTTATATACATTATTATTATTAGTATTATTTAGACTAGGTTCATACATTACTGCACCTGGTGTAAATGCTGTGGCATTAGAAGCGTTACAAAATTCAGCATCACCACTTTTGCAAACGGTTAATGTAATAACAGGTGGAGCTTTTTCACAACTTTCTATATTTGCAATGTCAATTAGCCCATATATTACAGCATCAATTGTAATTCAGCTGTTGGCTGTTGCGATACCTTATTTAGAAAACTTGTCTAAAGAAGGCGAACAAGGAAAAAGAAAATTAGCAAGATATACAAAATATTTATCTGTATTTTTAGCAGCAATAGAAGCATTTGGAATATATTTAGCTTATAGAGGACAACTTTATATGCTAGAAGATGGAACATTAATTCAATGTTTTATATCTGAGGGTATAATGGTACCATTGATGTTTGTTTTATCATTAACAGCAGGTTCAACTTTATTAATGTGGATTGGAGATCAAATAACAAGTAGAGGAATCGGAAATGGTATTTCATTACTAATATTTGCAGGTATTATTTCTGGTTTACCACAAGCAGCTATGTATTTATATTCATTGTGTTATACAGCAGAAGGCGCATTTAGTCTTATTGGATTAATACTTGCATTAGCAGTCTTGGCTGGTGCAATAATACTAATTGCCGGAGTTGTATGGGTAACAGAAGCTGAAAGAAGAATACCAGTACAATATGCAAAAAGAGTAGTTGGAAGAAAAATGTATGGTGGACAAAATACACATATTCCACTTAAGTTGAGTATGGCGGGAGTTTTACCAGTAATCTTTGCTATGTCTGCAATGCAGTTCCCAGCAATGATTATCCAACTAATAAATCCAAATGTAGCAACATCAACAGGATTCTGGGCTGGAGTGTATAAAGTATGTGCATTCTCAAGCTTAGGAACAGCAGATGGAATGCTAATTTATGGATTAATTCATAGTTTAATATATTTATTATTGATAGTAGGATTTACATTCTTCTATACAATGATGATATTTAATCCAATAGAAGTAGCGAATAATTTGAAGAAAAATGCTGGATTTATACCAGGAATAAGAGCTGGTAAGAAAACAGAAGAATATTTGAAAAATGTATTAAATAGCATAACAATATTCGGTGCGATCTTCTTAGGAATAATAGCAATATTACCTATACTAGCACAATTTGCAGGTCTTCAAATATCATTTGGAGGAACAGCAATATTAATCGTAGTAGGTGTTGCACTAGAATCAATAAAACAATTAGAATCTCAAATGTTAGTAAGACATTACAAAGGATTCTTAGATTAAAAAAACTGCCCATATGGGCAGTTTTTTTAATCTAGTGAAGAACGAATAGTGAAAAATGAAGAGTAAGAGGCAGCAAAACAGGAGGTGAAACAAAATCGATTTTGTCGCACTTCCTTTTTGCATGCCGAATGGTTATGAGAGATTAATACGAAAAGAAACTGCGTTACACTTATTGGCGACTTCAGTCTGTTACAAAATGACTTTTTATATGTCAAACTAGTGGTTTTTCTATTGCTAATATACGTATTTTATATTATAATCTAACTAGAAAAATGTGCGTAGGAGGTCACCATATGAAAGCATTAACAAGGTTTTTTGTTGTAATTTTTGTACTTGTAATTATTGTGGTAACAATATATTATGTAGTGACAACAGACGGCCAAAGAAAAGTGATTCCTTTAAGTCCGTTAGAAAATATAGAAGAAAGTAAAATTAACGATTCATATACAGAATCTAAAGAACCAATAGATGAATATAAAGACGAAGTTATAAGAATTAATGAATTTGTTGATACATTTAAAGAACTAGAAAAAATTGAAATGTATGATACGTATATTGATAGTGTAATTTTAGGAGAAAGAGCAGAGGAGTTTTCGAAATTTATTTTAGTAGACGAAATGTTTGTTAACATACAAAAAATGGAGAATAAAGGTGCTCTATATATAACAATCATACCAATGTTAGACTTTCTAGATAACCAAATGTTTTTCTTTGATTCCAATGGGGATTTGAAATTATATGTATCTATATCTAATACCGTTGGAGGAAATATAGAGTATTATTTTTCAAATGGCAAATTGATACATACAATAAATAATATGGATTCGTATGTTATGCCAGAATTTGAAAAATCTAATAATATATTAAGACGAGCTAATAAATTATACAATTTATACAATAAAATTTAAGGAGGAAAAAAATGAAAAGATTAGTAATACTAGGAGCACCAGGAAGTGGAAAAGGTTCACAATGCAAATGGATAACAAAAGATTATGATGTGCCACATATTTCGACAGGAGATATTTTGAGAAAAAATATTGCAGATGGTACAGCATTAGGCGTAGAAGCAAAATCATATATGGATAAAGGAGAATTAGTTCCTAGTGAATTAGTAATTGCGTTATTAAAAGCAAGATTAGACGAAGAAGATTGCAAAGCGAAAGGTTTTTTACTAGATGGATTCCCAAGAACAGTAGAACAAGCTGAATCTTTAGATGAATATTTAAAAGAAAATGGAATATCATTAGATAGAGTAGTAAATATAGAAGTACCAGATGAAGAAATAATGGCAAGAGCATTAAACAGAAGAACATGTAGCAACCCTGCTTGTAAAGAAATATACAATTTAAGAGACAATGCTCCGCAAGTAGAAAATGTTTGTGACAAATGTGGAAGCGCTTTGTTTGTAAGAGATGATGATAATGAAGCAACAGTATCAAAAAGATTAGAAGTATACCATACACAAACAGAACCACTTATCAAATACTATTCTGAACAAGGAAAATTATCAACAGTAGTAGGACAAGTGCTATTAGAAGATACAATTAAGTTAGTAAAAGCAGAACTAGAGAAATAAAACTGTCTTTTTCTTAGTTATGTGTGTATCGAAGTTTCCGAAGGAAACATTTCCGCTGACGGAAAAGGGCGAATCGCCGCCCGCGCAGCGGCCGTCTGCGGAAACGAACTGCGTTACAGTTAATTGGAATGATGCTCAAATTATCGGTGTACGAGTGAATGTCTTTATGGCATTTCTGTGCGCATCGAAGCTTCCGAAGGAAGCATTTTTTCAGACCGAAAAAATGGTTTCGCCCGCGCAGCGGCGGTCTGGAAAAACGAATTGCATTACATTATAATAGAAAGGAAAAAAGTATGATTTCATTAAAAAATGACAAGGAAATACAAAAAATCAGAGAAGCTGGTCATATAGTTTTTTTAGCGCATGAAGCTGTAAAAGAGGCGATAAAACCAGGAATTACAACAAAAGAACTAGATGAAATTGCAGAAAATTTAATAATATCACATGGTGCTGTTCCATCATGCAAAGGATATCCAGAAGGATCTAGCAATCCTTTTCCAGCAACTTGCTGTATTTCTGTAAACGATGAAATTATACATGGAATTCCAAGTGATAGAATACTAAAAGATGGTGATTTAGTTAGTGTTGACATTGTTGCTGATAAAGATGGATATTTTGCAGATGCAGCCAGAAGCTATATAGTTGGCAAAAATGAAAAAGCTAAAAAACTTATTCAAATAACAGAAGGATGTTTTTGGGAAGCGTTAAAATTAGCTAAAGTAGGTAAGCGTATTTCAGACATGTCGCATGCCATACAAGAGTATGCAGAAAAAAATGGATATGGGGTTGTAAAAGAATTTCAAGGGCATGGAGTAGGTTTTGCTATGCATGAGGATCCAGGAGTTCCTAACTTTGGTAAACCAGGTAGAGGACCAAGATTAGAACAAGGAATGGTGCTTGCTATTGAACCTATGATAAACGAGGGAAGCCCTGAAATAGAAGAACTTGACGACGGATGGACGATAGTTACAGAAGACGGAAAGTTATCAGCTCATTATGAAAACACAATAGTAATAACAAAGAGTGGACCAATAATATTAACTTTAAATTAAATAAAAACATAAAAAGTGCTTAAAATGTTGACATTTTAAGCACTTTATTGTATAATTTACTGGTTAGATTAAGGCAAAAAATAAGTTTAAAAGGTAGGTTGATAAATAAGTGCGGTATAGAACTGGGAAATGTAGTAAAATCAATAGCTGGACGAGATAAAGGAAATTTGTTTGTGGTTGTAGGTATTGATGATGATGAAAATTACATTTATTTAGTGGATGGAGACGTAAGAAAAGTTGAAAATCCAAAAAGAAAGAAAATCAAGCATATAGAGTTAACAAACTACTATGATCAAAATCTAGCAGATAGAATTGGCAAGAAAAGAAAAATAACAAATCAAGAAGTAAAAAGATTTTTAAGGGAAATTTAAGTGAGATGGAGGAAGTTATAATATGTCTAAAGAAGATATAATTGAAGTTGACGGTACTGTTGTAGAGGCATTACCAAATGCGGAGTTTATTGTTGAACTAGAAAATGGACATAAATTACACGCACATATTTCTGGAAAATTAAGAATGAACTTTATAAGAATATTACCTGGAGATAAAGTGAAAATAGAACTTTCACCATATGACTTAAATAGAGGGCGTATCACATGGCGTGGTAAATAAACAAAGCGCGGCAACGTCTGAATAAGACGTATATATTATATATATAAACTGGTATTAAACCTAAGGAGGGAAAGAAATGAAAGTAAGACCATCAGCAAAGAAAATTTGCGACAAATGCAAAGTAATCAAAAGAAAAGGCGTAGTTAGAGTTATATGCGAAAATCCAAAACACAAACAACGTCAAGGTTAGTCTGAAAGTTAGTTCAAAGCTAACAAAAAATTGTTATAAATGTCATTATGGGCGGCTGTCTAGATTAATCTAGATCCAAGTGATATTTACATATAGTAATTACTTACGTCACTAGGTAATTACAAACATACTAAAAATTAATGAAATTTTATGGAGGTGTATTTTTTAGATGGCTCGTATAGCAGGAGTTGACTTACCAAGAGAAAAAAGAGTTGAAATTGGATTAACTTATATTTTTGGTATAGGAAGAACAAAATCAAATGAAATCTTAGCTAAAACTGGAGTAAATCCAGATACTAGAGTTAAAGATTTAACAGAAGAAGAAGTTATAAAAATAAGAGAAGTTATCGATAAAGAATATAAAGTAGAAGGTGACTTAAGAAGAGAACAAGCATTAAACATTAAAAGATTAATGGAAATTGGTTGTTACAGAGGATTAAGACACAGAAAAAATCTACCAGTAAGAGGACAAAGAACAAAAACAAATGCTAGAACAAGAAAAGGTCCAAGAAAACTAGTAGCAGGTAAGAAAAAATAAAGGAGGGTGAAATATAGTGGCTAAAGTACAAGCTAAAAAAACAACAACTAGAAGAAGAAAAGAGCGTAAAAATATAGAAAAAGGTCAAGCTCATATTCACTCTAGTTTTAATAATACAATCGTTACAATCACAGATACTCAAGGAAATGCTATTTCTTGGGCAAGTTCTGGAGAATTAGGATTCAAAGGTTCTAAAAAGAGTACTCCATTCGCTTCTCAAATGGCAGCTGAAACAGCAGCTAAAGCAGCAATGGAACATGGTTTAAAATCAGTTGAAGTATTCGTTAAAGGACCTGGTTCTGGTAGAGAAGCAGCTATTAGAGCTCTTCAAACAGCAGGATTAGAAATCAGTATGATTAAAGATGTTACTCCAATTCCTCACAATGGATGTAGACCTCCAAAGAGAAGAAGAGTATAGGATAATATTAGTTCAAAATAGAAAGGAATGAATAAATAAATGGCAAGATATACAGGAGAGTCATGCCGTGTTTGCCGTAGAGAAGGCGAAAAATTGTTTCTAAAAGGTTCTAGATGTTATACTGACAAATGCGCAATTACAAGAAGAGCATATGCACCAGGACAACATGGACAAAAAAGAAAGAAACAATCAGAATATGGTATGCAATTAAGAGAAAAACAAAAAGCTAAATCATTTTATGGTGTTTTAGAATCACAATTCAGAAAATACTTTGAGGAAGCTTCTAGAAGAAAGGGTGTAACTGGTACAAACTTACTTCAAATATTAGAGAGCAGATTAGACAATGTAGTATATAGATTAGGATTTGCTACATCAAGAGCACAAGCTAGACAATTAGTTAGACATGGTCACTTTACAGTAAATGGAGTAAAAGTTAATATTCCATCATACTTAACAAAAGTTGGCGATGAAATAAAAGTAAAAGAAGCAAGTGCAAATAATGAAATCTTCAAACAAATCGTTGAAGAAAACGAAAAAGGAAGACCTGTTCCAGCATGGTTAGAATCAAACTTAGCAGGAAGAACTGGTAAAATAGTTGCAGTACCTGCAAGAGAAGAAATTGATTTACCAGTACAAGAGCATTTGATAGTTGAGTTATATTCTAAATAGAAATAATTAATTGTAATAAAATTTAAAATATTTAGGAGGTTAAAGAATGATTGAATTCGAAAAGCCAAAGATCGAATGTTTGAAAGTTGACAATGATAATATGTATGCAAAATTCGTATGCGAACCATTAGAAAGAGGATATGGAATTACTTTAGGTAATTCACTACGCAGAATTTTGTTATCTTCTTTGCCAGGTGCAGCAATCACTAGCATTAAAGTTGACGGAGTTCAACATGAATTTACAACAATACCAAATATAATTGAGGATGTTGTAGAAATCATATTAAACTTAAAAGCAGTTAGATTAAAAATTCACGATAATGAAGAAAAAAATCTAAGAATTGACGTCGATGGTGCTGGCGAAGTAAAAGCTGGAGACATTGTTGGAGATAGCAATGTTGAAGTGTTAAATCCAGATTTACATATTGCTACAATAGCTGAAGGTGGAAGCCTACATATGGAACTTACTGCAAATCGTGGTAGAGGATATAATCCATCTACAAAAAACAAAAAAGATGATCAACCTTTAGGCGTTATTGCTATAGATTCTATCTATACACCAGTTAAAAAGGTTAATTTCTATGTTGAAAATACTAGAGTAGGTCAAATAACAGACTACGATAAATTAACAATAGAATTGTGGACAGATGGAAGTTTATTACCACATGAAGCTTTAAGTTTAGCTGCTAAAGTTATGACAGAGCATTTAGACTTATTCATAGATTTATCTGAAGCAACAAGAAATACAGAAATAATGGTAGAAAAAGAAGAATCGAAGAAAGAAAAAGTGCTTGAAATGGCAATAGAAGAATTAGACTTATCAGTAAGATCATACAACTGTTTAAAGAGAGCTGGAATTGTTAACGTAGAAGACTTAACAAATAAAACAGAAGATGAGATGATGAAAGTTAGAAATTTGGGAAGAAAATCTCTTGAAGAAGTAACAAATAAATTACACTCATTAGGATTAGACTTTACACCTAGTGAAGAGTAGAAAACAGAATTTAAGGAAGGTGAAACAAAGTGGCAATTAGAAAGTTGGGAAGAACAGCTGATCATAGAATGGCAATGCTTAAAAACCAAGTAACAGAAGTTATTTGGCACGGACAAATAGTTACTACGGAGCAAAAAGCTAAAGAAGTAAAAAGCTTAGTAGATAGCTTAATAGCACTTGCAATTAAAGAAAAAGACAACTATGAAGAAGTTGAACAAAAAGTTATAAAAGCTAAATTAGATGAAAATGGAAATAAAGTTACAGAAAAAGCTACAAGCAAAAATGGTAAAACATTTGATAAAGTAGTAAAAGAAGAAAAAATGGAAACTGTAAAAAAAGACAAACCATCTAGATTAGCAGTTAGAAGAACTTTAATCAAAAACTTAAACAAAGTTAAAGATTCTAACGGAAACAATGTAGATTTACCTGGAAAAATGTTAGGTGAAATAGCAGAAAAATATGCTGACAGAAAAGGTGGATATACAAGAATAATCAAAATAGGAAAAAGAAGAGGAGACGCAGCTGAAGAAGTTGTACTTCAATTAATATAAAAAAGAGGCGTAAGCCTCTTTTTTTATACGGAATTTACATCAGAAATAAATGTCCACATAAAAACTTGCAGTTTGTTTTTTCTTTTGCTATAATATATATGTATGTGATAGATACAGGATGTTAGATGGAGGTTAGGATTTATGAATGATAAACTTCTTGAAAATGAAGTTCTTGAATTGAACAAGAATTTTTATTCAAAAGTAAAAGCGGGAAAGATCCTACAAGGTAAAGTTAAATCGATTCAGCCATATGGTGTGTTTGTTGAACTTCAAAAAGATATAGTTGGCTTATTACATATCGAAAACATATCGATTGGAAGAATAAGGCATCCAGCTGAGAGATTTAAAGTAGGTCAAAGTATCAAAGTTGTTGTTAAAAAAATAGATTTTGATACGGGAAGAATTATATTATCTCACAAGGAACTTTTGGGGACATGGGAAGAAAACATCAAAAACTTTAATGAAGGTGATATTGTAAAGGGAATTGTAAGAGATAAAGAAAAGAATGGAATTTTTATAGAGTTAATGCCAAACCTAATTGGCTTGGCTGAATACGAAAGTGGCGTATCATATGGAGAAGAAGTAGAGGTTAAGGTGAAAAAAATATTGCCTGAACGTCACAAGATTAAACTAGTCATTCTGGATTAATTTTTAAGGAGGAATAAAAATGGTAGAAGATAATGAAGTTAAAGCACCTAAATCACCTTTTGCGATGAGGGAAAATGAAATCAAAGTTTTTGATGGAAAAGATGGGTATGCATCAATTAATACTGTTGTATACAAAATTGATATGGGATATATCAATGAAATTCATTTTCAAATAATGGAAATGATTAATGATTTTGAATTTATAACTTCTAGACAAATTTTTCAATTATTAAAATATAGAGGCATAGATATTAAGTCGCAAGACAAAGTTAATAAGAAGTTAGAAGATATGATAAAGAGTAAAATAATTACTAGATATTACTTTTCAAGTAGTGAAGGAAAAGGAATATATAGAGTGTATTGTTTAGATAAAATAGGAAAATATTTGTTAAACTCTCGTGGTATTAAAACCAATTGGCAACCTACGGATAATACGAAACCTGTATATATGATTAAGAGAAAATTGGCGGGAAATCAAGCTGTAATAGCATATATGCAAAAGGTAGGTGCATACAAAGGATATGTTTCAAATCCTACATTGTTTTCGAAGAGACAAAACACAAAATTCCAAGCGTCTGGTGGACAAGTTGTACTAGTAAAAAACGACATTAAAATAGATATTGTTTTTGAAGTTGTTAGAAGAAATGATAAGTGGGAAGAAAAGTTCATGGAAAAAATAAAATTGTATGAAGACTTCTATGAGAACTTCCAAGCTAAAGATTGTGGATTTGATAAAAAACCTCAATTAATTATCATTGGAGAAGATGATGAACATCTAATAGAAATATTTAAAGCATATAAGAAAATAAATGCTGAACTTAAAGGAATTGAAGTATATTATACGACTGATTTAAAACAATTAGAAGAGGAGTTAGATAAAACGTTAATTGCATTTAGATTAGACGAAACAACAAATAGATATAAATTAGAAATAATTCAAATACCTTTGCTAGCTAAGTAAAAAAATAGAGCGATACAAAATTAAATTTTGTATCGCTTTTTGCATATATTTATTTTTTTAAAATTAAATCAATTAATTTTTGAGTAGCAAAACTTGTAATTGTGTTTTTGGGAACGACTAGGCCCAAGCCTCTTTGAGGGATTTTTTCTTTTGTAGGAATTTCGAAAAGAAGTTTATTTTCAAGTTCATCTGTGGCAAATTCTTTTGTGATATAGGAAATCCCCATACCAATTTTTGCGAAGTCTTTTACTAATCCATAGCTGACAATCTCAAACTTAGGATGAAAATTTATATTATTCTTTGTCATTATTGAATTTAAAAATCTTCTAGTATTTGATGGCTCTTTTTGAGTGATAATAGGATACTTTTCAACCAATTCTCCTATAGAAATTTTTTTATTAATTTGATTCTTATATTTTATATTTCCTGCAAAGCAATCATTTAAAGTACAACAAGGAGTGATTTGTAATGTGTTATCGCTTTCAGTTGGAAGATTGACAATTAAAAGATCAAGACTTCCGTTCTTTAACAAAGAAATTAAAGTGTGTGTTAAATGATTAGTAATTGAAATGTCTATATTTGGATATAGATTATGAAATTTTTCAATAAAGGGAAGCAAAAAATATTTGGTAACGGTAGCACTTGCGCCTATTTTAATTACACCGGAATCTAAATTTTTTAGTGAAGATAGTTTGTGTTCGCCGTTCATAAAACTTTCAACTCCATTTTTTATAAAATCGAAAAACACCTTTCCGTTTTCAGTTAAAGTAACACCTTTTGGACTTCTGTTAAATAGAGTTATTTCAAGCTCTGATTCTAGTTTTTGAATACATTTTGTGATTGCGGGCTGAGAAATATATAAAGCATCGGCTGCTTTGCTGATACTACCATGAATTGCTACAGCGTAGAATATTTTATATGCTTCGTAATTAATTTCCATGTTATAACCTCCAGTTATAATTAATATAAATAATATATATTTGAATTATATCATAGAACGCTATATAATTCAATTATCAAATAAAGAAAGGAGTAATATATATGCTGGTAAATAACTATTTATCAGTTGCAATGTTTCAACTGAGTGTAGAATTAAAATGTGATAGTCGAGAGGAATATTTAGTTGAAACGAATGAAGCTTTAAAACAAATAGAAAATTGTTTAGAGGTAATAAGAGAATATGGTCCTGATATTAGTTTGTTTCCAGAGATGACATATGTGCCTAAATTTGAAAAAGAATATCAAGAACTATCAAGAACTAGAATAATTGTGGCGGGCAGTTTTTACAAAGAATGCATTAATACTACAGTGGTGTTCGCGGATGGAATGAAGTATGAAATCGCAAAAGGATATGCATCTGGTGCAGAACCGATGGCTAGAAAAATTTCATTTTGTCCGCCTGAAGAATTTATTAGTGAACAATTGGAACAACATTCTTTTTGGATTAAAGGAAAGAAAATCTATATTTTGAATTGCATGGAATATTATCATGCTGCATATTATATTGCGAGGAATAGAGGACTTAATAATGGTTTGTTTGGAATATTTGCAATTTGCTCTAATTCGAACACTAGAGTTTTTGAAGAAGAGACAGTATGTATTCATAATCACAATGAAAGAATATATACTTTTGTTTTGAACTGTGTAGGAACTTACCAAGGTAAAAAATATGCTGATGGAAAAAGTTATATTTATGGGCCTGTTTCAATTCATGAAAAAGAATGGCTTAGAGAACAAAATATAGAGTCAAAACAAAATGTATCTCATATTCTATCAATGTCAGATGTGAAGGCTCAATTTCTTTTTGGTAAATTTGTATTTGCTGAAGAATTAAGTAGATTTGGTAGAAGCGATAGTTACTTAAACAATCCAAGAGATATCGTTGTGGAAGATATAAGGAGGGAATAACAATGAAGAAAAATGTTATCATCACTGCCGGGCCTACCAATGAACGAATTGATTCTGTAATGAAGATTACAAACATGTCTACAGGTGCGCTTGGAAGTATTATTGGTGAAACTTTGTTGGAGAGAAAATTTGATGAGATTGGAACTATTTTCTATATCTCTACAAAGATGACGCGTAAACCTAGAATTGAAAGCGACAAGATTGTATATGTAACTGTTGAATCTACGCAAGATTTGATTGATGCACTTAGAAAAATTTTTTCTGAACAAGAGATTCATATTATGATTCATTCTGCTGCAGTTGGTGACTATTTGGGTAAATATGTAATTAGGGCTGAAGATTTGATTGATGAAATTTTTGAAACCATTCAAACTGCTGCGTGCAAAGAAGACATTACTAAAGAAAGACTCTTGAAAATTTTTGAAAACCCAAGTGCGGTTTGCAACAATGATACGAAAATTTCTTCTTATGAGCCACATTTGATGACTATGCTAGGGCTTACGCCAAAGGTTATCGGACTTATCAAAAAAATGGCTCCTGATGTAACACTGGTAGGATTTAAGTTGCTGGATGGTGTCGATAAGAACGAACTAAACGAAGTTGCAACCAGGCTTAGAGTTAAAAATGATGCTAATTATATCGTTGCCAACGATTTGTCTAAGATTGGTAACGGTAAGCATTGGGCGATGATTTTAGATAGCAATGGAGTAGTAACAGAATGTAATACTAAAAAAGAAATTGCAGAGTCTCTGACGAATATTTTGTTTTAATTTAGAAGCATCGTAAGAATTAATATTTATTAATATGATATTAAAAATAAAACCTGATAAATCTAAAAGTTTATCAGGTTTTTATTTTTTATAATAGGAAAATTATATTTAAGTTCTTTTCTTATTTATATTCTATAATTATTGAATCACCATCTGAAACATCATCGATTTTAAATATTCCGCTAGAATTTGAATCATCATCAGTACCAGAATTTTTCTTTAATGTTTTAGCATAAGAAAGATCATTTATTCCATCATTATTCAAATCAATAAAGATATCAGTATCAGAAGTAGAGGAAGAAGTTGTTTTTAATTCTCCGAATCCATCTGCTGAAACTTTGCTTCCTGTAACATCGATAACATTTTGATCATTTGATAATACCATTGATTCTGGCATATCATTTCCACTAAAGAAAGTGTTATTAGTATTTATTGCTTCTGTAGTTTTATCATTATTTTCTGATGAATTACCAAATATTTCGAAATTATATTTAGCACATTTGTGTTCTTCGTAATAAGAACTCTTTATAAAGTCTGTATTACCTCTACCAACAATGGTTTTTCCGCTAGCATTTTTTGTCTTGTAAACACATTGTTTAAATTTAAGCGAGAATATTTTACCTGCCTTATAATGTCTTTCTGAAACTTTCTTTTCTGCCATCAATGCTTCAGTTTGTGCTTTATCTCCATCATCAGAATGAGTATCATAAATCTTTTTCGCCTTATAATCCCATTTCTTGTATTCACCAAGTTCTGCAGACCAGAATTCGCTTTCTTCAGCAGTTAAGTCGCCAAATACGATTTGAGTTTTTGTATTAGTAACAATAACATCTTTGAAGTAGGCAAGTGAAGAATTTTTAGTTAATTGTGATAAGTTCTGTATTGTAATTAATGTTCCACAACGATATTTTCTAAACAATGTAAAGAATGCTTCTGTATCCTTATTAACATATAGAGGAAATTCATCTATATATATAAAGTGTGGTGTTCTAGAATCTTCAACACCAGGTCTTCTAAGTACGGCATCTTTAAATGACAAAATAACAAACATACCAAATGCTTTTTGATGTATTTCACCAAGGTCACCTTGTCTAGTACAAGCTGTAATGATTTCACCATTTTGAAGAGCAGCATCTAAATCTATATTGTTATTTCTGCTGCATAAAACTCTTTTAATACCAGGATTTCTAAGGAAGTTATCTAATTGAGTAATAGCACCATAAACAAACTTTTCAGTTTCTTTTCTACCACTACCATATGTAGAGGCAATTTCATATCCATGGATATTAACAGGAGGTTTGTAGAAGTTTTTCTCAAAATATCCTATTAATGATTTATAATCTTCTGCAAGTTCAGGATCTTTCTTTAAAATTTCACAAAGTTCTTCAGCTTTATCAAAGTTGTTAAGAATATCAAGCATATCTTCAAGAGTAGGGATTTCACCGCCGTGAACTTTTGGATAAACTAATTTTAATAAAATCGCTAAGTTTTCAAAAGCCTGTTGCGAAACGCTAGCAAAGAATATATTATCTCCGCCACCGCCATCAGCTTCATACATACCTTTTAAAACTGTAGAAATGATGGCTGCAACTTTTGCAGGGTCTTTTCCTATGAATGGATTTATACCATATGAGTATGGATCCATTGGATCAATAACTCTAACATCCATGCTATAAGCAGCGGCAACTTTTCTAACTCTTTCTATACATGCGTTGTCAGGAGCAACTAATGTAAAACCTAAATCTCTGTAATACATATCTTTTGTTTCTGGATCCGTATATTTAAGCATATCTTTAACATAGTCTTTGTAATCGTTAATTCTATTATCTCTAGCTTTTAAGAAAGATAGAGTAAAGTTTCTATTTAAGAAGTCATTGCTATATGGAACTTTAAGTGTTGCAAGCCCAGCTTGTAATGCATTATAACCTAATTTTTTACTTAATTCTCTAAAGAAATATTTTCTTTCAATATCGTTAGCACACATTGGTTCAACGATTGTAGCAGTTTTACCAGTACCAGTAGCACCTTCTACGAGGATAGCTTCAAATCTTTTCTTTTCTGGAATATAGATAAGCTCACCAAGTTTGTCATCAACACATATTGGAGCGTCGCATAAGAATGCAGCTGGAGTAGTTTTTTGACTTTTTGCAGATTTTAGTTTGTAACCTGGGTATTCTTCAAAAGATTCAATCCATTCTGAATCTCCATCAACGACATTACCAATATAATATCCCCAAGCTGTTCTAAAAGTAGAAACCGCAGCTAAGATAGAAAGACATCCAACAGCAGGTGTTATTGTTTCTGGTAAGTTGGTTGCTATATATCTAAAGTTTCTTAATTGCATTAAAAGAAACCATATTATTTCATTTGACCATTGTGAAATCATTGATATGACAATAACATATAGACAAAGTGAGTAAAACACAAAAAAGTGCATGGGAGCTTTTAAAGTATTGTTCTTAGGCGAACCACATAGAAGTTGGAATCCAATTACTGGACACGCTATTGCTAATATATATGCCCACATAGACCAATAATTTACAAATTCACCAGTTAAAAAAACATGTCCGAATTCAAAAAGTCTATCGACTGCGAGATAAACGCAGATTATAGAAAAAATATAAGCAAAGAATTCGTTAAGGTTAATTTTAAATGGCTTTAGCATTGCTTCAAATGGAGTTACTATTAAATTTAAAATTTTAGTTAACATTTTTACCCCCTAATAGTCATAATATTGACAAAAGATAACATATATATTATCCTATAAAATGAGCAAAAAGACAAGTGTTTTTGCTCATTTTAAGCAAAAAACTTATGTTAATTTGCGTAGGGGTGGAGGTATACATGAAAATTATTGTTGGATTGGGAAATCCTGGAAAAGAATACGAAAAAACAAGACATAATATTGGCTTTATGGCGGTAGAAAAATTAGCAGAAATTATGGATATAAATATAAATAAAAACAAATTTAATGGCTTAGTCGGAGAAGGCATGTATAATGGTGAGAAAATAATACTTGTTAAACCACAAACATTTATGAATCTTAGCGGAACTTGCGTTCAAGAAGTAGCTAAATTTTACAAAGTTAATCCAGAAGATATAGTTGTGATTTATGATGATATAGATATAGAATTTGGAAAAATTAGAATAAGACCAAATGGAAGTCCAGGAACGCATAATGGAATGAGAAATATCACAGAAAGATTACAAACTCAAAATTTTCCAAGAATAAGAGTTGGAGCAGGAAGGCCGAAAGATGGACAACAACTATATGAGTTTGTGTTATCACAATTTGATGAAGAAGAAATGAAAATTATACAAAACAGCATAAAGAATGCGGCCGATGCAGCTGTAGAGATAATAAAAAATGGTCTGTTAAAAGTGATGAATCAATTTAATTAATCGAAAGGAAATAGAATGAAATCTGTACTTGTAAATAAAAAAGGAGAACAATTAATTGTTTGTGTGTTAGAAGATGAAAAAATAGCGGAAAGATATATTTTTACAGAATATACAAATAGCATATTAGGTAATATATATGCATGTAGAGTAGACAAAATTATTGATGGAATGCAAGCTGCTTTTGTAGATATAGGCACAGAAAAAAGAGCGTTTATATCTGTAAAAGATGCATTGCCTAAAATAGACGTTGTAACGGAAAAACAATTGCAAAATGATAAAATGTCATTTGTGCTAAAAGAAGGTCAACCGTTACTTGTACAAGTAAAAAAAGAACCTACAGACGAAAAAGGGGCGAGAATATCTACACATATAACGTTGCCTGGAAAATATATCGTATTAATGCCAGAAACAAACATTATTACGATTTCGCAAAAAATAGAAAATGAAAGTGAAAAACAAAGATTAAAAGAAATAGTAAAAAGCAACTTAGAAAAAAATTATGGAGCAATTGTTAGAACGGAAGCGGAAAATATTGATGTAGAACTAATAAAAGAAGATATAGTAGCATTATTTAAATTGTGGCAAGAAATCAAAAATCAATATGAAAAAGATGATTCGGTTAGATTAATATATTCAGGATATGAAATTATAGACTTTATAATGAGAGAGTTAGTTGATAAAAATACGAATAAATTATATATAAACGATAAAACAATGTTTGAAAAAATACGAGATAATTTAACAAAATTAGATGCTGAATTTTATGAAGAAGACTTGTTAGAAAAATTTGGATTACATACAGAATATAGTAGAATCGAAGATAGAAAAGTGTGGCTAAAATGTGGAGGTCAAATAGTAATAGATAAGACAGAAGCATTGACAGCAATTGATATTAATTCGGGAAAATATACAGGAAAAGAAGATTTGGAGACAACAATATTTAAGGTAAATTCAGAAGCGGCAATTGAAATAATGAGACAATTAAGACTAAAAGACATTGGCGGAATAATAGTGATAGACTTTATCGATATGAAATCAGAAGAGCACAAAGAAAAAATACTAGATATATTAAGAAAAGAAGCTAAAAAAGATAGAAGTAGAGTAAGCATACATGAATTTACGAAATTAAATTTAGTAGAAATGACAAGAAAAAAGGTGCATTCTGCTAACTAACAATTGACAAATGAAATTAATATGTTATAATAATTAACATGAATATAAAGACTTTGAAAAGGACAGTAGATGTATGTGGAAGTTATAGCGAATTGGGGATGGTGGAAGCCCAAGAACGGAAAATGCATTGAAAATCACCTTTGAGTTTTAAATCTGAAACTTTAGTAAGATTTAACGAATTTTCCACGTTATAGGAAATCCATATGTTAGTATGTAGGTGGTATAGCGAATTTCAAGTTTCGTCCTAGATATATAGGGCGAAACTTTTTGTATATATAAAACTAACATAGAAAATTAATATAATTTAAAGGAGGAACGAGGAAATGTGTAAAGAATGCGCACATGGAGAAGTTACAAATGAAGTGAAAAAATTGTACAACAAAGTTTCAACAGATTTAAATTTCGTTGAAAGAGAAAAAAATGTAGTAGAATTTTGGAAGAAAAATGACATTTTCAAAAAGAGTATAAAAGCTAGAGAAGGACATCAAACATTTATGTTTTATGATGGGCCACCAACAGCTAATGGAAAGCCACATATAGGACATATCGAAACAAGAGTATTCAAAGACGTTGTGCCTAGATTTTGGACAATGAAGGGATACGAAGTTCCAAGAAAAGCTGGTTGGGATACACATGGACTTCCAGTAGAACTTGAAGTTGAAAAACTACTTGGAATAAATGGAAAACCAGAAATAGAAAAATATGGTGTAGAACCATTTATCAAACAATGTAAAGAAAGTGTTTGGAAATATAAACACGAATGGGAAGTAATGAGCGACAGAGTTGGATTCTGGGCTGACATGGAACATCCATATGTAACATATGAAAACAACTATATCGAATCAGTATGGTGGGCATTAAAAACAATATCAGATAAAGGTCTTTTGTATAAAGGTCACAAGATAGTACCATACTGCCCAAGATGTGGAACATCACTTTCATCACATGAAGTAGCACAAGGATATAAAGATGTAAAAGAAACATCATGTATAGCAAAATTCAAAGTAGTAAATGAAGAAAATACATACTTATTAGCTTGGACAACAACACCATGGACATTACCTTCAAACGTTGCATTATGTGTAAGTCCAAAAGATAAATATGTGCAAATAAAAGTAGAAAATGGAGAAAGATACATATTAGCTGAAGCGTTAATACCAAGTGTAATCGATGGTGAATACGAACAAGAAAAAGAATGGTTAGGAGACGAACTTTGTGGAATGCAATACGAACCATTATATCACTTTGTAGAACCAGAAGAAAAAGCGTGGTATGTTGTTGCAGACAACTATGTAACACTTACTGATGGTACAGGTATCGTACATATAGCTCCAGCATTTGGTGAAGACGACTCAAGAGTTGGAAAAGATAACAAATTGCCATTTGTACAATTAGTAGATGAACAAGGAAACTTCTCTAAAGAAACAGGAGAATGGGCAGGAACATTTGTAAAAGATGCAGATAAATTAGTTTTAAATGATTTAGAAGAAAGAGGACTATTATTTGCAGCACTTCCATATGAACACTCATATCCATTCTGTTGGAGATGTGACACACCACTTCTATACTATGCAATCGACACATGGTTTATAAGAATGTCTGAATTAAGAGATAGATTAGTAAAAAACAATAATACAGTAAATTGGATGCCAGACAACATCAAAGAAGGAAGATTTGGGAACTTCTTAGAAAATGTAATAGACTGGGGATTATCTCGTTCAAGATATTGGGGAACACCACTTCCAGTATGGGAATGTGAATGCGGACATTATCACACAATAGGAAGCATAGAAGAATTAAAGAAATTAGGAAACGATGTTCCAGATGATATAGAATTACACAAACCATACATAGACGAAATAACAATTAAATGTGATGAATGTGGAAAAGACATGCACAGAGTACCATATGTAATAGACTGTTGGTTTGACTCTGGTTCAATGCCATTTGCACAATACCACTATCCGTTTGAAAATAAAGAATTATTTGAAAAACATTTCCCAGCACAATTCATTAGTGAAGCGATAGACCAAACAAGAGGATGGTTCTACACACTTATGGCAATATCAACATTGCTATTTGATAAATCACCATTCGAAAATTGTTTAGTGCTAGGACATGTACAAGATAAAGATGGATTAAAAATGAGTAAGCATAAAGGAAACGTAGTAGATCCATGGTCAGTATTAGACAAACAAGGTGCAGATGCAGTAAGATGGTATTTCTGTGCAAGCTCATCACCATGGTTACCAACAAGATTTTATGATGATGCGGTAAGCGAATATCAAAGAAAATTCATGGGAACACTTTGGAACACATATGCATTCTATGTGCTATATGCAGACATAGACCAATTCAATCCGATGGAATATAAATTGGAGTATGAAAAATTATCACAAATGGATAAATGGGCATTGTCAAAATTAAACTCATTAATAAAGTTCGTTGACGAATCAATGACAGAATACAAAATAACAGAAGCATCAAGAGCAATACAAGACTTCGTAGATGAATTAAGCAACTGGTATGTAAGAAGATGTAGAGAAAGATTCTGGGCAAAAGGAATGGAACAAGATAAGATAAATGCATACATGACATTATACACATGCTTAGTAACCTTATCAAAAGTATGTGCACCATTCGTACCATTCATGACAGAAGAAATATATCAAAACTTAGTTAGAAATGTAGATGAGAACGCACCAGAAAGTATCCACTTATGCGACTTCCCAGTTGCAGATTCAAACTACATAGACGAAAAACTAGAAGAAAACATGGAACTAGTACTTGAAATAGTAACACAAGGAAGAGCGTGCAGAAATGTATCAAACATCAAAAACAGACAAGTGCTATCAAAAGCATATGTAGGAACAAAGAGAAAATTAGACGAAGCATACTACTACATAATAACAGAAGAATTAAACGTAAAAGCAATAGAATTTGTAGAAGATGCAAGTGAATTCGTATCATACAATGTAAAACCAAACTTAAAAACAGTAGGACCAAAATACGGAAAATCACTACCAAAAATAAATGAAATTTTACGAAACGGAAATGGAACAGAATTTGTAAAAGAATTAAAAGCAAACGGAAAAGTAACATTAAATGTAGGAGACGAAGTAGTTGAATTGCTAGAAGAAGATCTATTAGTAGAAACAACAAAATCAGAAAAATACGTATCAAGTCAAGAAAATGGAGTAACAGTAGTGCTTGATATAGAACTAACACCAGAACTAATAGAAGAAGGATATGTAAGAGAATACATCTCAAAAATCCAAAACCTAAGAAAAGATTCAGGCTTTGAAGTGCAAAATCATATCGAAATGTACTATGAAGGAAATGACAAATTAGCTACAATAATCGAAAACAACAAAGCACAAATAGCAGATGAAACATTGTCAGACAAAATCGAATCAAAAGAAAATGACGGAACAGAACTAGACATAAACGGAGAAAAAATAAAAGTAAAACTAATAGTATGCTAAAGAAAGATGGGGAGTAATCCCCGTCTTTTTTTCGTGCATTTTAGCCCGGCCACTTCACACCAGCTTTTCAGGCTTTTTTGCCCGGCCACTTCACACCAGAATTTCCGGTATTTTCGCCCCGCCACTTTTCACCGGAAATCTTACCTTTTTTGCCCAGGGCAGATATGTTTTTGTCGAAATTTGTCATTCAAAATATGTTGAAAAGAGAAGAAGAGTATATATAATAAAATTAAAATATCCATTCAAGGAGTTGAGATTGTGTCAAAGAAACGAATTTTTAGTTCTTGGGGGATTGAACATATTGTATTGAAAGGCAATAATAAGATGACTATTTTTAATAGTCCTGAAGATTGTAAATTTTTTCTAAATCTGCTTCGAAGTAAACAAGAAGCATCTACAATTCTAATTTCTTATGTTCTTATGAAAAATCATGTTCATTTAATTCTAAAAGAAAGAGATCCTCAAAAAATTTCAAAATTAATTATGAAAGTTGCAGGACATTATGCAAAGTGGTACAACGAGAAATATCATAGGCAGAATGCTTTGTTTCGTGCCAAATTTCATAATGAAAATATCGAAGATGAAAAATATCTGTTGAATGCAATATTATATGTGCATAATAATCCTGTGAAAGCTAATATTGTTTCGCATCCGAGCCAATATCGTTGGAGCAGTTATAATGAATATTTTAAAAGGGAAAAATATGTTGATAGGAGTATCTTCTTAGAATATTTTCCAATAGATGAATGCAAATTTGATTCTGCGCAGGTATTGAAGGTAAAGAATAATTCGGATGAATTATTTTTTAGAAGCACAGAATATGCTGTTGAGTGTATGAAAGAATATACAGGACTTAAAAATTTATATGAAATATATAAATTACCTGTAGAAAAAAGAAATAAGCTGGTTGTATATTTAAGAAAAGAAAAGAGAATAAGTTGTATAAAAATGGCAGAAATTTTTAATGTTAGTCCTAAATATATTAGTGAAATACTTGCGAAAGAAAAAAATGACCGGGGTAAAAATACCGGAAAAACTGGCGTGAAGTGGCGGGGCAAAAATAATACATTGATAGTGACAAAGAAAATTTGTTGTGATAACATGTTTTCGGAGGTGCTGTTATGAATAAAATTTTTGTTATAGATGGAACTGATGGAAGCGGTAAGCAGACACAACTTGAGAAGTTGTGTGAGGCGTTTGATAGAGAAAATATTGAGTATGCAAAATTTAGTTTTCCAAGATATGATAATCCGTCATCATCATTGGTAAAAATGTATTTAGGTGGAGAATTTGGTACGGATGCGCAAGCAATTAGTCCGTACACAGCGTCTACTTTTTATGCACTTGATAGATACGCATGTTATATGCAAGAAATGAAAGCAGCCATTGAAAGTGGTAAGGTTATTATTTTGGATAGGTATACTACTGCTAATATGGTTCATCAAGCAGGAAAGATAAAAGACATTGAAGAACGCGATAAGTTTTTAGATTGGCTATATAATTTTGAATTTAAAGATTTAGGACTTCCTATACCTACAGAAGTTTTCTTCTTGGATATGCCTATAGAAAAATCTGAAGAACTTATGAAAAATAGATTAAATAAAATTAATAATGAAACACAAAAAGATATTCATGAAAGCAATAAAGAACATTTGGAAGCGGCATATGATGCTGGTATGTATGTTGCAAAAAAATATAATTGGAATCATATTAAATGTTGCGATGAAGAGAATAATATAAGAACGATAGAAAATATTCATTCTGAAATATATAATGAAATAAAGAAATATTTATAATTTGTTAGCAAGGTAAAAATATAACATTTTGTTATGAAAAGTGGCGTGCAAAAATAGGACAAATAAAAGTATCTTTTTTGGTTAAAAATACATAGTATATTGTAGAGATTTTGACGAAAGAGGTGTTTTATGAAAGAGTTTTATTTAGATCATGCAGCCACAACATATGTTAAGCCAGAAGTACTAGATGTTATGTTGCCGTTCTTTTGTGATAAATTTGCAAATCCTTCTTCGATGTATAAGATTGCAAAAGATTCTCGCGAAGCTGTAGAACACGCAAGAGAACAAGTGGCTAAGGCAATTGGCGCTGATGCGGATGAAATCTATTTTACGTCTGGTGGTTCGGAAGCAGATAATTTGATTATTAAGGGGTATGCGAGGGCAAATAAGGATAAAGGTAATCATATTATTACGAGCAAAATTGAACATATGGCTGTTTTAGAAACATGCAAAATGCTAGAAAAAGAAGGTTTTGAAATTACCTATTTGGATGTTGACGAAAATGGCTTTGTTGATTTGGAACAATTAAAGCAAAGCGTAAATTCACAAACACTTTTGATTTCTATTATGCTTGCAAACAATGAAATTGGCACGATACAACCAGTTGATGAGATTGCAAAAATAGCAAAGCAAAATGGTGTTCTTTTTCACACAGATGCAGTCCAAGCTGTAGGAAATTTAAAAATTGATGTTAAAAAAATGGATATAGGTGCTTTGTCACTTTCTGCACATAAGTTTTACGGACCTAAAGGAGTTGGCGCATTATATATTAGAAAGAAATATAATTTTCAATCAATAATATCTGGCGGTCATCAAGAAAAGCATAAGCGAGCTGGAACTGAGAATTTACCGGGTATTGTTGGAATGGGAAAAGCTATTGAGCTGGCAATGAGCAATTTAGAAGAACATGCTGAAAAACTAATTAATGTACGCGATGAATATATTGAAAAAATTTTTGAGAGAGTTCCTAATGTTAGATTGAATGGCGATAAAACGAAAAGGTTACCTGGGAATGCGAATATATCGTTTGAGGGTGTGGGCGGTGCCTCGTTACTTTTAATGTTGTCCGAAGATAAAATATATGTTTCAAGTGCGTCGGCTTGTACGGCGGGGCTTGCTACACCTTCGCATGTGTTAAAAGCGATAGGGTTATCAGATGAACTTGCTAATGCTACGCTTAGAGTCACGTTTGGTGAAAATAGCTCTAAATCCGATTTGGAGTATATCGTAGAAAAAATTGCTGAAAACGTAAACAAATTACGCAAATTAAAGAAATAAAAAACGACAATTGTTACAGAAATATTACAAAAATATTACATTTCACCAACAAGTATTGCAAAGGATTATATTAAAAGATAAAATACAGGTAAATGATTAGGGATATTGCCGATTAATGTTGCAAAAAATAGTATATTTAATAAATAAATAGAAATACTAACGAAAAGATTATAATGGAAAAGGTGTGAAAAAATGAAAAAACATTTTAAAAGTTCAAAACAAATTATTGCGTTTTTATTGTTAACAATTGTATTGTTCACATCTAATGTATCGTTTGCTGCCTGGTGGGCAACTCCTGGTTATGAATGGGGATTAACAAGAGGACTTACTTCTGTTAAATCTAGATCACAATTAAACCAAGTTGTAACCCATTCAGATTTTTATTCTATAATATTAAAATATTTAGATTTGAAAGGCGTACAACCAGAAGGGAAATTAGCACATCATGTAGATGATATGACTTATTTAAATAATGTTGTTGCTGGTTTATTTGGATTAATTAATACGTATATATCAAAACCATCATTAACGCCTGACGAATATAGACAAGTCGAAAGTTATGTTGAACATGCAAGAGGAACTTTTGAACAATATAAAAATTATTTGGTTAGAAATAGTGTAAAAAATATAGACTTGTATTTGAGACTATCTCAATACAAAGCTGCTACCATTATAAATGATAGAGAATATAGAGAACTTGCTCTTTCACGTTTGGGAAGAGTTAGAAATGCAGAAATATTTAACTATGGTATAATTCCATATGCAGGAGAGGTTACAAGAAAAGAATTTTTGTTATTAATGTTTGATTTGCTATCTTCTCAAGGTTTAACTGAAAGCGAAATAATTACAAGCTTTAATGAAGCTGGTGTTTTACTTGGATACCAATCAGACTTAATGCTAGACAAACAAATAACATATTCTGAAATGTTAACTTTCTTGTATAGATTTGAAATATATGATTTTAATCCTGTAATTGAGGAAGTAGAAGAAACAGAAGAAAGTGATACTACAGAAATATAATAAAAATATTTAGAAGGAGCAAAAGATAATATGCCAAGTTGCTTAGGAATATGCATTGAGAAAAATCTAATTAAATATGCAAAATTGACCAAAGATAAATCTTCTTCTCTTACTACGCTTAATTCTTTTGGCATAAAATTTTATGATTCTTTGGCTGATACTGTTAGAGAAATTATTTCTGAAACACAAAGTGAAAATACTCCAATATGTGTTGGATTAAATACAGAAGATTATACATCTGTGAATGTGTTTAGTAAACTGAGTTCAAAAGATGTAAAATCTTTGGTTACTACAAACTTTAATTCAATATGTGAAGAAAAAAATGTTAACAGTGCAGTGTTAGACATGAGATATATATTGGTTAGAAACACAGGTGATCAAGATACATATAAGGCTATTTGTATCGCTGCTCATCAAACGGAACTTACAAATTTAGGACAAGTTTTTGGTCAATATAAACTTACTGGTATTACATCTGTTGGTCTTGCAAATGCACATTTGTTAAAAAATAAAGGTGTTGGTGAAAAATCAGCAATTGTTAATATAGAAGATGATACAAAAATAACAGTATTTAATAATGGTGAAATTGCAGAATTGATTACTATTCCATTAGGAATGGACGAAATATTTGCACGTGTTTCTGAAAAATATAATTCATATTCACGAGCATACGATGCTTGCAAAGGTGTTGATGTATATGCGAATACAAGCTATTCAATGGATGAAGATACAAAAGAAATAAATGAAATATTATTACCGATATTATACGATTTAAAACAAAGAATAATCGCAGCGTTGTATCAATATAAAGATACACTTAGAAATCTTTATATTACTGGAACTGGTGTAATAATAAATAACATTGACCTATACTTTGAAGACGCTTTTACGGGAGCCAAGTGTGAAGTTTTAATTCCATACTTTATAAACAGAGATAGAACAAGCATCAAAGATGTGCTTGAAGTAAATAATGCATTAGCTATAGCAGCGTATGGTGTTGATGGTGTTAATAAAGAAACCGATTTCTTTGCTAGTGGTGGATACTTAAAAAACGAGGCTAACAAAAACAAGTTAAAGAAACAAATTTCGATGAAAGATATAATGAATGTTGCTAACGAGTGGATGACAAATGTAGACAACAAAATGAAACGAAAAGTTAAATCTAAAGACAGACGTAATTCTATTGCTTTTGATGATGAGGTTGAACAACTTGATCAGTTAGGTGGAGCTGGAGAGATGCCTAAAGCAGAAGCAGATAGTAGTTCAGATGAATATTATGATCCGTTTGAAGAATGGCTAACAAGAATTGCAATATCAGCGTTTGTGGCATTTGCAGCTTATGCTGGAGTATCTCATTATACAGGTCAACTTTTAGATGAAAAGATTTCTGTAGCCAATACAAGAATTGCTGATTCTCAAAAGGAAATCAAACTTGTTGAAAATGACATTACTTATATTGGTGCTCAAAAAGAAGACTATGACGCAAAAACTGAGAAGTTGCAAAGAATATTAGAAACAATTAAAACAAAAGAAGAAAGATCATTTGATATTCCGAATTTGTTAAGCAGATTGATGTTCTCAATTCCAGAAGAAGTAAAAGTTACTTCTGTTAGAATTTATGACGAGAGTGATACAGTAAAAATTTCTGCAGAATCTGGTAGATATGCTCAATTAGGTTACTTTGTTTCAAGATTAAAACTAGAGGGTATTCTTGAAGATGTTAATATGGAAGTTGTAAGCATGGATACATCTTCAATAAAAATTAATATAAATGGGGTATTGCCATGATTAAAAAATTAGGATTATTGATTATAACGTGTATTTTTATATTTGCAACGTATAATGTATATAAAAATGGATTAGCCTTTGGAAGTGTCGATGCATTATCTTATGCAAAAATAAAAAGTAAAAATTCTACATTAAATTCAAAAATTGATGAATTAGAGAGTTTGAATGGAACACAATATGATTCTATAAAGAGACAATTAGAAAGTGCAAGACAACAATTTAATAGATCAAAAAAAGAATATGACGCTTTAGCAGCAAGTGCTTCAGCAACTGAAATAGCAGAAGCAAACAAGAGAGAAGAAATTTTGTTAGATTATTTATGGATAAAGATTGGTAATTATGCAAATGCAAATAACATTAAAGTTTTAATAGACCCATCACCATTTTCTTCGGTTATTGATTTTGATGTTAGCGGACCATATATATCTATTATAAATTTTATATATGATTTAGAAAATGATTCAGAACTTAGTTTTAATGTAAACAATATAATTATGGAAGGTACAAGCAATCTTTCAAATACAAAAGCTAAATTTTCTGTAAGCGGTATAAATGTTATTACGACTGAGTCTTAATGAAATGGAATGAATCGAAGGGGAGGATAAGATGCAAATTTTTATGAGAATATTAAAAGAACTTGGCATTGCGTTATTATTTTTGCTACTTATACTTGGCGCTTTAGCGTTTGCATTCTATGACAAAGTTCCATTTGGCAAAAAAGTACCTGATTCTGTAAAATATACTCGTATAAATAAAGATGACTATAATGTAAGAGGGAATGTGGAAGATCAAGCAAGTGCTACACAAACGTTTGAAACATCTTCATCACAATTAGAATCGTATCTTACTGAAAAGATAGTATCACCAGGAAGATTTGATCCGTTCAATCCAATTGAATCTGTATCTGATATTCCTACTGAAACAGTAATAGGCAGTTTGAGTGGAGGTTTCTATGTTTCAATTACTACGGATGAAAATGGAAATACAGTTACTACAACTGTTGCTCCTGATGGTACAAAAGATACAATCATTACAAAACCAGACGGTACTGTAGTTGAACCATCTGTTGCAAAAACAAATGAAACGGCAGGAGAATCGTCATTAGAGTAGTATATATAAATTGTATAACTTTGTAATTAATTAG
Organism: Clostridia bacterium; assembly: GCA_017521465.1. Taxonomy (GTDB): domain Bacteria; phylum Bacillota; class Clostridia; order TANB77; family UBA1234; genus RGIG6291. Next base: position 61,506 of record JAFXCN010000025.1, on the reverse strand, counting down.
ATTAATATATACCATTAATCTAATTAAAAACCTAGAAGTAGCACAGGCAATATACCGGCCTAGCGCTAAACTCTAGGAATATAAAGTCCTGATTAATCAGGCAACTAAAGTCCTAGAGCACTAGGCAAGAAATATTTTTTAAATTTTAAGGAGGATTTTATTATGAAAAATCAAAAAGGTGTATCAATGATCACATTAATTATTACAATCATCGTAATAATTATCTTAGCAGCTATCGCATTCGTAGGAATGGACGATGCAACAGGTGGAGCACAATTCTCTGGGTTCGCTCAAGAATTTGGTGACTACGCATTAAACTTTAAAGCAGACACAGTTGGTGATTTAAGAGAAAAATATGGTGTTGACGGAATAACAAAAACAGACGCTCAATTATACTATGAAGCAGCTACAGGAACAGCTCCAGCAGCAGGTGTGTTAGTTCCAGCTGGTAAACTTTTAGCAGCTATTGGTGATTTAAAAGGTGGAAATCCTGATATGTTAGACGCTGAAATGAAATGTTACTTAATCACAGATTCAAACGTTGCTGGATATGAAGATAATCACAAATTCTATGGTGATAACTTAGGAACAGAACAACACTATGTTACAGAAAAAGGTGTAGTATTTACAATACCTGGATTCCCAAGAACAGTTGATGAAGAATACAGAATGTATATTACAGCTGATACATATTATCTTTCAAATGAAGCTCATGATGATTTAGCTACAAAAACAGCTCTTACAGAGGGTGCTGAAGAAAAAGCTAGTGTAAACACAGTAACACCAGCTACTCCAGATCCAGATCCAGCTGGCTAATATTAGTTTATATTAATAAGAATACATACAAGGCATATGCACAAAGCTGTATATGCCTTGTGTAATATATAAGGAGAAAAAAGTGGATGTAATTATATTACTTACAATCTTAATATCAGGTACTGTTTTTGGAAGTTTTTTTACATTAGCAGTACATAGAATACCAAGAAATGAAAACATAACATATGTTAGATCATATTGTCCTAAATGTAATCATAAGTTATATGGTTTTGATTTAATACCTGTACTTAGTTACATTTTTTTAGGGGGAAAATGCAGATATTGCAAAGATAAAATTAGACCAAGATATTTATTATTAGAAATTTTTTCAGGATTGATTTTTTTACTAGTAGCATTATCACATAATATTGGAATAGAAAGTTCGTTATACGAATTTATAGAAATATCATTTATATATTTATTCCTATGTGGAGTATTTATAATAGGTGGAATAGATAAAGAAAATTTAATAATACCAAACGGATTAATTATATATGAATTAGTCGTTGGTTTTGGATATATAGCATTTAAAATATTTAATAAAGTTTCTGTATATAGCAACATAGTCGGTTTATTAGCAATACCATTGCTATTTACCATCATAAATTTATTAGTAAAACTAATAACTAAAAACGAAAACAAACTTCCATTTGGAATGGGAGATATAAAATATATAGCAGTAATAGGATTATTCTTAGGTTTTAGTGGACAAGTGGTTGCAATGCTAATTTCATTATTAGTAACACTATTATATTTAATAATAAAACGAATAAAAGAAATACCGTTCGGTTACTATCTATCAATCGCAACTGCAATCACAATAATCATATTACCGCACATCACAGAAGTATTGGAGATAATAAACTTTATAATAGTGTAAAAAAATATGTGCGTATCGAAGCTTCCGAAGGAAGCACTTTCGCTGACGGAAAAGGGCGAATCGCCGCCCGCGCAGCGGCCGTCTGCGAAAGCGAACTGCGTTACACATAAGTGAGTGAATAGTGAAGAGTGAATAGTGAAGAGTACAGCTTCGCTGAAAGTACAACGCACAAGTGCGTTGAGGAGGGAAAAAGATATGAATTTGAAATCACAAAAGGGATATTCATTAATTGAAATTGGTGTAGGAATATTGATTATAACTGTTCTGCTTTCATGCAGCACAGTACTTTTTAATGGTTGCTTCAATATATATCGTGCAATACAACAAAAAAACTATGTTGTGAGTCACGCTATTTCACGTGTTGAAGAGATGTTGCAAAAGAATGCGGATGAGCTGTTGCCAGATCCAGCATCGGAAGAAGAACTAATAAATATTGTTAAATCATTAAGAACAACTGAAGAAGGCAGAAAGAAGTTAGCAGCTGGAGAATATAGTGTGCCAGATGATATTGTTGAAGGGGGTTTTATTGATTCGCCTGAAACTAATAATATGAGAATTACAACGAAAGTTAGAAGAGTGCCATCAGATGGCGACGATGCATATGACAATACCCTTATAAATATTTCGGTTTTAGTAGAATATACCATAAAACCTCAAATACCAGGAAAAGAAATTGCTAAAGAAGATATAATGTCATATGAAATTGGTGCACTAAAAGTTACTAAATCATAAGGGAGGTATAACATGAAATCTAACAAAGGAATATCATTGGTATCACTATCTGTATATGTAATTGTTGCAGCTATAGTTGTTGGTATACTAACATTTATGAATGCAAACTTTTTTTCAAAAATTTCAGATTTAACAGAAAAAACAGAAATAATAAATGAACACTTAAAATTTGTTTCTGTGTTTTTAAAAGATGCAAAGAATAGTGAAAAAGTTGTAGAATATAGTGCAACAAGAATTAAATTTTTAAATAATGTAACTTATGAAATTAAAGTTATGGAAGAAAAAGAAGAAGACTATAGTAATTATGCTATTTATAGAGATAATGTAAAAATCTGTGAAGGGATAACAAATAGTGCAGAAGGTTCAGCACCTGCATTTGACTATGATTTTCTTAGCAACACAGTAACGTTTTCACTTACATTTAAAAATGGTGATTATGAATGGATTGAAAATGGAACATATAAAATAGGACGAGGATATTAAGGAGTGATACTATGTTTAAATCAACAAAAGGTTCAGTTGCATTAATGGCATATTCGGCAATGTTGTTATTTGCTTTGTATGGTGTACTTTTGTGTAGTAATGCTGCAAGAAGATATAAAGTGCAAGGAGAAGCAATTAAAGTCATTACAGAAGTTTATGGTAATAATTTTGCTGCAGATGGATTAGCAAAAATATATGTTGATAATGGTGGAGAAATTATAGAAGTGGATTAATTTGTAACATTATGCAATTGTTTGAAAATAAAGGTTTTATATTGACTTATTTTGTAAAAGTAATAAAATAATATATAGAATATTTTGTTAAATGGGAGTTTTATTTTCCCTTATTACTAAGGTGGTTTGAAGTACGAAAGAGGAGGAGAAAATATGGCAATATTTGATAATTCAGCAAAGAAAGTGCCATTGGGAGTTTATTTAATTAGAAAGAACTTAATCTCAGAAAAAGATATTGATACGGCGCTTGCATATCAAAAAGAACATCCAGAAAAAAGACTTGGAGAAATTTTTCATATATTAAATTTATGTAGAGATGAAGATTTGCTAAAAGCTTTAGCAGAAAGATTAGGCGTTAAATATGTTCAGCTTGATCCATTAATATTTGAAAAGTTTAATTGTTCACAATATATCTCTCTTGATATTATAAGACAACACAAAGTAGTTCCATTTGGTATCGAAGAAGATAGACTTAAAGTTGCGTTTGCTGACCCAGAAGATACTAGTGTAATAAAGATGGTTAATCTTATATTATTAAATAAAGGATTAAAATTAGATCGTTATCTTACATTTGGATCATACATAGACAAAATGATTCAAGAGATGGATAGAAAAGCTGGTAAAGCAGAGGTTTATGATGTTTACGGTCAAGATACTACACAATTAGTTGATAATATTATTCGTTCAGCCATGTCAAAGAGAACAAGTGATATTCACTTTGAACCTATGGATAATAGAATGAGAATTAGATTTAGAATAGATGGTGAATTAATAGAAGTTGCTTCTATTGATAAAGATAAACAACAAGTTATAGTTGGTAGATTAAAAGCTATTTCTAACATGCACCAAGAAAAACAAGAGTCACAAGATGGTAGAATTGTATCATATCCAGACTATAACATCCGTGTATCTTCACAGAGAAATATACATGGAGAAAAATTCGTTTTAAGATTATTAAAGAAAAACGCGAATATTAAAGGTCTTTTTGATTTAGGATTTCCAAACGATGAAGCAATCCTTAATAAGTGTTTCAACAAGAGAAACTGTATTGCTTTAGTTGCTGCTCCTACTGGTGAAGGTAAAACAACAACCCTATATAGTGTTATGAAATTCTTATCAAAACCTACAATAAATATAACAACAATTGAAGACCCAGTAGAAATAAGAGTTCCAGGCTTAAACCAAGTTGAAGTTACTCCGAATGAAACTTTTGCTGATGCATTAAGAACTATCTTAAGACAAGACCCTGATATCGTTCTTGTCGGAGAAATAAGAGATAAAGAAACTGCTGAAATAGCAATACAAGCTGGACAAACGGGACACTTCGTTTTATCTACAATCCATACTGTTGACTCTATCGAAGCTATAACAAGACTTAAAAAACTTGGAGTTTCAGCATATGACGTAGGAAGTGTTTTAGCAACTTGTATAGCACAAAGATTAATAAGAAGAATTTGCACAAATTGTGCTAAAGAAAGAGAATTCACACCAGAAGAAATAGAAGAATTTAAAACAATTGGAAAGAGATATAATCATGAATTTAATTTAGAAGGTAAGCATACATATGAACCAGTTGGTTGCGAAAAATGTAACAAGACAGGTTTTTATGAAAGAATTGCTGCAATTGAAATTTTAAGTGTTGATGATAATTTAAGAGATTTAATTATTGAAGATAAATCAGCTAGTACAATTAGAAAAGCAGCTTTTGAAAGTGGCTATAGACCTTTGGTTGTTGATGCTTTTGAAAAAGTTCTTCAGGGTATAACTACTGTTGCGGAGGTTAGAAATAAATTGGCTTACTAGAAAAGCAGAAGGGAGAAACGCTTATGGCAATGTATAGTTATAAGGCTGTTAGTAAAACAGGACAAATATTTAAAAACAAAATGAGTGATGAAAGCGAAGAAAATGTTGCTCGTAGATTAAAACAACAAGGACTAACACCTATATCTATCAAAAAAGAATTAAAAGTAGCTTCAATCTTAAGCCCAGGTCAAAAAGAAAAGAAGAACCAATCAGTTGCGATTGTTGTTAATGAAACATTGGCTAAGACGGCGGCTGAAAATAATGCAAAAAAAGAGCGCAAGAAGGATTTAAGTGCCGATATTGATTTATCTTTTTTAGACAGAGTTACTACAGAAGATGTTATTGCATTTACTCAGATGTTATTATTATTAAAAAGAGCTAATTTTACAAACATGAGAGCGCTTACTACTATGCTTAATAATACTAAAAATGCTGCTATGAGAAATATTATAGAAGATATATTAAATGGTTTAGAAGCTGGACAATACATATATACAACACTTGAATACTATAATAAGATATTCCCACCGATATACATAAACATCATAAAGGTTGGAGAACTATCTGGTTCACTTGCAACTTCACTTGAACAAGCGATGAAATATATTCAAGACTCTACAGCCATAAAGAAGAAAGTAAAGAAAGCCTTAACTGGACCTTTGCTTCAATCGGGAGGACTTTTAATAGGTGGTATAGTTGCTGTTATTTTTGGTATTCCGATAATGCAAGATATGTATGCGCAATTTGGAATGGAAGATCAAATTCCAGAACTAACAATGAAATTTGCTGAAATTATATATTGGTGTGGTGATTACTGGTATATAGTTTTAGCAATTATAGGAGCTATTGCAGGATTATTTATTGCATGGAAAAACACACCTCGTGGAAGATACTCTTGGGATATGTTCAAGCTTCGAATGCCTATATTTGGACAATTGATATTAAGATTGAATTTGCAGAAATTCTTTAAGGCAATGCAGATAAATTTAGCGAATAATGCAAGGTTACAAGAAGCGATAGAAGTAAGTAAAAACGTTGTGCGGAAACTATGTTTTGATTGCTGCATTAGAAACATCACAGGCTAACTTGGCAGTCGGAGGTTCATGGATTGAACCATTTGAAAACATGTCTTTCTTCCCAACAATGACACTTGAGATGTTAAGAATTGGTATGGAAACAGATATGACAACGATGATTGATAAAATATTAGAATTCTTAGAAGAAGATATTGAAATCACAATCGCAAGAATTACTAAGGTATTACCTGAAGTTGGTAATATTATCATGGGTGTAATTCTTGTAGGATTCGTATTAATCATCTTAAAACCAATCATGGAAGTATACATGGGTACATTCTTATTTGACGCTTATGGTGTATAATAAAAAATATAAAACGGATTTGTCGATCAAGGCAAATCCGTTTATTTGTTACATCTAGTTTCTTATGATATAATATTCTTGATTTTTTATGATTGAATATTATAATCATTATTAGAGATACTATATTTTAGATTGATTTAGGAGGAAAACATGAACGAAGAAATAATAAAAATATTTGATGGCATAAACTTGCACTTTGTCAATACAGATAAATTTAAAACAGATTTAATTGCGACTTTTTTTATAACAGAGTTAAACATGGAAAATGTAACAAAGAACGCTCTTATACCAGCCGTTTTAAGAAGAGGAACTGAAAAATTACAAACGATGAAAGATATTTCTATAAAACTTGAAGATATGTACGGAAGTGTGCTTGATGCAAGCAGTGACAAATTGGGCGATAGACAAGTTGTACAATTTTATATAAATTCACTTAATAACAACTATGCTCTTGATTCAATGGATATTCAAGGTGAAGCTATAGATTTGCTTTGCGATATAATTTTAAATCCTAAACTAGAAAATGGACATTTTAATGAAGAGTATGTAAAAGGAGAAAAAGAAACATTACGTGAATTGATCGAAGCGAAAATAAATGATAAAGGTTCATATTCAATGGTTAGATGCGTAGAAGAAATGTGTAATAACGAGCCTTACGGATTATACAAATTTGGATATGTGGAAGATTTAGAAAAAATTGATTCTAAAAATTTATACGAACAATATAAAAGATTACTTTCTACATCTGAGATTCATATATATTTATCTGGATTATTTAATAAAGGTGAAATTATAGAAAAATTCAAGAATAGATTTTCTGCTATAGAAAGAGTATATAAAAATAAATCTATAAATACTTATATTCCAGAAAACGAATATGAAAATAGAGAAGTAATAGAAAGACAAGATATAACTCAAGGAAAATTAGTTTTAGGATATAGATTAAACGAAATAGACATTTCAAAAGATTTACAAGACGTTGTGTTATATGCAACTATACTAGGTGGTACACCTGGTTCTAAACTGTTCCAAAACGTCAGGGAAAAAGCGAGTTTGGCATATACAATACGTTCTATATATGTTAAGCACAAAGGCATCCTTATGATTGCAGCTGGTATTGAAATTGACAAATATGACGAAGCCTATTCGTTAATTTTAAAACAAGTTGAAGATATTAAGAATGGAGAAATAACAGAAGAGGAAATAAAAGATGCAAAAAGTTATTTAACAAATAGTTATAAATCGTTTTATGACGAGCAAGCTGCAATAATTAATTTTGATATGGGGCAAACACTTTTAAATAATGAAGATTCAATAGATGAATGCATTGCTAAAATTAATGCAGTAACTAAAGAAGATGTTATAAAAATAGCTAATAAAATAGAATTGCAACTAACTTATTTTTTGACAGGCAAGGAGGAAGGCGAAAATGATTAAAGAGAAGATAAATGAAAAAGTTATAGTAGAGCATTTGAATAATGGACTTGATGTTATTTTAATTCCTAAAAAAGATGCTGTAAGAACGTATGCAATGTACGCAACGCATTTTGGTTCATTAAATTATAAATTTAAAGTGCCTGGTGAAGAAGAAATAACAACTGTCCCAGATGGAGTTGCACATTTTTTAGAGCATAAACTTTTTGAAGAAGAAGATGGCATAAATGCGCTTGATAAACTTTCAAAGCTTGGCGCTAATGCAAATGCGTATACAAGTTTTAATCATACGGCATACCTATTTAGTTGTACAGATAAGTTCGATGAAGCTTTTGATGCGCTATTAAACTTTGTACAAAATCCTTATTTAACAGAAGAAAATGTCGAAAAAGAAAAAGGGATAATTGGTCAAGAAATAAATATGTATGATGATGATCCGGATTGGCAATTATTCTTTGGTTTTTTAAATTGTCTATATAAAGATCATGCAATAACAAAAGATATTGCGGGAACAGTCGATACAATTGCAGAAATAACTCCAGAAATATTATATAAATGTTATAATACTTTTTACGATCCATCTAACATGGTTATTTGCGTTGCAGGTAATATTGATACAGACAAAGTGTTAGAAAAAATAAGAAGCAGTGTTAAGGATGTTCCTGAAAAGGAAAAAATAGAAAGATATTACGGAGAAGTAGGAGAAGGCATATATAAAAATCGTGTAGAGAAAAAAATGGATGTTAGCATTCCAATGGCTATCATCGGATTTAAAGATACAGAGAATATGCAGATGATTGATAGCGGATATGAAGTTAATAATTTTGATAAAGTGTTAAAACATGTTGCTATGGAAATTTTATTAGAAATGCTTGTTGGAAAAAGTACGAAGCTATATGAAGATTTATATAATGAAGGTTTAGTTACAAAAGAGCTTGGTGTAGATTATACATTTGAGGAAGATTATGCGTATAGTAGTATTTCGTGTGAATCAAATAATGTTGAAGAAGTAATTGACAGAATAAAAAATAGAATAGAGGAATTAAAACAAAATGGATTAGATGAAGCAGAATTTAATAGAACAAAGAGAATGCTTTATGGTTCATATATAAAAATATTTGACAGTGTAAGTTCTTGTGCGAGAGTATTTATAAATGATTACTTTAAAGGAATAAATTCATTTGATTATATCGATGCATATAAAGACGTAACAAAAGAATATGCAAAAGACGTTTTAGACAAACATTTTGATTTTAATAAAATGGCAATTTCAATAATTCAAACAAATAAATAGGAGGAAAGGTTATGCACCCAATTACATTTCCTAATTTAGGTTTAGAATTAGATATAAATCCTGTGGCATTTAACGTTTTGGGAAGAGATATTTATTGGTATGGAATAATAATTGTTTTTGGAATAGTTTTAGCACTTATTCTAGCATGGAAAAATAGAGACACATATGGAATTTCGTGGGATACTTTGACGGATTTTGCATTTATAGCAATACCAGTTGGAATTATATGTGCTAGATTTTATTATGTAGTATTTGAATGGGATTATTATAAAAATAATTTGTCTGAAATAATAAAGATATGGAATGGTGGTATTGCAATATATGGAGCAATAATTGGTGGGATTATCACAGCAATTATCTTTTGTAAAAAAAGAAAAATAAAATTTTTAGATTTATGTGACTTTTGTGCTCCGTATTTAGCGTTATGCCAATCGATTGGTAGATGGGGGAATTTTGCAAATAGAGAAGCCTATGGAGAAGTTACAGATTCATTTTTAAAAATGGGAATATTTAATGACGTCATAGGTGAATACATATATGTACAGCCGACATTTTTATATGAATCAATTTGTACATTCATAATATTTTGTATATTATACTCTTATAGGCACAATAAAAAATTCTCAGGTGAAATATTTTATCTATATATGACATTATATGGAATAGCAAGATTTGTAGTAGAAGGGTATAGAAGTGATTCGTTATATTTATTTGGATTTAGAGTATCACAAGTATTAGCTTTGATATTTACTGTTGTATTTGGAGTAATGTTGTTGAAAACTCACTGGAAAACCAAAAAAGCAAATAAGGATTGACAAAAATGTTAAAATATGGTAAATTTTATATATACTAAAGATGACATTAGTAAGAGGAGGGTTTTATTATGATAAATGATGATATCAATAAATTACGTGACAAATTAAATACCATGGTAAAAAACGGAGAACAACCTGAACTAATATATGAAGTAAGTAAAGAATTAGATGAACTAATTATAAAATATTATAAAGAGCAAGTATAAAAGTCAAAAAAGACTTGTACCTTTTGGTACAAGTCTTTTAATATATTTATTATCTGTCGTCTCTTTCGTCTTTATAATGAGTTCTATCTTTAACAACATGTCTAGAATCTCTTGCAACAGCAGGTGCTTTGCCACGATTTCCAGAATTGTATATTAAATATAATGGTTTTTCTTTTTCGACATCTTTAAAACATTCACTAGGTTCGCTAGTATCAATTTCTGTTTTCATAGCTATGTCAAGTCCTAATCTTTTTGTGATAAATCCAGGATTGTTGGTTTTAACTGTATATAATCTCTTTGAAGCTGTAATTTTTGGTGCATCATAATTTTCTGGACCACCAGGAAACTTTGGATCTTTAAATAAGCTTTCTAGAGCATTTAGTTCTGCTTTTGAATTAGAACTTTTAACGATTAATATACGTTGTATAGCTTCATCCATTTTTCCTGAATCAACACTAATTCCCCTTTTGCCTGGAATTGCATCATGTAGCAATTCACGGAATTTTGTCAATAAATCTTTTTTATTTAAAGGTTCTAATCCCATTGATTTACGTTTGAAGTTTGCTTCATCTAAAGCTGTTTCAAATGAAATGTATGGAGATTCTGCTATCGAAGCTATAGATTCTTCTACGATTTCCATAGATTTTAATTTTTTTGTTTTTCGGCCAAACAACCCTTCTTTATAAATAGGTTTAGCATAAACAATAGAGTTTCTTCCAACCATAGGAGTATAACCATATGCTTGTTGCAAGTATTTAGTCATACTATCAATATCACTACCTGTAGCTGTTTCAGGCGCGTTATTCTTTTTAGCTTCTTCAACGCTAATCACATCTATAGCAGTACCAATTCTTCTTGTAGGTTTTTCTAAAGAAACGTTAGGACGGGAATCTTTTACTATGTTTTTTAAAGTTGATGCCGCAAAAGGAGAAATTGATTCTTGTGAAACATTTAAATCAGTATTTCTTGTAAGAGCTTTTAAATCGTCAAAAGATGAAACGTTATACTTAGCTAAAATTCCACGTAATTCGTTATCAAGAAGTGTTTGTTGGCTTGTATTAAGAGGAGGCAATTCTTTCAATTCTTTTAATTCTTTTAATTGAGCTAAAAGTTCACGAGTTGCTTCATCTCGAGGTACGCCAAGAGCAGCAATTTGATTTTTTAACTTAGTCATATCTATATTACCACTTTTAGATATTTTGTTAAACATACTTTTATTAGTGCTGCTAAGAATATTTTTCAATTCTGCAATTCTATCAGGCGCTGTTAATTTTTTATTAAGTTCTTCAGCTCTTTTTAAATCTGCAGACAGAACTTCTGGATCATAAATTCCGTTTAGACTATTTATCGTAAAAGCACATTCGTCCATCTCAATCTCAACTTGAGCAATTGCGGTATTTAACTCAGCCAATGTTTTATAAGTACCATGACTTACACCTAGTGCATCAGCTATAATGTTAAAGTAGTCGACTAACACTTCTTCTTCAAGGGTCGGTGGAGTTGATAAAGAGTCATATGAAAAAGATGATGCTGTTGGACTATTAAGAACCTCATCATATGACATAGTTGCTTCATCGCATTTTTCGAGTTTTTTACTTGCTTCTTCATATTTTTGACCGGCTTCTTTAATTTTGGCTCTTCTATCCTCTTCTTTTTTTGCAGAGTATTCCAACCTACGAGCGCACATTTTGACTTTATTAAATAACTCTTTGGTTTCAGGTTTTTTTAATTCTTCGGCAAAAGCGTCTAAAACTGCTAAATTAGAAACGATTAAATCAAAATCTTTCGTGCTTTCAGCATGTTTAATTCTATCTAGAATTAAATCAACTTGTTCTTTTAATTCCATTTTTTCTTCTTTACTTCTAGGCATAAAAATTCCTCCTTTTTTATTCCTATTCACTCAATTTTTTTTGTATTTCAGCTATTAGTTCAGACACTTTTGATAATTGATCATCAGAAAGATTTTGTATAGCGCCTTCGTCAATTAGTTGATCAATTTTTTTGATAGCTTCGTTAACTTTATTTTCGTCATTCATAAAAACTCCTCCTCATTTGTTATATACATACTTATTATACCATTAATTTACATAAAATGCAAGCTTTCCATGCGTTTTGTATCAGACACAAAAGTTTTTTCATCTTTATGTGCGTATCAAAGCTTCTTGATGGAAGCTTTTTCGCTGTTGGAAAGGGGCGAATCAAGATAGTAAAGCGTGAATAACGAATAGTGCGAAAAAGTACGTTGATATACGCGAGGAAAAATCTTGAAAAATCTTAAAAAACTTTTGAAAAACGCTTGCTTTTACTATGTTTGTGTATTAAAATGGTATCAAGGTGGTGGAAAGTGGAGGGAAGTGGTAGATTTCCTAAAAGGAGGTGAAGCGAATGCTAATAGGCGAATATGCTCATTCTATTGATGCAAAAGGCAGACTTATAGTGCCTGCAAAGTTTAGAACAGAGCTTGGAGAAAGATTTATCGTTACAAAAGGTTTCGATGGTTGCTTATATGGTTATTCGCTTGACGAGTGGAAATCTATTGAAGAAAAGATTAAAACTTTGCCACTTGTTACTGGAAAAGATGCTAGAAATTTCACTAGATTCTTCTTTTCAAGTGCTATCGAATGCGAGATAGATTCTCAAGGTAGAATTTTGATTTCACAAATTCTTAGAGATTTTGCAGAGCTTCAAAAAGAAGTTGTTGTTATTGGAGTTTCAAGTAGAATTGAAATTTGGAGCAAATCTAAATGGGAAGAATATAATAGTGAACAAGATTCAGATGATATTGCTGAGAAGATGTCAATGCTAGGAATTTAATTTTAGACAGTAGTTGGGTCTAGTTTAATAATTACGAAAGATAAAAAATTAAAGTACAAAAGAAAAAGTTTTTATTTTAACAAAAGAAAAATTTACGAGGATTACAAAAGAAAAGTTTTTATTTACAAAAGAAAAAAATATTAAAAGTACAAAAGAAGAAAATTTAAATTACAAAAGACAAAGGTGCACTAGCACAAAAAGTAAATTTGGGGCGGGCGTTTCGTCCGCCTTTAAATTTTGGGAGTAAGGTATGGAGTTTAAACATGAACCAATTATGCTTAAGGAATGTTTAGAAAATCTAAAGATTAGACCAAATGGCATCTATATAGATGGTACTATTGGCGGGGCAGGACATTCTTCGAGAATAGTTGAAAGATTAAATGAAAATGGAATATTAATTGGTATTGATAGAGATGAAGAAGCATTAACGGTATCAAAGAAGAGACTATCATCTTATCCAAATGTTAAGTTTGTGTGGGGAAGACATGAAGAGATTAAGCAACATGTGTATAATTTAGGAATTGAGAAAGTTGATGGAATTCTTTTAGATTTAGGAATTTCATCTTATCAAATAGACGAACCAACACGAGGATTTAGTTATACGAAAGATGCTGATCTTGATATGAGAATGGATGCTTCACAAGGAATTACAGCAAAAGATATTGTGAATAGATATGAAAAAGAAGAGCTTGAAAAAATCTTTTTTGAATATGGTGAAGAAAAATTTTCAAAGAAAATAGTTTCTAAAATTCTGGATGCCAGAAAAGAAAAAGAAATTTCTACCACATATGAACTTGCAGATATTATTAGAAGTGCAGTTGGAAAAAATGCAGTAGATTCTTTTAAAAGAATATTTCAAGCGTTAAGAATAGAAGTAAATGGAGAATTAAAAGAGTTGCGAAATGCAATTAGCGATTCTATTGAACTATTAAACGATGGTGGTAGAATCTGTATAATAACATTCCATTCTTTAGAAGATAGAATTGTAAAGAACGCATTTGCAGATGCAGAAGGTAAATGTACTTGCCCAAAAGATTTTCCAATGTGTGTATGTGGATACAAATCTTTAGGGAAAGTAATTACTAGAAAGGCGATTGTACCGTCAGAGGAAGAACAAGAATTTAACTCTCGTTCAAGAAGTGCAAAGTTAAGAGTTTTTGAAAGAAGGATATAATTTACGAAGGAGGAAGTAGGGTATGCCATTAGCAAGTTATGATTACGACTATTATGAATATACTAATGGTCGTAGAGTTAACAAAACTTCATATACAGCAGCACCAGCTAAAAGACATACTACTACACAAACAAAAAAAACTATTGCTGCAACACCTCAAACAAGAAAAACTACTACAAGAAGAGCTACTACAGCTGCACCAGTAAAAAGAACGACAAATTCTACTAAAAAAAATGCGACAAAAACAACTACGACTAAAAAAAATGTAACGCAAGTAGCTAGAAAAAGAAATCATAATATTGATATACCAATAAAGACATCTAGCAAAATAGTAAATAAGCCACAAGAAATGACATTAAAAAAACCAAAAACTAAAAAGTCAGTACAAACATTAAAAGATGCTTTATCAAAAACATTTGGTGTAATTGTGTTTTTTGCAATTGCATTTGCAATTTGTTATAGATATTCTTTAATTAACGAAGAGTTTATTGCTTTAAAAAATGTAAAGAAAGAATATACAAATATGCAAACAGTAAATGAACAAATTGAAGCTGAAATAGAAAGTAAGACAGATTTAACTTATATCGAAAATTATGCGAAATACCAATTAGGGATGCAAAAACCTTCTGATTCGCAAAAAAAATATGTTACTATTGAAAACAAAGATAAAATTCTTACACCTATAACTATAGAAGATGACACAAATAAAGGCTGGTTTGAATTGTTATATGAAGAAGTTAGAAAAATATTAGATTAATATGAAAAAGATATAAGAAACATGCAATTTTATTGCATGTTTTTATATTATTTATGATATAATTTATCGTGGAGGGGTGAATATGTCTAAAACTAATATTGCCATAAAAAAAAGAATGCTATTTATGTTAGCCGTTTTGCTATTAGTGTTGTTTGCACTGATATGTAGAATGTTTTATTGGCAAATTGTTAAAGCTAGTGATTTACAGAAATTAGCTTATTCTCAACAAACAAAAAATAGAATTATAAGTCCTAAAAGAGGAGTAATTTATGATACCAATATGGTAACACTTGCGCGAAGTGTTAATGTGGAAACAATAAGTGTAACTCCAAAGAATGTTAAAGAGAAAGAAAAAACAGCAAAAGGACTTTCAGATATATTAGGACTAGAATATGAAGCTATTCTAGAAAAAGTTAGCAAAAATACTAGTGAAGAAGTAATTGCAAAGAAGCTTGATCAAGAAGTTACAAATAAAGTAAGAGAATGGATTTTAGAAGAAGAAATAAAAGGGATAAATATCTATGAAGATACTAAAAGAGCATATCCAAAAGGGAGCTTTTTGGCCCAAGTTTTAGGTTTTTGTGGAACCGATAATCAAGGATTGGATGGGATAGAGGCAA
Source organism: Clostridia bacterium (assembly GCA_017521465.1). GTDB lineage: Bacteria > Bacillota > Clostridia > TANB77 > UBA1234 > RGIG6291. The sequence continues at coordinate 46,065 of JAFXCN010000025.1, read as the reverse complement.
AATATGAAAGTGTATTAAAAGGTGTACCGGGCCAATGGATTTTATCTACTGATGCGACAGGAAAAGAAATTCCTATAACAGACGATAGTTACATTCCGCCAGAAGATGGATTAAATCTTGTGTTGACTATAGATGAAAGAGTGCAACATGTAGTTGAAAAACACTTAGAACAAGCAATGATAGACAATGCACCAGTAGAATATGGCGTGTGTGTTGTTATGAATCCTAAAAATGGAGATATTCTTGCGATGGCGACAGCACCAGATTATGATCCGAACGATCCTTTTACAGTAACAGATCCTAAAATTGCAGAAAAATGGGATACGCTTACAACGTCTGAAAAAACAAAAGCTAGACAGGAAATGTGGCGAAATAGAGCTGTTACGGATACATATGAGCCTGGCTCAGTATTTAAAGTTGTTACATCGGCAATTGCATTAGAAGAAAAAATAGTATCTAATGTTGATGCAGTTAATTTTTCGTGCACTGGAAAATTAAAAGTTGAAGGCTGGGACATAAAATGTTGGAGAAGTTATAATCCACATGGAACACAAAGTTTGAGAATGGGGCTTATGAATTCATGTAATCCTGTTTTTATGAATGTAGCTATGAAAGTTGGACCGGAAAACTTTTATAAATATTTAGAAGCATTTGGCGTTTCAAAAAACACAGGTTCAGATCTTATAGGTGAAACATCTGGAATAATACATGATGTAAAAGACGTTACTGGTTCAACAATTGCTACAGCTGCTTTTGGTCAAGGATTTACTTTGACACCACTTAACATGCTAAACGTTATGTGTGCAATTGCAAATGATGGAAAACTTATGCAACCAAGAATAGTAAAAAAGATAATTGATAATGAAGGAAATACAGTAAAAGATATAGAAAAAAAAGTTATAAAACAAGTTATATCAGAAGAAACTTCAGATAAAGTTTTAGATATGATGGAGAGCGTTGTTTCTGATGGGACTGGACGTTATGCACAGGTAAAGGGATATTATATTGCGGGAAAGACAAGTACAGCTGAACAAGGAAGAGGAGCAAATAAAAAATTTGTAGCATCATTTGTTGGAATGGCTCCTGCAGACGACCCGGAAGTTGCTGTTATATTTAACTTATATAATCCACAAAGTGAAAGAGGACATCAAGGTGGAGGAATTTGCGCGCCTGTTGTTGGTAACATTTTAAGTGAAATATTGGAAAATTTAGAAGTTCCAAAGGATTATGAATATCAAGAAGATACCAAAAATACAGTAGTTGTTCCTGATGTTACAAATAGAACTTTAGCTGAAGCCAAGAAAACCTTAACTAATATTGGGCTAAAATATAGCGTAGATGAAGCAGACGATAATGTGAGAGTTGTTTCACAAATGCCTGTAGCAGGTGAAACATTAACGAAGAAGTCTCTAGTAAAAATATTTACAGAGGGAAATGATACGAGATTTGGTACTACGGTTCCAGATTTAAGAGGAATGGATATTACAACTGCATCTAAGAAACTTGCAGAATCAAATCTAAATATAAAAGTTTCTGGAACAGGTGTAGCAATACTTCAGTCGCCACCAGCTAAAACAACTGTTGAACAAGGTACAATTGTTAAAGTTGAATTTAGACCTGCAGGAATTGATGTAGAGTAGTATGTAATTGCAAAAAAATGCATATACATAAACATATCGAATTTGTAATTACAAAACGATATAAATTTTAAATTTTATTTAGATACATTGTAGGTATCTAAGAAGGAGGAAAAAATGAAGTTAGTAGAAGTTTTAAAAGGAATTGAAGGAATTGACATCAAAGGTGAGAGCGAAAGAGAGATTTTGGGGATTGCATATGATTCTAGAAGTGTAAAAGCGGGAGATATGTTTATCGCAGTTGTTGGATTTAAAACAGATGGTCATATGTATTTAGAAAGTGCAATAGCTAATGGAGCACAAGTTGTATGTGTAGAAGAAAATGCGCAACTACCAGAAATCCCAGATGACGTAACTGTGGTATCTTGTAAAAACACAAGACAATTAATGGCGTTAGCATCTTGCAATTTTTATTCTCATCCATCACGTGATTTCAAATTAGTTGGAGTTACTGGAACAAAAGGAAAAACAACAACAACATATATGATTAAAACCATATTAGAAAAAGCAGGAAAAAAAGTTGGACTGATTGGAACTATTGCTAATATGATTGGTGACAAATCAGTTGAAGCAAGTAGAACTACGCCAGAAAGCTGTGATTTACAAAAGTTATTTAGAGAAATGGCAGATGAAAAATGTGATGTTGTTGTGATGGAAGTTTCTTCACATTCATTAGCGTTAGATAGAGTTTTAGGATGTAGTTTTGATATGGGAGTATACACAAATTTATCACAAGATCATTTAGATTTTCACGAAACATTTGACAATTATTTGGATGCAAAGGCAAAATTATTTAAAATGTGTAAAGAAGGTTTTGTAAATTGCGATGATATGTATTCTAGAAAACTAATGGAACAAGCAACATGTCCTATAACAACATATGGAATAGATAATAACCCATACGTTTCTGCAAGAGATATAATAATTACAAATAGTTATTCAGAATTTAAAATGTCATTTAATAGGATGATGCAAAAAATAAAAGTAGGAATACCAGGAAGATATACTGTATATAATGCGCTTGCAGCCATATGTGTATGTGCGAAACTTGGTTGTGGTGTTGAAGAGATGATATTAGGATTAGAACAAGTTATGGTTCCTGGAAGATCAGAAATTGTGCCTAATACAAGAAATCTTACTGTAATGGTGGATTATGCACACACACCAGCAAGTTTAGAAAGTATTTTAAGAGCTGTAAAAGCATATACAAAAGGTAGAGTAATTTGTGTGTTTGGATGCGGTGGAGATAGAGATAGAGCTAAGAGACCTATGATGGGAGAAATTTCAGGAAAACTTGCTGCATATACTGTAATAACTTCTGACAATCCTAGAAGCGAAGAACCAAAAGCAATTATTGATGAAATAGAAGAAGGAATGAAAAAAACAAAAGGAAAATATACTGTAATAGTAGATAGAGCGAAAGCTATAGATCATGCAATACGTCAAGCCAAAAGAAATGATATAGTTTTAATTGCTGGAAAAGGTCATGAAACGTATCAAGAAATAAATGGCGAGAAGAAACATTTTGATGATAAAGAAGTTGCAACAGAATCTTTAAAGAAGTTACCAGAATCAAAAAATGATGATATATATGCATGGTAAGTAAAAAATACAAGAGGTGAGATATGAACATACAAATTAAAGCTTTATTAGCATCATTTATTGGAACATTAATTTTAGGATTTATTGCAATACCAATTTTAAAAAAATTAAAAGTTGGTCAGGTAGTAAGAGATGATGGACCACAAAGTCATTTGAAAAAAAGTGGAACGCCAACTATGGGCGGAATAATAATGTTATTAGTAATAATTGCGGTTTCAGCAGTTGTTGCTACAAAGTATCCAGCAATATTGCCAGTTGCACTATTGACGCTCGGATATGGATTTGTTGGATTTGTAGATGATTTTATAAAATTAGTTTTAAAAAATCCGACAGGTTTAAAACCAAGCTATAAAATGTTTGGACTAATAATCATATCAGTAAGTTTTATTGTTTATTTAATTTCAACAGGTTTCACAACAGAAACATATTTACCAATTTTTAAAACATATATACCATTACCAGTGTGGGCATATATACCATGTGCGGTATTTATAATGCTTGCATGTACTAATAGTTTGAATTTAACAGATGGACTAGATGGACTGGCAGCAGGGGTAAATGCAATTATTATGATATTCTTTACTTTTATAGCGTTAACATTCGGAAGCAAAGAAATGAGTATATTTTCAGCAATTGTTACCGGAACAAGTATTGGATTTTTAATATTTAATTTGCATCCTGCGAAAGTTTTTATGGGTGATACTGGTTCACTTGCACTTGGTGGTGCTTTTTGTGGTGTAGCGCTATTATTAAAAATACCATTAATTTTAATTGTTGTTGCAGGGGTATGTGTATTAGAAACAATTTCGGTTATACTTCAAGTAAGTTACTTCAAAGCAACTAAAGGAAAAAGATTATTTAAAATGGCGCCAATACATCATCACTTAGAATTATCTGGCTGGAAAGAGACAAGTATAGTAACAACATTTTGGATAACAACAATAATTTTATGCGTACTAGGTGCATATATGCTTTAATTTGCTAAAATAGGAGGAACAATGGCTACGAGTAAAGATAATAAAATATCACTTATAGTAAAAAATAAATCGTTGGACTATGGATTGTTAATTGTAGTTCTTGTGCTGCTTGCAATCGGATTAGTAACAGTGTTAAGTGCTAGTGCACATTATTCGCTTCGAACAGAAGGCGATAGTTACTTTTATGTAAAAAAACAATTGTTATTTGCTGTTGTTGGGATAATTAGTATGCTAATTATATCGAGGATTGATTATAGAATTTTAAATAGCAGAATTTCATATGTGCTTTTAGGAATTGCATTTATTATGCTCTGTCTTGTTTTCGTGCCGGGAATAGGGGTAACGAGAAACGATGCAACCAGGTGGATTAACATAGCGGGATTTCAATTTCAACCATCAGAGATAATGAAAGTAGCAATGATATTTTTTATAGCAACTACAATTTCTAAAAATCCGAAAAAGATAAAACAATTTTGGTCAGGGTTTGTTCCATATCTTGTATTAATAGGAGCAATAGCGGTCCTATTGTTATTAGAACCGCATATGAGTGCAACAATTATTATTGCTGTAATTGCAATTGCAATGATATTTGTAGCGGGGGCGAAATTTAGTCACTTAATACCAATAGGACTTGTTGGGGTAATAGGTGCGATTATACTTGCATATACATCAGAATATAGATGGAAGAGAGTAATGATATTTTTAGATCCATGGCAAGATGCCAGAGGCGATGGATATCAAATAATCCAATCATTATATGCAATAGGTTCGGGCGGACTATTTGGGGTTGGACTTGGAAAAAGTGTTCAAAAATATTTATACATACCAGAACCACATAATGATTTTATATTCGCAATATGGTCAGAAGAAATGGGACTTTTGGGAGTAATTTTAGTAATATTATTATTTGGAATTTTTATTTGGCGTGGAATAACAATTGCGTTAAAGGCTCCGGATATGTTTGGCTCATTAGTAGCAACAGGAGTAACAGTAATGATAGGAATACAAGCGATATTTAGTATTGCGGTTGTTTCATCATCAATGCCAGTAACAGGAATACCATTACCATTCTTTAGTTATGGTGGAACAGCATTGGTTATATTGCTTTCTTGTGTGGGAATATTGTTGAGCGTCTCTCGCCAGTCAAGAAAGTAAAAACGCATGAAAAGCAGCAATTAGCTGTGTCAAAAAAAGAACTGAGGCTTTGCCTCAGTTCTTTTTTAAAACATTTTCGCTATTTTCTCCAGTATCGATTTTGAATCTAATCCATACAACTTTTCTATTTCTTCTGATGTTCCGTGTACTATGAATTCATCAGGGTATGCGAAATACATACTTTGTACACCATTTAAATTTATAATTGTTTTTTGCACGGCGCTTGCTAATCCGCCATTTATAATATTATCTTCAATCGTAATAACTCGTCTAGTTTTGGCAACAGATTTAATAACAGTATTTTTATCAAAAGGTTTTATAAATCTAGCATTTATAACATCAGCAGAAACGCTTACTTTTTTTAATTCCTCAGCTATTTCTAAAGCAGTTGTCAGTGACTTACCAGTAGAAATTATTGAAATATCAGAACCTTCTGAAATAATTTCTGCTTTTCCAAGTTCAATAGGGTTGGTATCTGCAAGAGTCATAACATATCCGTCACGTGGATACCTAATAGCAATAGGTCCGTTATGCTCAACAGCAAACTTAAGCATTTGCTGTAACTCTATACCATCTTTAGGAGATAAAATTGTCATGTTTGGTATATGCGAAAGAAATGATAAATCAAATAATCCGTGATGAGTTTCTCCATCAGCACCAACAATTCCAGCTCTGTCAATTGCGAAAATTACATGTAAATTTTGAAGCGCAACATCATGAAGAATTTGGTCGTAAGCTCTTTGCAAAAAAGTAGAATATACTGCAAATACAGGAATATAACCTTGTCTTGCAAGACCAGATGCAAAAGTTACAGCATGACTTTCTGCAATTCCAACGTCAAAAAATCTATCTGGATATTTTTTTGCAAAATCAGTAAGCTTTGTGCCAGAAGGCATTGCAGCGGTTATGCCTACGATTTTTTCGTTTTGTCTAGCGAGAGAACAAATAGTTTCGCCAAAAACTTCTGAATATGAAGCTTTATTATTCTTTAATGGTTTACCTGTTATCTTATCAAAAGGACTAATACCATGAAATGCATTTGGATTTTCTTCAGCAGGAGTATATCCTTTTCCTTTTTTAGTAATAACATGAACTAATACGGGTTTTTTTAGCTTTTTAGCTCTTTCTAAAAAATCAAGCAAATCATCGATATTATGGCCGTCAACAGGGCCAAGATATGTAAAACCAAACTGTTCGAATAAAACACTGCTTGGTAAGAAAATATGTTTAAAAGATCTTTTTATCCATTCAATTCCTAGAGAAATCCACTTTCCAACTATAGGGATACGATTCAAAAGATTTTTAATTTTCTTTTTGCTATCTGTATAAAATGTGTTAGAACGAACTCTATTTAAATAATTTGATAATCCACCAACACTAGGCGAGATAGACATTTGATTATCATTTAAAATTACAATCAAATTAGTATCTTTAATATCAGCATTATTTAATCCTTCAAAAGCAAGTCCACCAGTTAGAGCTCCGTCACCAATAACCGCAATAGTATAATCATCTTTTTTATCTAACTTATTTGCGACAGCAACACCAATTGCAGAAGAAATAGATGTACTACTATGACCTGTATTAAAAATATCATGAAGACTTTCGCGAGTTTTAGGAAAACCGCTAAGCCCATTCAATTTTCTAAGAGTATTAAACTTATTTTTCCTTCCTGTTAATATTTTGTGGACATAGCACTGATGTCCAACATCAAAAATAACCTTATCTTTAGGCGAATTAAAAATATAATGAAGAGCTACAGTAAGCTCAACAACACCTAAATTTGGAGCTAAATGTCCACCAGTTTTAGAAATTTTATCAACAAGAAAAGACCTAATGTCGCTACATAGGTCAGGAAGTTCTTTTGTATTCAATTTTTTTAAATCATTTATATTGTTAACCTTATCTAAAATACTATACATAGACTTCACCGGCGCCATTATAACACAAAGTGACATAATATGCAAGTGGCGATGTTTTTCGAACTCCCGTGCGTATCAAAGCTTCCGAAGGAAGCATTTCCGCTGACGGAAGAAGGCGAATTGCCACCCGCGTAGCGGCCGTCTGCGGAAGCGAACTGCGTTACACTTGTTTGGAATGATAATCAAATATGACTTGAAAGTGTATGTGCTGAAAAAGAGATACGGATTGCAATTTATATCTAGTATGTTATATAATGCCACTAGGTGATGATGATGAGCGTTGATTTTGTTCATTTGCATGTGCATACGGAGTATAGTTTGCTAGATGGTGCGAATAGAATTAAAGATTTAGTTAAAAAGGTTAAAGATAGTGGCATGAAAGCGGTTGCTATTACTGACCACGGTGTTATGTATGGTGCAATTGAGTTTTATAAAGAATGTATAAAGAATGAAATTAAGCCGATTATTGGATGCGAAGTTTATATGGCACCTCGTACTCGTTTTGATAAAGAGTCGGGAATTGATGATAAGATTGGCCATCTTATCTTACTTGCTAAAGATAATGTGGGATATAGTAATCTTATAAAGATTGTTTCTAGTGCTTTTACAGAAGGATATTATTATAAACCACGTGTTGATTTAGAGCTTTTGAGACAGCATAGTGAAGGGCTTATTTGTACAAGTGCATGTCTAGCAGGTTTTGTTAGTCGTGCTATTTTAGATAATGATTTTGAAAAAGCCAAGAAAACAGCTGAAGAATATATTGATATTTTTGGTAAAGATAATTTTTATATTGAAATTCAACATAATGGAATTCAAGAGCAAATTGCTGCAAATCAAGGTCTTTTGAAAATTGCTAGAGAACTTGGAGTGCCTGTAATTGCTACTAATGATGCTCATTATTTAAATAGAGAAGATAGCTATAGTCATGAAGTTTTGCTTTGTGTTCAAACAGGTAAAAAGATGATAGACGAAGATAGAATGCGTTTTGGAAGTGATGAGTTTTTTATTAAAACTCCTGATGAAATGTATGAAAACTTTAAAAATATGCCTGAAGTGCTTGAAAATACAGTTAAGATAGCAGATAGATGTAATGTGAATTTCGAATTTGGTCATACAATATTACCTAATTTCGACACACCAAACAACATGGATCACTATGAATTTTTGCGACAAGAATGTTATAAAGGTTTAGAGAGAAGATATTCTGAAAAAACAGATGAAATAGTTGAAAGACTTGAATATGAACTTTCTGTTGTTAAAAAGATGGGATATGTAGATTATTTCTTAATTGTTTGGGATTTTATAAAATATGCTAAGGATAATGATATTCCGGTTGGACCAGGTCGTGGAAGCGGTGCGGGAAGTATTGCGGCATATTGTCTTGGTATTACAGACATTGACCCTATAAAATATAGCTTAATTTTTGAAAGGTTTTTAAATCCTGAAAGAATAAGTATGCCGGATTTTGATATAGATTTTTGTTATGAGAGAAGACAAGAAGTTATTGATTATGTTTGTAGAAAATATGGCAACGACCATGTTGCGCAAATCATTACTTTTGGTACGATGGCAGCGCGTGGTGTTATCAGAGACGTTGCTAGAGTTTTAAATGTGCCTTATGCCAAAGCAGATTCTATATCTAAAAAAGTACCAATGGAACTTCATATGACACTTGAAAAAGCTGTAGAAATGAATCCTGAACTTAGAGAAATGTATGATGAAGATCCTGAAGTTAGACAAGTTATTGATATTTCTAAAAAGTTAGAAGGGTTACCTCGACATGCTTCAACACATGCTGCAGGTGTAGTTATTACAAAAGATCCTGTTGATACGTACGTACCTTTATATAAAAATGAAAATTTAATTTCAACTCAATATACCATGACAATTCTTGAAGAATTAGGGCTTTTAAAGATGGACTTTTTGGGATTAAGAACATTGACAGTAATTAAAGACGCAATAGATATGGTTAAAGAAAATCAAAATATTGATGTTGAATATGACAAAGATATGAACGATCCTAAAGTATATAAACTTTGGGCGGATGGAACTACAAGTGGAATATTTCAATTCGAAAGTGGTGGAATGACTTCGTTTATGAAGGAATTAAAACCAGATTGCTTAGAAGATTTAATTGCTGGCGTTTCGTTATATCGTCCAGGACCTATGGATCAAATTCCGAGATATATAAAAGGAAAAAACAATCCAGAGCAAACAGAATATACTCACGATTCGTTAAAATCTATACTAGATGTAACATATGGATGTATGGTGTATCAAGAACAAGTAATGCAAATAGTTCGTGACTTAGCAGGTTATTCGCTTGGTCGAGCTGATTTAGTAAGACGTGCTATGGGTAAGAAAAAACTTGATGTAATGGCAGAGGAAAGAAAGAATTTTATCTATGGTGTTGTCGATGAAAATGGTGAAGTAAAAATTCCAGGCGCTATAAGAAATGGTGTTGATGAAAAATCGGCCAATAAAATTTTTGATGAAATGTCAGAGTTTGCAAAATATGCATTTAATAAATCACATGCTGCTTGTTATGCGGTAGTAGCGTATCGTACAGCATATCTAAAAGCATATTATCCAACTGAATTTATGGCAGCATTATTAAACAGTTTTATTGGTTCGCAAAATAAAATACCTGAATATATTAATGAATGTAAGCGACTTGAAATTGAAGTTAAAAAACCAGATATAAACAAGAGCTTTACAAGATTTACTGTTGATGGTGATAGTATTAGATTTGGGCTTGCAGCAATAAAAAATGTCGGTGAAGGTGCGGTAAATTCTATTACAGAAGAGCGCGAATTAAATGGCGAATATAAAGACTTTATTGATTTCTGCAAAAGAGTTTCGAGTGAAGATGTTAATAAGAAATGTATTGAGAGCATGATAAAAGCTGGTGCATTTGACAGTTTGGGATACACTAGAAACACATTACTTTCATCATTTGAAGAAATTTTAGAGATGATAAATTCTGATAGACGAAAAGCACTTTCAGGACAAGTTACGATGTTTGATGCGGCTGGAGATTCAGAAGCAGTATCAGAGCAACTGTATACTTTGGTACCTAAGCAAGAACTTCCTAAAAAAGAAATTTTATCACAAGAAAAAGAAATGCTTGGATTATATATTTCTGGTCATCCACTTGATGAATATAAGAAAATGATAGAAAGCTATTCAAACATATCTAGTTTATCTTTGATAGGTGAGATGGAAGAAGAAAATATACAAAGTTCATATAAAGTGGAAAATATTCAAGATGGACAAAATGTAAAATTTGTTGGATTGATTTCAGAAATAAGAACAAGAGTTACAAAGAATAATGATATAATGGCAATATTAACAGTTGAAGACTTAAATGGAAGTATGCAAGTAATATGTTTTGCAAAAACATATGCAGCATATAGAAATCAAATATTCGAAGATAACGTTGTGAAAATAGATGGAAGAATAAATCTAAGAGAAGATGAAGTAACAATAATTGGATTGAAGTTTCAAACTTGTGAGCAAGAAATAAATTTTGAAAAATTAACAATCAATATTCCATCATATTTAGACGAAAGAAATCTTGCAGATTTAAGAGCATATATAAAGAGTTTAGGAAATGAAAAAGCAAATGTAGATGTAACTATTGTTAATGGAGAAAAACAAAATACACTGCGATTACAAGTTGATAAAAGAGTAATTGATGAATTGGAAAGAAGAATAGGAAAAGAAAATATAATTTATTAAAAAATACTACGGAAAGAAGAGAAAGAAGGCTTTTTGTGCACATCTAAATGTAAAAATTTGGATGTGCGCAAAAAGCTTTATTTTTAATATTTTCTTATTATGTGAAGCTTGTATTTCCGTAGTTTTTTCTTTGATTTGGGTATGGTTAGGAAAAACTAAATGCTGAAAAACGTTGAAATATAGCGCTTTTGGTGATATAATGATATTGTGTTAAGCAAAAGAGATTGTGAAAAAGAACAAAAGAGGAGGTAATTATTATGGAACCTAATGACAATGAAATGTTAGATTTAAACAATGTGAAAAAAAATAATGTTGTGCAAAAACAAAAAAGTTTAAAAAAGGTTTTGGTGTTATTAATTATATTATTAGTATCTTTTTCAAATGTAGTTTTTGCTGCTAAAGGTGATGAGAAAAAATTCTATGAATTACTTATGAAAAAACAAGCAGTAAGTTCAATGCTTGGCGAAATGAAGGATGGACAAAGAGATACTAAAATAAAAATTGATGTCGATGATATTGCTGAAACTCTTAATGAAGATATCGATGAAAAAGTTGAACTTGAATTTAATATAACAGAAGTTAAAAAGAAAAATAACTTTTCAAGTGTAATAGAATTCCTTTTAAACGATGAAGAAATATTTGTTTTGGAATATGCTAAAACAAATAATTTAATTGGTGCAAGAGTAAAAGATATGACAGAAAAGTTTATAGGGTTCGAGAATAAAAATTTACAAGAGATGTTTGAAAATTTAAATGTGCCGGATGCAGATAAATTACCAAATAAACTTTTGTTGTCAGAAGATTTTAAAAAAGCATCTAAAATCAAAAAAACAGATGTAAACAGGATGCTTGATAAATATATTAAAGTACTTGCTAAAAATTCTGAAAACTTAGTTGAAGTAGAGAAAAATGTAGAATTAAAAATTAATAACGAAAAAGTTAAAACTAATAAATATACATTAGCTTTAACTGAAGAAGATACTTTTGAACTTTCAAAAGCAGTTTTAGAAACAATGAAAGATGATCAAAAAAATATTAAACTAGTTTTAAATAATTATAAAGCTATTTTAGAGTTAATGGAAAAAAATAATTATCCAACAAAAGATATTTTTGGTATAACATCTAAAGATATTCCTAATGTAAATGATGTTCTTGAACAGATAAATGAGGAATATGAAGATATGTTAGAAATTGCAGAAAATTATAAATTCGACGATGAAGAAATTATAGTCAAAATTTGTGTATATGAATTTAAAGGAAAAACAATTGCGACTGAATTAGACGATGGTTATGATAAAGTGATATTCAAAGCGTTTGCTAATAAAGAGCTATATGTAGGTTTTGTTGTGGAGGAAAATGGCACAAAACTTGGAGAAGTTGCATTAAAAGGGACTATGGACAAAAAAGAAATGGAAGCTAAATTTATAATAGAAGCTGATGGCGAAAAATTAGAGTTGTTTACGATGAGGCAGAAACAAACAAGCGGTATTAAAAATTTAATAAAATTAACTAAGAAAAATATGGTACTTCTTAATAATGCGGATGAAAACGAACTAGAAAAATATTCAGAAGAATTTACTGGAAATGCGGAAAAATGGTTAGAAGATAAGGAAGAATTATTTGGTGACACGGAAGCTTTTGAGGATTTGTTTGGCAGTAGTTCAACACCTGATACAGTAAGTAATGCACAATTTGCAATGTTTGCACAAGAATTTGGTGATTATACGTTAGAGTTAAAAACTGGTCCGTATGCTGATATTACAGAAAAATATGGATTGAGCGGTTTAGCGACAACGAAAGCTCAAAGATATCATGCTGCTGCAACAGGAAAAGAAATAAATACAAGTGTAATGGTACCAGAGGGGGTAGCATTTGTTACACGATTAAATCAGTTAGCGGATTCGAATTTGTATTATATGGATGGGCGTGTAGCAACAAAAGACATTTGGGGAATTGGTGATATAGTATGTTGGCAAATCAAAGATAGTCAAATTATGGGATATAGAGATAATCATAAATTTTATGGAGATGCGAATGGAACAGAAACACATTGGATAACTCAAAATGGAACTGTATTTACTTTGCCAGGATTTCCAAGAATGGTAGATGGAGAAGCAAGAATGTATATTTCAAGTGATGTATATTATGTTAGTGAGTTTGGCGAAATGATTAATGCTAGTGATGGAAGGAATGTTACATATATACATTTTAAGTAGTATTTATATTAAGAATTAAAAAAATAAAAAGAAAGGAAGGTAGAAGATGTTGAAACATAAAAAAATAAAAATGAGGAGGTAATTATTATGGAACAAAATAATAATGAAATGTTTGAACAAAACAATATGGAAATGGATAATAGTATGCAAGATAATGTTATTCAAAACGAAAGTTTTAACAATAATGTTCAAGATAGTAAAAGTAATTTAAAAGCATTAGTTATAGCTTCTGCGGCTATAGTAATATTACTTTTAGGAGTTGTATTTGCAGGTTCAATGTTTAAAAGTGATGAAGCAAAATTCTTTGATTTGTTGTTAAAGAAACAATCTGTTGCATCTCTTTTTAAAGAAGTGGAAAATGGAGAATTTAATTCAAGCATAGAAATTGATATGAACGAAATTGCCGAGACATTAGGCGAAGAAATGGAAGAAGAAATAAAAATAGGTGTTGATGTAAACGAAGTAATCAAAGACAAAGATTCGTCGGGAGAAATCAATCTTGTTTTTAATGATGATTCATTAATTACTCTTGAGTTTGCAAAAACAGATGATGTTTATGGAGTAAAAGTAAAAGATGCCACGGAAAAATTCATTGCGCTTCAAAATAAAGATCTACAAAAAGTTTTTGAAAAATTTGGAATAGATGATGTTGATGAACTTCCTGATAGATTTTTAGAAGCAGAAGATTTTGAAAAAGTAATAAAAACTAAACCTGCTGATATAGAAAAGATGTTTGATAAATATATCAAAGTGTTGACAGACAATTCAAAAGGAGCAGTAAAGGTTGAAGATAATGTAGAAATAAAATTTGGCGATGAAGAATTAAAAACAAAAAAATATACTTTATCAATTACTGAAAAAGAAATGTATGACATGTTAAAGGGTACATTAAAAACAATGAAAGATGATAAGAAAAACATTAAATTAATCCTAAATGATGTAAAATCAGTTTTAGAATTAATGGAGAATAATGGATACCCTGTAGAAGATATGTATGATATTACATCTAATGATATACCAGAAGTTGATAAGATTTGTGAAAGCTTAGAAGAAGCATATGAAGAATTATTAGATATGTCAGAAGATTATGAATTCGACGACGAAGAAGTTTTAGTAGAAATTTCTGTTTATGAATATAAAGGAAAAACAGTAGCAACAGAATTTGAAGCTGATGATGAAAAAATAATTATTAAAACTTTAGTTGATAAAAATCTATATCTTTCTATGGGGGCAGAAGAGTACGGCGATGCGATAGCTGAGTTTATATTAAAAGGTACAATGAGTAAAAATGAAATTGATGCTAAGTTTATTGTAAAGCTAGAAGATGAAAAATTGGAACTATTTAGCTTTAAACAAAAACAATCGAATAGTACTAAAAATCTTGTTAAATTAGATAAACAAAATGCATTAATTGTTAATGATGCAGATGATGATGAATTAGAAAATTATGCAGAAGAGTTTATGGATGGTATGGAAAAAATAGCTGAAGATTTGCAAGATAAGTTACCAATGGAAGATTTAATGAATAATTTAACAGCATCTCCAAATCTAGGTTATGATGATTACGACTATGATTATGATTATGACTATGATTATACTTATGATGATAATTTTGTTGAATATAATGGTGTTCTTGCTGATGCGCAAGACATGTATAATAAAATAAAAATAGGAGATTCAAAGGAAAGTGTTATTCAAAAATTAGGTACGCCATCATATGATAATAAATATTCAAGTTCAGAATTTATAGAATGGAATTCAAATATAGCTTCAAATATGTCTGCTGTTGAAGTTATTATTAGAGATGGACAAGTAGAAGAAAAATCTATAGTACTATATTCTTCTAAATATTCTGGTGTATTTCTTGGCAAAGAAACAAATACAAGCATTGAAGATTTAAATGATATTATTAAAAAAGTTGAAGAAGATATGACATTAAAAGAGGTTGAAAAGATACTTGGAAAAGCAGCATATGAAAGTTCTGTTTCGGAATATGGATATGTTACATACACATGGTGTGATAAAAAAGAACAGACTGTAGATATATCATTTGACGAAGATGGAAAAGCATATTATGTAGGAATGGTATTTTAAAATGAAATTTGCTTATACTTGTTGACAAAGTAAATTGAATTGTATATTATAAATTAGCACTCTAAATAATAGAGTGCTAATTTTGTGTTATATTGTAGAAATAAGGAGGTCTTTTTATGATTAAACCGTTGCAAGACAGGGTTGTATTAAAAATAGTAGAAAGCGAGGAAACTACAAAAAGCGGTATAATTATTGCTGCTAATGCAAAAGAAAAATCTCAAATAGCAACAGTCGTAGCTGTAGGTCCAGGAGGGAATGTTGATGGCAATGAAGTTATTATGCAAGTAAAACCTAATGATAGAGTTGTATTTGCAAAATATTCTGGAACTGAAATTAATATAGATGGTGAAGAATTTACTATTGTTAAGCAAAGTGATATTTTAGGAATAATTGAATAAATATAATAATAGTAAAATTTATCAATGATTTTTGAAAGGAGATTTTTAAGAGATGGCAAAAGAAATTATATATGGTGAAGATGCTAGAAAAGCTTTAGAGAGAGGTGTCAATGAACTTGCTAATACAGTTAAAGTAACACTAGGGCCTAAAGGTAGAAATGTAGTTTTAGATAAAAAATTTGGAGCACCATTAATTACAAATGACGGTGTAACAATAGCAAAAGAAATTGAATTAGATGATCCGTTTGAAAATATGGGTGCGCAATTAGTTAAAGAAGTTTCGACAAAAACAAATGATGTTGCAGGTGATGGAACAACTACAGCAACAGTACTTGCACAAGCAATGATAAGAGAAGGAATAAAAAATGTTGCTGCTGGTGCAAATCCTATGATAATGCGAAAAGGAATGAATAATGCAATAGAAAAAGCAGTTGAAGCCATAAAAGAAAATAGTACAAATGTAAATGGAAAAGCAGACATTGCTAGAGTTGCTGCTATATCTGCAAATGATGATAATGTTGGAGAACTTATTGCAGATGCTATGGAAAAAGTTTCAAACGATGGAGTAATTACTATTGAAGAGTCAAAAACAATGGGAACTAATTTAAGTGTTGTGGAAGGAATGCAATTTGAAAGAGGATTTATTTCTCCATACATGGTAACAGATACAGACAAAATGGAAGCTGTTATGGATGATCCATATATATTAATTACTGATAAAAAAATTACAAATATTCAAGAAATTCTTCCGATTCTGGAACAAATAGTTCAACAAGGAAAAAGATTTGTAATAATTGCGGATGACGTTGAGGGAGATGCGTTAACAACGCTTGTACTTAATAAATTAAGAGGAACTTTCCAATGCGTTGCTGTTAAAGCACCAGGATTTGGCGACAAGAGAAAAGAAATGCTACAAGATATTGCGATTCTTACAGGTGGAGAAGTAATAACAGAAGAATTGGGATTGGATTTAAAGGATGTTCAATTAACTCAATTAGGTAAAGCAAGGCAAATAAAAGTTGATAAAGATACTACAATTATAGTTGATGGAGCTGGAAGCAAAGAATTAATAGATGCTAGGGTAAAACATATAAGAACTCAACTTGAAAAAACAGAATCTGAATATGAAAAAGAAAAATATCAAGAAAGACTTGCAAAATTATCTGGTGGGGTAGCAGTTATAGAAGTTGGTGCTGCAACAGAAATAGAAATGAAGGAAAGAAAATTAAGAATAGAAGACGCATTAGCTGCAACAAGAGCGGCTGTTGAAGAAGGAATAGTAGCTGGTGGTGGAACTGCATATGTAAATGCAATACCTGCTGTTGAGAAATTGTTAGCCGAAACAGAAGGCGATGAAAGAACTGGTGTAAAAACAGTATTAAAAGCATTAGAAGAACCAATAAAACAAATTGCATTCAATGCGGGATTAGAAGGAAGTATAATTTTAGATAAGGTAAAACAAAGTGAAGTTGGAATTGGATTTGATGCCTTAAATGAAAAATACGTAGACATGAAAAAAGAAGGAATAATAGACCCAACTAAAGTAACAAGAAGTGCACTTCAAAATGCAGCAAGCATAGCAGCAATGGTATTAACAACAGAAAGTTTAGTGGCAGACAAAAAAGAACCAAAATCATGTGGATGTGGTGAACATTCACCAATGCCAGAAGGAATGTATTAGAAAAAAGAACCCGGGAGGGTTCTTTTTTTAGTGAATAGTGAATAGTGAATAAAGAGAGGCAGCAAAACAGGAGGTGAAACAAAAGCGATTTTTATGTCGCTTTTGTCGCACTTCCTTTTTGCATGCCGACTGTTCGTAGCATACTTCAGTGTGAAAAGCAAACTTCCGGTAAGAATATTTCCTTTTTCCCCCTTGCATATACAATTTATTATTGGTAAAATTATTCTGTATTACCAAACATATGAAAAAGAGGGGAAAATATGAATAAAAATGGAGTATCAATGATAACGCTAATTATAACAATAATTGTAATAATTATATTAGCGGCAATAGCAATAGTTATGAGTGTGGATGCAACACAAAAAGCCACTGTTGCTAAATTTAAATCTGAGTTTGCTGATTTTTCTTTATTAACGAAAAGAGAGTATAATAACAGAACAGAAAAGCTTGTATTGGAGAGCAGTACTTTAACGCAACCACAAATATATTATATGATAGCATCAGGAAAAACTTATTCAGAGATTGAAGGAAATCCAACGCAACCAGCAGGAAAAGTATCAGAAATGACTGTTGAAGTGCTTGGCGATCCATTGTTGGGAAATGAGTATTATGAACTTGTTGATGATAAAACTATTTCGGGGATGGAAAAACATAGACAATGGTTCTCTGCAACTGAAAAACATTATATAACAGATGATGGTGTTGCATTTATATTGCCTGGCTTTTTAGAAGAAGAAGATGGAGTGTACAAGTGGTGGATAAACGAGAGATCATATTATATAGGTGAAGGTGGAAGTCAAGGAGCTGGAGAAGAAACACCAAGTGATCCAGAAACACCAGGTGGAGAAACTCCAGATGAACCGGAGACTCCAGGAGGAGAAACTCCAGAGACACCAGGTGGAAATAGTCCAGGAACGGGAACACCTAATAAATTTACAATTAATGGTATTGATATAGAAATATTAGGAGATCTTATGGAAATAGAAATACCAGAAGATAAAAATGGTGTTCAAGTATGGCCGGGTAGCGTAATTGCATATCAAGGTGACTTTTATGCTGCAAAATATGAGGATTATATTGATAAAAACCAAAGAGAATCATTTATAGCAAGAAGTGCATTGAAATTAAATGTAGACAAAGGTGCAATAATAGCGGGCCCAGATACTCAAGAAGGTGACATAAGACTAGCTGGCCAAGAACTATATGCATTTAGACCATGGGGGCCAACTGGAGATTATGAATTTTGGGATGATGCAAATTTATGGTTAAAATTGTTAAAACAACCAGTAATTGATTTTAGATAAAAAATAAGAAATCGGTTTGAAACCGATTTCTTATTTTTTTTGAAGAAACATTTTTCGTCAGCCACAGAGTGGTTCGCGGTTTTTGCGAAATGCAATGTGTCTGACGCAAAAAAGTTTCGATTGTAATTAGTTCAAAATATATGTGGCAAGAACTTTGTCAAGAGCGCGTATATCAATATCTTTTTGTAGATTAATTTTTATTTTACCTGCCTTTGTCCACATCTCTACTTCGGCATTAAGGTCCAAAATTTTCCCAGCATTTTCTGTAGAATACATAATGATAGAAGAGTATGGTAATGTGTATATTTCAATTTTTTTACCAGTGATGCCTTGAGCATCTCTTACAATTAGTCTTTTGTTTGTGAAAATAGCGATATCTCGGATTGTTTTATATGCGCAGACAGCAGTTTCGCCGGGAATAAGCATTTCAGATACATCATCTGGTACGGAACATTCCGTAATAAAAGTCCAAACAGTAAAAAGTTGTATATCGTTAGACATAATTTTCCTCCTTTTTCATTTTTTATTAAATATTGTTAATAATATCAGTTTATCACAAGTAGTGTAGAAAAACAATTAAGCACTTATTCAATTTTTGAAAAATTTTTATTCTTTATTTCCTATGCTACTCGTTTGACTTTTGTATCTACTTAGATTATTCTATACATTAAGGAGATTGTGATTTTATGATTGCTGAAGTTATTGTTAATTCATCTGTCAATAAATTAAATAAAACTTTTGATTATGAAGTGCCAGAAGGAATACATGCCCAAGTTGGCATGCGTGTTCTGGTACCATTTAGTAATAGAAAAAAACTTGAAATAGGATATATTATTGGTTTAAAAGAAAATACAGATTATAAATGTAAGCCTATTTCTAAAGTTGTGGATGAAGTATTTGATCAAGAAAAATTTGAAATTATAAAATGGATGTCAAATAGATATTTTTGTAATATTTCAGATGTGTTGAAGTTGTTTACGCCACCTGGAACGGGAAATGACACTGAAAAAGTAAAGATAAAAACAGAAAAATGGGTGGAATTGTGTGATGGGACAGATGTAGATTCAATAAAATCTGATAAACAGAAAAGAATTGTTGAATTTTTGTTAGATAATAAAGAAGCTCCTGTTTCAGAAGTATTGATGTTTACAGATACTACATCTGCGGTTATGAAAACATTAGAAAAAAATAAAATTATTAGCTTTTTTCAAAACGAGGTACAACGTGATCCGTTTTTGCATAAAGTAGTAGAGAAAACTAAAAAATTGATTCTTACTAAACAACAAGAAAATGCTTTAGAAAGTATAAAATTGAACGAATATGATAAGTATTTGTTGTATGGTGTTACAGGAAGTGGAAAGACAGAAATATATTTACAAGCAATAGAAAAAGTTTTAGAACAGAACAAGACAGCTATCGTATTAGTTCCAGAAATATCATTGACACCACAGATAACGGATAGATTTCTATCGAGATTTGGAAATGTCGTGGCAATACTTCACAGCAGACTATCAATTGGTGAAAGATATGATGAGTGGAGAAAAATAAAAAATGGTGATGTTAAAATAGTTATTGGTGCTCGTTCAGCTATTTTTGCACCGCTTACTAATGTTGGAATAATAATTATTGATGAAGAACACGATTCGTCATATAAATCTGAAACAACACCTAAATATGATGTGCGTGAAGTTGCTGATAAACTTGCCGAAGCTTATGCTATACCGCTTGTGTTAGGTAGTGCAACACCAGATATAAGAACATATTATAGGGCTTTGAATAATGAAATTACATTACTAAAATTAGATGAAAGAATTTCGAAATGTGGTTTACCAGTGGCAGAAATAACAGATTTACGCGATGAACTTGCCAGAGGAAATAAAAGTGTTTTTAGTAAAAAGCTATTTGATGAAATTAATAAAAATTTAAAAAATAAAGAACAAACAATGCTATTTTTAAATAGAAGAGGATATTCAACGTTTATAATGTGTAGAGATTGTGGATATGTTGTAAAGTGTGGTAAATGCGATGTTGCAATGACGTATCATCTTACAAAAAATAAACTTCTTTGCCATTATTGCGGTGATGAACATCAAAATGTTATTATTTGTCCAGAATGTAAAAGTGAAAACATACGATATTTTGGTACAGGAACTCAAAAAATAGAAGCGGCCATCAATAAAATTTTCCCAGAAGCTACAGTATTACGAATGGATGTTGATACAACTAGAACCAAAAATGCTCATGACAATATTTTAAATAAATTTAAAAATGAAAAAATAGACATATTATTGGGAACACAAATGATTACAAAAGGACACGATTTTGAAAATGTTACATTAGTGGGAGTTTTGGCAGCTGATTCGTCAATTAATATTTCAGATTATAGAGCTAACGAAAGAACGTACCAGCTACTAACGCAAGCAATTGGTAGAGCGGGAAGAGGCGAAAAGGCTGGAAGAGCAATTGTACAAACGTATTCGCCGGATGAATTTAGTATTCAAATGGCTCAAATTCAAGATTATGAGCAATTTTATAATATAGAAATAAATATGCGAGAAAAGTTGAATTATCCACCATTTTGCGATATAATAATAGGTGTTTTAAGTGGTGAAAACGAACAGGAAGTTGAGGTATCAGCAAATAAGTTGTTTGAACTATTGAAACCGTTTTTTGAGATATATAGACCAGTTCCTGCACCTATATCTAAAATTAATGATAATTATAGATGGAGAATTTTGATAAAAACACAAGCAAATGATAGGAATATGGAGATATTAAAAGAACGTTTGAAAGAATTTGAGAAAATAAAAAATGATAATGTTAATTTGAATTTAGATATAAATCCAAATAACATGATGTAGAAAGTTGAGGTTATTATATGGCTATTAGGTCAATTCGAGAAATTGGAGATGATTTGCTTAGAAAAAAATCTAGACAAATTGAAGTAATTGATGAAAAGGTTCTTCAATTATTAGATGATATGTATGAAACATTAAAACAGACGGCTGATGGTGTGGGCATTGCTGCACCACAAGTTGGTGTTTTAAAAAGGGCAATTGTTGTAGATTTAAGTGAAGAAGATGGACCTGGACCATATAAGTTAATAAATCCAGTTATAAAAAAACAAAGCGGTGAACAAATATGTAGAGAGGGATGCTTGAGTGTTCCTGGTAAATTAGGTGATGTTGTTAGACCTAAAAAAGTTACTGTTGAAGCGCTTAATGAAAAAGGTGAAAAAGTAGTTATAAAAGCTGAAGATATTTTAGCTGTTGTTTTAAGTCATGAAATTGATCACCTAGATGGAATTTTATTTGTAGATAGAGCTGATGAATTATTTGATATCACAGAAGAAGAGGAGTAAGAAATGAATATAGTTTTTATGGGAACACCGGATTTTGCGGTGGAGTCACTAAGCAAAATATATGATAATGGACATGAAGTTTTAGCAGTTGTATCTCAACCAGATAGGCCATCTGGTAGGGGAATGAAACTTAGACCTACACCAGTAAAAGAATATGCAGAAAGTAAAAATCTAAAAGTGTATCAACCAGAGAAAGTAAGAAGAAATACTGACTTTATAGATACTCTTAAAAATTTAAAACCAGATGTGATTGTAGTTGTTGCATATGGTCAAATATTACCAGAAGAAATATTAAATATTCCCAAGTATGGTTGCATCAATGTTCATGGATCTTTACTTCCACAATATAGAGGTTCTGCACCAATACAATGGTCAATTATTAATGGAGATAAAACAACCGGTATAACAACTATGTATATGGACAAAGGAATGGATACCGGTGATATGATATTGAAAGAAGAAATTGAAATATTAGATGAAGACACATTTGGAAGCCTATATGAAAAGTTAAAAAAAATAGGTGGAAAATTAATTTTAGAAACACTTGAAAAAATTTCGGAAGGAACTGCGCCAAGACAAAAACAACCAGAAGAATATACGCTTGCACCAATGATTGAAAAAGAAATTTGTAAAATTGATTGGAATAAATCGGCGATAGAAATAAGAAATTTAGTAAGAGGTTTAAATCCAATGCCAGGAGCATATACAACATTAGATGATATGAATTATAAAATTTGGATGTGTGAAGTGTTGGATGAGATGGTAGCGAATGACGAACCTGGAACTGTTTTATATGCAAACGAAAAGGAAGGTTTGGGAATTGCGACAGGAAAAGGTGTAATTTCTATAACTGAAATACAAGCACCGAATTCAAAACGAATGTTTATTAAGGACTATTTAAGAGGTAATAAAATTACCATAGGAAAAATTTTATTATAGGAGGGTTTAATATGGAAGAAAATCAAGAAGTTGAAAAGAAAGAAGTTTTGGAAACTGTTGTAGAGACAGAAGTAAATGGAATTAAAATTTCAGATGAGGTTGTAGCAACAATAGCTAGTATGGCAGCATCAGAAGTAAGTGGCGTATACAACATGAGTGGAGGATTTGTAGGCGGTATTTCTGAAATGTTAGGCAAAAAGACAAAAGGAATAAAAGTTCAAGTTGGTGAAAAAGAAACCGTAATTGATATTTCTCTAATTGTTGAATACGGAGCAAGAATACCAGATATTGCATGGGAAGTTCAAAATAAAGTAAAAACACAAGTTGAAAGCATGACGGGCCTAAATGTTGTTGCAGTTAATGTTCATGTACAAGGTGTAAATCTTCCAAAAGAAAATAAGAAGAGCATGGAAAAGAAAGTTGAAGAAGAAAAGAAAACAGAAGAAGTTAAAAATGAAGAATAATATATTAATAATAAAATAAGGAGTTGAAGAGTATGAAAATATTAGATGCATTTATTTCATTTATTTTTTCAATTGTAGTTTTAGTATTATCAATAGCAGTGATTTTGGTCTTAACAGGTTTTGCAAGTGAATCGTTTATATTAGATACACTAAATGATTATGTTTTTAATGATACATATCATAATGTTGCACTTATAACTTCAGTTGTACTAGTATTAGCAGCACTAAAAACAACAATATTCAATTCGCGTTTTAAGTCAAAAGACACGTCTCCAATATTAGTAGCTACAGAAAATGGTAATGTACAAATAGCACAAGAAACAATTACAAATACGGTTAAATCTGTTGCGTTAAAAATACCAAATATAAAAGACGTAAATGCAAAAATGTTAAAAAAGAAAAAAGGAATAAAAATCTTTGCTAATATTTCTGTTCTTGCAAACTCTAACATTAAACAAGTTACAGAAGAATTACAATCTAAGGTAATAGAGGTTATAAGAGAAACAACAGGAGTAAAAGTTTTAGATGTGGATGTGAAGGTGAAGAACATTTATGAAAAAGGTCAAAAATTAGAAAATAAAGTTACAGACACAGTTAAGCCTGTTGAAGAGACTGTGAAAGCGGAAGGTAATGAAGTGGCAACTCATGAAGTTGACGAAAAAGTTGAAGCCAAAATTGAAGAAGTAGCTGAAAACCAAGAAGAAAAAAAGGAGGAATAGAAAATGAATGAAAATAAATTTGATTTGAAAAACTTTTTTGAAAAATATCTATGGGCGATAATTGGTGCAGCGGTTGCGTTAATAATGATTATTTTTAGACTAGTTTATTTTATTCTTTGTATTGCTCTAATTGCTGGTTTTGCTGTATTAGGTTATAAAATGCAAAAAAATAAGGTGAATATAAAAGAAAAATTAAAAGCATTCATTGATAAAATCTAGGAGGAAATATGAGTAGAAAGATAGCAAGAGAAGTCGCATTTAAAGTTGTTTTTGAAACAGCTTTTCAAGAAGATGAAAAGATTTCAAAATTAATGGAAGAATTAATTCAAAATTCTGATGAAGAATATGAAATAACACCTGAAGATGATAAATATATCGAAGAAATAACAGCAGGAGTTAAAGAAAAAGAAACAGAATTAGATGAAAAAATAAAAAGTCATTTAAAAGGTTGGACAATGGAAAGACTTAATAAAGTTGACGTTGCGATATTAAGACTAGCTATATATGAAATTTTATATAGAGAAGATATTCCGTATAAAGTTTCTGTAAATGAAGCTGTTGAACTTGCTAAAGTATTTAGTGAGGATTCATCACCTTCATTTATAAATGGCGTATTAGCGGAGATAATAAATGATGGAGGAAATAAATGAGACCAACACCGTTAACGGTTAGTCAGCTAAATAATTATATAAAAACATTAGTAGACAGAGATGAATTTTTAAATAATGTTTATATTAAAGGAGAAATTTCTAATTTTAAAAGACATTATACAGGACATTTGTATTTTACGTTAAAAGATGGAGATTCCCTTATAAAATGTGTTATGTTTAAAACGTACACAAGTTATTTAAAGTTTGAACCAGAAGATGGTATGTCTGTATTAATTTTAGGAACAGTGGCCGTTTATGAAAGAGATGGGGTTTATCAAATATATGCCAAAGGGATGGAAGCAGATGGCCTTGGCGCTCTTCACGTTGCGTATGAACAACTTAAAGAGAAGCTTGCAGCCAAGGGAATGTTTGCTGAAGAGCATAAAAAGAAAATCCCAATTCTTCCAAAATCAATTGGTGTGGTTACATCAAAAACAGGTTCTGTTGTAAAAGATATAATAAATGTTACCACAAGAAGATTTCCTAAAGTAAATATAAGAATTTATCCAGCTGCTGTGCAAGGTGAAGGTGCAGCAGAAACAATAGTGACTGGAATAAAATATTTTAATGAAATGAAAAATGTAGATACAATAATAATTGCGCGTGGTGGAGGTTCTTTAGAAGATTTATGGCCATTTAACGAAGAGATAACAGCAAATGCAATTTTTGAATCAGAAATTCCAATTATTTCGGCAGTAGGACATGAAACAGATTTTACAATAGCTGATTTTGTTGCTGATTTGAGAGCGCCGACACCTTCCGCTGCAGGAGAACTAGCGGTTCCAGATATAAATGAAATTACGTGGAAGCTTGCAAATATAAGGCGAAATTTGAGCACTTTGCTTAACAAAAAGATTGAAGTAATGGAACAAAGATATAAAAGAATAATAAATTCTGTTGTATTTAAAAATCCTACGAGCGGAATAAGACAAAGAGTATTAAGTGTTGATGCGTATAGTCAGAGGTTGGAAAGTGCCATTCAATTAAAAAACAAAAATGTAAAAATAAATTTAACAAAACTTATTTCAAAACTAGATGGTTTAAGTCCGTTAAAAACTTTGAGTAGAGGATATTCGGTTATTCAAGATAAAGATAATAATGTTATTAAATCAGTCAAAGAATTAAAAAAAGATGATAAAATTAATCTTGTTTTGAATGATGGTAATGCTACTGCGCAAGTATTATAAAGGAGAATAACATGGAAAACTTATCATTTGAAGATGCAATGAAAGATCTAGAAGAAGTTGTGTCTGAGTTGGAATCAGGAGATTTGTCGTTAGATAAATCTATTGAGAAATTCAAAAAAGGAATAGAATTATCAAATTATTGTAATAAATTATTAGAAGATGCTGAAAAAACAGTATCTATACTGGTAGAGCAATCTGATGGAAGCATGAAAGAAGAAAATTTTATTACAGAATAGGTGAAATAAATGGATAATGTATTTAGCAATGAATGCTTATGGATACCAATAATAGTTTGGTTTATTATCCAAAGTTATAAAGTAGTAAGTGAACTTATTATTAATAAAAAATTAGATATAAGACGATTTGTTGGAGCTGGTGGAATGCCTAGTTCACATTCAGCGTTAGTTACTTCGCTAGCAACAGCAATTGGATATAGAGAAGGTTTTGAATCAGCAATATTTGCTCTTAGTGTCCTTTTTGCATGTGTTGTAATGTATGATTCTGCTGGAGTAAGGCGAGCTGCAGGAAAGCAAGCAAAAGTATTGAATCAAATAATTGAAACACATGGAAAAAACATTAACATTCAAGAGAAACTCATAGAATTACTTGGCCATACACCCCTTCAAGTATTCGTTGGAGCCATAGTGGGAATATTATTAGCGTGTGCATTGAGATTGCTGTGGTAAAAAAGAGATAAAACGAGGTTGAAATTAATAAATGAACCAAAAACTAAAAAAAAATCAAATTTAGTAAAAAATGACGAAAAAACAACTTAAATCGCCCTTGATTATAGTTGTTTTTTTTGATATCATATCAATTACATAAGTGATGTGTTATTCTAGTTATTGCTATGAATTGTGAGGACGGGCCTAAAAATCCGTTGAAAGAGCATATCGATGAAGTTCTTTAGGTTGGCTCGCGACGCCCAGTCGAGGGTTTTCCTAGGGAGTAAGGATTAAGGGCGATCTACAATGGCATGTAGGCGTTGACCCTTCTTCCGTGGAGACATGTTATTTATCTTATGATAAGTAATGTGATAAACCTGCAAGGCCCTTTCCTTCCGAGGGTGGGGTACACAGTGTAGCTTTCCTTGAGTGGGATTGGCGAACTTTAGAATTAAAGGAAATTTTTAATTAAGATAGTTTCGGCTATATTGTTATAAAATGGAGTTTGATTTTAAACGAAACCAATGCTGCAAAAGAGGATAAACAATTATTTTAGCAGTTGGAGGAAATCTCCTAGAACATTCTTAAGTTAATTAAGGGACATATCGAGGATTGAAGTGCGGACTAAGTGGTAATCCAGGCCCTTAACTGGCAACATTAAGGTACAGTTTTTAATGGGGAACCGCTAAGATGGCGATATCTTAGCAGACTGTAGGGAAATCCTTCTGGACCTAAGCCGTAAAATTTACTCGATATGTTATCACTTAAATTTTTATATAAAAAATTAAGAACTGGAAATCGCTGATTTTCAGATTTATTTTGTAAAGGAAGAGAAAAATGACAAATAAACAAGAAGAGTCCAAGCAGTATAAAAAATGGTTAATAAAAATATTTATAATAACATTTATACTTTCAGCAGTATTTAATTCAACAGCATCAGAAGCAGTTGAAAATTTAAACATATATTGGTCTGTATTAATACTTATACTAGTAATTTTGGCTGGTATAATATCAGATATGTTAGCAACAGCTGTAACAGCGGCTAGCGAGGCTCCATTCCATGCCAAAGCAGCAGATAAGAAAAAAGGTGCGAAAGAAGCTGTTAAACTAATAAAAAATGCTGACAAAGTTTCTAATGTATGCGGAGATGTAATAGGAGATATCTGTGGAGTGTTAAGCGGTGCTACAGGTGCATTAATAGCAGTAGAAATTGCAGAATTAATGGGACAAGATGATATAACACTTTCTACACTAGTGGTTACAGCAACAATAACAGCGCTTACTGTTTTAGGAAAAGGAATAGGCAAAAGGATTGGATTAACTAAAACTGATAAAGTTGTTTATGCACTTGGAAGAGTTATTGCATTTATGAAAATAAAATAATGGAAAAATACATAAAATCATCCTAATGAGTTAATAATATTAACAATTATTAACTACAAGAGGGTGATTTTTTTGTACAGAAAAATAATAATTGCAATAATACTAATAATCAATATAGGAATAATAGCTGGAGTTGCAATTACAGATCATAATTCAAAAATAACAGAAGCAGTATCAAGATTTGGATCAAGTGGAAGTGAAGTAAGACAAATACAAACAAAACTAAAAAATTGGGGATACTATAAAGGAGAAGTCGATGGCATATATGGAAGTCGAACAGTAAGCGCAGTAAGACTTTTTCAAAGAAAAAATGGATTAAAGGCAGATGGTGTTGCGGGAAAGCAAACACTTGCAGCAATGGGAATACAGAGTACATCTAATAACAGTTCGGCAGGAACATCGCAAGCAAACTTAAATTTGCTGGCACACTTAATACATGGCGAAGCAAGAGGAGAACCGTATAGTGGAATGGTAGCAGTAGCAGCAGTGGTATTAAACAGAGTAGACAGTCCTAAATTTCCAAGCACAATAGCAGGAGTAATATATCAAAAAGGCGCATTTACTGCAGTAGACGATGGACAAATAAACTTAGAACCAAATCAAACGGCATATAACGCAGCGCGTGATGCGCTAAACGGATGGGATCCAACAGGCGGATCATTATATTATTTCAATCCAAACACAGCAACAAACAAATGGATATGGTCGAGACCGCACACAATCACAATCGGTAAACATCGCTTTTGCATGTAACCGGCATTTTATCCCGGCCACTTTACACCGGATTTTCCGGTGTAAAGTGGCCGGGATAAAATTACTGTCGAATAATCGCGACCGATTCTAGTAATATTTTTGCATATTCAATCATATATATTTATTGAGGCGATGTATATGATTGAGAGGATAAGGAAAGAAATCTTTGATTTTTTTCCTACATATGTTTGTAATTTTAATGATGTGCCAATAAATGTTTTAAATGATGCTCAAGAAATTAGGATTAGAATTGGACAGCCTGTAAATATTCGTGGATGCAAATTTGATTTTTTTGTTGGTGAAAGGCTAAGACAAGATTCTATTTTAAAATTACTAGAAGCTTTTTCTGATAATTCGATTTATGCAGTTCAGTCTGAAATAAATAATGGTTATATTACAATACGTGGCGGGCATCGTGTTGGTATTTCTGGGACATGCATTATTGAAGATAATAAAGTTAAAAACATTAAGTACATATCCAGTTTAAATATAAGAGTTGCAAGGGAAGTTAAAGAGTGTAGCAATACAGTTTTTAAATATATTTCTAAAAAGAATGATTTTGAAAATACACTTATTATTTCGCCACCACGGATGCGGAAAAACTACGCTTCTTAGAGATATGGTAAGGTGCCTAAGTGATGATGGGATTAATATTGGCCTTGTAGATGAACGTTCCGAAATTGCTGCGATGTATAGGGGTGTTCCACAAAATGATATCGGAAAAAGAACGGATGTCATGAATAATTGTTTAAAACATATTGGTATGAGAATGATGATTAGAAGCATGTCACCACAAGTGATTGCCACAGATGAGATTGGAGGTGAGAAGGACGAAAAAGCTATTGAAGAGGCTGGCTATGCTGGTGTCAAATTGCTTTTAACAGCTCATGGTGAGGAGATAAAAGATATTTCAAAATCATTATTAGAAAATAAAGTTTTTAAAAATATTATTATTTTGGGAAAAGGTGAACAACCTGGTTTTATAAAAAATATATATTCATTAAAGGAGGATAAGTATGTTGTTAGGATTTAAAATATTACTTTTATTAGTTATTGTTGGACTTTCTGCTTTTATTGGAGTATTGATATCAAAAAAATATTCATCAAGAGTAGATGAACTTCAAGATTTAATAACAGCACTTGAACTTTTAGAAAGTAGATTAAATTATACATACGATACAATGTCAGATGCATTTTCATTTGTTGCAAAACATATGAAAAGTGGAGCTAAGAAAATATTTGAAATTGCTTCTCAAAAATTACAGATTGAAAAATGTCTTAGTGCAAGTGATGTCTTTAATAGCACTGTTGAAGAAGAAAGAAATTTTTTAAGTATAAATCAAAGTGATGCGGAAATTCTAAAAGGCCTCAGTGTTTCTCTCGGACAAGTTGATTTAGAAAGTCAGGTGAAAAATATAAGGCTTATATCAAGAACGTTACTTGGACAACTCGATGAGGCCAAAAATGAAAAAAATAAAAATTTTAGACTTTGCAGAAACATGGGAATTTTAACAGGGCTTGCTATAGTTGTTATTTTAATGTGAAGGAGAAATTATGGATATACAGTTATTATTCAAAATTGCAGCGATAGGTATAATTGTTGCAGTATTACATCAAGTTTTGGTTAGAGCTGGCCGTGAAGATCAAGCAATGATGACAACGCTTACAGGTCTTGTTATTGTTTTAGCTATGGTGGTAAAAGAAATAAGTAATTTGTTTAACACGGTAAAAACATTATTTGATCTTTAATGGAGTGATAAGATGGAAGTTGTTCAAGTTATTTCTATTGCTTTTATAGCGACGTTTATAGTTATGTTGTTAAAACAATATAAACCCGAATTTTCTATATACATATCCATAATAGCAGGAATATTAATATTTTTTGTTGTTATTGCAAAACTTACCTCTGTCATAGAGCTTATAAAAGATTTATCAACTAAATTAGGGACAAACATGCAATACTTTTCTTTACTTATAAAAATTACTGGAATTGCGTACCTCTCAGAATTTGCAACTAACATTTGTAAAGACTCTGGCGAAACTGCAATTGCTTCTAAAGTAGAACTTGCAGGACGAGTTATAATAATTGCAATGTCTGTCCCAATACTTGGTGCATTAATTGATACAATAACAAATATTTTACCTTAGACGGAGCATGTGTATGAAAAAACTTTTTATAATATTAATTATTATGATATTTACTATGCCAACAGCATTTTGTACAAATATCAATCTTAGTGATTTTTCAAATGAGATGAAAAATTATTCTAATGAGTTTTTCCCTGAACTAGGAGATGAAAGTTTTATAACAAGTGTAATGTGTGGAGATGTGAATGCTTCAGAAAATTTGTTTCAAAAGATTACAGATATTTTTTTAAATGAATTTAAATCTAATATTTCATTAGTTATAAAAATTGTTGGTATAGCAATTTTGTGTAGTGTATTAAAAAATATACAGAGTAGTTTTGGTGAAAGTGGAACTAGCGAAATTGCTTTTTATGTTTGTTACATATTAGTTGTTATATTGATAGTTACAACATTTGCGAATGTAATTGATTTGTGTAGGGATACTATTTCAAATATTAGTAATTTGATGAAATTATTAGTGCCGTTAATTATATCCTTAATAGTGGCGACCGGAAATGTAACAACAGTTGCAATGTTACAGCCAGTATTAATAAGCATGATTGCACTAATAACAAATTTGCTTTCGAATTTTGTTTTGCCAGTAACTTTCATCTCAACAATAATAAATGTGATAAGCAATATATCTGAACATATAAATGTTGAAAAGCTTTCCGCTATGCTGAAAAAATGTGCATTATGGATTACAGAAATTACATTAATAGTTTTTGTTGGAGTTTTATCATTAGAAGGAACATTGTCATCGACAGTTGATGGTATTACCGCAAAGACTGCAAAAGTTGTTGTTTCATCGGCAGTGCCTGTGGTTGGTAAAATTTTAGGAGATACAGTTGATAGTGTGATTGGTGGAGTGACAATTACAAAGAATGCAATTGGATTTGTTGGAATACTTGCAATTCTTGCTGCTACATTAATGCCTCTAATAAAAACACTTATCATGATGATTATTTTTAATTTATCATCTGCACTTATTGAACCAATTGCAGATAAGAGAATTGTTAAATGCATGTCCGGAGTTGGAGATTCGGTAAAAATACTTTTTGCGGTACTTGCTACAGTAGTCTTTTTGTTTATTATTGCAATAACATTTATGCTTAAATTATCCAATACGGCATTGATGTATAAGTAAGGAGAAAAAATGATAAATGACTTATCTAGTACTGCATCAACGCTTGTTGCTGCAGTTATATTAATTACAATAATTGAAATGTTGTTACCTTCTGGAAATATGAAAAAATATGTAAAATTTTTTGGAGGACTAATTTTAATGCTAGTGATAATAACTCCAATAATTAATCTGTTCAATAGCGATATTGATATAGAAAAATTAATAGAGGAAAATCAAATTGAAGTTTCAAATATAGAATATGAATTTAATGAAAGTCACATATATAATTCATATAATGAAAATTTGAAATTAGACATCATAAAAAGGCTTGAAGAGAATGGCTACAAAGTTATTGATATAAAGATGGTCACAGATAAGAACACATACGAGCCCACAGATTTAGAGCTTTTAATTGAACATGATGATGGCGATATACAACCTGTCGTTATAGATGTTTTTAAAAATGCATCAACGGAGTTAACTAGTTATGATAAAGAAATTATAAAAACAATAATTAATTTAAATTATGGAATAAAAAAAGCAAATATAAAAATTAATTAGGAGGAAATAGAATATGAATTTTTTAGAAAAAATAAAGAATGGTGAACAGAAAAAAATAATAGAAAATTCAGTAATATTTCTACTGCTCTTTATCATAATAATTATAGTGATGAACACATTGCTTGTGCCAAATGAAGAAAGTGCAACGGTTAGTACACAAACTAATTTGCAAATTAAATCTGAAAATAATACATATAATGATTTAGAACAAAAATTGCAAAAAATATTATCACTAATAAATGGAACGGGAAGAGTAGATGTAATGATTTCATATTTGAATGGAATTGAACAAGTACCAATGTATGATGAAAAAATAAGTACAACAGTTACAGAAGAAAGCGATAAAGAAGGCGGAAAACGAAAAACTCAGCAGACTAACAATGAGCATAATATAATTTTTGAAGAAAAGAATAGTACTAAATCGGCTGTGATTAAACAAACTGTTATGCCGGAAATAATTGGTGTTGTGGTTGTTGCAGACGGAGCAGGAGATTTAAAAGTAAAAGAAAATATAATAAAGGCGGTAGAAGCAACTGTAAATGTGCCATCACATAGAATACAAGTTTTTGCGAGAACGAATACTTAATCTTCTAAAAACAAGGAGGAAAATATGAATTTTAAATTTACTGTAATTAAGAAAAATCAAATTTTAGCAGTTGCGGTTACAATGATGTTAGTCATGGCGGGATATCTAAATTATAGATATGATCCAACAAAACCTTTTGAGGTTGAATTGACTGGCAAAATAGAAGACAATTTAGGAGATGCTATATTTGTAAATTCTACAAATATAAAAGAAGATGTTGTTGAGGTTTTTGCAAAAGATAACGAAGATTATTTTGTTCAAACAAGAATAGATAGGGCAAATACATACGCTGAGCAAATAGAAACTTATGAAAATATAATAATGAGTAATTCTGTATCAGAAGAGCAAAAAAATGGGGCGCAAGAAGAGATAAATAAGATAAATAAAATAAGAAATTCGATTACAATTGCGGAAAATTTAATAAAGTTAAAAGGTTTTGATGAGGTAGTAATATTAGTCAATACGTCTAGTATTAATGTAATAGTTGATGAAGATGAGCTTTCTAAGGAACAATTAGCGCAAATACAAAATATAGTTTCTAGAGAATTTAATGTAGAAATAGAAAAAATTCACATCACAAGCAAATAATTATGTAAAATTGTTTGAAATGTTGCTGATATTATGCTATAATGATAGTGAATCAAGACATAAGGAGGGTATCCATCGTGGCAAAGCCAGTGGAAGAACGGTTTCCTGGATTTCAAAATGTGTATTTCTTCGAAATGCATCTAAAGCAACAGAAGGCAAACTTGAAGAGAAAAATCGAGGAAGGGGAGGTGAAAGACCAACAAAAGGCAAAAAAATTCTTGCAACTTCTGGAGTCGGTTTTGAGACTTCCTTACTTCAATATGAATATCAATGTTCACACACTCATGAGTTTCCTTAAGGAAGACACCAGGCAAATGGATGAATCCATCAAGCGGTATGAAAAAGCGAAGGAGGATGCAGCGAAACGAGTTAAGGCAATCACTGAAGCGGCGCTTGAAGATGATTCGGACTATGCAATTCCGGACGAATGGTATGAGCAGCAAGAGGCAAAGCAAAAAAGCATTAATGAGGCTCGCCAGGAGATTTACGGTATTACCGCGAAAATTGAAAGTATTAAAAATGAAAAAAAGGTATTGCAGAACCTCAAGGGTATGATATGCCGGCCGAAAGGCTTTTTTGCAAACCTGTAACTGTAAGTACCCAGCCACCCCGCTACACTAGCGGGGTGTTTGCATTTGCACAGAATATCGATTTTGCAGCACCTGCAAAAGAGATATGTATGTCTGCGAAACAGGTGCTGCAAAGGAGATATATATGTCTGCGAAACAGGTGCTGCAAGGGAGACATGTATATCTGCTTTTTCGCACCACAAATTTCCATTTTCCACTTGCAAAACGCAAAAATATGTGTTATCATATAATCTGCTTGATTAAAGATATAAATATATTATATAGATACAGAGCTAAGAGAGAGGTGAAAGTGATGAAAGCAGGAATACATCCAGAATACAAAAAAGCTACAATTAAATGTGGTTGCGGTAACGTAATAGAAGTTGGTTCAACAAAAGAGAGCATGGCAGTTGAAACTTGTTCAAAATGCCATCCTTTCTACACAGGAAATCAAAAATTCCAAGCTAAAGGTAGCAGAGTTGACCAATTCAAGAAAAAATATGGTATTAAAGACTAATTTTTTAAAAAGAAAAAGCAGGTTGCAAAACCTGCTTTTTTGCAATGTATGAATATGATATAATTCTCTGTGAGAGGTGATATAGATGAGCGAGAAGAAAATGACATCAATTGGTGGTCAGGCGATTATTGAGGGAGTAATGATGAAAGGTCCTGAAAAGATTGCTATGGCCGTTAGAAAGCCAGATGGTGAGATTATTATAGAGAAAAAAGATTTGAAAAAGAAAAATGTGTTTTTTAAGATTCCGATAATTAGAGGAGTATTTGCTTTCGTTGATTCGATGGTTACAGGTGTTGATGCGCTTATGTTTTCGGCTAAATTTTATGATGACGAAGGAAAACCGATAGAAGAAAATAAAGAAGAAAGAATAGAGAATAAAGAAAAGGAAGATAAAAAAGAAAATAAAAAGAAAAAAGATAAAAAAGAGAAGAAAGATGATGGTGAGCTAACACCTGCTATGATGTATGGCAGTGTTTGTTTATCAGTAATAATTACAATTCTTCTATTTATTGCACTTCCAAACTTTATAGCAGGCCTAGTTGTTGATAAAGAATCAAGTGTTGTACTTTATAACGGAATAGAAAGTATTGTTAAAATAGCAATATTTGTGGGATATTTAGCTTTAGTATCTCAGATGAAAGACATTCAAAGAGTGTTCCAATACCATGGAGCTGAACATAAAAGCATATTTTGCTATGAAAATGGTGAAGAATTAACGGTAGAAAATGTTAAAAAGTATACTAGATTTCATCCAAGATGTGGAACAAGTTTTCTTTTATTTGTAATGGTAGTTAGTATCTTAGTTTTCTCTGTTATGGGAAGATTTGAAAGTAGACTTTTGAATGTTTTAATCAGAATCGCATTAATGCCAGTAATTGCAGGATTATCATATGAAATTATTAGATTTGCAGGCAAAAATGTAGACAACAAGTGGGTTTCTTGGCTAAGTAAACCTGGTCTTTGGCTTCAAAGACTTACTACTAGAGAACCTGATGAAAAACAGATTGAAGTTGCAATAGCATCATTAAAGGCTGTAATTCCGAGTGATTCAAAAATGGATGAATGGGGTAAATAATATGCAAAAAATAAATGATGTTTTGCAAATGGGTAGAGAGATATTATCTAAAAGTAATATAGATACAAGAGAAGCTAGATTACTTCTTGCAGAAGCACTTAATGTTTTATATGGAGATTTAATAAAGATTAGTTCATGTAGTGATGAGGAAGTTGCAAAGTATTTAGTGATGCTTGAAAAAAGAGTTAACGATATCCCATTTGCATATATTGTAGGTCATAAAGAATTTATGAAATTAGATTTCATTGTGAATGAAAATGTTCTTATCCCACGAGGAGATACGGAGATTTTAGTTGAAGAGGCATTAAAATATAGAAAAAATAAAATATTGGATATGTGTACAGGAAGTGGATGTATAGCGATTTCGCTTGCATATTATTTAGAAAATAAAGCTGATGTGACAGCGGTAGATATAAGCGAAGAAGCTTTGCATGTAGCTAGACAAAATGCAAAGAAGAATAATGTTGATGTGAGTTTTGTTCAGTCAGATCTGTTTTCTAATGTAAATGAAAAATATGAAATGATACTTTCAAATCCTCCATATATTGAAAGAGAAGTAATTGGAAATTTACAGGCTGAAGTTCAAAAAGAGCCTATTCTTGCATTAGATGGTGGTATATCTGGATTGGATTTTTATGAAAGAATAATTCCAGAAGCAAAAGAACATCTAAATGAAAATGGGGTTCTTATTTTAGAAATCGGATACGACCAAGCAGAAAATGTGCAAAAATTAATGTCGAATAACGGATATAAAAATATAAGAGTTGTAAAAGATTTAAATGACAATGATAGAGTTGTAATAGGTGAAAAATAAAGATAAGGAGAGATATATATGTCATTTTCTTCTGATTTAAAAGAAGAACTGTGTCGAGTTATAAATAATGATGAATTCTGTATGATGGCTGAACTTACAGGATTTTTGATAACAAATTGCAATATTGTAAAAGAAAATAATGAATTTACTCTTAGAATGTCTACAGAAAATTCAACAGCAATTCGAAGGGTTTATACTTATTTCAAAAAAATTTATAACGTAACGCCAATTAGTAATATAGAAAAAGAAAAAACGTTTAAAGACAGTTTATTTCAACTTAGGATTGTTGATAAAGATGCTTTGGAAGAAATATTTAAAAATAGTTATATAAACATAGATGTTAGATTGCAAATTGTTATTGATAAAAAAGACGAGATAAAATCAAAAGAATGTTGCATACGTTCGTTTTTGCGTGGAGTCTTTGTAGGCGCGGGATCGATAACAAATCCAAATAACAGATATCACTTAGAAATAGTTGCAAACAGTGTTGAAAATGCTAATTTTATTAATGAACTTATAACAGAAGCAGGACTTAGTTCAAAAGTTATAAAGAGAAAAAAAGATTATGTTATATATTTAAAAGGAGCAGAAGATATATCTGAATTCTTAACGATAATAGGATCTAACAAAAGTAAATTGACATTTGAAGAAACACGAGTAATAAAAGATATGCGAAATAGAGTAAATAGAATTAATAATTTTGAAAATGCAAATTTCGATAAAACAATTGATGCTGGTCTTGAACAAATAGCTGATATAGAAATAATAAAAGGTAATAGAAAATTCTCAAAATTACCAGAAGGCTTAAAACAACTAGCAAAACTTAGACTTTCATATAAAGAAGCTACATTGGAAGAGCTAGGAAATATGTTAGAACCTAAGCTTAGTAGAGCAGGAGTTAGTCATCGTTTTAAAAAGATAAGAGAAATAGCAAATGAATTGAGGAATAAGTAATGAAATCATTATATATACATATACCGTTTTGTAAGCAAAAGTGTTTATATTGCGATTTTAATTCATACAGCAATGCGGATAAATTAATAAATGATTATGTTATAGCTTTGAAGAAAGAAATTCAAAGCTATTCTTTTAATGCATATAAAACAATATATTTTGGCGGTGGAACGCCATCATATATTGATGAGAAAAGTATAGTCGAAATATTAAAATGCATAGATTACAAAAAAGCCGAAGAGATAACAATAGAAGTAAATCCGGGGACAGTTACGAAAGAAAAATTAAAAAGTTATATAGATAATGGTATAAACAGATTAAGCATAGGCCTACAAGCAACTCAAGACAGTATATTAAAGGAAATTGGAAGAATTCACACATTAGGAGATTTTGAAAAAACATATAATATGGCTCGCGAAGTTGGATTTAAAAATATAAGTGTTGATTTAATGTTTGGACTTCCAAATCAAACTTTAAAAGATGTTGATGAAAGTTTGGATTTTATAATAAAAATAAATCCAGAACATGTGTCTTGTTATTCTTTAATTTTACATGAAAATATATTTAATAATTTGCCAGAAGATGAAGAAGAACGTGAAATGTATTATTTGATAATAGAAAAGTTAAAAGAAGCGGGATACGAGCATTATGAGATATCAAACTTTGCAAAACCAGGCTATGAATCAAAACATAATTTAGTATATTGGAATCAGGGCGAATATGTAGGGGCTGGTGCAGGCGCAAGTTCATATATAGATAATAAGCGCTATACAAATGTAGCAAATATTAATAAATATATAGCGAACTACGAAGACAGAACAATAGAAGAAGTGCAAGCCAACGATGACAAAGAAAGAGAATACATAATATTAAAGTTAAGACTAATAGACGGTATAGACATAAAAGAAATGAACGAAAAATTTAATATAAATGTATGTGAAAAATACAAAGAACAGATAGAGAAAATGGAAAAGTTAGAACTACTAGAATGCAATGATAAAAACATTAGATTAACGAAAAAAGGACTAGATTTGGCGAATATTGTTTGGGAAGAGTTCGTATAGATGCATGTAAAACAGGAGGTGAAACGAAATAGATTTTTATATCTATTTCGTCGCACTTCCTTTTTACATGCGACCGTTTGCAGCGTATAATAGAGAAACATTTTAAAATTAATAAAAATACAACTCAAACCAAAATTGTTTATTCTTACTAAATCTGCACTTGCTACAATTTCTAACAAAAATAAAAGCTCGCTCCGTGATACGCAAGCGTTTAAAACTGCGCACGCAATATTTTTGAAGAAATTGTACACTTCGTTCCGAAAAGTGTTCGAATAAAAAAATTGGTTTTACCATCATTTGCTATGATAATCAAATTATAATTTATAAAAATGTTTCTTTTTTTTTGCATGTATGATAATATCTAATAGTGAATTTTTTTAGATTTTATGGAGGCAGAAATTGGAAGAAGTTTTAAATTGGAATGAAGTTGTCGATTTCTTTTCTAAAAAATATATTGTAACACGTGCTTTGCTTGCAAATAGTGAAGCAAAAATCAATGCAAATGGTGAAGTTGACGTTTATCTAAAAACTAAAAGTAAATTTGTGTTACTTCAAAAAAACACAGATAAGAATATAGAAGAATATATTGCAAATACTACAGGCAAACGATATAAAATTAATTTTATTGAACCTGAAATGGTTGTACAAAATCAAGAAAAAGAAGATACGATTATAAGACAAGTTTTAGAAGAAAATGCAAAAAGAGCAAAAGAAGCGCCAAAAAAAGAAGCAACTGTAGAAAAAACTGAAGAAAATTTTAACAGCCTACAAGCAAGCGCACCTCAAGGGGTACAAAATACTCAAGAAAAACCACAATTTAGAAGAAAAAAGACCAATGCAAATGTTGCTGATGAAGAAAAACTTATATATAAAGGCTGGAGAGATACTCCAAACCCAAGAGATATAAAAGTTATAGACTTAACTCCTGATTGTTCAAGTGTAATTTTAAAAGGTAAAATTGCAAATTATGATAGTAGAGAAACCAAAAATGGAGGATTTTTAATATCTTTTGATTTATATGACGGAACAAGTTCGATAAATATAAAGGCGTTTTTAAAGGCTAATGAATTTGGTGAAGTTAATCCAAAGATGAAGTCTACAAAAGCTGTTAGAATAGTTGGAACTTATGAATATAACTCTTTCTCAAAAGAGTTTGGCGTTATTGCTGATGTAATAGAAGAATCAGAATATTTTGAAAGAAAAAGAGAAGATAATGCAGAAGAAAAAAGAGTCGAACTTCATATGCATACTCAAATGAGTCAAATGGATGCTGTAACGTCAGCAACTGATTTGGTAAAACGTGCAATAAAATGGGGGCATAAGGCTGTTGCTATTACAGACCACGGAGTTGTACAGGCATTTCCGGAAGCTAAAAAAGCAGCAAAAGATTCAGATATAAAAGTGCTTTATGGGGTTGAAGCATATTTAGTGCCAGACTCACTAACTTCTGTTGTAGATTCTAAAAATCAAAATATTCAAGATGCAACATATTGTGTTTTAGATATAGAAACAACAGGACTTTCTAAACTTACAGAAAAAATAACAGAGTTTGGAATAATGAAAATAAAAAATGGTGAAGTTATAGATACTTTTGAATGTTTCGTAAATCCAGAAAAACCAATCCCAGAAAAAGTTGTTGAGGTTACTCATATAACAGATGATATGGTTAAAGATGCAGAAACTATCGATAAAGTTATGCCAAAAGTTATAGAATTTTGTGGCGATAGTGTAATTGTAGCGCATAATGCAACTTTCGATATGGGCTTTATAAAATATAATGCAGAGCAATTAGGGCTTGAATTTAACAATACTTATATTGACACGTTGGCACTTGCAAAAGAGCTATTCCCAGATTTTAAAAAGTATAAATTAGGAATAATTGCAGAACATTTAAAAATAAAAGTAGAAGTTGCGCACAGAGCATTGGCAGATGTTGAAACATTAGTTGAAGTTTTTAAAGTAATGTTAAAAATGTTGGACGAAAAAGGCATTGAAAACATGTCTGAAATTGACTCGAAATTAGCAGAAGATGTTAATTTTAGAACATTGCCAACATACCACGCAGTAGTTATTGCAACGAATAAAGTGGGATTAAAAAATTTATATAAATTAGTTTCATTCGCGCATTTAGACTATTTCTATAAGAAACCTAAAATGCTAAAGAGCTTATACCAAAAGCATTCAGAAGGTTTGATAATAGGTAGTGCTTGTGAGCAGGGTGAATTATACAGAGCAATAGTTGATGGAAAATCAGATGAAGAATTAGAAGAAATTGCTAATTTTTATGATTATTTAGAAATTCAACCACTTGGAAATAACATGTTTATGGTTAGAGAAGGCACAGTTCCAAGTGTTGAAACATTAAAAGAATATAATCAAAAGATAGTAGCTTTAGGAGAAAAATTAAACAAATTAGTAGTAGCAACTTGCGATGTTCACTTTATGGAACCAGAAGATGAACTATATAGAAGAATTCTTCAAGCGGGCCAAGGATATGATGATGCAGATAACCAAGCTCCGCTATATTTCAGAACAACAGAAGAAATGTTACAAGAATTTTCATATCTTGGCAAAGAAAAAGCATATGAAGTAGTTGTTACAAATACGAATAAAATAGCTGATATGTGTGAAAAAATAAATCCAATAGCAGATTATAAAGCAACACCACATATTGAAGGCTGCGAGCAGATGATTAGAGATATAACGCTAAAAAGAGCTAATGAATTATATGGTGATCCACTTCCAGAAATAGTGCAAGCAAGAATAGATAAAGAGCTGGATTCAATTATAAAAAATGGCTTCTCCGTTATGTACATCATTGCTCAAAAACTAGTTAAGAAGTCAAACGAAGATGGATATTTGGTTGGTTCCAGAGGTTCAGTTGGTTCATCATTTGTTGCCAACATGACTGGAATAACTGAGGTTAATTCGCTTCAGCCACACTATAGATGCCCAAATTGCAAATTTTCAGACTTTACAGATTATGGAGTAAAAAATGGATTCGACCTTCCTGATAAAGAATGTCCGAAATGTGGCGCAAAACTTGAAAAGGATGGTATGGATATTCCATTCGAAACATTCTTAGGTTTTGATGGAGATAAAGAACCCGATATCGACTTAAACTTCTCAGGTGAATATCAAGCAAAAGCGCATAGATATACGGAAGTTATATTTGGAAAAGGTACAACATTTAAAGCTGGAACAATCGGTACAATAGCCGATAAGACAGCATTTGGTTATGTTAAAAAATATTATGAAGAAAGAAATATACCTATAAATAATGCAGAAATTGTAAGAGAAGCAATTGGATGTACAGGAGTTAAAAGGACAACAGGACAGCATCCAGGAGGAATTATAGTAGTTCCAATCGGTAATGAAATATATGAGTTCTGTCCAGTGCAACATCCAGCAGATGATCCAAACTCAGATATCATAACAACCCATTTCGATTACCACTCAATAGATCAAAATCTATTGAAGTTGGATATATTAGGCCACGATGATCCTACAATTATAAGAATGTTACAAGATTTAACAGGAGTAGACCCGCAAAAGATTCCGCTAGATGATAAAGAAACGATGTCA
Source organism: Clostridia bacterium (assembly GCA_017521465.1). Taxonomy (GTDB): domain Bacteria; phylum Bacillota; class Clostridia; order TANB77; family UBA1234; genus RGIG6291. The sequence continues at coordinate 3,648 of JAFXCN010000025.1, read as the reverse complement.
ATATTTAGTTCTACAGATGCATTAGGTGTTACAAAAGAACAAATTCGTTCAGAAGTTGGAACATTTGGTGTACCTGAATTTGGTACAAAATTTGTTAGGGGAATGTTAGTAGATACAAAACCTACAAAGTTCGAAGAGTTGCTTAGAATTTCGGGACTTTCACATGGTACAGACGTGTGGCTTAATAATGCACAAACACTTATCGAAGAAGGTACTATCAAGCTTGAAGATGCAATATGTACCAGAGACGATATAATGATATACTTGATAAAACAAGGGTTACCGCCTAAACCATCATTTAAAATAATGGAAAGTGTTCGTAAAGGAAAAGGATTAACTGAAGAACAAGAAACACTAATGAGAGAAAATAATGTGCCAGAATGGTATATTGCATCATGTAAAAAGATAAAATACATGTTCCCAAAAGCTCATGCTGCAGCTTATGTAACAATGGCATTTAGAATAGCATGGTTTAAAGTGCATATACCTGAAGCATACTATACAGCATTTTTCTCAGTAAGAGCTGATGAATTTGATAGTGAAATAATGATACATGGCAAAGAAAGGGTTATTGCTAAAATGAGAGAACTAGATGCTCAGGGAAATGCAATATCAGCCAAAGACAAAAACATGTATTCAGTATTAGAAATTGTATTAGAAATGTACGAAAGAGGATATAAATTCCTAGACATAGATTTATATGAATCGCACGCAACTAAATTCTTAATGGAAAAAGACGGAATTCGTCCACCGCTAAACAGTATAGCAGGACTTGGAACTGTTGCTGCACAAAGCATACAGGTTGCAAGAGAAAAAGATGGTAAATTTACGTCTGTAGAAGAGTTAAAAATAAGAGCCGGAATAGGAAAATCAACAGCAGAATTATTACAAAAAGCAGGCTGCTTAAAAGGAATGATGGAAAGTAATCAAATGAGCTTATTTGCAATGTAAAAATTTATATTGCATAATGCAAAAATATGATATAATAAATATGCAGTATAAAAGATATGGAGGTTTTACATATGGGTGAAACAACAATTGTAGATAATATAATAAATGCAATATTAAATCCCGTAATGGATGGTTTAGAAATTGTAATAAGTTTTATTCTAGGTTCAAAATTTTTAACGCTAACAGTTTTTATTGTGTTCATGACATGGCTTGGATACTATATAATGAAAGTAGATAAGCGATATGCCCAAGAAGATAAGCGCAGAGTACCTGAAAAAACACTTTTACTAATTTCAATGGTTGGTGGTTCGCTAGGAATGTACATAGGAATGTATAAATTTAAACATAAAACTTTGCACAAAAAATTTACAATAGGTGTTCCATTTATAATGTTAATACAGGTAGCTTGTGTAGTATATATAATTACTACTAATATAATGGTAAAATAAAAGGAGGAAATACTATGAATATTAAAGTAACAGGAAGAAACATTGAAATCACAGATTCAATAAGAGAATATGTGGAAAAAAGAGCTGAAAAATTAGAAAAATTTGAAGGGAAAAATACAGAAATTAATGCTGTTTGTAGCGTAGAAAGAGAAGAACAAATAGTAGAAATTCAAGTAAAACTTGATGGAGAATTCATCAGAATAGAAGAAAGAAATCAAGATTTATATGCTTCAATAGATTTAGCATTAGATAAGGTAGAAAGACAAATGCGCAAAGAAAAAGAAAAAAGAAGTGCAAAAAATGGAAGAAACACATCTTTTAAAGAAAAATTCTTAAACGTATTTAATCATGCAGAAGCTGAAAATTCAGGTGAGATTACAAAAACAATGTGTTATGAAATAAAACCAATTACAGTAGAAGATGCAAAATTAAAATTAGAAGAAAATGGAGACATGTTCTTAGCCTTTGTTAATGCAGAAAATAATGAGGTAAATGTAATATATCAAAGAGGCGATGGAACATTTGGAATAGTTATTCCAGAATAGACCCTAAAAGCCAAAAATTGTTACGGTTAAAAACGAAAATTCAGTACATCATATATATTGAAAAGAAAACAAATCTTTTCAGTATGTATGATGTATTTTTTGCTTAAAGAGCAAAAAATGCGTCGTGAAAAAATCACACGGAGGTGAAACAAATGGCAAGATCAAACAAACATGAAGTTCCAGAAGCTAAAGAAGCTATGAACAGATTTAAAATGGAAGTAGCTAACGAAGTAGGTGTTAACTTAAAACAAGGATATAATGGAGATTTAACATCAAGACAAGCTGGTACAGTTGGTGGTAACATGGTAAAGAAATTAATTCACCAAGCAGAATCTCAAATGACTAATAAATAACAAAAAAAGAAAGTAGCTTAAGCTACTTTCTTTTTTTGTTTGAAAAATAATTCGCTGAAGGTGAATCGGAGCGTGTCCGATGAAAAATGATTACTGTTGCAAATTGAAACAAGAGTTATATATATATATCAATCAAATTGGAAAGCGGTACGAATCGACAAGCAAGCTTCTCTAAGTTAATAGTGGAAACTTTTGTATTACGAAAAATACACTACATAAGTTGACATAATTTATAAAAAACTATTGCATTTATTTCTAATTTATGGTAACATAGATATGATAGTGCGAATAGCACAAGTAGAATGGAAAAAATTAAAATAAATAAATCTTAGGAGGGTTTAATTATGAGTAATTTAAAAGGAAAAGTGTCATTATTTTTAGCTATGATTATGATGATGACAACATTATTACCAGTATTTACTGTTAATGCAGCTGGTACTACTAATAGAATTATGACATTAACAGCAACAAGAGATGGTAAAAGTTTGGCTAATGAAACAATTATTACTATCAATCCAGAGGATACAAATAGAAAAATAAATGTTTCAGTAAATGTCAATAGTACAACAGAATTAGGTATTTACTACTGTTGGAATGGTGGAGACGTTAAAGTAGCTTCGACAGGTAGCAAAACAGGAACAATAACAATACCAACAAATTTTAGCGCAGGTTCTAGAAATCTTTTACAAATTGAAGCTATGATTGATGATGATGCTAACGGATTAGTTGGAAATTCAAATGTACTTAATATTTTTGTTGAGGTACCAGCTAAAGAAGAAGCAACAACAGTTGATGCGACAGTAAAAAATGGAAGTAAAGCGCTTTCAACAACATCAAATAATGAAGTAGAAGTAGGAACAAAATTAACATTAAAAGGAACAAGTAACAAAACAGTAGCATTAGTAGCATACGTTTGGGATAACGGAAGTGTAACTAAAGTAAACGGAGATACAGCAACAATAACTGTACCAAACTTTGCAGCAGGAAGCACACATACATTAACAGTACAAGCTGCAACATCAGATGCAGTAGGTTCACAAGCAAAAACATATAAAATTGTTATACCAGCAAAAGAAGAACCAACAACAATTGATGCGACAGTAAAAAATGGAAGCAAAGCGCTTTCAACAACAGCAAATAATGAAGTAGAAGTAGGAACAAAATTAACATTAAAAGGAACAAGTAACAAAACAGTAGCATTAGTAGCATACGTTTGGGATAACGGAAGTGCAACTAAAGTAAACGGAGATACAGCAACAATAACTGTACCAAACTTTGCAGCAGGAAGCACACATACATTAACAGTACAAGCTGCAACATCAGATGCAGTAGGTTCACAAGCAAAAACAT
>JAFXCN010000024.1 GCA_017521465.1 Clostridia bacterium | reverse complement strand
TATTCCATTAACAGAAGTTGCAGTAATTTGAGCTGTACCAGCACTCACACCAGTTATATTTGCATTTTGATCAACAGTAACAATTGAAGAATTGCTAGAAGACCAAATAACATTTTTTTCAGTAGCGTTAGAAGGTTCGACAGTTACATATAATTTTTTTGTTTGTCCAACTTTTAGCGAAGTAGAAGGAGGCGCAACTGTAACATTAGAAACGGGTATCACATTTGCAATAACTGTAATGGTACAACTTGCAGTTTTGTTGTTGTTAGATTTCGTAGTGATTTTTGCAGTTCCTTCTTTGATACAATTAATATTTCCGTTTTCATCAACAGTCACTATACTAGGATTTGAACTTATCCAAGTTAATAATTTGTTAGTAGCATTATCTGGAAGAACAGCTGCTGTTAATTTATATGTATCACCTTTTTTCAAAGTTATATTTTTGACTGATACAGAGATACTATCTACAGCAACAACTTTAGGGAGAACTGTAACTAAACATTTTGTGACAATGTCATTACTAGTAGTTGCATTTATGATAGTTTCGCCGGCCGAAATTGCTGCTATTTTTCCATCGCTATTAACACTTGCAATTGCTATATTATCAGAAGACCAAATGATACTTTTATCTGTTACATTGTTTGGAAGAATTGTTGCAGATATTTTCTTGGTCATGCCTTCTTCTAGAGTTACGCTGTTCTCTGATAGAGAAATATTAGTAGGATATATTATTGAAGATTTAACTGTGACATTACAAGTTGCCATTTTGTTATTACTTGATTTAACGGTTATTTTCGCTGTTCCTGTTTTTAGAGCATGAACAGTTCCATCTTTGTCAACTGTGGCAACAGATGTATTACTAGAAGCCCACGAAAGATTATCAAATTTTGCGTTTGAAGGTGAAACAGTTACTTTTAAAGTACTATGCTCACCTTCTTGTAAATATAGTTGAGTTTTATTTAAAGTAAGTAAGTCTATTTCAGTAGGAGCGATAGCAATTCCACCGCCATCATCATCGTTGCCAGAGTTATCATTAGTGCTATCATTGTTTGAATTTTCGCACAAATAAACAAGTTTTATCATTTGTGCTCTTGTAGCATAATTTTTAGGAGCTATAGACTTCTCAGAGATTCCGTTAATGACATTGGCTTTATATAAAACCTCCATCGGAGTATATGCGTATGAATTAATTTCGTTTTTGTCTGTGAAAGAAAATGGATTATTATTAACTACTTTTAATTTTATATTTTTATCTTGAAGTACACGATATAAAATTGTACATATATCTTGACGTGTTACATATTGACCCGTACCGAACTTGTTGTCTCCAACGCCATTAATAATATTAGCGCTTGTTGCAGCAGATACATATTTGTAGTACCAAGAGTTTTGGTCTACATCAGAAAAACTGCATGAAACATTTTCTGTATCATAGTTAAATACGGTTACAATTACTTTAACAAATTCTTCTCTTTTTACATTTTTGCTTGGCGAAAACATATTGTTTCCTGTGCCAGCTATTATTCCACGTTTAGCGTATTCGTTAATATATTGTTCTGCCCATTGATGACCGGCTAAATCTAAAAATGAACTTGCAAAACAAACAGACGATAATATAACTAAAAGCAAAACAATAAAGCTAGTTATTAAAAATTTTTTCATAAGGAGCCCCCTTTTGTGACAGTTTATACATTTTATAATAAGTATATTATAACACAAGAAAGTTGATTGTGAGTACTTTGGGGCAAAAATATAAATTAATTCAAAAAGTCTAAGTCGTGTTTTTCTAAATTTTTCACAGCAGTACGTATTTTTTCTTTTGCTTCGCTTCCACTATTACAATTTTGAACATATTTTTTTACCTTATCTCTAGTTGCATTATCGAGACCTGCATAAAAATCCATTGCAAATTCATTTATTCCAAGAGACATCGCAAGTCCGATAGGAATATCTTTGTAAAATTCTGATTTGTTTTCCATAAAATCACCTCAGAAATATTATAAAAAGATTATGAGGTTTTATACATAAAATTTTATTTACAATAGAATTAAGAAACTATAAAATATGTAGAGACAATAATATTCCTGCTCTTGGAGTTAGAATGATTTCAAATGGCAAAGCAAATGGAAAAGTTATAATAGTTAATAATGTACTATAAAATCTGAAAGGGACGAGTTAATGTTAAAGGAAGAGACTACTACTCAAAATAAAATTTTTGAGCGAATTGAAATAATAATATTCGCAATTTTTGCGTTTTTAAAACTTACTAAAATATATGATTTGGTTGTTGGTAGTGTATTTGCACCAATATATGCAATTACTAGTATTTTAATTCTTATTACATTGTATATAGTTATAGATAAAATATGTAATAAGGCATCTGGCGTGTTTTTAATAATTTCGTACATTCTTTTATCAACTATTTTGATGATAGACAGCGTATATTTTTCGTATAATTACAAGCTTACATCTGTTGCAAATATTAAACTTATTGGATATTTGGACGCTGTTAAAGAGTCTGTAAATGCTGTAAATCCAGCCAAGTCGTTATGGATGTTTATAGATATTCCTGTAATTCTAATATATAGTTTATTTCTACGCAAAAAAATGAAAAGCAAAATAAAGTTAACTGAAAAATATAGATATATAATTAATGCACTAACTGTTTGTACGGGTATATTCTTTGTTATATATTCAATATCGGTAGATTTTAAAATAAGATATTTAAAAAGTGAAAATATAATTTATCATACAATTGATATTTTTAACACAATACTTCCAGAAAATAGAGAATTTAACTATTCAAAATATATTGAAGAAAAAGAAATAGTAAGAGATGAAAATTATGGGATTGCAAATGGAAAAAATGTAGTAATTATTCAAGTTGAAGCATTGCAAGCATTTCCGATAGATAGAGAATATAATGGTCAAGAAATAACTCCGTTTTTGAACAAATTAAAAAAAGAAAATAGTTTTTATTTTAATAATTATTTTTATCAAGTTGGTTCCGGAAATACTTCAGATGCTGAATTTGTAGTGAATAACTCGATACTTCCGATAAACACGGAGGCTGTATACTTAGAATATTATGAAAATGATTTTTATGGATTGCCTCATATATTAAAAGATAATGGATATAAAACTGCAAATGCATTTCATGCTTATGAAAAAGAGTTTTGGAATAGAAATAAAGCATACCCAAAACAAGGATTTGATAGATATTTTTCAAATGAAGATTTTAGCGAAGAAGAAATTATAAGACTTGGCTTGTCGGATGGAAAATTTTTGTTAGAAGCTGTTGATAAGATAAAAACTCAATCAGAACCGTGGTATTCTTTTTTGATAACATTATCATCTCATCACCCATTTAACATAGAACCAAGATATTCTGAAATTCAATTGCTGCAGGAACATGAAAATACAATGTTTGGTGGATATATTAGATCAATAAATTATTTAGATAAATGTTTAGAAGATTTTTTTGAAAAAATGAAAAAAGAAGGCATGTATGAAAATACTATGTTTGTAATATACGGAGATCATTTTGGAATAGCAAACTATAATGATGAAAGTGCTGGTTTTGTATCGGAGTTAATAGGCCATGAATACAACGAGAGAGATATGTTTAATGTGCCGTTATTAATACATATACCTGGCATGGAAAAAGTAGAGGAAAAAAATATTGTAGCCGGTCATGTGGATGTATTACCAACATTATTACATTTGCTTGGTATAGAAAACAATAAATCTATTATGATGGGAAATGATTTGTTTTCAATAAATGAAAATATAGTATATGAACAAACGCATGTGGGCGTTGGAAGCTATATAGATGAGGATACATTTTACTATGTCTCTAGTTCTGGAATAGATATATATGATAAAGCAATTGATGCAAAAACCGGACAAAAGGTTCAAATAACTGGAGATATGTTAAAAAAATCTGCAGAAGCGACACAAACGATAAAAGATGCAAAAACACTTTTGGAAAGAAATTTGATTATAAAAAATAATGAAAAGCATTGATTTTTTATGTAAAAGTGCTATAATACCAATATGATGTTTAAGGACAAAGTAAAATATTGAAACTCCTAAAGAGATGATTTGTCGTGGGCTGAAAGCAAATCTAGGATAAACATATTTGAAAAACTACCCTTTTAAAAGACATCCGGTAGCACCGTTACAACTCTAATTAAGTTAAATTTAGGATGGAACCGTGAGTAATCACTCCTAAAACATATATGAAATATATGTTTTAGGAGTGTTTTTTATCAAAAGAATAAAGAATAGCGAATAAAGAATATTTAATAATTATTCTTTATTATTTATTCACTATTCTTTAGTAAAGATAGGGAGGAATTTATATGATAAAAATTACATTAAAAGATGGTAGCATAATGGAACAAGAAGCAGGGCTATCAATCTATGAAATTGCGCAAAAGATAAGCGAAAGATTAGCTAAAGTTGCAACTTCTGCACTTTTAAATGGTGAAGTTGTTGATTTAAGAACTGTTTTAAACGAAGATTGTGAATTGCAAATATTAACATTTGATGACGAAGAAGGAAAAGGTGCATACAGACATACAACATCACACATTATGGCGCAAGCTGTTAAAAGACTATTTCCAGAGGCTAAACTTGCAATTGGACCATCAATCGAAAATGGATTTTATTATGACTATGATATAGATGGAACTTTTTCACCAGAAGATTTAGAAAAAATCGAAAAAGAAATGGAAAAAATCTGTGCTGAAAATCTTCCGCTTGAAAGATTTGTATTACCAAAAGATGAAGCTATAAAGCTTATGTCTGAAAAAGGTGAAACATATAAAGTAGAGTTAATTGAAGAATTACCAGAAGGAGAAGAAATTTCATTCTATAAACAAGGTGACTATGTAGATTTATGTGCAGGCCCTCATCTTATGAGCACAGGACTTGTTAAAGCATTTAAATTAACATCATCTTCTGGAGCATATTGGAGAGGAAATGAAAAGAATAAAATGCTTCAAAGAATTTATGGAACATCATTTGCTAAAAAAGCTGATTTGGATCATCATTTAGAAATGATTGAAGAAGCTAAAAAGAGAGATCATAGAAAATTAGGAAAAGAAATGGACTTATTCTTCTTTGACGAAACAGCTCCAGGTATGGCGTATTGGTTACCAAAAGGATTTACAATGCTAAATACTTTAATAGAATTCTGGAGAAAAGAACATCAAAAATATGGATATCAAGAATTTTCTGGTCCACAATTAAATAGCAGTGAACTTTGGAAAATTTCAGGACATTGGGATCACTATAAAGAAGATATGTTTGTTCTAACAGATTCAGATGGAAAAGAACAAGCATTGAAACCAATGAACTGTCCAAACTCTATTAGAATATATCAAAGCAAATTAAGAAGTTATAAAGATTTACCACTTAGATTTAATGACGTTGATGTAATTCACAGAAATGAAAAATCAGGTCAATTAAATGGTTTATTTAGAGTTAGAATGTTTAGACAAGATGACTCTCATAACTATGTAACAGAAGAACAAATTGGAAGCGAAATTAAAAACATTCTTGAAATTGCTAAATATTTATATGAAGTATTTGGACTTGAATATATTTTAACATTATCTACAAGACCAGAAGATTTCATGGGTGAAATTGAAACTTGGAATAAAGCTGAAGCAGATTTAAGAGCTGTTTTAAATGAAATTTGTGGAGAAAATAACTATAGAATTAACGAAGGTGATGGAGCTTTCTATGGTCCTAAGATAGATATAAAGATGAAAGACTGTTTGGGAAGAGAATGGCAAATGGGAACAGCGCAACTTGACTTTCAATTACCACAAAGATTTAACTTGTCATATATTGATGAAGAAGGAAACAAGAAAACACCTGTAATGATTCATAGAGCTCTATTTGGTTCATTTGAAAGATTTATAGGAATCATAACAGAACACTTCGCTGGAGCGTTTCCAACATGGCTTGCACCAGTACAAGTTAGGGTGCTACCTATTTCTGAAGAAAGACATGGAGAATATGCTAAAAAGTTAGTAGACGAATTAAAAGCTGAAGGATTCAGAGTTGAATTTGATGATAGAAATGAAAAGATTGGATATAAGATAAGAGAAGCACAAACACAAAAAATACCATACATGCTAGTTGTTGGAGATAAAGAAATCGAAGCAAATGCTGTAGGTGTTAGAGCTAGAAAAGAAGGCGATTTAGGCGCTATGCCAGTTGAAGAGTTTAAAAAGAAATTAAAAGAAGAAGTAGAAACATTTGCAAGATAATTATTTTGCCAATAGGAATTAAATTTTCTATTGGCATTTTTAAATAAAAAGGGGAAAGTATAAATGAATTATTGGTGGCTTAATATGAACCCTAAGATAATAAGATTTAGGGAGATTGAAGTAGGTGAAATATTTGAATACTCTTCTTTAAATGAAGATGGTTCTGAAAGAAAATTCATACATAATTTTAGAGAAGCTATGCCAGGAGATATTGTAATTGCTTTTGAAATAGAACCGGCAAAAGAAATTTTAGGTATATGTGAAATTGCTGTTGAATTAATAAACGATAAAATATATTTGAGAAAAATTGAAAATCTTACAGATTCAATAACTAGAGAAGAAATAGAACAAAATAGAGAAATAGTAAATGTAGAAGCGTTTAGAAATCAAGCTGGAACTTTCTTTAAACTAACTGATACAGAATACAAAGCAATTTATTCAATAATAAGAGAGCAAAATCCATTAAAAGATTATCAAATTTATGAAAAATATAATAAAGAAAAATTTTTAGAAGAAGTTTTTTGTGCTGAAAATGATTATGATGAGCTTGAAAGGTTAATTTTATTAAAGAAAAATGTAATCTTGCAAGGTGCTCCAGGAGTAGGCAAAACGTACATGGCGAAACGAATGGCATATTCTTTAATGGGTGAAAAAAATGATGATAGAATATTGAGTTTGCAATTTCATCCAGAGTTTCAAAATGAAGAATTTATGGAAGGTTATAGACCAGATGGAATAGGAATTTATAAATTCAGAAAAGGTTGTTTTAGAAAGTTTTGTAACAAAGCTAGAAATAAACCAGACAAAAAGTTTTTCTTAATTATTGATGAGATAAATAGAGGTAACATTACAAAAATATTTGGTGAAGCGTTTTCACTTATTGAGGCTGATAAAAGAGGAAAACAAAATTTTATAGAATTATCATGTTCTAAAGAAAGATTCTTCATTCCAGAAAATATCTATATAATTGGAACTATGAATATCGCTGATAGAGATTATGCAATAACAGATTATGCTGTTAGAAGAAGGTTTGGATTTTATAATGTAAAACCAATATTTGAAAATCAAAGATTTAAAAAGTTTTATATGCAAAATGAGGGAATGACAAGAGTAATAGATGAAATAATTGATATTAATAAAGATTTGAAAGAAGGACAAAAAATAGGACATTGTTATTTCTGTGAAAATCTTTCGGATGAAGATTTAAAAATGACAGTAAAATATAACATTATTCCAATGATACAAGAATATTTTTATGATGAACAAACAAAATCTAAAGAGATTGAGCATAAATTGAATAATGCATTAAATTACGAAAATGAAAAATTTAATATTTAAGAAAACAGAGGGGTGAAAACTCCTCTATTTTAATATAATACAGCCTTTTTGTTGATGAATTTATGTTACGGTGATATACTGTGGGCGAAAATAGACGAACTTATATAACCTTACTATAATAAAGGGAGGTATTTCTATGACAAGATTGCCGTTTGTTTCGTCCTTCTTAACAAAGATACGTGAAATTCGAGAAAAGATTCAACGTGAATTAAACGAATCAGCAGGAGAAAAAATGGTTCGGGAGGCTATTTTGCAGACATTTAATACTGGCTCAAAAGAGTATTTAGAAACTGCATATGCAAAATCAAGCATTACAATGCAAGATTTTTATAGTACTTTTCGAGCTACTATTGCAGACTTTAAATTTGATGATTGTCCAGTTAATTTTCTTAAAAGTGTGATAGCATTCTGGGATAGACATGGCCTTGATTCTCGCGAACTGGAAGTTATATATTCAAAATGGTTGGATTATGAATGGTTTTTCTTGATAAAAGATGTAGAATATAGATTTTTCTGGAAGTGGATGTTTGAAAATGGTATGAAGAAGTTCGATATGTCATATATTCTGGAGAATTCCGATGTTAAATTTAAAGATGTGATTGAAAGAATTGCATCTAGAAATGAATACATTGATTTAGTCTTTAATAAAAAATTGGATAAATTCTTGAGTTCTGTTTGGGAAGCAACGCTTGTTACATCAGAACTGTCGATAGAAGAAGCGATTTCCACTATTGTGTATCAATTTCCCAATTATGAAGTTAGGGTCTTGAATCATGCATATTATTATATTATTAAGAATTTTGCAGGTTTCTCAAGAGCAAGTGCGATGATATTTTGTGTTCTCGAAAGAATGGCAGATTATGAATATTATAAGGAAAAGCCAATCTTTTCTGGAGGAGAACCTCGTATTCCTAAAAATGATGATGGTAATGTGAATTTGAATGTAGAAGTGGAAAGAATTATTTATAGTTGTTGTGATAGTATGAATCTTAGAGACGTTGTATGGATTCTTGAAAACAGATTTAATATTGATACTGAATATATTGAAGAATGCATGTGCAAAGTTTTCGTTGAACTGTGTAGTAGATGGGATTTGAAAACAGTTGTAATCGGAAGAGAGCACCTAAACTTTCAGTACAGAGCTATTTTGCCAGCAATGATGCAATTTGCTGCGGGTTATCGAATCTTTTTGTTATTCTTTGAAGATCTTGCTAAAAAAGCATATCGCGAAGAATTGGGAATGCTTGAAGAAGAATATGGAATGGATGTAGAAATAAATGTGAAGTTTTAAAACAGAGAAGCAATGTGTAATATACACATTGCTTCTCTGTTTATGGGTGTCATAAAAACTTGACAGAAAGTAGACTGGGGTGATATAATGCAAAAGCCAAAGTAGATACATTACTAATTCTTACTACAATTAGAGGAGGAAAATACCATGAAAAAGAAGCCCTTTGTTGAAGTTCTTAATAACAAGTTTACTGATTGCAAAGATAAGATTAATGAACAGATGCGAAGGAATGCTGTTATTGCAAATGCCAAGCGGCAAATTGTAGATGCAAGTCGTAAGCTTAAATACTTTCAGGCATATCAGATTCATGAACTATATTATGAAGCAATTCATTATTTGTATTTTAATCTGAGAGCCGGAGAAGCTGAATTTTATAAGACTTTGAAGAAGATATTGCTTAAAGTAGAAGATAAAATTGATAAGAAAATTATGATTTGTGCGCTTGCAAAGTTTTGTGAAAATCATCCTGCAGAAATTTCTCCGGGTATTTTGTATGATTATGCAACACGTTGGCATCATCGTATAAACAATAATCTATTTTCTTTGATTGACAATATTGATTACAAACCTTTCTGGGGCTGGATGGTTCAACATATGATTGATGATTTCTCTTTGACAGATTTGCTTTACGAGGATGAACTTACATTTGAAGGAATTATTTCGTGGATTGCTTCTGATGAAGAATATGTTGAAAAATTCTTTGGAGAGGAATTTGATTTCTTTATGGAACAAATTATTGAGTGCGTTACTTATGGGGAAGAAGAGAATGAATTGCTTACACTCGGAAGTGTTTTTGATACTATTTGGCGTATTCTTCCTGAATATGAAGTGAAGGTATTGAACTATGCGTGGTTGTATTGCCTGGATGAGGAAACCGAAGGAATGCTTAGTGTAGAAGATTTTATATATATTCTTAATTATATGGCTGATTATGAATATATTGCTGAAAAAGAAGTATTTTGCAATACTGGAAAGAACGAATGGCCTGATGTAGACTATGACGGCTGTGTAGATGTTGTTGAAGCGGCTCGAGCTATTATTTATTTTCATTCTTTGAATATGGAAGTTGTGGAAATTGCATGGATTCTTGAAAACCGATTTGGTGTGGAAGAATCTGTGATTAATGATGCAATTGCTGAATCTGCAATTGAAGAATTTGCAGATGGAAATCTGAACGATTTGGTGCATAATGAAAAGCTGGCACCGTTGTTCCAGTTCCCTGTTGCATATAATCTGTTCACCCTATACTTTGATGATATCGTGAAGAATACTGCAAAGTGTGCCTTTGCGGAACTTGAAGAAAAGTATGGTATTGAATGTAAGGTTGTTAAAGCCTAAATTAAAAGGTCGCTACAAATGTAGCGACCTTTTTGCGTTATCATATACTTGTAAGAATAATGCCTACAAAAACCACGGTGATAAATAAATACTGTTTCCAGCTCAAATGCTCTTTAAGGAAAATCCTCGAAAGGAGCAATGAAAGGATGCAATAAGAAGAAACCAAAGCCGCAGAAATGGTAGAGTTAGATGCCATTGCATAAGTATAGAAGAATTGACCAGCAGTCTCGAATACAGCTGCAATACATCTGTTTTTTTCTTTGGGCAAGCTAATCTTTTCTTTCTTAATACCGCAAACATAGATCAAACCAATGATTGCGACAATAAAGAAAGTAAATTCATAGGCAAGCAGCGATTCGGTTTCAGAAAGAATAGCGTATTCATCCAAATACAAAGCATCCAAGAAAGTACCAATACCATCAAAGAAACAGTACAAAATAGGCATAAGAATGGCTAAGAAGCCAATATGATACTTCTTATTTTCAATCTTTTTCCGTTCAGGATTTCTGGTCTCAACGAAAGTCAGCATGAACACGCCAGCAATCATACAAATGATGCCAATAAGTTCTGTCGTGCTAACAACATAAGAGCAGAAAATCATGCACAGAATAGTAGCAATCGCGCCAGAAGAATTTTGAACGGGCGAAGAAATAGAAAGCTCGATATACCTAAGACCCGCATAACCAATACCCATAGAAAGTATATAACAAAAAGAAACGGGAATATAAATAAGCAATTTAGAAATATCAAACACAAAATTATTAGTAGCAAGAATAATAAAAGCGTGAATTCCCATTACAATACCAACTATAATAATAGTTCTCCAATGACTTAAGTTATCATCTGCAGGATTTCCTTTTTTGTAAAAAAAGTCCGCAATACCCCACATTAAGAATGTGATTAGGGCGAAAGGAAGCCACATGGTAAGCACCTCCAACATTAATTTCAGAAGTATTATATCACGAAATCTGAAAAAGTCACGAAAAAAAATGGAACCGGCATTTTCTCCCCGCCACTTTCCGCCGGATTTTCCGACATTTTCGCCCCGCCACTTTTTAAGACAAACGTCTTTTGGGTCGGAGTCATCAGTTGATTCGAGAGAGTGTGGGGAGAGAAAGAATAAATAAAAAAGAATAATGAACAAAGAATAATACAAAAGCGGCTCGAATTGTCCACTTATTAATACTTTTCACTATTCACTATTAGTTATTCACTAGAAACGACAATTTAGTGAAGAGTGAAGAGTACAAAAAGAAACAACAACTTAGGTGAATGAAGAATAATGAAAAGTGAATAGTGAAGAGTACAAAAGCGGCTTAAATTTGCTCGCATATTTCTACTTTTCACTATTCACTCTTAGTTTTTCACTGTGGCAAGCTTGCTTGCCGCTTTTGGTGCACCACCAGAGACTCGAACTCTGGACCACCTGATTAAGAGTCAGATGCTCTACCAACTGAGCTAGTGGTGCGTTTGTAACGATAACAATTATAGTCCTAAAATAAAGGTTTGTCAATACTTTTAGTGCCGTAAATATTGAAAAACTTGGAAATAAAAGGGTTTTGTTTTGAATAAAATATGCTATACTACAAATATATAATAATATATAGAGGAGATAATATGTTAAATTTTAAAAATGTTACAAAGCAGTTTGAAAACGTTACAGCTGTAAAGGATGTTTCGTTTGAATTGAGCACTGGAAAAGTATTGGGAATTGTTGGAAGAAATGGTTCGCGGAAAATCAACAATATTTAGAATGATCTTAAATTTAATAGAACCGACTGAAGGCGAGATTAAATTTAATAATGAGAATATAAATCAAAAGACACTAAACAAATTTGGATATTTACCTGAAGAGGGGAGTTTGCTTCCAACTTTTTCGATTATAGATATATGTGAATATTATGGTGCACTTAAGGAAATGACGAAAGAAGAAGTTTTTGAAAATTTAACAATGTGGTTAAAAGAATTCCATATGGAAGAGTATATAAAACAAAAAGCTAAAAAACTTTCAAAAGGAAATAGACAAAAGATCCAATTTATAGTGTCTGTTTTGCACAATCCAGATTTTATAATACTTGACGAACCTTTTTCAGGATTAGATCCCGTAAGTGTAAAAGAGCTTGAAAATGCAATTTTAAAATTAAAAGAAAAAGGAAAAACAATAATCTTATCATCACATGTAATGGGAAATGTAGAAAATCTTTGTGATGAAATTATGATGATAGATAGAGGACATGTTTTAATTCAGGGAGAGTTGAAAGAAGTAATAGAAAATTATAGAATAGAAGGCAAACCAGTTAATTCATTAAATGAAATTTTCATAGATAAAGTAGGTGATATAAATGAATAATTTCAAGGTAAAAGAGATGGTAAAATTTTCGTTTTATAAAAGCATACAGAATAAATGGTTTGTAATTTTTAATGCAATAACATTAATTAGTATTGTACTAATATTAAATTGGGGAAGTATAGGAAACTTATTTAAAATTGGCGAAGAAGAAAGTATAAGGATAGCAATTTTAGATGAAGAAAATATCGTTTTTGAAAAGTTGGTCTCTAAATTAGCTAAAAATTTTGAAGTAGAAAAAATTGTGGCTAATGATTATACTGCTGAAAACATTCCAGATGATTTGATAATACTTGAAATTAATCCAAATGAAGAAAAAACATTTAGCACCGCAATAATATCAAAAGAAGGAATTGTAGGAGAATATTATTATAAAATAGAAGATGCCCTACATTATTGCAGAAATGTTTTATTTGCTGATCAATATGACATTTCGATAGAAAATTTGGACAAATTCCAGAGCGAATTAGAAATTGAAAGGATAATGCTTTCGGTCGATGCAACAGATTCTGATACGAAAGAAATAATAAAATTATTTTCAACTGCGGCAACATATATGATAGCAATTTTGTTATTTTCTAAAATTGCAAATGAAATTTCGCAAGAAAAACAATCAAAATCTAGTGAATATATTCTTACAACTGTATCAGAAAAAGAATATTTATTTGCAAAAATTTTTAGCAATATAGCAATACTAATATTTCAAGGATTGTTAATGATAGTATATTATTACATTGCTGCAATAATATCAAGAATACCAGTAATGAATGATGCTCAAATGGGTGGGATATTAGAAATAATGACCACTCCGGGTAATATAGAAACATTGTTATATGTTACATCATTAATAATATATAATATCTTGAATTTAATATTATTATGCATTATTCAAGCTGCGTTATCTGCAAAAACGTCTTCGACATCAGAAGCGGGAAATACAGTATCACTGCTTTCATTCATAATGATGGCATCATATATAATAGCGTTAGAATTTATAACACCATATACAAAAGTAAATATAATATTAGGAATAGTTTCATGCCTACCTATTTTATCAGCATATTTTATACCTGCGCTTATGGTAGTTGGACAAATAAGTTTATGGCAAATCATATTATCGCTTACATTAATTTTAATATCAATACCGGTATCATTTAATATCTCTTCTAAGATATTCAAAAACGGAATTTTAGATTATACGAAAATAAAGAAAACAAAAAAGAAAAAAGAAGAAAAAGATACATTTTTTATAAAAAGAAAAATGAAAAATTTGGGTTTTGTAATAGGAATGGCAATTATAATTTATTTTGGAATACAAACAATCTTTTCGGTTATAGGTACATTTGTATTACCAACAGTATTTAAAAATATATTACTGTCAGAAGATATGGCGATGATCTTGCAAATAATACTACAAATTACATCATTAGGATTGGCAAGCATTTTTGTACTCTCATATTGTAATAAAAAAGATATCAGGATAGAAAAAGAGCAAATTAATAATAAACAAAAAATTAAAATCATATTTATATCAATATTTGTAATATTTGTGATACAAGCATTATTTACAACGTTAATATATCCAGCAATAGGATTAGACTATAATATCACGGATACGTTCACAACTGATGAAAGTTCAAGTCTTATAAGCAAAATTATATTAGTGCTTGCGATAGCTGCAACACCAGCAGTATTTGAAGAAATATTTTTCAGAAAAGCAATGATTGACTACATGTCACAGTATGGAACTAAAACAGCATGGATACTTTCGTCACTGTTTTTTGGAATGATTCATATGAATTTATCACAAGCCCTATTTGCGTTTATAGCAGGACTAATATTTGGTGGAATATACTTATACACAAAAGATATAAAACTTACAATGCTTATACACTTTATTAACAACGGGTTTGGCGCCCTTGGAATGATATTGCCGGAATTAGGGCTAATATTAGCAACAGGAATATTAATCGTATTTTTCATAATCGGATTAGTACTGTTTATAATAGAATTAACTAAAAAAGAAATCAGAACAAAAATAAAAGAAGTATTAACATTCAAAATATCAAGAGAAGAGTTAATAAATTATAAATACATTTTCACAGACTTTACATTTGACGTATCAATGATACTAGTATTTTTGATGAGTGTGCTTACAGAAAATATGCTTAGGTAAAAAATTTAGTGAATAGTGAAGAGTGAATGGTGAATAATGAATAATTATCTAGTCTCAACTCAGAGGCTAACTATTCATTATTCACTATTAGTTATTCACTGTGGCAAGCTTGCTTGCCACTTTTGGCGGCCGTCTGCGAAAACGAACTGCGTTGCATTTTGCAGACACTTGAGCCTATTTCAAAACAAAATCTGTGGTGCGAAAAAATCGATATTTCGTGTGGTAAAAGCAGGTGCTGGAAAAGAGATTTTGGTTGACAGAACTACTTTTCCGTTATATAATCGCTATGTTAAATGGTATTCCCATAAACCGAAAACGATTGGAGGAGGTTACAATGATGAAGAAGTTTGTTGTCATTTTGGTTGCTGTTATGATGACTTTCAGTATGATTTCTTTTGCAAATGCTGCAAGCTTTAATAAGCCGGAAAAGTTTGTTGTAAACGTTCAGACTAAGCTGAATGTTCGGTCTGGTCCTGGCATGAAATATGATGTTTTTGCTAAGCTTCGGAATGGTACTGTAATTGATGTTGCAGGCTATGATAATGGCTGGGCAATTGTGCTTCATGACTTTGGTTATGGCTATGCCGAAACTATTGGCTTTGTTGATCCTGACTACTTGACTAAGTATAATGGAAACTCTTCTTCTAACTCGGGAGCTTCCAATAGTGGAAATGTTAGCACGGCAGGAACCACTAAGTATACTGTTAAGTCGAGTATGTCTGGGTGGCTGAATGTAAGAAAGTCGGCTAATACTTCTTCTGCAAGACTTGGCAGGCTCTATGCTGGCGATACAGTATATGTGGCATCTTATAGCGACAATTGGTCTAAGATTGTCTATAATGGCCGATATGCATATGTCATGTCGAAGTATATTAGTAAGCCTGGTTCTAATATTAGTAGCCTTCCTGCTGAAGGTGAGCTTTTTGTGGTTAATGTAACACCTGGCACTAAGCTCAATGTTCGAACTGGCATGAGCAAGGAGAAGCCTATGCTTGATAGACTTGAAAATGGTGCATACGTCAAGGTTATTGCAACATACGGCGAATGGTCTAAAGTATATTATCGTTCTAATAGAACAGGATATGTAATGAATCAGTTTATTACTCCTGTAAAATAACAAAAAAAGAGGCGGTCCGGATTGGACCGCCTCTTTGATGTTTAAGGTGTTTTGTGAATTGTAATTGTCAACATACCGTTAGCAACATAGGTATTCACATACACATTAAAAGGATAATTGTTAATAAAACGTATATCTCTATTATTCCAGTTGACAGTTGCATCCATGCCAACAGGAAGGTAATCAACTTCCATACTGTGGGTATATCTCTGAGTTATTTCAAAATGAGGATCGAGGCGAATTGCCGCATACAGAGTAGAACTCAGCTGACATACGCCTCCACCGTAATCCTGAACGACCTCTTGACCCTTAAAAGCATTGGCAAGACGATAACCTTTTTCGGGTGAACGCTTACCGACAATGCCGTTAAAAGAGTATTCCTCACCGGGGGCAAGAGTAGTTTTCATAGCATCCGCGCCAAGCTTGATATTTGTGACACGGTTGGTATTACTTCTGCTAAAAAAGGTTGTATATGCAGCAATCGGAGGTTCGTTGCAAACATCTGCATTAATATCGAGAGGCGTAATATTATCAAAATATTTTACACCGACACGCAGAAGTTGACGACCTTTAGCAATGATTGCATAATCACCTTGAATAGAAAAGATAGCAACGGGGCCTGCTGGAATATAGCAATTGCGAGTGTTGCTCTTGAGAGGATAAGCTCCAGTGCTTTCAGAAAGATAACCAACATATTTCACTTTGAGATTGGGAATGTTGTTGTTCTTGAGTTCGGAAGCAGAAACATCATCGTAGTAAACAACGATGGGCTCTTCGTAGATGTAGGAAGAGTGCACATACCCAAAAGAATCATGATAGTAGATTTTATGCCAGTCACCAACTGTTTCAACAATCTGTACAGAATCATTAAGGTAAAGCTTGCCGATGGCTTTTGAGTCGGTAGAAGCCTCAGAACGTACATTCAGATAACTTCCGTTGGAGACCCGAACGTAGCCAATAGTATTATTCTCAGCGGAAGCACAATCTACAAAATAGATTACGGCAAAACCAAAAATGAAAATGAATGCAGTAATCAGAATGGCTTTCAAGAGTTTCATTCGACGTCCTCCTTTTTCAAAAAAGTTGATATAGGGGTATATGTGGATAATCTTGCCAGATAATTATATCATAGTTAACATAAAAACGCAAGAAAATTCCGTACTTTTCACTATTCACTCATAAAAAAGATGACACGATTGTGTCATCTTTTTTATGAGATATTTCGTAGTGCCTCGACTCTATCTTCTATTGGAGGATGAGTCATATATAGCTTTGATAAAAAGCTTTCTGCGTCTTTCCCTTTTAATGGATTACATATATACATGCTTGCTGTTGATTTGTTTGCTACTTCTAGTGGTTCTGGATCACCAGATATTTTTAAAAGTGCATTAATTAATCCTTCAGGATTTCTAGTAAGCTCAACAGCTGTTGAATCTGCAAGATATTCTCTTTTTCTAGATAATGCTAATTGTAAAAGCGTTGCAGCAATTGGTGATAAAACTATAAAAATAAGTCCAATTATTAAAATAATAGCTTGTGCACCACCACCGTTGTCATTATCATTGCTTCTTCTATTGCTTCTAATACTAATTCTGAAAAATAGATCTGACAAAATAGATACGAAACCTACAAAAACAATTGCAACTGTTTGCAAAAGAATATCGTAGTTTTTTATGTGTGAAAGTTCATGTGCGAGAACACCCTCAAGTTCATAGTCATCTAGTTTGTCTAAAAGTCCTGTTGTAACACAGATTACTGCATGTTCTGGATTACGTCCTGTCGCAAAAGCGTTTGGAGCGGAATCTTCAACTATATATAATTTAGGCATTGGAAGACCCGCAGCAATACAAAGACCTTCCAAACTATCAATCATTCTTTTGTTTTGTTCTTCAGTAGCAGGTCTAGCGTTGCTCATACTAAGAACAATTTTATCTGAATTATAATAAGCGCCAACAGCAGAAATTATAGCTAATGCCATAGCTATTGGAATTGTAAGAGCGCCACCGATATCGTTCAATTCACATATAAAATATACCAAAGTAGACATTAAAGCTATAAAACAAAATATTATAAAAAATGATTTTCTTTTGTTCTTTATTGATATATCAAACATAAACGTAACCTCCTTAAGAAAACAAAAGAGCAGATATTTTAAATACCTGCTCTAAATAATCATTAGAATTGTACCTTTGGAGCTTTTTTAGCTTCTTCACTATCAACTTTGAAGAATTCACCTTCTTTAAATCCAAACATACCAGCTACGATATTATTTGGGAATACAAGAAGTGCATCATTGTATTTTTGAACAGTGTCATTATAGAATTGTCTAGCAAATGAAACTTTATCTTCAGTTCCTTTTAATTGAGTTTGTAAATCTAAGAAGTTTGTATTTGCTTTTAATTCTGGATAACTTTCAGCTACTGCAAATAATGTTTTTAAAGTTCCTGTTAATTGATTGTCAGCTTCCATTTTGTCATGTGCAGTTGTAGCATTCATATAACCGCTTCTAGCTGCAGCAACATCAATGAAAAGTTTTTCTTCATGACCTGCATATCCTTTTACTGTTTCAACAAGATTAGGAATTAAATCAAATCTTCTTTGTAATTGAGTATCTATTTGAGCAAATGCGTTAGATACTTTGTTTCTTAATTTTACAAGTGAATTGTAAACTCCAATCATCCAAAAAGCTAAAACAACTATAATTGCTATAACTATTATAAGTCCTATCATTTAAATCTCTCCTTTTTAAAAAATATGTTAAACATAATGTAATTATAACATTAAAACATAGAAAAAAACAATATATTACACGCAAAAATCTTGCTAAGAAAAATTTAATAGTATATTATATTCTAGTAGGATACTACGGAAATCTGAAAAAGAGCGATATACGAGGGAGAAAAATATGTATTTAAAAAAATTGGAATTACAAGGATTTAAATCTTTCGCGGACAAGACAACTTTGGAATTTAAGCCAGGAATTACCGCTGTTATAGGACCAAATGGAAGTGGAAAGAGTAATGTTTCTGATGCCATTCGTTGGGTTTTGGGTGAACAAAGTATAAAAACGTTAAGAGGCTCTAAGCTAGAAGATGTAATTTTTGCTGGTACACAAGCGAGAAAGTCAGTTAGCTTTGCTGAAGTTGATATAACGATGGATAATTCAGATGGAAAATTACCAGTAGATTATTCAGAAGTAACAGTAACAAGAAGAGTTTACAGAAGTGGAGAAAGTGAATTCTTTATAAATAAGAATCAATGCAGATTAAAAGATATTGTAGAACTTTTCATGGATACTGGTATTGGTAGAGATGGTTATTCAATTATAGGGCAAGGTAGAATTGATGAAATCTTAAGTGCAAAATCTGAAGAAAGAAGACGTATATTTGAAGATGCTGCAGGAATTGTAAAATATAGAACAAGAAAAGAAGAAGCTGAGAAGAAATTAGAGAATACAAGACAAAATCTAGTAAGAATAAATGATATTGTTAACGAGCTTGAATCACAATTAGAACCGCTAAGAGAACAATCGGAAAAGGCAAAAAGATTCTTAGAAATTAGAGATCAATTAAAATATTTAGAAGTAGGTTTGTTTATTAGCAATATTAATAAAGGCAAAGTGAAATTGGAGGAAATTATAACTCAAGTTACAGAAGTTACAAATCAAACTACTGATGAAGAAGAAAAACTTCAAGGATTTCAAGCTTCAAAAGAAGAAGTTAGAAATGTAATAGACCAATTAATTTCTAATATTGAAGAAATACAAAAAAATGTTTTCGAAGCTCAAAATAATATAGAAAAACATAAAGGTGATATCGGAATATACAACGAAAGAATATCTCACAACAAAGAAGATTATGAAAAATTTGCTGCAGAGATAGAAGAATTTGAAGCTAAAAAAGTAGAATTAGAACAAGAAAAAGAAGAAAGAGCTCAAAAGAAAGGCAGACTTGCTGAAGACAAAAAGAGATTTGAAGCTGAACTTGCAGAAAAAGAAGAAGAATTCAAAAGACTTTCTGAAAATTTAACAAACGAACAAAAGAAAATCGAAGACATAAAAAATAAAATCATGAGCAACATGGATTTGAAGTTTGAAAAAATGGAAGTCTTAAGTGATTTATCTGCAAATGTTGAAGCTAACAATAGACGTATAACTCAAATTGGAAATGAAATAGATGATAATATTCATGAACTAGATAAAGAAAAAATGCAAAAAGAAGATGAACAAGTAGAACTTTCAAAAGTAACAAAAGCTAAAAATGAATTACAAGAAAAAGTTGAAAAATATGCAAAAATAAAAGCTGAATCTAGTGAAAAAATATTAGACTATGAAAATAAAATAAGAAATAAACTTAGTGAAATAAACAACAAAGAATCTAGATATAAATTCTTAGTTGAAACTGAAAAAGAATTTGAAGGATATAACAAAGCGGTTAAAGAAGTAATGTCTAAATGCCAAAAAGATAAACAATTTGGTAAAAACATTTGTGGAACAATAGCAAACCTTATAACGGTTCCTTCAAAATATGAAACAGCAATTGAATTAGTGCTTGGCGGAACAATTCAAAACATCGTAACAGAAACAGAAGAAGATGCAAAAAGAGCGATTGAATATTTAAAAACAAATAGTTTTGGACGTGCATCATTCTTCCCAATTGCAGCAATAAAAGCTGATAAATTAAAACAAAACTTAAAAGATCATGAAGGCTTTATTGGAATTGCATCAGATCTAATAGAGTTTGATAAAAAATATGAAGACGTTATAAACAGTGTGCTTGGAAAAACGGTAATTGTTGACAACATGGATAACGCAATAAAAATTGCGCAGAAATGTAAGTATGGATTTAGAATAGTTACATTAGATGGTGATATTGTAAATCCATCAGGACAAATGACAGGTGGAAGTGTATTTAAAAAGACAACAAGTATCTTAAGTAGATCAAGAGAAATTTCAGAACTTGAAGGCATTGTTAAGAAATTAAAAAAAGAAAACGAAGCAATAGTTAAAGAATTAGAAGAATACAAAGAAAGTGTTGCAACTGCAATTGATGAATTTGAAGACACAGAAAGAAAACTACAAGAAATCAGCATTTCTTTTGCTACTGAAACTGAAAAGATGACAGCAATTGAAAATAACATTGCTAGAATAAATAAAAAATTAGAATTGCTAAGGGCTGAAAAAGAAAAACTATTAAAACAAACAGAACAATCAAAACAAGATATTGATGCAATAAATACTGTTATAGAAGCAGCAGAAAAAGAAAATGAAGAATCACAAATAATTGTAAAAGAATTTGCTGAAAAAGACGGAGAACAACAAAAGATAATGGACGATCTAAATTCAGATATTATGGACTTAAGAATTTCTGTGTCATCATTTGATGAAAGTGCAACTTCTATAAACGAAATAGTTGAAAGAATAGAAAAAGATATAGAAAATTGCGATAGTAATATCGAAAGAAGAAAAGAAGCTAGAGAAAAAATACTTACAGAAAATGAGGAAATGGATGTAAATATTAAGACATCTAATGAAAATATAGAAAAAGTAGCTGAAGAAATTTCAAAATTTGAACAAGAAATATCTGATTTAAAAGAACAGAGAGAAAGTAAGAATAATAAACTTCTTGAACTTGAAAAAGGAATTGAAGATAAGTTTAAGACATTAGAAATTTTAAAAGAACAATCAATGAAATTAGAACTTAAAAAATCAAAGATTGAAACTGATATAGAAACTATTCAAAATAAGATGTGGGAGGATTATGAAACAACTCCAAACACAGCGAAAGATTATGCAGAAGTAACACCTACAACTGCAAAAGAAGTTGATAAATGTAAATCAGAAATTAAATCATTAGGAAACATCAACATCAATGCAATAGAAGAATATAAAGCTGTTGGAGAAAGATATGAATTCTTAAGAACACAAAAAGAAGATCTAGAAGAATCTGAAGGTTCTTTATTAAAGATTATCGAAGACATGATTGAAGTAATGAAAATTCAATTTGCACAAAATTTTGAAATAATAAATAAAAACTTTGAAGAAGTATTTGTTGAATTATTCGGAGGCGGTCGTGCAACATTGAGATTAGCAGATGAAACAAATATCTTAGAATCAGGAATAGAAATAGAAGTACAACCACCAGGAAAGAAACTTCAAAACATGATGCTTCTATCAGGTGGAGAAAGAGCGCTTACAGCAATTGCATTATTATTTGCTATATTAAGATTAAGCCCATCACCATTCTGTATACTAGACGAAATTGAGGCGGCTCTAGACGATGTAAATGTATATCGTTATGCAGAATACTTAAAGAAATTCTCTAAAGAAACTCAATTCTTACTAATAACACACAGAAAAGGAACAATGGAAGCAGCAAACACAATTTATGGTGTAACAATGCAAGAACATGGTGTAACAAAATTAATATCAATGCAATTAGATGAAGCAAAATAATTTATTTGTAGTTTTTTGTAAAAAACTTTTTCTAATATTGACTACAATGTGACAAGAAATTCACGAAGAATACCATATAATTATAAGTATTCAAAAGAAAAAGTTAAGAGGTGTATGAAGTAGTGATAAAAAAGTTAGTTCAAAATAAAAGAAACATACTAACATATTTAATTACATTAATAGTTAGTGGAGCTAAACTTATGACGGGAACATCGCCGTTTGGAATCGCAGCGTTTGGAGCTGCGGCAGCAAATAAAGTTCCTGTGTTAATACCATTTATAGGAATAACAACAATTACATTGCTGATATTTGGTCCAATGGCAATGCTAAAATTTATAATATCAGCAATATTGTTTGTTGTATTTAAAGCATTCTTAAAAAATGATGAAGAAAATAAAATGTCAGATGCAATAAAAATGTTAGTTGCTGTAGCTATATCGGAATCGATAGGTTTGTTCATGACAAAAACACTAGTGTATGATTCGTTGTTAGCTATCTATTCGGCAATAACATCTGCAATATTTTATTTAATATTTGCATCAGGAATTTCTACGATAGTAGATTATGGTAGGAAGAAAGCTATATCATCAGAAGATATGATAGCATCATGTGTGTTATTAACAGTTGCAATAACATTGCTAGGTGAAGCTTCGATATTTGGAGTATCAATAAGAGGAGTACTAAGCGTTCTAATGGTGATGCTGCTTGGATGGAAATGTGGTCCATGCATAGGAGCAACTAGCGGAATAGCAACATCATTAGTGCTTGGAATAATGGGATACGGCTCGGCAGTAACTGTTGCTACATATGGATTTAGTGGACTTCTATCAGGAGTGTTTGCTAAGTTTGGTAAAATTGGAGCTGGAATAGGTTTTATACTTGGTAACATAGTTTTAGCATTTTATGCAAATGGATCTACAGAAGTAATAATCAACTTAAAAGAAATAGTTGTTGCATCAGTTTGCCTATTCTTTGTACCAAAAAGTTTTACAGTATTCATTGATGATTTATTTGACTATGATGGAAGTTTATCAAATAGAGAAATAAAATACTTTGAGAAAAATACATTATATAGATTAGGTGCAATGTCAGAAGCAATGGAAAACATGGCAGGGGAAGAAGCAACAGAACAAGAAAATTCTTCTGAAGAAATGAGAGTGTTTATAAAATCATTAAACGAAAACTCATGTAAAAAATGTGAGCATTATAATGAATGCTGGGAACAAAACTATCATTCAATGTATGAAACTGTATTCAACGCAATAGAAACATTGCAAACAGAAGGCGAAGCAACAGTAGAAAATATACCAGAAAATACAGTGTGTAAAAATAAAGAAATGCTTGCTGATGGATTAAATTTTGCATATCAAATATACAAAGTAAATCAAGATTGGCAACAAAAAATGCAAGAAAAAAGAAGACAATCTTACAAGCAATTAAAAGAAATGTCTTCAGCGATAAAAGATATAAAAGAAGAAATGAAAGTAGTAACAAGTACTACGGAAAAAAATAAGAAAGAAAATTATAAACTTTCAATAGGAATTGCAAAATGTAAGAAAAATGATTCTGTAGTATCAGGCGATAACTTTATAAATGAAAAAATAGGCGATGGAAAATATTTGCTTGGAATTAGTGATGGAATGGGCTCTGGAGAAAAAGCAAGTAAAAAAAGTAAGAAAGTAATAAGCACATTAGAAAATCTTTTGAAAACAGGATTTGAAAAAACGAAAGCAGTAGATATGATAAATTCAGTATTACTAGCGGATGGAGAAGAAGAAATATTTGCAACGCTTGATGCATCAGTAATAGATTTAGAAAGTGGAAGCACAGAATTTATCAAGGTGTCATCATGTCCAACATACGTAAAAAAAGGAAATAATGTAGACATGATACAATCGGTGGGATTGCCAGTGGGAGTATTAGAAAATATAGATATAGACTTCTACGGTAAGAATCTAGAAGCAGGTGACACGGTAGTAATGATCAGCGACGGAATAATAGATGCAAATCAAGACTACGAACCAAAAGAGTTATGGATAACAGAACTATTAAAAGCAGTAAAAACGGACAATCCACAAAGACTTGCTGATATCATATTACAAGAAGCAATTGATAGTAATATGGGAATAGCGAAAGATGACATGACGGTACTAGTCGCTGTGGTAAATCACAGCAACTAGAGTGAATAACTAATAGTGAAAAGTGAATAGTAGCGGATGTGAACTTTGTTCACATCCGTTTTGTATACTATTGTTTGTATCGAAGCTTCCGAAGGAAGCTTTTTCCGTTTTTTGCCCAGGTCGTCCGTCTCACATCTACGATGTGAAGGCGTGGCTTCGCCTTTTCGCCCTGGGCAGAAGACTCACAACAAAAAAGCACTTGAGTTTAACTCAAGTGCTTTTTTCATGGTGAGCCTGGAGCGATTCGAACGCCCGACCCACGCCTTAGAAGGGCGTTGCTCTATCCAGCTGAGCTACAGACCCATGACGTGTCAAAAGACAAGATATATAATAACACCTGTATTTTGTTTTGTCAACCATTTTTTTCAAATTTGACGATAATTTAATTACTTTATATAAAATTATTTGTAACAAAGTTGTGGTATTAAGTAATGTCAATTGATAAAATTTATGCATGGTAGTGTTTTAAATTACATCAATAATTTTGTTATTTATTTTCTTATGCAATATTATAGCGATTATCATTGTTAATATTTCTGATATGGTGAATGAAACCCATACAGAGTCGGCTTTTAATATGTTTTTTAATAGTAAAATAAGAGGTAATACAAATATGATTTTTCTAGATAGGTTTATTATTAGGCTATAAGATCCTTTGCCGAATGCTTGAAAAGATGATGAAAATACTAGGCTTATACCTGCAAATATAAAACCAAGAGAGAGTATTTTGAAAGCATGAGTTCCTAATATTAATACATCTTCTGAAACATCAAAGAATGATATTATAATATTTGGTATAGCAAAAAAGATTAACATACCTACACTAGTTACAAGGCAAGCAAGCTTTAAAAAGAAAGATAAACATTCATTAATTCTTTCTTTGTGCTTTGCACCCAAATTATATGCTAAAATAGGTATCATTCCATAGTTTAAGCCATATACGATAATTAATACGAATTTTTGCAATTGACAGTAAACTCCCCAAACGGATACTGCTGACTCAGAGAAATCTATTAAAATTTTATTTAATATTAATGTTATAAAGGATTCGGCAGACTCTAATATTATTGTTGGAAAGCCCACTTTATATATGTCTTTAATAATTTCTTTTTCAAGTTTGAAATCTTTTATAGAAAATATATTGATAATATGATTTTTTCTCAGCAAAGCAATTCCTATTAACATTCCAAATATTTGTCCTATAACAGTAGCAATTGAAGCACCTTTTATACCAAGATTAAAACTAAATATTAAAATAGGATCTAAAACTAGATTTATCAATGCACCACTAAATTGGACTAGCATACTATCTTTTGTTTTTCCATAAGCCTCTAATATTTTTTCAAATAACATTTGGAATAAAGTTCCAAAAGAAAAGATCGCAATAATGAATAGATAATCAAATCCTAAGCTTCTTATATTAATATTATCTGTAAAAACTTTAAAAAATAAATTAATTCCTAATGTTGATACTAGAGCAATAATTATGTAGCTAAACACGATTAGGTAAATTCCAGACACAATTATTTTATGTGCTTTTTCTTGTTTCTTTTCACCTAATGTTCTTGCTAATAGAGAATTTACACCAATACTGGTTCCAAGCCCAATAGCTGTAATTATTGAGATAATAGGCAAGCATAAAGAAACAGTTGTTAGTGCATCGTCACTAATATTAGATATAAAAATTGTGTCAACAATACCATACAATGCTATAGAAATCATAGACATAACCATTGGTAATGATAGCTTTAAAGATAATTTTTTTATATCCATAGTTTCCATTATATTTTTATTTTCCACTTGTTCTTCCTCCAAGATAAATATTTTAGTAGAGAATTAAATAAAACAACGTAGTAATTATTACAACAAAAACACCTATTTATAGGTGCTTTTGTGTTGATATAATTATTATCTTCTAAATCTTGTATTATATCTTCCAACATTGAAGGCTCTCATTCTGCGACGTTTTCTTGCTGCATTTTTGTTGTATGCTCTAATTACTACAAGTAAAAGGCCTAAGCAACCTACAGTTATTAATGTGTTTTTAAGGAATTTTGTAACTCCGGCAACAAGACTGTTTTTGGCTTCAATTGAGTTTGCTGCAACTAAATCGATTTGGTATTCTTTGTCATATATCGTATAAGTTGCTGTTCCAAGTACGTCACCTTCAGTAACTGGAGCTACAATTTCTTCTTGGAATACAAGTACTGGTTCGAATTTTGTATATAAATCGGTTCTATCTATTGTTGTTGTTAATCCATTTTTAAATTGCAGCTTAACAGTTGCGTCTTTTTCTTTTGAATTTTTTACTGGAAGTGTTTTTACCGTTGTTCCTGCTTCTGCGATTTGATTTGGAACTATTGCACTAAATCCATAATCAAATAAGTTTTTTGCATCTGTAAATCTATAGCTAACACCTCTTTCATCTTGCACAGCTCCTAATATTACAGCTATAAGGTTTACGCCATCCTTTGACGCTCCTGCTACTAAGCAATTTTTAGATTGAGTAGTAAATCCAGTTTTTCCACCTGTAGCATAAGGATAATAATAATTTTTTGCACTATTACTAGAGTTCGGAACGATTAATTGATTTGAATTAAGGTAAAATCTATCATCCGTACTATATTTGTCTGTAATAGGTAATCTAAAACGAATTGTTGCAACAATTTCATTAAATTCTGGGAAGTTTTCTGTTGCATATTTATAAAGAATAGCTAAATCATATGCTGTTGTGTAATGATTATCATCATGTAATCCGCTTGAATTAACAAAGTTAGTATTTTGACAACCTAATTCTTTTGCTCTTGTATTCATCATAGTAGCAAAACTTTCCATGCTACCGCCGATATGTTCTGCTAAAACGTTAGCAGCATCATTTCCAGAGCAAATTAATAAAGCTTGAAGCAATTCTTTTACTGTAAGAGTTTCACCAACTTGAATTGCTGCGTGGCTTCCGCCAACAGGAACACTCATTATTGCTGCATAGCTCGCAGTTACTTCATCGTAAATGTCACAATTTTCAAGTGCTAAAATTGCGGTTAAAATTTTTGTTGTGCTTGCCGGATAAGCTGTTTTATATGCATCTTTTTCATAAAGTATACGACCAGTATCGGCATCTATTAAAATCGCAGTTGGACTGTTTACAGTAACAGCAAAAACTTGCGATGAAATTATTGTTAGTAATAAAATTAAGAAAAATAAGATTTTTTTCATGTTCTACCTCCATAGAAATATTCTATATAAAAAGACTGTAAAACTCAAGTAAAAGTTTGCAAACTTTTGGGGTATAATATATAATAAAATCGAACAAAACCATATAAGGAGGAAAAATGAGTGATAAAGCAAAGTGCATAATAGCACTAGGGGCTTTTGTTATTTTTACTTTTATTGGTTATAAATTATTGCCAAAAGATGAAGTTGTTATTCAAGTAGACGAAGATAAGGCAGATAATAAAATTTATGTGCATATTGAGGGATGTGTACATAGTCCTGGAATTAAAGAAGTTACTTATGGTACAAGGCTTTATGAGCTTATTGAAATTGCTGGCGGTGAAACGATGGACGCGGATTTAAGCAAAGTAAATCTTGCAACTATTTTAAGTGATGAACAAAAAGTGTATATTCCAGAAAAAATTGTGTTTGAAGAAATAAAAACTAACACTTCAACATTAAATGTTAGTAGTGCCAAGCATAATACGCAAAACATGTTAATAAACATTAATGTGGCAACAATAGATGAGCTTAAAACATTGTCAGGTGTTGGAGATGCAATGGCAAAAAGAATAATTGATTTTAGAGAAAATGAAGGATATTTTAACAGTATAGAAGACATTATGGACGTTGAAGGTATTGGTGAAGCAAAGTTTAACAAAATTAAAGATAATATAACTACTTAAAAATCTGTAAGGAGGTAAAATATGAATATAAATGAAATTATAAAGGCAAAACGTGATTGCCAAGAATTAACCACGGAGCAAATTGAATTTTTTATAAAAGAATATTCATATGGGAATATTGCAGATTACCAAGCTTCAAGTTTATTAATGGCAATATATTTAAATGGAATGTCAGAGAAAGAAATTTTAGATTTAACCATTGCTATGTCTAAGTCAGGAGACATTTTAGACCTTTCACAAATTGAAGGAATAAAGGTTGATAAACATAGCACAGGAGGAATTGGTGATAAAGTTACAATAGTTGTAATGCCATTAGTTGCAAGTCTTGGAGTGCCGGTTGCTAAAATGTCTGGAAGAGGACTTGGATATACTCAAGGAACAATTGATAAACTAGATTCAATTCCTGGATTTAGAACAAATTTAGAATTAGATGAGTTTATTAGAAATGTTAGAAAAATAGGAATATCGTTAATGGGACAATCAGAAAACATTGCTCTTGCTGATAAAAAACTATATGCATTAAGAGATGTTACAGGAACAGTTGAAAGTATTCCACTAATTGCATCTAGCGTAATGAGTAAAAAAATTGCTGCAGGTGCGGACAAAATCTTGCTTGAAGTTACATGTGGAAGCGGAGCATTTATGGAGACAGAAATTAGAGCTAGAAAACTTGCTGAAACAATGGTTAAGATTGGTAATATGGCAGGAAAAGAAACAATTGCAGTAGTAACAAATATGAATCAACCATTAGGAAGATTTTGTGGAAATGCATTAGAAGTAAAAGAAGCGATAGATGTGCTTAGCGGAAAAGGCGAACCAGATGTTGTTGAAGTATGCTGTGTGCTTGGTGCATATATGTTAAAAATGGCTGGCAAAGGCGACAACATAGTAACGAATATGAGATTGATTCAAAATCAAATTGATAATGGCGAAGGTTTAAATAAATTTAAAGAGTTAATCCAAAGACAATGGGGAGATTCTAGAGTAATCGACGAACCAGAAATGATAACAACAGCAAAATATAAAATTCCAGTAGAAGCAAAAGCTTCTGGATATGTAAGTGCAATAGAAGCTAAAAATATAGGTCAAGCGGTTGTAAATATTGGTGGAGGAAGATTTAAAAAAGAAGACGAAATTGACTATGCTGTCGGAATTGAAGTATTGAAAAAAATTGGTGACACAGTAGAAAAAGGAGAACCAATTTTGTATATACATGCAAACGATGAATTTAAAGCAAAAGCACAAATAAGCTTTTTAGAAAATTCATACACAATCGTGCCAGAAAAAGTAGAGAAGATAAAGGAAATATTAGACATAATTGAATAGTCTTTCTCATAGTTATGTGCGTATCGAAGTTTCCGAAGGAAACATTTTCGCTGACGGAAAAAGGCGAATCGCCGCCCGCGCAGCGGCCGTCTGCGAAAACGAACTGCGTTACACTTAACGGATAGTCATGTCTGCAAAAAATAAAAAAGGGAGTGCATTGTCGCACTTCCTTTTTGCATGCGACCGTTTGTATCGAATAAACAAACTGCATTACATCTAAATGCAGAGTGTGTCCGACATAAATTGTTGCGAATGTGTGGTGCGAAAAAATCAATATTTCATATGGCTTTTTCAGGTGCTGCAAAATCGATATTTCGTGTGGGAAAAGCAGGTGCTGAAAAAGGCGTTGCAAATTTACATAATCTATGATAAAATATATCCGAAATTATCATGGATTCTATGGCTCTGAAATAATTTAAGGGAGGAAAATAAATGAAACGGACATTTCGAAGTTGGATTTCGGGTTTGCTGTTGGCTTTAGTGATGAGTTCGTTTGTATGTGGAATTGCTTGTGCAGCAACTATTCCTGAACATACATCGAATTTCTATGTGAATGATTTTGCGGGAGTTTTTACTGATGAACAGATTAAAGTAATGATGGATAAGGCTGTCAAGCTTTGTGAAGAGCATGATGGCGCACAAGTTGTGATTACTACGATTTCAAGCCTTGAAGGTGAAACGGTTGAAAACTATGCTAACCAGATGTACAACAAGTATAAGATCGGTAAGGATAGCATGGGTGTGCTCGTTCTTATGTCTGTAAATGACAGAAAGATTCGAGTTGAAGTTGGCCGGACTATGCAGGTATATATTCCTGACTCTAAGGCTGGCAAGCTCATGAACACCTATGCAATTCCGAAGCTTAAGCAGAATATGTTTGCAGAAGGTTTGATGGATTTGCAGGATGCACTTGTTACGGAGATTAAGGCAAATTTAAGTGGAACAATAGTTGAAGATGGAGAAGAGGAGAATGAATTTTATATTCCTGTGCTATGGATAATTGTAGGTTTGGTAATATTCTTGATTTTACTTAAATTGCTTGAATCCTACATTGAAGAAAAGGAGCGCTCTAGGAGATATTCGAGTTATGGTGGCTGGAGTGGTTCTAGTTCGTCTAATATTTGGTATACCTCCAACTCTAGCTCATCTTCGTCTAGCAGTAATTCTTCCAATAATGATTCTACCATTTTTTCTGACGATTCGTCTTCATTCAGTGGTTTTGATGGTTGCTCCGATGGCGGTGGCGCTTCTGGTGACTTTTAAAGGAGGAGAAAGATATGAGTAAGAAGACCCGTGAAATCATTGGTATCATCCTTTTGGGTGTAGTGCTTACAGTTATCATTATCGGCAGAAACAATGTTGTGAATGCTTATGAAGATGTAAAGCTTGCAGAAGCAAAGGTACAAACAATGCTCCAGCGGCGCAGTGATTTGATTCCTAATCTTGTAACTACAGTTAAAGCGTACGCAGATCATGAGGAAACTGTGTTTACCGAGATTGCAGAGAGTCGAGCAAAGCTTGCCAATTCTATTAACAATTCTTCTATGAGTGAAATGGCTGAAGCTGATGCGGAACTTTCGCAGGCTCTTGGTAAGCTTCTCGTGTTGGTTGAAAGCTATCCCGAACTTAAGGCAAGCGAACAGTTCACCAATCTGCAGTATGAGATTGCTGGTAGCGAAAACCGTATTAATATTGCCAGAATTGCTTATAATGAAGCTGTTATGCGGTATAACAAGTATATCAAAACTGCACCGGGCATTCTCTATGCAAAGTTGTTTGAGTATGAAGAAATGCGTTACTTTGAGGCTGACCCAAGATCTGTAAGTGTACCTGTCGTAAACTTTGACTGATGAAAGGAGAAAACAATGAAGACGTTTTCCAAGCGGCTGTTTTCGATTTTGATGCTGAGCTTGCTTGTGACTGGCTTTGTGTGCCAGTTTGCAAGTGCTGAAGACATTTCTGATATGTCGAACGATTATTTTGTAAAAGATAATGCGGGTGTGATGGTGTATAACGAAGTTGATAAGTTGGCAGAGAATGCTCGTAAGCTTCATAACGAATATAATGGACTGCGGCTTATGATTGTCACCGCTAATAATCTTGGTGGAGAAAGCATTGAAAATTATGCCAAGAAAATGGCAAAAGAATATGGAGTCAACACTGAAGGACGAGATATTCTTGTGCTTTTAGCTGTTGAAAATCAGACAATTCATGTGCTGCTTGGTGAAGAAATCAAACAACATATTTCTGTTGAAGAAGCAAATACTCTCATTAAGACTTATGCCGTTCCTGATTTCGAAAGGGAACAGTATACACTTGGTCTTATGGCACTTCAAAATAGGTTGATTAATGAAGTGAAAAACTCTATTCAGCCTGGTGTTGAAAAGAACGAAATTAGCACAACTGTAACTTTTGCACAGAATGAAGCAAATGATGATTTGTTAGTTTCCACAGGACTTGCTAAAGTCATGGTTATTGGATTTTTTTGTCTTGTTATAGCTGTAATTGTAATTGAGTTTGTTTGTGCATGAGTATGTAAAAAAACAGACACCTTTTGGTGTCTGTTTTTTTGTATTCTAAAGTTTATTTGGTTCGTTGTATGTTTCTCCCAAAGTATCAACGGTTACTTTTTTCATAACTGGTGGTTCAACAGGTCTATCTTTTCCGCCACCGTAAGGGCTTCTTGTGATAACTCTAGATTTAACAATTTTATCTACAGCATCCATACCTTCAATTACTTGACCGAAAGCTGCATATTTGCCATCTAAGAATGTTGAGTCATCTGTAACAATAAAAAACTGAGAACCAGCGCTATCTGGCATCATGCTTCTAGCCATTGATACCATACCTCTTACATGAGATAGTGGATTATCGAATCCGTTTTCTTTAAATTCTCCTTTGATAGAATACCCAGGACCGCCCATGCCAGTACCATCTGGGTCTCCGCCCTGCGCCATAAAACCTGGAATAGTTCTATGGAAAATTAGTCCGTCATAAAAACCTTTGTTTATCAAAGATATAAAATTATTAACTGTTTCTGGAGCTTTGTTTGGATAAAGCTCTATTTTTATTAAATCTCCATTTTCCATTTCGATTGTAACTAATGGTTTTTGCATAAAAATCCTCCTTAAGAAATAATACTGACATTTTATACTAAAAACCTTGAAAAATCAATAGATACACGAGCAAAAATTAACATAAATAAATTGACATAATGTAGGAAAAATGATATAATAGTACCGGTTTAATATGCACTTTATCCTACGACATAATTAGGGGAGGAAAAATAGATGAAGCGGAA
The DNA here is from genome assembly GCA_017521465.1 of Clostridia bacterium. GTDB lineage: Bacteria > Bacillota > Clostridia > TANB77 > UBA1234 > RGIG6291. The sequence goes on along the minus strand of JAFXCN010000024.1, from coordinate 32,971 downwards.
CAGTAAGAGTTTTGCTAAATTCATGACAGTTTTATTCGTTTTGTGCGTTTCAATGTGCCAAGTTGCTTTTGCAGAAAATAGTAATCAACTTACTGCAAGTGAAGCGCTCGCCTGCACGAGATTGACGCTTACTCTTATTATTACTGTAATTGGTGGCATTGTCATTTGTATCAGTCTGTATAAAAGCAAAAAAAATCCCAAAAAGTAACAAGCATCAGTGGTAATCGAAATTTATAAGGAGGAACACCGAATGAACTACGAAACTATGCTTTCTATCGCGCGGGATGTCAACACTTCTGATGAAGGACTTTTTGATATCTCGGAGAAGATTAAGCCTGGCGCAACGGAGCTTATCGTAGCGGTTGCAGGAAATCCTAATGCTAGTGAGGAAACCATTATTGAACTTTGTCTTTCTGTACTGGTTTCCCGAAAGACTGTTGACGAAGAAAATATTACTGACATTACGGAACAAATTCGGATGAATAATGAGTTTTGGAAAGAATATCTTGCAATTGAAAAGCCGACTGGTGAAGCTGTTGCAGCTATTGCTGGTAGGATTAATTGTGAATGTGCTCTGGATGAGCTGGTCGAACTTCTCAAAAAGAATACTTATAACTGGGAAGTTGAAGGATGGGAAGCTCTGAGAGATGCTCTTATGCATAATAAAAATGTTGCATATTTGCATGGCAAGTTCCCTGAAATTTTCACAATGGAATATCCGGGAACCAATACAGATATTCCGGAAGCTGTGAAGCGTGTATGGCGTCGCTGGGATGAACTTGATGAATATTATGCAAATCTCAAAGCATCTATGACGCCTGAAGAATGGGAAGCATATGAAGAAAGAATGCTTGACGACTCGGATTATTATGATGACGATGATTTTGATGATGATGAGCCTGAAGACAAAAATTAAGGACACAATGATTATCCAAGGAGGCAGATGATGAAACGGACATGCCGGCATGCATTTTATTTCATAAGAGATGGATAAGGCTATCGATTAGCTCGTGATATGCTCTTTGGCTAAGTCTCGCAGAAAATAAAACAAGCAAAGGAGAACAGCAAGTGACTATCAATAGAATGAAAGCAATTCTGAAACAGAAAAATCTGAAGAAAGAAACGATTCGGAGATATATTGAAATAGCTGTAGTAAATTTTTGGCATGATGATGTAGATTTGGGCATAGCAATTGTAGATCATCCGAATGTAAGTGAAGAAATCATTTCGGAAATGACTTCTTACAGTTGGCCTGCACAAGTTTTTGCAAAAATTGCACAACAAACTACTTCTGAATGCATTGCTCAGGATATTATTCAAATTCTCATTGAGAATATGATGTGCTGGGAATGCGAAGAGTGGTATGAGGTATATCATGCTCTTATTAGTAACAATAGTGTAAGAGAGCATACAGCTGAAATTATGTATCTTTCGTATCCTTATGAAGATGATGATAGCGATGAAGATGGTTATGCAGAATATGATGACGAAGATTACTTGGATGATGAAGAGGAATATGATGAAGATTACGAACTTTGGGGACAAGCCTGGGACGATGCAATGGAAAAATGATAGACCATACAAGGAGGGGCAAAACATGAAAAAGAGGTTTTTCGTTTGGTTTCTGATAGCTCTGATGAGTCTCTGCTCGGTTTCTTATGCCGCCAACATTCCGGATGCAACACCGAACTTTTTCGTAAATGACTTCGCGGGAATCTTTTCCAAACGTGATGTTGAAGTTATGATGGAAAAGGCTGTTGATTTGGATCAGAATTACAACGGCATTCAAGTTGTCGTGACAACTGTTAAGACCATTGGCAATGAATCGCTCGAAGTATATGCTAATCAGATGTACAACAAGTATGGTATTGGCAAGGATGATATGGGTGTACTTCTGCTTGTTGTCACCGAAGATCGGCTTATTAGAGCTGAAACTGGCGATATGATGCAGACCTATATTCCTGATTCGCTTATCGGAAATATCATGGATGAATATGCTATTCCTTATCTTCGTGAGAACAAGTTCGCAGAAGGCATGGTTAGCTTTCAGGATGCCGTAGTTAAAACGATTAAGAGTAAAATCAAGGTGGAAGTAGAGGATAAGTCTGCAAATGTGGCAATTACAACGGCTCCTGTCGTTTTTACTCAAGCTCCTGTGGTCAATACTAACAATACAACGAAGCAACAAGTTGTCGATAATGAAATTCGAAAGGAGAGCAATAATGTGCTTGGAATTTCTATTGTTGCAGTCTGTGCGCTAATTATTTTGGTTGTTTTTGTGTTGGTAACGAACAAGAAGAATAAAGACCTTAAAAACTGGTGCAATGAGCAAGTAGAGAATGCACAGCGAGATGCTCAAAATATTAGAAGTATGAATGAAAAGGCTGAAAGAGAAGCACAGTCTCAGCAATCCTGGATCCAGTTCTATAAGAATGGTAAAGAAGAAGCTGATAAAAGTGTTGAGGAACTTTCTTTGCAGCTTGCAAGAGTTAATAAAGAGAATCGTGAGCTGCAAAATGAGCTTACCGTTTCTCGGGAAATGATTGAAAATGTATATGCTCTGCATCCCAACATTGAAGACGAAATTTCTGCTTTGAATGCACAACGGAAAAAGGAAGCTGATATGTTGGCAGCCGAATCTTTTGATTCGTTTGCTGTAAAGCGGATTGATTTGCCTAGTTCTATTGATAATTTGGATGCCTTCAGAAGTGTAATTGATAAATATCAGGCGCTTACAGAGGAACAAAAAGCCTATGTAAAGACCGATATGAGTGTGATTTATAACAAGTATGAAGAATCTGTTCGACTCAAAAAAGAAGAAGAAGAGCGACTTGCTCGTGAAGCAGAAATGCGTGAAGCAAATAGGCTCAAGAAAACCATTGAAGAAGAGCTTGCAAGAGAAGTAGAACCTACCACGGAACAGTATGACAGGCTCTGCGGTTTTATGCGGAATTACAATGGAATGAGTTCGTTTGCTCAGGCGATTTTCACAGCTGGAATGATCGATGCTTTTAGGAGACGCATTGATGATACTCAAAGTGCTGCCGAGGAAGCTCGTCGTCGCCGTGAAGAAGAGGAACGTCGCCGTCGCGAAGAAGAGGAGAGACGTCGTCGCCAACGCAAAGAAGAGGAGAGACGTCGCCGTGAAGAAGAGGAACGTCGCCGTCGCGAAGAAGAAGAACGCCGTCGTCGTCAGCGTGCAATGAGTAGCTCTTTTAGCTCGAGAAGCCGGATCTCTTCCGGTGGATTTAGTGGACGAGGTGGCCGCTCTAGTGGCGGTGGCGCCTCCGGACGCTTCTAACAAAATTAAGGAACGCGAAAGCGTTCCTTTTTTTGATGCGATTTACGTCGGACACAAATGTCCGCCCAGCGTGCACTTTACGTCGGACACAAATGTCCATCCAGCGAACACTTTCCGTCGGATATACATTTGTTCATCATTTTTCTATACGCATTAAGTGAGGTGCTAGAAAAGAGATATGTATGTCTGTAAAGCAGGTGCTGGAAAAGAGATATGTATGTCTGCAAAGCAGGTGCTGAAAAATAGTTGCAGTAATATATAAAAAAGGATATAATAACTCCGAGTAAGGAGATGAGATTTTGCAAAGAAATGTTTTAGAATATTTAGAGGAGTCTTCGAGAAGATTTCCAGATAAAATTGCATATACTGATGAAAATGTAGAAGTAACATTTTCAGAGTTTAAATATAAAGCTCAATCTGTTGCGATGCAGATTTTAGATAAAATAGATAATTTTAATTCTCCTATTGCTGTTTTTGTTGACAGGAATGTAGACAGTTTGATTAATTTTATGGGGATTTTATATAGTGCCAACTTTTATGTTCCAATTGATAATAAAATGCCACTTCAAAGAATTGAAAAAGTTTTAGAACAATTAAATCCTTCTTTAATTATTTATGGTAAGAATGATGAAAGTTTGGCAACTAACTTTAGTGATAAATATAAATTGCTCCAAACTGATTGTAAAAGTGAAATTGAAGTTGATGAAGAAAAATTAAATGCAAGGATAAATAAAATTTTAGATATTGATCCTGTATATGTGATTTTTACTTCGGGTTCAACTGGTGTACCAAAAGGAATTGTAATTGCGCACAGGAATGTAATTGATTTTACAGATTGGATGACTAAAACTTGCGGTTTTACAAGTGATGACGTTATGGCGAATCAAGCTCCGTTTTATTTTGATTTATCAGTTAAAGATATATATGTAACTATGAAAATGGGAGCAACGATGCACATATTATCTAGAAAACAATTGATGTTTCCGATAGTGTTAATTAATTATTTAAATGAGAAAAAAGTTACATCTTTGATTTGGGCAACGTCTGCATTTAATCTTATTTCAAATTCAAAAGCGTTAGAAAGTTCTGTGCCTAACTATGTTAATAAAGTTATACTTGGTGGAGAAGCTTTACTTGCAAAACATTTGAATACATGGAAAAAAGCTTTGCCAAATGTAAAATATATTAACTTGTATGGACCTACTGAAGTTACAGTTGATTGCACATATTATATTGTAGATAGAGAATACTCTGATGAAGAGGCTGTGCCAATAGGTGTTGCGTGTGAAAATAAAGAAGTAATGCTTTTGGATGAAAATTTGAACTTGGTAGAAGACGGAAAACCTGGAGAGATATGCGTTAGAGGAACTGGACTTGCAAAAGGATATTATGCTGATGAAGAAAAGACAAATGCTGCATTTATACAAAATCCGCTAAATAAATATTATCGAGATACTATTTATAGGACGGGTGATATTGGTATAAAAAATGCAGAAGGCTTAATTGTATTCCAATCTAGAAAAGATGGACAAATTAAACACATGGGATATAGAATTGAAATCGGAGAAATTGAAAGAGCAATAAACAGCTTTGATAAAATAGAATCTGCGATATGCTTGTATGATGAAGCTGCAGATAAAATAGTTTGTATATATGAAGGCAACACAGATAGTAAAGAAATTATATCGCACGTACAAAATATTATTCCTAAGTATATGTATCCTAACATAATTAAGCAAGTTGAGAAAATGTCATATAACGCAAACGGTAAGATTGATAGAGTGAAACTAAAGGAGAATTATTTTAGTGAAAAGAGTAGATAGATATGAAACTATTTCTGCACTTATATCTAAACAAATAAGAAAAGGTGTAAAAACAAATAATTTTTTAACTGAAAATGATTTGAAAATAGAGATAGAAAATAATTCGTTATATTATTACGAATATGATGGTGGTCTGCTTATATTGAGAGATAGAACAACACATTATATATTAAATTATTATATTAATGATATTACAAAGAATATAGAAAAAATATTTGAAAAAGATGTAGTTGTTGAAATAGTTAGCAGACCTAACAATAATGATAATGAAGTTATAAAATATTTTGAAAAACAAAATTTTGCGTGTTGTATAGAAAGAGTAAGATATGCACACACTTGTGACGAAATTGTTGATAATGACACCGCAGATGCTATACAATTGTGCAAAACTAATGATGCAGAAAAAGTTTATGAAATATTAAAAGAAAATTTTGATAGTTATACAGGTTGTATTCCTACAAAAGAAAGATTGATAAAAGATGTTGAAAATGGAAATGTTTATATTTATAAAGATGAAAATATAAAAGGTATTTTGCATATAGACAAAAGTAAAATTTCATCTGAGATAAAACATCTTATAGTTGTTGAAAACGAACGTGAAAAAGGGATTGCGACAAAACTTATTAATAAATATTTTAATGAAGTAAATGCTAAAAAGAAAACTGTATGGACTGGAAAAGAAAATAATTGTGCTAGAAAATTTTATGAGAAATGTGGATATGAATTAGACGGATATACATCCGTAGTTTTAAAAAAGAAAGGATAGTTTAAAATGGAAAAATTAATTGATATATTAAAAGATTTAAGACCTGACATTGATATAGAATGTCAAAGTTTAGTTGACGATGGAATATTAGATTCGTTTGATATAGTAACTTTAGTTGGAGAATTAGTAGATACATTCTCAATTGAAATTGGAGTTGAAGATATAATACCAGAGAATTTTAATTCTGTGGATGCTATAATGGCATTAATAAATAGTAAAGCGTAGGTGACGGTATGTCATTAGTTTCAATAGAGTTTATAGGATTTGTAATTATAAGCCTATTGCTTTATTATATGATTCCTAAAAAATATCAATGGATAATGCTACTTGTTTCAAGTATATCGTTTTACTTAATTGGTGGAACAACAGCAATTTTATATTTGATATTTACAACACTTACAACATATTTTGCTGGGAGATTGTTAGGAAAATGTAACAAAGAAGATAAAAAATATGCAGATATAATTAAAAAGAAAAAACGTTTAATAGTGCTTGTTACGGCACTATTAAATTTTGGAATATTATTCTTTTTGAAATATTGGAATCCTGTAGCAGATATGATAAATAATACTTTGCAGGTTGAGAAAATAAGTAGATTAGAATTAATACTTCCACTTGGCCTTTCTTTCTACATATTTCAATCAATAGGTTATATAATTGATGTTTATAGAAATAAATATGATCCGGAGAGAAATGTATTCAAATATACTTTGTTCACTTCTTTCTTTCCACAAATGGTGCAGGGACCGATTAGTAGATTTGATTCGTTAGGCAACGAATTGTTTTCTGAACACAAATTTTCGTGGGACAACTTGAAAGATGGGATACAGTTATTGATGCTTGGATACTTTAAAAAGCTGGTGATTGCGGATAGAGCTGCAGTCGTTGTGAATGCAGCAATTGGTAATTATACTGAGCAAAGCGGATCTGTATTGCTGGTTGCAATGATTTTGTATTGTATCCAACTATATTGTGATTTTTCTGGCGGAATAGATGTTACAAGAGCTGTTGCAAAAATGTTTGGCATAACTTTAGTAGACAACTTTAAAAGACCAATTTTTTCAACATCACTTACAGACTTCTGGCGTAGATGGCATATTAGTTTGGGCTCTTGGATGAAAGATTATTTATTCTTCCCAATGTCTATGTCGAAACCATTTGTTAAATTTGGTAAGTTTGTAAGAAAACATATACCTGGTAAAGCTGGCAAGATATTACCTGTTTCTATGGTAACATTTATAGTATATTTTGTTATAGGAATATGGCATGGTGGAAGTTTGAAATACATAGCATTTGGATTTTGGAATGGAATTTTAATAACAACAGCATTGTTGCTAGAGCCATTCTTTATAAAAGTAAAACAAAAATTAAATATAACAGATAAAAATAAGTTGTTTTATATATTCCAAATAGTAAGAACATCAATAATAGTTTTAATAGGAAGATACATTACGAGAGCTCCACGATTACTTGCTGTTTTTGATATGGCTAGGATTACTTTTACAAACTTCAATCTTTCAAACGTGTTCGATGGAACAATGATGAATTTTGGAATAACAGTTACAGACTATATTGTTATAATAGTCGGAACAATGATAATGTTAATAATGGAAGCTATAGATGAATATGGTGTAGGAACTAAAAAAATACTTGAGAAGAAAAAAGTAATTATTCAATGGATATTGTTAATGATTAGTATACTAACAATAACTGTATTTGGAATTTGTAGAGGAAATTATATAGCTTCAGAATTTATATATAAGCAATTTTAGGAGGTAGTAATGACATCAAAAAAATGGTGCATTATGTTTTTTGCTTCTGTGATACTTGTAGTGATAATGTATGCAATGTTTAATGTGCTAGTAGATCCGTTCGGAGTGTTTGGAGATAAGATATTTGATTGGTATTCTTATAATATGACAAACAATCCCAGAGTGGCAAAAACAGCATATTTGGACAAACATTATAATGAATATGATTCATATATAATAGGCTGTTCATCTACAAGTTCATTTCCAACAGAAGATTTAAACAAATATTTTGATGCAAAATTTTATAATTTAATAATGTATGGTGCAGATATGTTGGATGTTGAAAAAACTTCTGAATATATAATTGACAACTATAATGTTAAAAATTTAATTTTAAATGTATATATAACAAATGGTTATAAATATGATGAGGAAGAAGATAATCTAACAAGAAATTTACATGCAAAAGTTGGAGGAGAAAATCCTATATCTTTTTATGGCAGATATGCATTTTTAGATATGCAATATTCTTTAGCTAAAATAAAATCCAAAAGAGAAGATACGTATTTGACAAAGCCAAGTGATGTGTTTGATGTGTCATCTGGCGCATATGATAAAAAGGTTAGAGACGTAGAGCCGATTGGTAATTTGGAAAAATATTTAGAAGCTTATCCAGTGTTTAAAAATTATCCTCAGGAAAGCATAGAGCTTACAGCAATAGACAAAACAACAGAAAGTATAAATAAGATAAAACAAAAATGTGATGAAAATGGAATTAATTTAATTGTTGTTGCTTCGCCTGTGTATGAAAAATATTTAGAATATTTTCCAAAAGATGATGTAAAAGAATTTTATACAAAACTTGCGCAGGTTACGCCGTTTTGGGATTTTACAACAAGCATAGTAAGCAGAGAACCAAGATATTTCTATGATGAAACACACTTTAGAAATGCTGTGGGTACTATGATGATAGGTAAAATTGCGGGTAGTGATGATGTGTATATTCCAGAAGACTTCGGAACATACGTGACTTTAGAAAATGTTTCTGAACATGTTGAAACTTTATGGACGATTGAAAACGAAGAAGAATATACAAAACAAGTTCCAATAATCATGTGTCACAATATAGTTGAAAACCCGACTGAAGATAGTGAAATATCGCCTGAAAGATTTGAAGAACAAATAAAAAGATTAAGCGATGAAGGATACATAGCTGTATTGATGCAAGATTTGGTTGATTATGTTGAAAAAGGAAAAGAACTTCCAGAAAAACCAATATGTATAACGTTTGATGATGGATATTTGAGTAATTATGAAATAGCATATCCAATATTGAAAAAATATAATATGAAAGCAACTATATTTGTTATTGGCTCAACAGTTGGGTGCCAAACTAATTATAAAAATACTGAGCATCCGATAACGCCGCATTTTACAATTGAACAAGCAAAAGAGATGGTCGAATCTGGGATAATATCAATACAAAGTCATACATATGATATGCATCAATGGGCGCCGTATGAAGATGCAGAACAACCTAGAGAAAACATATTAAAATTTGAAAATGAAACCGAAATAGAATATATGGATGCTTTAAAAAAAGATATTTCGAAAATAAAAGAAGTGGTGGAACAATCAGGTGACGAACTAATTGCTGTTGCGTATCCATCTGGCAAAAGCGAGACGTTGACAAATGTTGTTCTAAATGCAAATGATATAAAAGCGACTTTGACGATAGAAAAAGAAAATAATACAATAATTAAAGGATTGCCACAAAGCCTGTATTGTTTAAACAGATTTAATATGTATGAAGCATTAACAGCGGATGAAATGATAAAATTAATCGAGGGGGATTAAAATGAAACAAGAATTTATAGAGCTTTTAAAAGGAATAAATAGAGATGGTATAAATGATTTAATAGAATTTTTAGAAAAAACGGATTTTTATACTGCACCAGCAAGCACAAGATTTCATATGGCATGTGAGGGAGGACTTTTAGAACATAGTATAAATGTATATAAAGCATTAAAAGAATTAACAAATGGAGAATGGTCGGAAGATACATTGAGAGTTGTCGGACTTTTACATGATATATGCAAAATAAATCAATACAAAGTAGAAATGAGAAACAAGAAAAATGAATCCGGAGAATGGGTGAAAGAACCATATTATACCACAGATGACATGATGCCTCTTGGCCATGGCGAAAAATCAGTAATGATAATTTCGGAATTCATTAAATTAACTAAAGAAGAACTATATGCAATAAGATGGCATATGGGAGGATATGAGCCAAAAGAAAACTATAACTACATTTCAAAAGCATATGAAAAATATCCGCTTGCAGTTTATGCACATATGGCAGATTTGAAGGCAACATACATAATGGAAAATAGATAAAAAACTCCGCTCGCAAAACGAGCGGAGTTTTTCTTATTCTTCTTCAAAAGAAAGTTTCAGCAAGCTTTCGAATTCGTAAGTCTGCATTTTGGCATTTTTATCACCAACAATAAGTGTAGTGTTACCATGTTCATCATATTCACAAACACCGCCACCATTGCTCTGGAAGATGCGATATAGCGCGGGTTGGAAAATGTAGAAGAAACGTTTGTAAACATCTCGAGCGCCTGTTGAAGATTTCATGATATCTTCCGCAAGCGTGTCGATAAATCTATCATCAATAATAAGATCTACGTCTTTTGTTTTAAAGAAAAGATTAAGCTTAGAAATAAGTGAGTAAATAATATCAATAATAACATCCTTAGTAAGGTTATTCAAACTGATAACTGCAGGAATCCTTCCTACAAATTCAGGAATAAATCCATAATTAATAAGATCATCAGGAGTTACTTCGATATCCTGCGCAACTTCTTCTTCAGCTCTAAATCCAATTACTTTTTTATGCATACGCTTCTTAATCACTTCATCAAGTCCAACGAAAGCACCCATAAGAATTACAGTAAGATTACGTGTGTTAAAAGTAATATCAAATTCTTTAAGGTATACATCAGAAGGTTCCAAAATTTTAAGGAGTTCTTCTTGAACAGCACGTCCAGTAACATCGCGACCGTTTCCGTCAGGAGTTACGCGCTTTTTATCAACTTCATCAAGGATGACAATACCATTTTCAGCGAGGTCAAGATTGCAACCGGCGTTTCTATATAAGCTTTCAAGCAAATTTTCTACTTTAGCACCAATATAACCAGCAGAGGTTATAGATGTTGCATTGGAGATTGCATAAGGAAGCTTCATTGCCTTAGCAACTGTAGTTGCCAAGAAAGTCTTGCCTGTACCGGTGTTACCAATAAGAAGAATATGATTTCTTCTATCTAAATCTTCACCAGTCAAAAACTCAAGCAAATTTGCCATCTGATTGTAGTAAATTGTATATAACACCATTTGAGCAGCTTCATCTTGACCAAAGACTTTACTTGCAACAATTTTGAAATAACTATCAAGAGAATTATCAAGACATGCAAACTTTTCTTTTACAGTAATTTCTTTAGGCTTAGGATTTGTTTTAACCGTTTGTGCATGTGAAACAACAACAGGAATTGGCGCCAATTTTTTCAACGCAGATGCAAGCAGTTCAGTAGGACTTTGCATAGGTGGTGTAAATGGAGTATCAACAGGCAGAGGAATAATTTCATTAAGGGTAGACCTCTTAGAAAATCCAGTTAGCGCTTTTACATTACTATTGTGTTTAGCATAATGATCATCAACGCAAATTGAACAAATACAACCATGCTTTCCGTCTATTGTTAGCGGTTTTACAGCATATGGCAAAATTGTAGAAGGTTCTTTCGGAACAAGCTGTCCACAAAGAAGACAACGAGCTCGCCGCTTAGAATTTGCCATAATTACATCTCCTTTCAAATTAGTTGATTTGAGTATAAATACATGAATTTTGGCTAGATTATATAATGGATTGATAAAATATTCAAGGAAAAAAGGACATTTTAGGTGAAATAAAAAAAGCTGCCAATAAATGTTGGCAGCTAGAGTAATTTACCATCGAACAGTGGGTACGACCAGTGAAGGCGCAGGACGAGTAACGGTATATGTGTAGTAAGGCTTAGACTTAGGGGCGACCTTGTCAGGGTAGCAAACTGTCCCGGTATTTTTGCGCTCCGGTTCGCGCAGAAAATTTTTACAAAAGGTAACGGCAAAGAAGTCATTTTCGCCTTCGCGAGAATTGAAAGCCTCAACACCCAGTCTAATGAAGGGATATTTGTTGATGTTCCGGATTTCAATCTCATACACCTTATCACATCCGCCATACTCAGTGGGACGAGCAATACAACGCTTACAATAGGTACACTGATGCTTATCTGAAGTGAGGTACGGACGCAGACGAGAAATGTTGTAGGAGAGAAAAAGCTTGTCTCGGTACTTGATGATGAAGAATCGACGTGTCTCGGTTTTCTTCAGTTCCTCTAGCCCTTCTGCAGTAATTTCCCGAGCATTTCCAAGCACTTCCTTGAAAGCCAGACGTTCGGATTCAGTCATAGGAATTATCCCCTTTCTATATGCTAATCTATGTAGTCATTTTTCAACGTGCTGATTATATCACACAAACGAAACTATGTCAACCGATTATGGTAAAACTTTAAGAGAATATCTGCTATTAATTTATAAAAAGTGTTGACAATAATAACAAAAATGAGTATACTATTATATGCAATTAGATATCGCGGGGTGGAGCAGTTGGCAGCTCGTCGGGCTCATAACCCGAAGGTCGTAAGTTCGAGTCTTACCCCCGCAACCACGTCGTCGCAAGCTATATGGCTTGCGACTTTTTTTATCAAAAAAGTCGGTACGCCATTCCGCTACTCCTCCTTCACGAAAAAAGTCACGTTCGTGTTGCCTATGCCCTTGTAAACGCGGGCATTTAACGGCAACTATACTCACTACCAACTTTTTTCGAGAAAGGCAATTTTGTACTTTTCACTATTCACTTTTTGTTTTTCACTATTTATTTTTTATCATTCAAGGAGTTTTAATTCTGCCAAAGCCAAAGGGGACGGACTCATTGGCATTGGCAGTCTTTGGTACGGAAAATATGGGAAATTGGAAACATAAGTATTTCTATGATATAATGCAAGTATACAAAATTAAAGGAGGAGAAGATGAATAATATAAAATGTATTTTGTTAGATATAGATAATACATTAACAAATGCTAATGAAGAAATTTCAACGGAAACAACGGAATATTTTACTAAAATAAAAGAAAAATATCATATTATTTTAGTTACAGGAAGAACAAACTCTTATGCTGTTGAAAAAAGTAAAATTTGTAATGCTTCTTCAATTGTAGTTTCAGATAATGGTGCGATTATATATAATTATGAAACAGATAAAGTTTTGTATAGTAATTTTTTTAAAAAGGAGACCATTAGTGCTATATGGGATATATCACAAAAATATAATATAGATTGTGTTTTTAATTCAATTTATAAAAGATATAGAAATAATATTTATATGAATGATAAATATTTGAAAAGAAATAATATTGGAATTAATTCAATTAACGAATTAAAAGAGTCTGTATCTCAGATAGTTTTATTGGGAAACAATGAAATTGAATACAAAAAATGTTTGGAAGAAATTGAAAAAATAGAAAATGTTGAAATCTGTAATAAAGGCATGGAAAGTGATGGCAGATATTTTGCGGATTTAAATGTGAGTGGAACTTCTAAAGGAAGGGCTATAATGGAATTATATAAATTATTAAATATAGAAAAAAATAATATTATAGCATTTGGCGACTCAATGAATGATGTTCCGATGTTTGAAAAAAGTGGATATAAAATAGCAATGAAAAATGCAAAACAAGAATTAAAAAATATGGCAGATTGTATTACAGAGTTTTCTAATGACGAAAATGGTGTAATAGAATTTTTGAAAAAATACCTATAATTTGATTATTATAGAAATTGTAGAAGAAATTAAATTTAATCTGTTTTTATAAATAAAATTTTTGAAGAACTCGAAGGCCGCAAGTTCGAGGCTTGCCAAGCGCAACACAATAATGCTTTATTAACAGGAGGTGTGTTTTTAATATGGATAAAAAATATAGGAAATATTTCCGCGATAGACTTTGTAAAGATGGTGAAACATTAAAACAATATCGAAAATTGTTCGATGCCAAAAGAACTCCTGAAGAAAAACGAAAAGAGTTTAGGAAAAACTATAAAAGGCTGTTAGAAGAATTAATGAGACTAGAAGGTTTTAAATCGGAAAATAATTGTAAGTGCTTGCTCCAGTATTCTCCTGAATGTGATATTAATAGTGGAATTACAATTGACCATATTATTCCACTATCAAGCAATAAAATAAATAAGGAAGTAAGGCATATTAAAGCAAAGAATGGTAAAAAAGTTGAAACAGAAAGCTTGGGGTCAAATGATCTTTCTAATCTGATAATATGCTGCAAAAATTGCAACTTTGCAAAAAAACATATAATATTAGATGCAAAAGAAATGAAGAATGTTTTGAAAAGAAAAAACAGAGTAGAAAAAAGAAATAGTAAGTAAACTTATGCCAACAGGGACGGACTTGTTGGCACTTTTACGTTTTTTCGAATGTTCGCTTGTAACATATAGAAACCATGATATAATTTTTATAGGTAAACGAAATAGCAAGAAGCATAATATAAAATGTATTTTGTTAGGTATTAATAATACAGTAACAAATATTAATAAAGAGATTTTAAAAGAAAGAGCGTGAGTTAATGACTATAAAAAAATATGAACAAGAAAGAGATTACGAAAGAATACATGAATTTTTAACTGAACAGTACAATGCAAATAAAAATATGATTTGCTGGCTTCCTCAAAGATTTGATGATTTGGTATTTCGTATAGATGCTTTACATCATGAAGAAAGGGGAAAAGAAAAATCTTCGGATTATATTTTTATTTTTGAAGAAAATGAAGAAATCGTTGGATTAATATTGCCAGATGGAGATTCTTTTAATTCTTCAATAAAAAAAGGATATGAATATGTTTTCCCTCAAATGATAGATTTAGCTGAAAAAGAATTACAACCTTTATTTGAGAAAGATGAAAATGGAGAAATTGATTTTTTAATTGTCTCTCATGATAGTTTGAAGTATCAAGCAGAAGAATTAGAAAAAAGAGGTTATACAAGAGATGAAGCTGGAGATTTTGACAATGTTTCCAAGCCACTAGAAACTAATTATAAAATTGAATTGCTAGAAGGTTTTAAACAAGTATATGGTTATGATTATCCAGATATCGTGAAAATGAGAGCTTGCCACTATGGTTTTCATCCTGAAGATGATGATGGAGATTTATACAAAGAATATGCTGAAGGCGGAAAGGCTTATCACGCAAGAAAAAAATCAAAATTTTTTAAAGATAGTTTCGAAAGTTTGATTATTACAGAAAGCGGAGATGTCTGTGCATATTCATTTTGCTATGTTGATAAAGAAACAAGCACAGCTTTTGTTGAACCAGTCAGTACGAGAGAAAAATATAGAAAAAAAGGACTTTGTAAAGCTATGATGCATGGAATAATTAATAAATGTAAAGATATGGGTATTGAAAGGGCGTATGTAAATTCATACGATTGGAGAAAAAAAGTTTATAATAGTGCGGGATTTGAAACTGAAGATTCTATTGGTTTTTGGCATAAAAAAATATGTGTCAAATAGTATTTTAGATGATAAAGAGGTGAAGTAAATGGAAAATTATATTTGCAAAATCGCAACGTTGGATGAAATTATTAAAAGAATGGATTATTTAATAGAAATACATCCAAACAATAATATTTGGGTGGTTGCTAAAGAGAATGCTGTTAGAGGATATAATGAAGGTAGCAAAATAATGTATATTGGATTGCTTAATGATGAAATCATTTGCGAAGCTACAGCTTATATAAATGAAAGTGCTTTTGTAGGTGATATAAAAGAAACTGCAAATTTGCTATCAGATGATAGAGCATATTTGAGCGCATTTAGAACTAATAAAGAACATCAAGGAAAAGGATATTTTTCTGAGTTATATAAATATATGGAAAATGATTTGAAAAAACGAAATTATATTGAATTATCTTTAGGTGTGGAACCATGTGAAGTTAAAAATATGCAAATATATTTTAAATATGGATTCACTAATTATATAAAAACAACAATTGAATATTTACCAGCAATAGATGAAACTTCCAAACCAAAAGAAGAAATTATTAATTATTATTATAAACGTATAGGAGGTTAATATATGTATAACATTAAATTGAAAAATTATACAACTGAATATTATGAGTTTGTTTATGAAGTAAAAAAAGAGGCATATAAAAATTATGTAGAAGAATGTTGGGGTGTTTGGGACGATAATGTTCAAAGAGAATATTTTAAAAAATTTATAGATACATATAAAGACACTTCGTATATTATCGAATTAGATGGTGTTGATATTGGTTTTTATAATGATGAAGAACTAGAAGATGGTAGTTATGAAATAGGAAATATTTGTATTATACCAGAATATCAAGGTAAAGGAATTGGAACACAAATATTACTAGATATATTAGAAAAACATAAGAATCAAGATATAAAAATACAATACTTTAAGCAAAATCCAGTTGGAAAATTATATTCAAAATTGGGTTTTGAACCAAATGGTGAAACAAAATTTCATTATCAAATGATAAAGTATGGAGATAGTAATAATATTAAAAATTAGAGGAGTTATCTGTATGGGGAGATTAATTTTAGAAGTTGGTATGAAGCTAGATAAAAATATAACATATTATCACGATATTTTAATCAAACACGGATTAAATTTAGATTTTGCATGTATCACACATGACATATATTATACAAAAGCAAATTTAGATGGAATGACAGAAAATGAAATGAAAAATGCCTGTATTCGTTTGAGAGATGTATTAGAGTTAAACAAGCCTTATCAAACAAATCAAGAAATGATTGAAAAAGAAAAACAACTACTTGCAGAAGGATATAAAAAAGTTTTTGATACTATAAAAACAGATTTTCAATACAATAATTCTGAAATGAAAAGTAAAGTACAATTACAAGATATAAAAGATATAGGTTTATTAGTTTATTACGATAATCCAGATTATTATGAATATGCTGAAGATGAACAAAGAAAGTTATTGTTAGAAGAATTAAATTCCTATGGATTTGATTTTAAAGAAACAGATTTAGGATTAGACAAGTTAAGAACATTGTATTATAACAAAGAAATGTTTAGTAAAAATCAAAATGCATAATTTTTTCAAATGTTCGCTTGTAACAAATTTCAAACATGCTATAATTTTTATAGGTAAAGGGAATAGCAAGAAGCGGTTGGCCATCTTTTTCGCATTGAAAGGACACCGCCTTTCGTGGAAAGGGGATGGTTGCTATGAGTACATATGAAACCATATCTTTAATGATAATGTTTGCTATGTTAGTAATAGCTATAATTGACGATAAAAAGTCAAAAAAATAACCGTAACTGCTTGGCTCGCATACGGTTATTAATCGTAATGAGGTCAACCGCTCTAAGCGGATTTCCTTTATCTATTTTTATTTTAGTATATATTATGTAAAAAGTCAATAAATTATGACTATTTTTTGACAGTCTTTCTTCTCTACCAAAAGTAGAATGACAGTCATTTGACAGTTTTTGAGGCGGAAAATACGGAAATACATACTGTTATTTTTTATAATTATATGATATAATCAAAAAATCAATAATTTATAAAAAAGGAGAATCTTTAATGATTGGAATTTTTATAGCAATAATGTCTGCGGTATTCATGACTGGAATGCAAATAATGCTTAAAAAAAGTTATAAAGAATTAGATCCTTCTGTTGCTTTTTTATTTGATATGTTGTTTGGACTACTAATATGGATTCCTGTTGGCTTTATATTTGGAGCTTCTTTTGAAGGAATAATTAGTTGCTTGCCATATGCAGTTATTTCAGCTATACTTTCAGAAGCTTTTGTATTTTATGCGTTATCTAAAGGTAATCTTAGTGTTTCGACAGTTTTGATTTCAACATATCCTATATACACATTGTTATTTTCACTTATAATAAATAACGAAAAGTTATTGCCATTACAAATTGTACTAATAATAATTACGATTATAGGAACTATACTTACAGCACTTGATTCGGAATTTAATATTAAAAATATGAAAAATTTATCAGTACTAATTCCGTTTTTAGCCGCTATTGGAATAGGATTATCTGATACATTAACCAAAGGAATTATTGATGCTACATCATCATTTGATTTTATCGTAGCTATTGCTGTGGTTCAAATTCCAGTTGCACTAAGCTATTTATTAATTACAAAACAAAGTTTTGGAAAAATAATAACAGAATTAAAGGCAGGTATGAAAGAATATAAGTATTCTATAATTGGTTCTTTGCTAAATGTTTTAGGAACAGGATGCTTATTAATATCTTTTAACTATACATATGCATCTATTGCATCTCCGTTAACAGCAATATACACACCATTTGTTGTAATATATTCGGTTGCTGTATTAAAAGAAAAAATGAATAAAGCTAATTTATGTGGTGTTATTCTTGCATTACTTGGAGCTATGGGAATAGTAATGATAGGATAATTACACATAAAATTAATGCCAATGCCAATGAGTCTGTCTCATTGGCATTTTTGTTGTGATACTAATATAAAATATGATAAAATTTTGTTAAATAATTATTGAGTTGTAGAAAGGGACCATTTATGAATATAAAATTATTTTTTCAAGCAATAATAAAATTTATATTAGGTATACTAATTACAGGGATATTATTATTTGTACCAGCAAACACAATAAATTATTGGAATGGATGGCTGCTTATGGTACTTTTATTTGTTCCAATGTTTATTGTAGGAATTATTATGATGATAAAATCTCCGGAACTTTTAAGAAAAAGATTAAATGTAAAAGAAAAAGAAAATAAGCAAAAACAAGTTGTTTTATTAAGTGGGTTAATGTTTTTGATAGGTTTTGTAATTGCTGGATTAAATTATAGATATGTATGGACAACAATCCCTAATTATATAGTAACTATTTCTTCGGTTATATTTATAATAGCCTATATTATATATGCAGAAGTATTAAGAGAAAATGCATATTTATCTCGTACAGTTGAAGTAGAAGAAAACCAAAAAGTAATAGATACAAAAATGTATGGAATTGTAAGACATCCAATGTATGCTGCAACTGTTTTAATGTTTTTATCAATGCCATTAATTTTAGGTTCTATTATTTCATTTGTGATTTTTTTGGTATATCCATTTATAATTAATAAACGAATTGAAAATGAAGAAGAAATGTTAGAAAAAGAATTAGTTGGATATTCAGATTACAAAAAGAAAGTAAAATATAAAATGATACCATTTATTTGGTAATAATATAATTTTGCGCAAATTACAATTATTCAACCATTAGTTGATATAAAAAACCTCACTCAACCAATGGTACGTGTACTCTTAGATAATAATAATTTACAATAAAATTGTAGGAGGGAAAATTATGGATCAAATTAAAATTGGAAAGTTTATAGCAGAATGTAGAAAAAAGAATAATTTAACTCAAATGCAACTAGCTGAAAAATTAAACATTACTGATAGAGCGATATCAAAATGGGAAAATGGAAAAGCAATGCCAGATTCATCAATTATGCTTGATTTATGTAGTGAACTTAAAATAAGTGTAAATGATTTGTTATGTGGGGAGATGATTAGTATGGAAAGTAAAAATGAAAAGCAAGAACAAATTTTACTTGATATGGCAAAAGAAGTGGAAGAAAAAAATAAGATTATATGGACGTCTATGTGGGTTATTATGATTGTTGCTATGATATCCTTGTTTGCAGGTGTTTTTCTTGTAGCATTTTTAGTACCTGAAGGAACGTGGCAATTAATTGCTATTTTAGGAATTTGTGTAGTTTTTTTACTTCCTTGCTTTTATGCATTAAAGTTGGAAGTAAGTGTAGGACATTATAAGTGTAAAAAATGTGGAGAAGAAATTATTCCTACATATTCCGAAGCGTTGTGGGCAATGCATAGTGGTACAACTCGTTATTTAAAGTGTCCAAAATGCAATAAGAGAACGTGGTGTAAAAAAGTAATAAAAAAATAAATTGAAATTTAAAAAGGTGCCAATGGAATCATTTCCGCTGACATATTTTTATGCTAACAAGTACGGAACCGGTGACACTTTTGATTTTAGATGTTCGCTTGTAACAATTTTTAAACATGCTATAATTTATATATAAAAGCCGTCAAATATTATTATTTAAAGTAGTTAAAAACACGAGAAGGAGCATTTATGGGAAATTATATAGATGATAATAAAGAAAAAATACAACAGACTCCAGGAGGTGCTTTGTGCCAAGTGTTTGGGGCAAATGAAGGAGCAAGTTGTAGTGTTGCGCTTGTTACAATGAATGAAAATAGCAAAGGATTAAAACATTATCATGATAATATTACAGAAATTTATGTGTTTAATAAAGGGGAAGGAAAAATTATTATTAATGGCAATGAACATATAGTTTCTAATGGTGATTGTTTTATAATACCACCAAAAACTATACATTTTATTGAGACAATCACACAAATGGAATTTGTCTGCATTTGTACTCCACCATGGACTCCTGAACATGAATTTGTAACAGAAGATGTTGCTATTTCTGGGGATACAGATAGATGTTTAGATTACGGTGCTTTGCAAAATTTAAGCAATGAAAAATGTCATAGTGTTTTTAGAATAAAATTAGAAGATGATTTTGTGCCTGACTATGAAATGAAAAAATTTACAAGAGTATATTATTTTATAAATGGTAACGGGATAATAACTGTTGATGGTGTAAAATATGAAATCAAACAAGGGGATTGCTTCTTGGTAAACGAAACTTCTGATGAAATAATAAATTCAGAGAACAAGATTGAATTTATACTTGTATGTGATAGAGTAGATAAAATATAAAAAATTGAGCAGAAAAGAGTTTTTGAAAGGGAAGAGAGAAAAATTTAAAGAAATATCAAAAATAAACAGGCATAAAAAATAGAAAATGTAAAGGAGGACAAATATGAATAAAGAAGGATTGTGGGAAGAAAGTACGTATTCAGAGGAGGAATATGTATCGGAACCTTTTGATGAAACAATGGTAAAACGAATAGAAGATAAATTAGGATATAAATTGCCTCAATCATATATTGAATTGATGAAGGAACATAATGGTGGAATTTTAAAAAGATGTATTTTTTTCTATGGTGATCAAGAAAGAGAAGAATATATAGTTGTGAATGGAATGTTTGGTATTGGTGAAACAAAAGATTATTCGCTTTGTGGCAGTATGGGAAGTAGATTTTGGGTAGAAGAATGGGAATATCCTAATATAGGAGTGGCAATTTGCGATTGTCCGTCAGCTGGACATGAAATGATATTCTTAGATTATAGAGAATGTATAATAGGAAGAGATGAACCACGAGTAGTGTATATTGATCAGGAAGCTGACTATGATACTATAGTTCTTGCTGAAACTTTTGAAGAGTTTATAAATGGCTTAAAATCTGATGAAGAAATAGATGGTTAAAATGCCAACTGGTACAGACTCGGTGGCACTTTTATATTTTTTACATGTTCGCTTGTAGTCTGCATAAAACATGTTATAATTTTTTATAGGTAAAGGGAATAGCAAGAAGCGGTTGACCATCTTTTTCGCATTGAAAGGACACCGCCTTTCGTGGAAAGGGGATGGTTGCTATGAGTACATATGAAACTATATCTTTAATGATAATGTTTGCAATGTTAGTAATAGCTATAATTGACGATAAAAAGTCAAAAAAATAATCGCCTCTGTTTTGAACGGACTTAGGCGATTATAAGCTTATACGGTCAACCGCTTATGCGGATTTCCTTTATCTATATTTATTTTAGTATATTTTATGTAAAAAGTCAATATTATGACTGTTTTAACCTATTATTTTGATAGTTATTAGCACGGAAACAATGAAAAATACGAAGTTATAAAAAACAATACCGGAGGTTGTTTTATGAATGAAATTGAAACAAAACGATTTATTTTAAAAAATATTAGAAAATATAGATAAGGAGAGTAATGAATTTGTTGGGGTATTTTTGATTAAGTTAGATTTGTACAATGAAGATTCATTTGAATTTACAATTTATATAGATGAAAAATTCTGGAACAAGGGAATATACACAGAAATATTACCATATATGACTGAAGTAGCTTTTAATGATATTAAAACTGGTAATTTTAGAGGACTTGTGATGGAAAAAACATTGCCTCAAGAAGAGTTTGAGAAAACTGTATTTTACATTAGAAAAAATTTTTGAGGTAGAAGGAATCGAAGGTAAGATATATAGTTATTAAAAAAAGAATCCTTTATAAGAAAATAAAAAAGAGAGAGCAATTTAATGCCAATGAGTCCGGACCCATTGGCATTTTTGTATTTCTAAACGTTATATAGAGTGGGATTGTTGAATTTTTAAGACTTTCAAAATTTGATATTTTTTAGTCTATAAATAGGGAAGAAATAACTTTTCTTGTAACATATAGAAAAAATGATATAATTTAACTATAAATATAATTAATTGAGTGAGTGAGTTGAAGGAATGAGATAGAGTATGAACAAAATTAAATGTATAAATTCTAATGCGCTTAAAATTTTAGCTATGTTTTTAATGTTGCTAGATCATTTATGGGCAACATTAATACCTGGAAATCAGTGGATGAATATGGTTGGTAGAATGGCATTTCCTATATTTGCGTTTTTAATTGTCGAAGGATTTGTGCACACATCTGATTTTAAAAAATATGCTAAAAGATTATTTGTATTTGGATTAATTTCAGAAATACCATTTAATTTAATAACTGCAGGTTCGGTTGTATTTCCGTTTCATCAAAACATAATGTTCACATTATTATTAGGGTTGTTATGTGTTAATGAAATTGAAAAAGTAAAGAGCGATAAAAATTGGAAGAACACAATTAAATCGATAATCAAGATAGTAATATTTTTACTAGTAGGAGCAATTAGTTTTGTAGATTATGGCGTAATAGGAATATTAACAATCATAGCATTTTACATATTTAGAAAATTCAAGTTTGCATGGCTAGGACAACTTGTATCGCTTATATTGCTATTTGCTGTATTTTCCGAAGGACAATCAATAGTGATAAAATTGTTTGATAATGAACATTTTATTCCAATGCAAAGTTTTGGAATATTTGCGTTAATTCCAATATGGCTTTATAATGGTGGCAGAGGTAAGAATAATAAGTTGATACAATATGGTTTTTATGCATTTTATCCAATACATATGGCAGCAATATATTTAATTTATTATTTTGTATTTTAAGATTAAAAGAAAGGAAGAGAAACATGAGAGAATTAAAAATTCATGGGATTTATAAACATTATAAAGGAGATTTATATATTGTAGAAGATATAATTTATCATAGCGAAACTGACGAAAAAATGGTTGCATATAGAGCGTTATATGGAGATAACAATTTGTGGTGCAGACCATATGACATGTTTTTAGATGAAGTAAATAAAAATGGTCAAAAATATAGATTTGAATTGCAAGATATCAAAAGTGTGAGAGATTAATTTGTGTGAGGCTATTATGATAGAAAGAATAAAAAATAATGAAGAAAAATTAGATATAATGCTAGATATAATTAAAAGATTAGAAAAGTCATTGGATGATTTTGAAAACAATCAAAATACGATAATAGAACTTAATGAATATTATGGTAGTAAAGAATGGTTTGATGATAAAGAAGCGTTTGAAAACGGCTTAATTACAGATGTAAAAGCAGGAGTCTTAAGTGAAGATGCAGTGTGGAACACAAATGAAAAATTAAAAGAATTGATTGAAAGAATGAAAGAAATATCAAATAAACTATTAGAAGAAAAGTAAAATAATAGTGATGGTTTTATGGGGAAGGAACATAGGTAGTTATGAAAAGAATAGACAAAATAATTTCGGAGCAAACACATTACACTAGAACTGAAATAAAGAAATTAATTTCACAGAAAAAAGTGTATGCGAATGATGAGTTAGTGAAGAAACCTGAAAACAAATATGATGAAAATAATGTGTCTATAAAAATAAATGGACAAGAAATTGAAATTAGACAGTTCGTATACTTATTATTAAACAAACCTAAAGGATATATTTCTGCGACAGAAGATGCGACAGCGAAAACAGTATTAGAATTGGTGCCAGAAAAATATAAGAGCAGAAATCTCTTTCCAGCAGGAAGGCTTGACAAAGATACAACTGGTCTTATGCTTATAACCGATGATGGTGAATTTGCCCATAATATTTTGTCGCCAAGAAAACATGTAAAGAAAACATACGAAGTAACGATCGATATTCCTGTAACAGAAGAAATGGTAGCAGGTTTTAAAAATGGAGTACAGTTAAATGATGGTGAATGTAAAACAGCGATATTGGAAATTACAGGAGAATATACTGCAAAGGTTACTTTAATAGAAGGAAGATATCATCAAATAAAAAGAATGTTTGGATGTTATGGCGGAAAAGTAACAGAACTTAATAGAATTGGTATGGGAAAACTAGAACTTCCAAATGATATAGAATACGGAAAAATAAGAGAAGCAACAGAAGAAGAGTTGGAAAAAATAAAAGAAAGAGAATAGGATTGTGTGTAGTATTATTTAAAAATGTTTTTAAAAAAATAATTGATAAGTTGAAAAAAATATTTGAAAAATAAATAAAGAAGAGTAAATAAAAGAACAGCCAATGGAAGTTTCCACTGGCTGTTTAATTTTAATATACTAATGCATCAGTGCGACGTTCCCATTCATCAGGATCAAGTTCGGGTTTATCATCGGGATCATTATCGTCATCGTCGTATCCGGGCCAAAAATCTTTGTTGGTTGATTTTTCTTTGATGAGTTGAGCAAGTCTGCGAAGTTCGAGAAGCCGCGAAAAAATATCGTTAATTTTTTGAATTGTTTCTTCAACCTGTTTAAGTTGAGCTTCCCAATTTTTAAGATTTTTATTATCAGGTTCAGAAAGACCCTCTTCAACACTTTCGGTGTAAAGACGAACTTTATCTTGGCAAAAGTCATGAAGATTATCATACTTTCTTAAAATGTCTATTCTTTTTTCGTCTATTATAGTAGGGGTGTTTTCAAATGGAGTGCCATTAAGTTCACAAAGCAAATTGTATAACTCTTGCATTTCTCTTTCATACTTTTCCATCATTGCATCATGTATTAGCATGAATTGCCAACCGCGAAGTTTCAACTTAGGCATACCTAAAACCTCCTTCTTAAAAAGTTCGATTGAGAATATATAGGTACAAAAACTACATGGTTTTGTAGAGTTTATCATAGTTATAAAAAATATTCAATTGTTTTAAAAATAATTATTATTTAATATGTTTTGTGATAAAATATGAATTGAGGGAGGTAATTGGTATGATAAATGTTGAATTTAGATATGAATTAGATGAAGAATTAGGTAAATTA
Source organism: Clostridia bacterium (assembly GCA_017521465.1). GTDB lineage: Bacteria > Bacillota > Clostridia > TANB77 > UBA1234 > RGIG6291. The sequence goes on along the minus strand of JAFXCN010000024.1, from coordinate 7,787 downwards.
GTAAATACAGAGTTTAATAAATATGCAGAGAAGAATGGTGTTGTGTGCAACTATAAGCCATTTGTTTTTATTGCTAAAGAAGGCGAAGAGAATGTTGGATTAATAACAGGTAATTCGTATTACGAAGAGGTGCACATAGCAGATCTTATAGTTCTTGAAGAACATAGAGGCAAAGATATTGGTACTAAGCTTGTTAGAGAAGTAGAAGAATATCACAAAAATAAAGGATTTAAAAATATAAATTTAACAACATATGGATTCCAAGCGTTAGGTTTTTATCAAAAATGCGGATATGAAGTTGAATTTGTTAGAGAAAATGAAGAGAACCCTAAGCTTAACAAATATTTTTTAGTGAAAAAATTATAAATATAATATAAGCGAGCTCCAGAAGTTTCTGGAGCTCGCTTTATGTCAGTCGTCTTTGACTTCGTGAAATGCCATGAGAAGTTTATGATGTTTACATACAACGTTAAGAATCTCTTGCTTGTATTTGTCAGAAAGATACTGGTCGTCTTCAAAGCACAGTGTATCAAGCCTTACCCGTCCGACATAGAATCCATCATTGTAAATATAAACACAAGGATAGGGTTTTTGCCACGTAATAGAATCTTTGTCCTTGTCAATTCTGAGTTTCAGGCTACAATTGATGTGAATCACGAGTTCTCTGGGATAGAACATATGCACTTTCCTCCTGTATAACAATTATTTTTCATGTATAATATATCATATGATTTACATAATGTCAATAAATATAGAAATTCTGTTGACATAACCGAAAACGCATGTTAGAATTATAAAACCAAAATATCGTTAATTTAGCCTATGGCTTTGAAAAAGCAAAGGGGGATTTTGTATGTTCACTCCTACAATGGTTTCAGTAAAAAGCGGACCTCATTCGGAAGGGTATACTTTTTGTATTGCAGGCAATGAAAATAGAGAATTTACTTGCCGGTATGATGGTAGTGAAGTTAATTTGAGTATTTTTGTTCATGGAACTCGTGTGAGTGAAGTACTTGACTTGGTTCATGGCCTCTTGCACAAGGATTCAGATTTTAAGAAGAAACTTTTTAAAGAATATGCAGCTATTAAGCCTAAGAGTATCAAAAGAATTGTCTTTGACAGTACTACCGGATATGAATTTGTTATTACACCTGAATGTGATACGTATGAACTTATGAAACAGTATTATCGTTCTTATAGATACGAAGTAAATGATGGTGAGTCAGAAGATGAAATTGTTGCAAGACATCAAGAAGTATTTAAGAAAAACCTTCAAGAAAATTTGTCGTTTTGTAACTCACAAATTGGTTATGCACAATGAAAAGAACGGGGAGGTATACGATATGAGTGAGCGCAGTTTCAACGTTCAGTTTAAGGAATGCTCGATTTCATTTACTGTGCATGGCTCAAAGATACGCTGCCATACGCGTGGGCTTGTAAAAACTGTAGCGCAGACATTTGCTTCCGTTCGAAATTGTAGTAAACAGCATGAAGATAAGGTTGAATATGACAGGATGCGTATTATGCTTGAGTATGCAGATAGTCATGGTGCAACTTGGTGTGAAATTATGTCAGCAGATGCATCAGTTGTTGTAACTATATATTTTGCTAATACCACATCTATGATTGAGTTTCAAGAAGGCGTCGTAGGTGCGCTAGAAAATATGGCAATGAAGTAAAAAAATCAAAAGCAAATCCATAAATATGGGTTTGCTTTTTTGTATAATAAAAAAAGCCCCAAAAAGGAGCTTTATTTATATGCATAAATATAATTCATGACAAGTTGATTATGAATAGCAGTAGTAAGTATGCGATTTCTGTCAATCTCAGAAACAACAGGACGAATTTGAGTAAACATGCAATCGGTAAGACGAATAGTAGCCACGAGCAGTTCAGAAATTTGATCGTAAACGGTGCAGGATGGAGGCTCGCCTGGCAATTCGTCATGAGAATCACTAACTACAATAACGTAATTAGTACAGGGAACGTCAATATTGAGCCGTCTTTGATAAACCATCACACTTCCCCCCGTTTCAAAAGTATTAAGCTAAAGCAGTATATCATGAAATTAACATAAAGTCAACCGAAACAATTTGCATATTTCCGTTTGTATCGAAGCTTCCGAAGGAAGCATTTTTCCAGGGCGAAAAAACAGTTTTGCCCGCGCAGCGGCGCCCTGGGAAAACTAACAAGAAATGTATTATTTCACTCTTGACAATTGAATGTACATTCAACTATAATATAATTAATAGTTGAGTGAATATTCAACCATAAAGGAGGTATATATGATGGCGAAAAACGAATTTTCTTGTGACTGCAGTGTAATCCATAAAGAAATAGTTGAAAAAACATTAAAAAATATGCCTGAAGCAGATACGTTTAACAAACTTGCGGAGTTCTTTAAAATATTGGGAGATACAACAAGAGTAAAAATACTATATGTATTAGATAAAAATGAAATGTGTGTATGCGATATAGCAAATGTTTTAGGAATGACGAAATCATCGATATCACATCAATTAGGAACACTTCGTAGAAGCGGGATTGTTAAATGTAGAAAAGAAGGTAAAGAAGTATTCTATATGTTAGATGATGAACATATAAAAGAAGTATTTGAAGTTGGGTTTGAACATATAGAACACAAAAAATAAAAGGGGGATAATAATATGAAAATAAAATTTAAAATACAAGGATTAGATTGTGCAAATTGTGCAGCAGAAATGGAAAGAGAAATTCAAGCATTAGAAGGAATTGAATCAGCAAGTCTTAGCTTTATGTCAGAAAGATTAGTAATTGAATGTGACGAAGCTAGAAAAGATGAAATAGTTGAAAAAATGAAAAAATTAATAAAAGATGAAGAACCAGAAGTTACAGTAGAAGAAATCTAAGGGGATGTTGTTATGAAAAAGAAAACAGTAAAAATTTTGATAGCAGCGTTATTGTTTATTATTGCATTAACCTTAAAATTAGGCAACGAACTAATAAATAAAATACTATTTGTAATTGCATATTTAATTGTTGGATTAGGAATATTGAAGAAAGCGTTGAGAAATATTTTGCGTGGTGAAGTATTTGATGAAAATTTTTTGATGTCGATTGCAACCCTTGGCGCATTTGCCATTGGAGAATTCCCGGAAGCTGTTGCTGTAATGTTGTTTTATCAAGTTGGAGAAGTGTTTCAAAATTATGCAGTTAATAAATCGAGAAAGTCAATAGCAACACTAATGGATATTAGACCTGAAGTAGCAAATGTAATTAGAAATGATAATGTAGAAGAAGTTGATCCTGATGATGTTAAAATAGATGAAATTATAGTAGTGAAACCAGGTGAAAAAGTTCCGATAGATGGAATTGTTGTCGAAGGAAAATCAAATCTAGACACTAAAGCATTAACAGGTGAATCGCTTCCGAGAAAAGTAATAGAAGGCAATGAAGTATTAAGTGGATGTATCAATTTAGATGGAGTGTTAAAACTTAAAGTAACAAAAGAATATAGTGATTCAACAGTAAACAAAATATTAGAATTAGTAGAAAATGCAAGTAATAGAAAGTCAAAATCAGAAAACTTTATAACAAAATTTGCAAAATACTATACACCAATAGTAGTAATTATCGCTGTTATACTAGCGATAGTTCCTCCGCTAACTATTGATGGTGCAACGTTTGAAGATTGGATATATAGAGCGTTGTCATTCTTGGTAGTATCTTGCCCTTGCGCACTTGTAATATCAATACCATTAAGCTTCTTTAGTGGAATAGGTGCAGCATCGAAAATGGGAGTGTTGATAAAAGGAAGTAACTTTTTAGAAGCAATTGCAAATACAGAAATTGCTGTGTTTGATAAAACAGGAACGTTAACAGAAGGTGTATTTGAAGTGCAAAAAGTCTATGCAGTAAATATGCCAGAAGATGAACTTTTGGACATAGCTGCACATGTAGAGTTTTATTCAGAACATCCAATAGCATTATCAGTAAAAAAAGCATATAACAAAGAAATAGAAGAAAAGAGAATAAGCAAAACAGAAGATCTAACAGGTCGTGGATTAATGGCGGTTGTAGACAATAAAGAAGTGCTAATAGGAAACGAAAGATTGATGAATGAAAATCAAATTGAATTTTCAAAATGTGAGGATGTAGGAACAGTGCTATACATAGCAATAGAAAAAGTTTATGCTGGATATATTTTAATAGCAGATAAAATAAAAGAAGATGCAATAACAGCAATAAAAGAATTAAAGAAAAACAACATCAAACAAACAGTAATGTTAACGGGCGATAGAAAAAATGTTGGTGAAAATGTAGCAAGCAAATTAGGAATGGATAAAGTATATGCAGAACTATTGCCACAAAACAAAGTAGAAAAAGTAGAAGAATTGTTAAAAGAAAAATCAGAAAAAGGCAAGTTAATATTTGCAGGTGATGGAATAAATGATGCACCAGTAATAGCTCTTGCAGATATAGGAATAGCAATGGGTGCGCTAGGTTCAGATGCAGCGATAGAGGCCGCAGATGTTGTAATTATGACAGATGAACCTTCAAAGATAGTAAATGCAATAAAGCTATCCAAAAAGACAATGCGAATAGTAAATCAAAACATATGGTTTGCAATATTAGTAAAAGTAGTAGTACTAATATTAAGCGCATTAGGATTATCAAATATGTGGCAAGCAGTATTTGCAGATGTAGGAGTATCAGTAATTGCAGTATTAAATGCATTAAGAATATTAAGAATAAAATAATAAAAAGAAAAGTACAGCTAGAGAAAGCTGTACTTTTTTGTATAAAAAAGCCCCTCTCGTTCTCTTGAGAGGGGCAAAAGCTTAATTAAGCATTAATTTGTGCCATACTTGCGGTTGTGATTGTAGGCATATTCCAGCGTAGGCAGCTGCTCGGAAATAGCTTCCAGAATGCGCTTGCGATCCTTATCCGCGATTTCAGCAGGCATGCCGTTGAATTCGATGGGAGAAAGAGAAACCTGTGCGATGCGCTGCTTGCCGTCAGTCACATGGCAATGAGGTGCTTCACGATTGCAACCATCCTTAGCAATATCAACCTCAACATAGTACTTAGTGCCGGACACAAGGAAAGTGACAATCTCAGGATAGACCATGGGCATTTACCTCCTTAATCAGCACCGTACATACGATTGTGCTCGTAAGCCGAATTCAGTTCATAGGTGTTGTCAGAAACCGCGTCGAGAATCCGGCTGCGATCATTGTGAGAAATTTCGCTGGGAGTCCGCTCGAAAGAGCAGGTAGACAGCCAAACCTGAGCAATCCGGTCACGACCGGAACAGACATGGCAGTGCGCAGCTTCGCGATTGCAATCCCACTTGCCGACATCAACTTCAAGATGATACTTGGTACCGTATACAGGGATGGAAACACGCTTGGGATAGGACATAGTGGAATCCTCCTTATATATTTTTATAGCGTAGACACTTTATCACAAAATTAACATAATGTCAAGACAAAATTGATTCGAATGGATAGGCTGCCAGACGAACAAGCAAAAAACTATTTAAAAATGGTGTGTTTTATAATACAATAAGAGAACAAACAACAATTGAAAAAAGTGAAAAGCGAATAGTGAAGAGTACGGTGCACGAGTGCACCGGGAAAGGAGAAGCGTATGTTAATTAGAGAAATGACTGAAGAAGAAAAACAAAAGAAAAAAGAAGTTGGAGCAAAAGTAAAAGAAATTAAAAACAAAAATTTGTGTCCATCATGTTACAATCAAGAATTTGGAGGGCTATATACAGATTATACTGACAGAATAATATACGAAAATGAAAAAGTAATATGCTTCTTAGAAGAATATCCGAGAACTCCTGCACACACAATCATATTAGCAAAAGAACATTATGAAGATATATCAGAAATGCCAGTAGAAGTAGGAACAGCAGTAATGGAAGCAGCAACACATGTAACGAATAAAATCAAAGAAGTATTAGGTGCTGAAAAAGTATACATGTGCACAATGTGTGATGACGGAAGAAACCATTTGCACTTTCAACTAATACCACGATACGAAGGAAATGTAATTGGATCAAAACTATTCGTAAATGAAAGAGGAATAGTAGTAATAGATAAAGAAATAATAGAGAAATTAAGAGGGTAGACGGAAATGCAGTGAATAACGAATAGTGAACAGTGAAGAGTACAGCTTCGCTGAAGGAGGAAAGAGATGGAACTAAGAGCATACAAAGAAACAGATGCAGAAGAAATATTAAATTGGATAAAAAACGAAAGAGAATTTAGACTATGGAGTGCGGACAGATACGAAAAGTATCCAGCTTTGCCTGCAGACATAAATAGCAATTATATAGAATGCCAAAAAGCATCAAAATTTTATCCGCTCACATTAGAAGAAGACGGAAAAATCATAGGGCATTTAATATTGAGAAATCCTAAAGAAGATACATCAGTAATCAGAATGGGCTTCATCATAGTAGACAGCACAATCAGAGGAAAAGGATATGGCAAAAAAATAATAGAAGAAGCAATTAACTATGCGCAAGAAAAACTAGGAGCAAAAGAAATAAACTTAGGAGTATTCACAAGCAATGAAAGCGCATTCAATTGCTACAAAGCAGTAGGATTTAAAGTAGTAGAAGTCGAGCAAAACGCATACAAATTTTATGATGAAAACTGGGATTGTGCGGAAATGATATTGGAGAGATAAGAGAAGAAATTTGCCAATTGCGCATATGTCAGAACCATGCTATAATCACAACGTAGAGAATCGTTATACAATGAAAAATCCGAAATGGAGGAAAACACAATGAATGGCAGACGGAATGGTTTCTTTGAAGAAAGAATGCAATTTAAAGACATGATGCTAATCATGACCGGTGGCGACAACAATGCAATAGATTGCCTGTCCGAGCTGAAGCTAAGCGACATCCATTACCTAAACGAACTAGGACTAGATGGAAGCATGATATCAATACTCTGGACCGAAGCATGCGGTTGCGACGTTGATAGGCTGCAGGCCACAATCGAAGCATTCAAATCCGGTCAATACACCAAAGAACAAATACACAAAAACTTGACTAGTTGGAATGTAGAACCATTCGTATAAAAAACAACCCCCGAGCGCAACTGCCTCGGGGGTCGTTTATTAGTTAATAGTGAAAAGTGAATAATGAATAGTAGCTTCTTATATCAATTTGGATAATCAAATACTATTCACCATTCACTATTAGTTATTCACTGTGGCAAGCGTGCTTGCCACTTTTGTGTCTGACGAAAAATGTTTCGATTGGGTTGCCAGTCAGACGAACAAGCAAATAACTATTTAAAAATGATTTGTTTTATAATAAAATAAGAGAACAAACAACAACTGAAAAAGCAGTGAAGAGTGAATGGTGAAGAGTGAATAGTACGGTGCACGAGTGCACCGGGAAAGGAGAAGCGGATGGAGATATTTGTAGTAAGACATGGACAAACAGAATGGAATGCATTAGAAAAAATGCAAGGACAGACTGATATCGAGTTAAATGAAATAGGAAGAGAGCAAGCGCAAATCACAGGAGAACAAATCAAAAACGAAAACATCGATCTAATAATCACATCTCCATTAAAAAGAGCAAAAGAAACAGCCGAAATAATCAACAAAAACTTCAACGCACCAATCATCGAAGACAAAAGATTAATGGAAAGAGGATATGGCGAACTAGAAGGAAAAACAAGAACCGAAAGAAAAATGCTAAAAGAAATCAGTGATGAAATAGATGAATTTTGGAACTATAACAAAAACTTAGATACATACAATGTAGAAAAAAT